>JBASWL010000292.1:0-2529 GCA_049276455.1 Georgfuchsia sp. | reverse complement strand
GCCGACTTGTCCTCAAGCTGGATGTCGAAGGTACCGGACGACATGCCAGTGACGGCTTGGTCAATCAGGGGAATTACGCCGCCAGCACGATATTCATTGTCTTCGCGCGGTCGTAGAACCGCTTCGACGCGGCCCAGATAGAGGACCGCCGGTTTGCCGACGGGCACTTGCATCTTGAGCGGCACATAGAATTTGCCGACGACCGGGAAAGCCTTGGCGAGTCCGGTAATGCCGGTGATCTCGGTCGTACCCTCCGGCACCATGAACCGATAGACATAGAGGGTCTTGTCGTCGCTTACGCTGATCCAGCCGTCGCCATCCAAGCCGAGAAGTTGCGGTTTGCCGACCGTACCGTTGGCGTCGACAGTGCTTATCAGGAGAGTTTGCGGCACGGGCTGGAAGCGGCTCGGCTCCTTACGCAGGGCAATCGCATGAATCCTATACAAGACCGAGGAGCTGAGCGCGATAGTTGTCGGAGGTAGCAGCGATGAGACGGCGCACCTTGAGGCCGCCCTTGCGCTTGACGGGAGCGAGGCGAATGAGGTTCAAGGCGATATGGCGGAGCACGGCGAAGTTGTGTGCGGCGTGGCCGGTGCGGACGCGCATCTGATCATCGCCAAAGACGACATCCATGCACCAATGCAAGCTGTTCTCTACCCGCCAGTGCTGGCGCACCGCGTGATTCAAGCGCGCGGCATCCGCCGGCAGACTGGAAATGTAGAGACGATGCTCATGCGTCGTCTTGCCCTTGATCGTGCGCTCCGAGGCAATCACGGCGAACGACTGGATGTCCGGCCAGCGTTCCGGAGCATGCAGACAGTCAATCTGGTCGAAGGCGTAACAGCGGCGAATCTCCAATCGACCGTGATCTTTCTCCACGACCTCGTCAAACTGGTGGGGCGTCTTGTCCGGAACCGATTGAAATGTGGCGAAGAAGTCCTGTACCGAGTCGGCCAACTTGGGTTGGTTGTCTTTGACCGACAGGATGTAGTGAGCGCCGCGATCCCGGATGGCTTGGGCAATGTTGGGCTGGGTGCCCATGGCGTCAATGGTGACGATGCAGCCATCCAGCGCCAAGGTGGCGAGCAGTTCCGGAATGGCGGTCTTCTCGTTCGACTTCTCGGCGGTTGCCCGCTGCCCCAGCACCAATCCCGCTCCTGCCGCAAAGGCGCTCACCAGATGCAGCGGTGTCGCATCAAGTTTCCCCGAGCGGCGGCTGGTCTTGCCATCGATGGCAACGACTTCATCCTTATCCAACGTCGGCAGCAGCCCGCTTACCCAACGTCGAAAGGCCGCCGTAAATGCCTCGGCATCCAGCGCCGCGAAGACACGTCCAAACGTGTCGTGCGATGGAATGCCGTTCTCCAGCTTGAGATATTGCCGCAACCAGTCCACTTTCTCGTTCGCCCATTCTTCGATTTCCACGAAATCGTCGGCCCCGACCAGTACCGCGCATATCGCCACGACCAGCATCTCCACCAGATCGTGCTCGACCTTTTTCGCCTGCCTCGGATCGCGCAGGCCAACAAACACCTCCGTCAGTCGCACTTTGCCTTCTGTCTCCATGGGACACCCCAAAAAGACAGAAAGCTACACAAATCAGCCCCTTGTGAACAGTCCCCTGCCAACCGATTGATCGTAAACGACTATTTCTAGCGTTCATGGCCTTGGCATTCATGCGATTGCCCTGCACACCACCATGATGGCCCTGTTGGCCACTACCATTGGGCTGCCTCCGGCTTGGTCGATTCGATCAGGGCGTTTTCGGCCTCGGTAACCGATCCCCCGCTACTCTTCGACCCCCACCACATCGTCAGGTTCGAATTCGTCGGGCACGGTGCCGTCGCCGATACCGGTGACCATGGCCGCCATGGTGGCACTCTCTTTGACGAAATACTCGGCGCTGATGGGGTCCCAGAAGCGCTGGCCAATGGCAATATCGCGGAACAGGATGCGGTGGCGTGTCGGTTGAGGAGTGGTCATACGGCCTCGATATCAAAAAGAATGAATGGACCCAATACCTGGAAACAATCGAGCAACTATTGAACAACCATTGAACTATTGTGTACCAAGCCAGGAATGAGAAAGCCCCGGTAGGTCTTGCGACTTACAGGGGCTTGGTATTACTGGTGGCCAGGGGCGGAATCGAACCGTCGACACGCGGATTTTCAATCCGCTGCTCTACCAACTGAGCTACCTGGCCAGAAGGTCGCGGATTATAGCGAAATCCATTGCCACAGGGGAGAAAAAATACCGTTGCCACGGACAGGAGCTGATCCGATGCGACGTTATGCGGTTACCCGGAATACCGGGCAAGATACAGTTTTGCCCAGGCAAGAAATATCCAGAGCCAGAACAAAACAAAAAAAGTGACGAAAGGAATGTGCTTGTCGATGATCGGCTGCGGCGTCATCCAGCGCACGGCGCGGATCACCGGCCGCGTCACGATGGCAAACAACTGGTATATCGGATTGGTCTGCCGTCGAGCACCGGCGAGCAGGGCAACCGCGCCCTGACCAAACAAGGCCA
>JBASWL010000291.1:0-17457 GCA_049276455.1 Georgfuchsia sp. | reverse complement strand
ACGCGGGGTTTCCCGCACTGGGTAGCGTCGAGAAGGCGCTGCATCAGGCAGCGTGAAGGAGCGATGAATATGTACGGCGTCATCGATTTCAGCCTCATCGACACCATGCCCGGCGGTACCGGGGCATTTGCACCACCGGCCGGATGGCAAGGCGATTACCGACAATTCCTGCTGGCACGCTTCAAAGGTGACTGCGGAGCACGACAGCATATTGCCGTGGTCGGACGACGACTCTTCATCAAGATCGAAGGCAAGCCCAGCAAGTTCCTTGGGCCCCATGCCGTCGAAGCGAGAGAGTTCGCCCTGTCTGTCTGGTCGTCAAAAAAGAAGTAACCCGCCGTAGTACAGGCATTCAACCGGCTTCGGCCGAAATATCCATCCCACGGGGAACGTATCGACCCCGACGGGGAAGGTGCCTCCCTGATTTTTATTGGAGGCACCATGAACGACAAATTTTCACCGCTTCTCAAGCAGGCGTTAACCGAGCCTGGCATCGTCAGTGCGGCCTATGGCCGGTTTCATCGCTTCAGTATCGGTAACCAGATACTGGCGGCTGTGCAGTTGCAGGAACGCAGTTTGCCGATCTCGCCTATTGCCAGCTTCAATCGCTGGAAAGACCTTGGGCGTTCGGTATCAAAAGGCCAGAAAGCACTCTCGCTGTGGATGCCGATCACCGTCAAACGTCGAGCGACGGATGCGGGTGACGCAGGCGATGCGGGGGCCGACAACGAAGAGCGTCTCATGACGCTTTTCAAGCTGGCGCCACGCTGGTTCAGTCTGGAGCAGACAGAGGGAGAGGATTACATCGAGCCTATCGAATCGCCGCAGTGGGATGCCGATGCCGCCATGACGGGGCTCGACATTACGCTGGAGCAATTCGAGTTCATGGACGGGAATGTGCAGGGCTATGCGGTGAAACGGCGAATCGCCGTGAATCCAATGGCCGAGTATCCGCACAAGACCCGGTTCCATGAAATGGCCCATGTGGTCTTGGGGCACACCGAAGACGCTGATTGCCATGACGCCGCTTCGATACCTCGCAGCATTCAGGAGGTAGAAGCGGAAGGAGTGGCATTCCTTCTGTGTTCCATTCTCGACCTGCCCGGCCGTGACGAGTCGCGAGGCTACATTCAGTCCTGGCTTGACGGTGAGCAGTTGCCGGAGAAGTCAGCCCAGAGGATTTTCAGCGCAAGCCAGAAAATTCTCGATGCCGGAAAACCGGTCGCGCCATCTGACGTGACGCAGTAACGAGTAATCCATTCATTCAACCCGCGGGTCGTGTCATCGTCCCGTAAGGGGAGGGTGCCGTCCCGCTTTTTATTTGGAGGCACCCTAGATGATGAATTCCACCAACCGCGAGCTTCTTTCGATCCTGTTGGGAAAGGCGGAAGCTTTCTGTATGAACCATTCGCTGGCAGAGTTGTTTGGCTTGCGAAAGAATTACCTGGCGACCGTGCCCGGTGTTGGAGAAGATATTCCACCCTACACAGTGTCAGAAAAACTACTCGCCGCACGAGAATTACTGCGTCGTGCGCTGGCGGAGACTTTCAGTGAATCTACAGTGCGACTGGCATCGCCAGAGGCGGTGAAAGACTACCTGCGATTGTTTCTGGGTGGCCAAGAGTTTGAGAGCTTCGTCGCTCTCTGGCTTGACGCTCAGAATCAGCTGATTGCTGGTATGGAGATGTTTCGTGGCACGACAACGCAAACCTCGGTCTATCCGCGTGAGGTGGTGCGGACAGGTTTGAAGCTGAATGCATCTGCTGTAATTTTTGCGCACAATCATCCCAGTGGCTGCGCAGAACCTTCGCGTGCCGATGAGATGCTGACCCAGCAACTACGACAGGCGCTTGCGCTCGTCGACATCAAGGTGCTCGATCACTTTATCGTGGCCGACACTCGTGTCATGTCCTTTGCGGAAAGGGGCCTGATCTAACGAAAAGCCCGCCGGCAGGAATGGCGGGCTTTTCTATTTGCAGGATCGGCAGTTGGAGCACAGATAGGCAATAGCGACAGTTTCTGCTTCCGGTGTTCGGCCTGAGCCGCCGTTCGGACACCATACGTGCTCAACGTGCCTGAACGGCTGCTACCTATTTCTGCGAATGCCCACTTTGTGGCCTATACCGACGTACACGACAGTGCGACGTACACGACTGTGAACAGGTTGCCGCAAAGCCGTCAATCAGCCATGCGTCAGATCCGCCGAAACCTCCATCTATATAGCTAGCCCATCAGGGGTAACTGACTAGCCGTTCTCCATCACTTCCTCTGTGCGTCCACATCGAAATCGTAGTGCCCGCTGCCAATCTTCCTCTGCGCCTTCTTGAAGTGCCGCTCGGGAATGGCAAGGCATGCCCCACGAGTTTCATCCATACGATCCATGAGCGGCTTGAACTCTTCCTCCAGTTCGGCGGCAGGCTTCGTTGCCCCGATCAGTGAAGCCTGCCGAAAGCGATCACGCAAGACCCCGAAGCGATGAGCGGAATCGGAAATCGCCTTGATGCTCACGTCCAAATTAAGCGCCTTGAAGATCGCTGGGAATAGTCCTGCAAGCAAAGCCGCGATGGCGGGTACCCAATCCCAGCAAGGTTCCTTGAGCAGAATCTTGGCGCTCGCAATCGACCCAAAGATGATCGGCAGCGTGATGAAGGCGATGCGATAGACGCGTATCTCCTTTAGCCACGAGTAAAGAGCCGTCGACGTGTAGTTGCACGACTCCTGCTGTCGCATGCACTCGTTGATGATTTCTTGTGCGCGCTGATCCATCAAAGCCACTTCGGAATGTCGAGGCCGAAGATCTTCTGCCACTCGTCACCAGCGTTCATCATGTCGTTGGCGCGCTCAAAGTCGCAGGCCTTGACTGCACGACGGTAAGCGCTTTCGGCCTGCGATTTCCAGCCATCGCCGAGCCATAGCATGTCGAACGTGCCCGGCGCCCAAAGGTGCGTGTTCGCCTTCGTGATAATCCACCCGAAGAAGTCGCGACACATCCAGTCGTAGTAGAAGTAACCTTGGTGCTTGTGCGCCCATTGGTCGACGAATTCGATGGCGAGTAGTTCGAGGTTGAACGACTTGATCGGCACCATGCACCACGCCTGCCAGCACTTCAACATTCGTATAAGGCGCCGCACGTTCGCGTCGTACCGGATATCGGCCGCTTCAATCTCATCGACCTCGTGCAGCGGCATGGTTTTTTTGTATGACCCGCCGTTCTTCGTGTCGCAGACCCAGTAGGCTCGGTCTTCAGTCAGGGCGAAGGCGGGTACAACCTCCACGCTGAAGCTGGCAAAGTCCGCGAGCACAACCGGCCCGTCACCCTTGATGCGGCTTAACGGGTTCGATCCGAGCAGCTTCGACTTCACTTCTTGCAGAAGCGCCGTTTGCTTGTTGACGTTGGATGCGTAGGCTTGGAACCGGTTGTAGACCGCGGGTGGCAGCAGGAAGTACAAGTCAATGTCGCGAGGCGGCCGGATACGCGTGCCCTTGGCCCAGGAGCCGATCACGAAGGCATTCGCGGTATCCGAGTTGTGGCCATAGTACGCAGTGTTGAGGCACGATACGACACCGCGAATCTTGGTCACACCGTCAGCGAGTTGCAGGGGCGTCAAGTCGAGGTTGCCGAGAAAGGCTTGAAAGCGCTGCGTGACGTAAATCCAAGTCGGCGCAGTAGCCGGAGCAGGAGCGGCCCCGAACGACGCGAGACCAGACAATAGGGTGAATTGCGGTGGCGACATGGCCCGACCCAGCAAACCGAGGCCGCCCATTGGCGGAGGTGGCTGGCTCGTCAGCACGGATGGAACCGCCCCGAAACCTTGTCGCGGCTTTGGGTTCGCGCTGAACGGGTATGCGAGAGACATCAGCCTGTTCATTGGCGAGGGCGGCTGGCTCGTCAGCACGGTTGGGACCGCCCCGAGACCTTGCCGCGACTTTGGGTCCGCGGCGAGCGCGTTTGCGAGAGACATCAGCCTGTTCAACGGAAGTTGACTCATGGTGCCTCCATCGCGGCGCGACGATCAATGAATAAATGTACTGGACTACTACGGCGTTCCTCTGTCAGCCGCGATTATATGCCTTCACCCGCGAATCCTCCGGTGTCGCCCGGCCACTCCTTCTCAAGGGGCGTCGTCAAGTCTGATTCTCCGAACCAACCATTAGTAGGTGACAGCACATGGACTGCTCGTGCCCCCGACGATCCACTAACCGCCCATTCACTCCTTCGCCACCACCGTGTCGTAAAGCCCATAGTGAGACAAGCCTTGGTGGCTCTCAATACCCGTATAGCGTAGCGACGCATCTTCGTAGCGACGGAAGGCGAAGACAGCCTGGTTCATCTGCTCGGTGTTGAACACCTTGAGGCGGACGAGCAGATGGAAGTCCTTCACAGTCAAGCCAGTCACGGCCAGAAATAAGTCAGGTTCGAGTTTGGTGATGACATCCTGCAACGTGTTTTCGCGGAAATCGGTGAGGTACATGAACGCAGGAATGCGGGTTGCGAACTTGATCAGCTTCTCCTGAACCAGCTTGCGCTTGGATTTGTATTCTTTCTCTTCATCGGAGAGTTCTTTTTTCTCCTTCGACGTGAGATCACCGTCCTTGGCCTTGTTCCTGAGCTCCTTGACCTTATCGCTCTTGTTGATGATGGTCTCGATGATATTGTCACCCAGCGCGCGCCAGCCTTCGATGCGCTCCACGGCATCCATTGCTTCGGGATTGTCCAGAATGCGGCGCAGCGTGTCGTTGTCCACATTCACCAGCAACGCAGACTCCCACTTGCGCGCCAGCAGCGTGGCCGAAGTGCCCGCCATCGCGATGTCGAGAATGCCGCCTGCGTCTATCTGCGTCATGTTGGCACCGTCGTAAGCAAGTACAGGCAGGAACGACACGAGCTCCTTGACTGCATTCTCTGGGTTCGATTCGTTGGGCGACAGGCCAATCCCATACTCCGAGAGTTGCCGCAGGGCGCGCGTTGGCGCGAAGTCGAATACGAAGCAGACGGGCTTGAGAATCTCCTCCTCATTCGGGTTGTCGCCGTTTGGGTTCTTTATGGACCACGGCGACTGCACGCGGAACGCGGCCTGAAAATAGGTCTCAGGCGACTTGAGATTGCGCAGCATCAAGATGGAGGACCACTGCGGTACGGTGACGCCTGTAGTGAGCTTGCCGCACGAAAGCGTGATGGTCTTGGTATCGAATCCGCTGCCGATGGCTTTCCGCACCGGCGGCAACGCATCCAGTCCGATCCCCGCCGAGGCGCCCGCAGCGACGGCCACTGTGTATTCCCGCCAGAAGACATTGTGCTTCTCAGCCAGCAGGTTCGCCATCGCATGGCAGGCCGCGACGTTGGGCAGGAACCAGAACGAGTGTTGTAGGTAAGGCAGCAGACGCACATCGGAATACGGGAACGGCGGCCGCGTCCCCGTCTTTAGATGCTCGACCGATTTGGACGCGTAGCCCCCACGGATGATGTCCAGCCACTTTTGCACATCGCTCTTGTGCTTGAACTGCGCCGTGTTGCCGGTGCCGGATGCTTCGAAGAAGGCATTGAGATCGAACTCGTCAAACTCACCGCCGCTCGCAATGGCGAGCAGTTCGTCCGGCATCTGATAAGTCAGCAGCCGCATCTGCGGCAGCGCACCGTAGGGGTTACGCTGGCCCGGGTTCTGGGTGGGGAACGCCTCCTTGGCACGTTGCTCGTCGGTGTAAGTCCAGTTGAAAATCTGTTCCTCGATAAACTCGCCGGTCGCCAGTGCCTTGAACGGTGTGCCGGAGAGGTACAAGTAAGCTTTGGTGGTGATGGGCAGAAACTCGGTTTCCTTCTCCGAAAGCACGGTGAAGTCTTCGTTCACGCTCTCCAACTCGGTGGCGTATTCGAGCTTGGTCTCCTTCTTCGCAACGGATTCCTCCTCGCCCTCGAACAGTTCCTTCGCGGTGTCGCGCCACGCCCCGAAGTGGTACTCGTCGAAAACCACGAGATCCCAATTCACCGTATGTATCCACTCGTTCTTCGGCTTGATGTTCCCTGCCGCGTCGCGGCCGAGCAAGTCCTGGAAGGAACCGAAATAGACGACCGGCTTCTTGCGGTCAATCTGCGTTGGATCGCTACCGGAGCTGCGTGAGAGGTACTGCCATCCGTTGAAGTCGACGTGACCCTCAAGGTCCGTCAGCCACGCATCTTCGACGGCTGGCTTGAAGGTGAGCACCAGTACGCGCTTCGCGTCGAGCTTCTTGGCCAACTGGTAGGCGGTGAAGGTCTTGCCGAAGCGCATCTTCGCGTTCCACAGAAAGCGCGGGGCGGCGTTCTTGTTTTCTGCCCAGATCGAGTTGAAGTAGTCAAAGGTCTTGTCCACGGCCTCGGCCTGCTCCCGGCGCATCGGGAAGGTTTCGTGACGCGATCCTGTGAAGCGCTGGCCGGTGCGCAGCTCGGTAAGTACAGTTTTTACTCCCTTGAGCGAGCAGCGCATCCACTCAAGCTCGACCTTCTCGAAGCCTCTTTTGACGAGCGCTGCGCGCACTTCGTGATCGCTGAAGAGGGTGCCGTCGTCGCGCTCGGCGGACGCATCGAGTTCGATCTTGTAGTTCTTGATGGCTGCGGTCTTGAGCTGCTCGGCGACACGCTGCTTCACGTTGCGCGTGGTCTGACCCACCTTGAGGAGACCCTTGTGCGCCGTGTCAGCGATCGAGTAGGCGTAGATGCGCGGCCGGGCTTCGGGCTTGGGCGCGAGGATGTTCTCGATGGTCTTACTCATCTTCTTCGACTACCGAGACATTTTCGAACAAATCGCTGGCGAGATCCATCGGGCGAACTATCGTTTCGATGAACGCAATTTCACTCTCGGTGATGCCATATTTCGCGTAGAGCTCATCGTCCGTCCACTTCCTGTTCCACTCCTGCGTCGGAACGAAGGTATAGACCTTGCGCGTGGTGTCTTGGGATGGCTTGTGCAGCAGGATCAGCAGGCGCGTCAACCGGCAGGTGATGTATGACAAGGCGCTTTCGGCTTCGCTTTGGGTCTCGAACGGGCCGATGCACAAATAGGTTTCAGAACAGATGCTGCCCGGCTCGCCAATGAATGGCGTGCTGAGGATGCGATGCGGGTAGGTGTCGCGATTACCAGTGCCGGGCGCGGCGCGGCCGACATATATCTTCCACTTGTCAATGAGTTCAGTGCCAGTCTCAACGTCTTGGCGCGCAACAAAACCTGTTCCGCCGTTTTGATAAATCGTCACATCCCCTTTTCGCGTTTGTTTACGTCCGCGAAAGAAGGTACGGAATCCGAACGGTCGGAGCGAACTGACGAGCCGATCAAATCGCTTACTTTCTGGTAGTTGGATAGTTTCAGATTGCCCCGTTTCGACAGAAACGACTTTCTTGAGAATGGATAGCCCTTCGTTGAAGCGGATAAACACATCCGCGCCCTGTTCAAGCAACCGTCGCGTGGCGGTCGAAACAGGCCAATCCTTGAAGCGGGTGGTCACGCGGCAGAGGCCGGGGTTGTCCCGTTCCCATAGGAAGTAGCAAACACCACCCTTGAGGCCCACGCCCGGAAATACATCCCCCGCGCTGAGGTAGTCGTCAATCGAACGTACGCGGTTGTCGGCGAGCATCGCTTCGCGGAAATCATCCAATCCCTTGCCACCCGCGAACCAGCGCGATGGAATCACCAGAGACAGATAACGCGGTTCGAGCTTCTTGGCCTGCTCCACGAACAACTGATAAATCGGCGCGGCACTCTTGCCAAAGCCGCCGTCATCCAATTGATATGGCGGGTTGCCGATGATGACATCGAATTGCATATTGCCTCCAAACAACTCGGTCATCCGAGTCTTGATGTTGTCTGTGTGAATGAACGCGTAAGCGTGGGTTTCCAGCGCCTCGCCGCGATCCATCTCAGATTGGCTGGCACCACAATAAGTGCACTTGCCATTGGCCCATGTGTGCTCGATGCGCTCGAACCATATGTTCCCCGAGTCGTTCGTGAAGGATTTGGCTATGGAATGCTCGCCATTGGCGTGCTTCGAGCAATACACGCTACGCCGCGCCAGCAGGCTGGTGAGATGCGTGATGGCGATGCCGAACACCTGCTTCGTCAGGATGTGATTCACGCGCTTCTCCAGTTGCGGAATCTCCTTCTCCAGCCCCTTGGTGAGGCGGTCGGTGATCTCGCGTAGAAACACACCGGATTTCGTGAAGGGGTCCAGAAACTTCACCGTCTTGTCAGCCCAGATGTCCGCCCCGCTGTGGCTGGCCGCCCACGCCTCTGCAAGGGTATCCAGCATCCTGTTGGCGAATTCCGGTGGTGTGAACACCTCGTCGTTGGAAAGGTTCGCGATACAGGTCAGCACATCTGGATTGCGGCCGCGCAAGGAGAAACTGGCCAGTTCGGTCATTGGGTCGCCTTCAGTGTTTCATTGGCCAAAGCGGATGCGATTTCGCCCACCGTCATGGGGGAATAAGTCTTGATCGGAGTGAATATCTCGTGCTTGCCGAGGTGAGCAAAGAGCGTCCCTTCCTGACTGTAGGCCGACGAATGGGTCAGTGTGTCGAAGCGGAAATCGCGGCGCATAAACTTGCCCTTGCCCAGGTAGCCCCATTCGGCAAAGGTAATTGCCTCGCCACCGCTGGTGCGCATCGTCAAGGCGTCACCGTGGACTAAATTCTGCGATAGCACGAATGAGGCTGCGCGATAAAAATCATCGGCCTCCTGCATGTTCAGGTAGTCGGTGAAAACTTCCAGCATGTTTTCCCGGCACTCGGCGATGTTGTCTGCCAGAAGCTCGATCCCGTAGATGCACATCAGTGCCAGCAACGCATAGTGCTGTTTTTCGAAGTCAGATTTCCCGAACTTGGACTCGACGGCCGCGAGCTTGCGCTGCAAGACCTTGACAATAAAGTTACCGCTTCCGCATGCCGGTTCCAGAAAGCGGGAGTCAATGCGCTCCGACTCCTCTTTCACGAGGTCGAGCATGGCATCGACCAGCCACGCGGGAGTGAATACCTCTCCGTGGTCAGCGACGCGCTTTCGAGACTTGATTAAACTCATGGACAAAAGTTCAGACTATAACTCGTAAGTATCATGGCATTGTGCCTAATATTTCTGAGTGGCCCGACGCAATTCCGACGTTGGGCGGCAGCTTGTGAGATAGAGCAATGGCGGCAATTGGCCGAAAGTGTGAGTCCAGCCACTTTCCACATTGCTGTCAGTCGCCGATACTGGGCTGAATCAATTGAGCGGCCGTTGTGGCCGAAAGATTGCCGTTCAACTTCGGCGCATTGTCATTAGGTAGTTCCGTGCCGTGGCACCAGTTCATAACCCGTACTTCGCCCGCCACCACCCGCCTTGACCAACGCTCTCAACTCAATCAACCCCAGAATATCCCGGTACGCCGTATCCTGAGAGCACTTGGCGATCTTTGCCCACTTCGATGTGGTCATCTTTCCCTCGAAGCCATCGAGCAAGCGATTGAGCAACTTGATCTGTCGCTCGTTCATTCCGCTGCCGGCGTAGCGTTCCCAGAAGCGAGCCTTGATCAGAACGGATTCCAGTGTTTGTTCCGCGCCGGCGATGGCCCGCTCCAGGCATGCCAGGAACCACGCCAGCCAGCCTGTAACATCAAGCGTCCCTCGCTGGGTTTCTTCCAGTATGTCGTAGTAGCTCGCGCGTTCTAACTGGATTTGCGCAGACAGGCTGTAAAACCGTTGCGGAGTCAGTTCCGATCTAGCCAGGGCCATATCGCCGATGGTTCGCGCCAATCGACCATTGCCATCGTCGAACGGGTGAATCGTCACGAACCAAAGATGCGCAAGCGCGGCTTTGATTACGGGGTCGATAGATTTGTCCTCGCGCTTGAACCAATCGAGGAATCGCTGCATTTCAACATCAATGCTGGCGGCGGCCGGCGCTTCGTAATGCACTTTCTCTTTTCCGTAGGGGCCCGAGATGACCTGCATGGGGCCGTTCTCATCGGTGCGCCATGCGGCAACGCTGATGGCATGAAGTCCGCTGCGGCCCGTTGGGAAAAGTGCACCGTGCCAGCCAAAAAGGCGATCACGCGTCAGGGGTTGGGCATATCGCTGTGTCGCATCCAGCATGACATCGACGATTCCCTCAACGTTTCGGTCTGCCGGTGCGAGGGCGCCGATATCGATGCCCAACCGGCGGGCAATGGATGAGCGCACCAGATCCTTGTCCAGATGTTCGCCCTCGATCTCGCTGGTCTTGATGACATCCTGGGTCAGGGTCTGAAGCCAGGCTTCGTCGCGAAGCTTGAATCCCATGGCTTCCATCCGGCCGAGGAGTCGTCCTTGGCCGTGGCGCACGGATGCCAGCGGTGTCGCCAGGGTTCCCATGTCGATTTGCCAGTTGGGCCATTGGGGTTGTTGCCAGATATACATATCAATCTCCGCGCTTTCTGCGGATATTGTGACGGGTAATCTCCGCAAGATCAAGCGTTATCTTCGCTTTTCGTGCGGAGAATAGACCTCTGATTCTCCGCACTCAGTTCGTAGAGTATTACATTTCGGAGGGATTTATTGTAATGACGTATTACAAAATGGGCGAATGAATTGGAATCGCTTAAGTCCGAACTCGCCCCGAGAATACGACTGTCCCCATCACGATGATGTCGTTAGTCAGGGGCAGAATCGGGTTCGGCCAGTGAGGGTTCAATGCCTTGAGGAATTGCCCCTCAGGGGTTTCAATGAGGCGTCGCAGATAAGCGGCTTTGGGGCTGACAGCCACTACATCCCGACCGTGGGTAGGCTCGACGGTTGAATCCACAAAAATCACCTCGCCTTCGCGATAGCCGTCTTCAGCCACCATGGCTTCACCGATTACAGGTAGGGCGAAGCTCATTTCGCTGTGAGGCACAGGGCAGATAAGGGCGCCACCACGTGGAGCATCTGCGGGATGAGGCGTATGCGTCAGGGTTTCCCATCGTCCCAAGGGCACAGCACCCTTGTCGAACAACCTGACCGAAATGGGTTCCTGGCCTGTGAGCTGCTCGGGAGTAACGCCAAGTGCGGTGCCAATTTTCTCCAATGTTTCGCGGCGCGGCTTCTTAGCCTTTGTTCGCTCCTTGAGGATGCGATTGATGGCCGGTTGCGAGACGCCAGACTTGTTTGCGAGCTCGGTTTGATTGAGACTGTGCTTACTCATCAGCGCCTCAAGGATTTCGGCAACCGGGTTATTACCCAATAGTGTTACATCAGGTTCTATTGTCATAAATAATTTCTCCGGAGTGGTGCGATGGAATAAATTGTAATATAAAATGCGCACTCGTGACCATTTATGGATAATTATTATGGAACAGCGCGACATCCTTAAGATCAACAGACAGCTCCTGCTACTGACGCGTCAAATGGCTAATGACGGTGACGCGGCTGAACTCATGACAGGAGTTCCCAAGTCGGTCATCGACAAGATTGCCACTCTGGATATGGAGGAAATTGAAGAGCTCGCCGAGACAGTAGGGGTATCGCTGTATACCCTTCGATTCTCTGATCCAATGTTCACTCGGCTATTGCAGATGCCACGAGATGCGCGAAGTACTTACGCCGAAGCGGCGTTAGTGAGCAACACGCGTGGCAGCGCTACTTTCCCCTGAGGAGTTGGAAAACCATCGGCTGGCCCATGAGCTGATCCGGTTAAAGCTCAGGCTGCCGATCATCAACTACCTGACACAGATTCACCAAAAGCCGCTGCGTCGCCAGTGGCACGCAATTCATCACGAGAGTCCGCCGAATGGTCGCCTTCCCGAATCGGTCAGACCATTCATCTCCGACTCACTGTCAGCGGCAGAGCTGGCAAGTTTTGTGGGGATATTCAACCGGCTGGATGTTGGAGATTCCAGAAAAGTGACAGCCGCCATGCTTGTCAGGGCATGGGGAATGCACTACCGGTTGGCGCATCGAGAACTGGATATCAACGCCGCGTACTTCGCAATTCGGGACGTCAGAGCGAAGATCGTCGAGTGGCGGCGCTGCGCATGGTGCCAAACGAACTTCATTTTCGATGCAACTGACTTTCATACGCGGTCATGCCCGTTTTGTGCGTTGGCGAGGTGAGCACCGAAAATCCTCGCATCCAGCTCACTTGCGTCGAGGCAATTGGTGGCCGATCACGGGCTGAGTTTTTCGGTCAAGAACCTGCAACGCATGATCCAGTTTGCCGAGGTTTTCGCCGACGAAAAAGATTGTCGTATCACTGATACGACAATTGAGCTGGACGCATTTCATCGCACTGATCTGATCCCACTCAAAAACCCATTCAAACTCGACTTTCTGAATTTGAAAGACAGTTACAGCGAGCGTGATCTGGAAACCGCCATCCTGCGTGACATGGAAAGTTTTCTGCGCGAACTCGGGGGCGGCTTCAGCTTCATCAAGCGGCAAAAGCGCATGGCCATCGACGGCAACTACCACTATCTGGATTTGTTGTTCTATCACCGCAGCTCAAATGGTCGGTGACTGACATGGTTTTCGATTCAACGTACCATCCAGAAATGCTGCCACCCAAATCTCCGCCTCAGTTCGTGGCGCGTCCTTGAGCCTTCACAGATTTTCGGTCAGTCTTTTTATCAACTTTCTCGTGGGCTCTTTGTTGGTATGCGACGCTATTTGAATCGTTGTTGCAGCGCCTGAGGCTTCCCTTGAGATGGCTTGCTTCTGTGCGCCATTGAGGTCTTTCAGGCCGAGCATAGCAAGTACACGGAGGCGTTCGGCTCGATCGCGAAGCTGAACCCTGGATAAATCCGAAATCAACTCTGGATAGATACTTTCCGGAATTTTCACAACGATCCTTATCGAGATCATCTCAAGCACCCATCCGCCAGAATCCGCGGGCGTTGGCAAAGACCGGTGACGCTGGCGTGAAGACTTTTAGCTGCGGGAAGGCGTCCTTCACCGCCGACTCAAAGAACCCCGCACCTCCGCCGACCAGCAGGGCAATGTCCGCTCCTGCATTTTCTTTACGTAATGATTCCCTCAACCTTGCGGTGACTATGGGGCCTATTTTGTTGGCCGCCATCTTCAGGTACGGCGTGATGTCAATCTTTTCGCCAAACAGCCTCACCTCGGTCTGATTCTGGCGAATCGCATTCTCAAGGCGCTCGCGGCCAACATTGCCACCGAAGTCATTGGCGAGCAGCTTTGCCGCCTCGTCAAGGATGACGGAGGACGCTTCCAGGCTGGTGCCGCATGATTGTCGCCGCAGTTCCCCGTTGCTGATCAGCACCCAATCCACGGAAAAAAAGCCGGGATCGACCACCAGCACGCGAGACTCCTCAAATTCCGATGAATCTTTGAGATTCCAGACGTGATCGACGAATCCACCGACCGGCTGTGGAACCACTTTGACGTTTTCTACGGTGATTCTCCGTCGTGGCGTTACCTGATGTTCCCCTGCCATCAAGCTCTGCAGCCGATTTCGTAGGTCCTGGTTCAGGTATTGGCTGACGGGGAGTCCGGTGACGAGGATGTCAATGTGCTCAAGTTCAGAAAGCAGCAGTCCGGCATGGAAGAGGGCGCGGTACGACTCGGTGGATGGATAGTCCTCGTGCAACTCCCGACTCCAGAGCTCCGCACGATCCGGCGAAAGCCCCGCGACGAATGGAGTGCCATTGACCACGACACGCAGAAAATCCTCGTCCTTTTTCCCTGTGATTTTTTCTCCAAGGCGATCTGCCGGCGCCGCACCTGCCGGCCGCAGCAACACTTTTGGTTCGCTGCCGCGTTTGCCAAAGGCGAGCTTCAGGTTGGAATAGCCGATATCGATTCCGAGTACGTTCATTTCAGGTTGTCTCCAGTAGCACTTCAGTGATCGTCATGCCCGACATTGGGCCGTGAGATCTGGCTGGCGCACTACAGAGCTACTCCTGAATCACTTGGATGTTCGATGTCGCGAGAGTGCTTGTCCAGCGCACCGCCAGAGCATCCGATCCTAGGACGACGATGAGGACTACGGATTTTGAAATGCGTCCAAAAAGGTCACATTTCGGCCACGCAGGTATGACCACGATCACTACGATGGCCGTACCCAGTGAATCCAGAACAACTGTGGATTCTTGGACAAAGTTGCCGATCTAGTGGATTCACCAGTACGTCAGAGCGGAGCGGGAAACGCCCAGTCTGTTTCTGAACGACGGAGCCATATTTTGGCGATATTGGTTGAGGTTCACGGTGCAAGGATGAATCGAAAGTTGATAAATCGAGCACGTGAAATTGGTCATTTTGATGAAAGCCGTCACTGTGGATTGGTGGGGGACGCAGCCAGAGCTTAAAGCACGGAGATAGCAGGTATGGAAAACAGACTGGAGATGATTCGAAGCGCACTCGAGAGCTATATTGGCGAGCTACTCGAACAGGCGGAAGAAACGGCAAGACGTTTCAAGGATTACACCGTCAAGGAAAACGGTGTCAGAAAAAAATGGGGAAATCAGAACACGCTGTTGTATCGAGTCCGCCGAGAAAATAACAGCCTGACGCTGGAGTGGTACCACCGGGCTTGGAGGACCGATGGTAATGGTAATCGTGATACCCGACATCACTATATCCGCAAGCGCAACAAGAACAAACGCGGTACGGATCTTGTCTATGGATACGATATGGACGACCTCTTCAAGTTCGCTCCGGAGTGGAGCAGGGATCGCGTTGTAGAGGTGGAAGCCGAAGCCAAAAGCTTCCGGCGGCAGGCGCATTACTGTGCCTCGATGCTGATTATTCTTGGCCGTCTGGAACGCTACCTGGATGAGCTTGAGGGGGTGAAATTGCCAGAGGGGGAAGCGGCATGAACATGGAACCGCGATATCTTCTGACAGACAAGTTTGACTTGGGAATGCTGGCGTCCCTTACCGCCGATATCACGTTGACGGAAATCTCCTTGGACGATGTCTGCGACTTGATCGAAAAGGCTGAATTTGAGCAACGTTTGGGCTTGCATGGCGGATGGGCTGATGGCGTTAGGTTCTCCGTTGAAATTACATTGGCGCCCAATGGTCCAATATTGCTCGTGGCCCGCGCCATCAAGACTGATCAGGGTACTGTGATGAAGTGGGTACGGGTCGAAGTGATTGATTGAGGCAGGATCGATTGGTGAGCGAGGAAGGTCGATAGAATTGACACCATTCACATTCGAACTGTAAAACCAGGGCCGAATAGATCGGTCTGGCTGATCGTCATGGTGATGTTGCTCTGGATTCTGAAGAGATCACCAGAATCACAGCGAACAGTCCGACCTGACTGGCCATGCAGGCAATGACGATCCTCAGCACAAGGCAAATCTTTCGCGGTTAGTGGCTCACCTGGTGAGCTACAGGTGGCTTATGATCCTTGGTGATGACTTCGCAGAGGGTAACCAAGATGGACCTGCAATCCGAGGTTAGTAACCAGAGCAACGCGCCACATGCATACAGGCGCGGTGTTGATCGCGACTGTTTCGGTGGTTTTGATCCTACGGCGCCTGTTCGGGTCACTACAAAAAATACCGTTGCGTTGGTGACCCGAGTCGCAGACCGGACGGCGTTTGACGTTTCCGAATGGTTGCCGACCTTGAACATGGGAGAGCTTCACACGCTTCGACCAGAAATCAGGTCTGCGGGGGTGCGCAAGGAGTATCCGTTTATTTGCGCAGCATGCGGAGAGCCCGTGGTGCTCAAAGCGTATACGGATTATGGCCACTATTTTTCTCACCTTGAAAAACACAGAGCCGAACAGGCTGGATGTCCCTTTCGGGAAAGTCGGGATTTATCGCAAGAAGATCTTGATCGCATTCGCTATCACGGCCAGCGCGAAGGGGCGCGGCATGTGCGAACGAAGGTGTTGATCGAAAGAACGCTTCGGGCTGACCCGCGGTTTGACGCACCCAAGATTGAGACAACCTGGCGTAGCTTCCTTGAAGGCTGGCGACGGCCTGATGTAAGCAGTAAATGGGATGGGCTGCCGGTGGTTTTCGAGGCACAGGTTTCGAATACCTACCCCCAAATCGTGGCCGAACGGACCGAGTTCTATCGCCGTGATGGAGCGCTATTGGTCTGGATATTTGATCGGCGCCCCGATGAAACGTGGAGAACCCTTCATGCAGACGCATTTTGCGCGAATCAGCAACATCTGTTTGTTGTCGATGAGGAAAGTGCGGCAGAGTCGGAACGACAAGGAATCGCATTCGTGCGTTCCTATTCGTTGCGCCCCGATGTTCGTCCTGTGAAATCCGATAACTCTCATCGGACACTGCTCGAGATGGCACAGTCCGAGAGTTTCGAGCTCGTTCCATTTAATGAATTGAAGCTCGATGTCGAGCGGCAGACTGCCTGTCGATTTGACGTGAAGCTGGAGGAGCGCAGAAGCAGGCACAAGGTGCTGTGTGCAGCAGCCCAAGCAAACAGTCAGATGACCCCGTTAAAGGAAGATCTGATGGATATTCGCAATTCGAGAAGACCGGTAGATGAAAAGGCCTTGTGCGCTTGGGCCGCTCTGGTTTGCGCGATTGAAAGTGCGCGTTTGGGATGCGCTGTAGGAACCGGCCTGGCAAACGCAGCAGGCGTATTGAACCTCGTTTATGACCACTACCCGTCTGTGGTCGGGCTTTTGGTCGGCCAGCTCAGCCAGTTGAATTTGGATACCGAGGAAATTCAGCGAGGTGCTTGGGGAAAACGGTCTGCGATGGTTCGAAGCGGCAGCTATGAAGGAAAGCCATTGCCTGAGCAGCATCTCGCATCCAGGATGATGCTTGCTTGGCTATACGACTAGGGTGCCGGCGACGGCGTTCTGACAAAACCCACTTGGCAGATCAGGTATGGCACGGACAGCCAAGCATGATACAAAAGGCGTTCTGTGAGAGTCAGAAACTACGATGTGTTGGACCCGTCGGCACTATGGCATCAATAAACGTGATGCTGAGCATTCCCACGAAGGTCGTGATTGGAAATGTTCACCGATGTCTGCAGGTGCTAAGAGAGCACCTTGATCAACCTTGAAAGCAAAAGCCAAGACTCACCGAAGACCGCGATGAATGACATTACTCAGGCAATGAGTACGATACTTTCGTGTTCGTTATCGTGATACAGCCCTGTTTCTCCAAGGCACTGAGTATCGAGGATAGTTCGTGGTCGGAAAGCTGCTTCAGAAAAATGGAATGGACCGTGCTGGTCAAAGTTTTGACGGTTCTAGGCTTAGCCGATCCTCGGCGCTGTAGATCGGCAATGACCACGGCGATCCGGTCGTTCGGAGTTTTTGAGGTTGCAGCTTTGACGATTGGGATATCAGCGACGCTCTTGGATCGACCGGAAAGAATCTTCTTGCTTTTTAGATGCTGAATAAGTGGATCAAATCCAGTGTCCTTTGACACGATATGGAAAAACGCATCGGGGTGTTTGCTTGCCAGTTGTCCGATATAGAACGCAATATGGAAATCGAGCGCGTTCGCACCGTTACCGGAGATCTTTACGTACTCAGCTCGGTCGCCT
>JBASWL010000290.1:0-23409 GCA_049276455.1 Georgfuchsia sp. | reverse complement strand
TTGGCTGCATGAACGAGGCGACAACTATCTTGACGTGCACCGCCACTCTAAGGGGTTTGACGGGCGCTTTTGCATCCGGCTTGCAAGTACTGATCGATGGCGTTTCTGTTTATTCTCCCGTATTTGGCGGCATGTTTTGGGCTGAGATACCGCTTTCGCTCAATGATATAGAGCGGATCGAAGTGGTACGCGGACCCAACGGCGCCAGCTATGGCGCCAATTCGTTTCAGGGCGTGGTGAATATCATCACCCGCGACCCAGTCACCGAGAATGTTGCTGAATTTGAAGCCAACGCTGGTGGACTTGGTATTCGTGATGCAACTTTACGCATCGCCAAGGGGCAGGGTGACTGGCGTTATCGCATGACTTTGGGGCAGCGCTCCGACGACGGCTTTGCCAGTCGTCCCGATTCGATGCGCATGAATTACATGAACCTGAAAATGGACTACAGGGTCAGCCTGAGAGACACTATCGATTTGACATTGCGCGGTGCCGACAAAAACAAGCAACTCGGAGAATTCAATACGACAGACCCGACCTTCCAGCCCCACCACCAGACCGGGGACAGGCTTGAATTCCAGACCCGCTGGAACCATGCTGAATCCACAGACAACGAGTGGTGGATCCAGTATTACCACCAGAAATTCAGTCAACGTGATCGCCTGCCAATGGATCTGCGAGCGCTTTTAGCTCCGCTGGCTGGTTGGCCATTGCCGCTGCCGTACGAGCAAGAGCAGGATTATGCTACATGGCGCGATGGTATCGAACTGCAGGAAAGTTCGCGCTGGTCAGACCGCTTGCGCACGGTTTGGGGCGCAGAGATGCGCCGTGATGCGTCGCGTTCGGGACGTTTGTTTGCCACCAATGAAGAGCAAACGGAATTCCTGACGCGCGGATTCGGTAATGTCGAATGGATCTTTGCCGATCAATGGATATTGCATTCTGGCGCAATGTTCGAGCGCAACTCGTTTGCCAGCAGCGGCTGGTCACCGCGTATTGCACTAATCCATGAAGTTGCTCCAGGGCATACGTTGCGTGCCAGTGTCAGCAACGCGAGGCGTACCCCTAGTCTCTACGAGGAAAAAAGCAACTACGGCTTCAATTTCCCGATTCCGGTTGCCCCCTTCAATATTTCATACCCGATCATAGAGGATAGCGGCAAGGTGGATTCCGAACGGGTTCATTCGGAAGAGCTGGGCTACGTGTTCAGTATCCCGCAAGCTGCGCTCAGCGGAGATGTACGCTGGTTTTCAGACCATTACACTGGCTTGATTTCTCTTCGGGGACAGGTAAAGTTTGAAAAAGGCAGTGATGCGGTCAATCTGGACGATGCCAGAACCACCGGGTTCGATTTGACCCTGCAATGGGAGCCGCAGACCGATACCCATATCCGACTGGCAGCAGCGCATACCGAAACCACCTCGACCGATCAAGGCAGCAAGTACAGCATTAGTGTGCCACGCGACACGCTGTCACTGCTGTTGTCGCAGTCATTCTCTGCAGGATGGGAGGCCTCTGCCAATTACCAGCGTGTCAGCGCGATGTTCTGGACCGATGCCGGGTATAAGAACGGGCGCATGCCCGCGATAGATCATTTGAATATTAAGCTTGCCAAGCGCATAGATTTCGGCGAATATCAGGGTGAAATTGCCGCTGTCATGCAAAATGTCCTGGGTCATTATAGTGACTACTATTTGGGTAGTACGGTTGGAACACCGGATACCATTGCACGGCGTATTGCCTTACTACAGATAAAGATCGATCACTGAGCCCTGTAGTGCGTCATGCTTTTTTCCGGTTTTCGGAATTCGTTTCCAGCGGCATAGGGTGCAACTGGTGGAGAGCATCGTGTCAATATAAATGTTGGCTGCGGTACTTGGTATTTGTTGTGTTGATTGAAACTTTCTGCGCGGGTGCATCGGCGGAAGGACTCACGGTTCGCTTGGTCGTCAGTGACGACAGCACGTTTGCCAGCGAGACGGCGAGCCACCTGCAAAACTTGCTTGAACAGTCAATAGACGGTATTGAGCTGGAACGGGTGGGAGACAAGTTTTTGCCAGCATCCACCTCGCGGGCCTCCGCGCATCTCGTGGTGACGCTGGGAGATGCCGCATGGCAAAGAGCAGTCGCTACATCTTCTCAAGATAGTCTAGTGCTGGCCGTGATGCCTCATCGCTTTGCCTATGAAACATCAATAAGGCGCTCGCCACGTAATTCTTCAGCAATTTTTCTCGAGCAACCGGTTGGTCGTATGCTGAATCTGGTCAGTCTGCTAAGACCGCGTGATGCACACATCGGCGTTGTGCTTGGTCCGACCACTCAGGAAATGTCTTCCAGATTGCAGGAGGCATCGAGTGAGCGCAGGCAGCGATTGCGTTTGGAGACGGTCAGCGAAGAAGCCGCAGTAGGACAAGCCTTGGCCCGTATGATTCAGAATGTAAACATATTGCTCGCCATACCCGATCCGGTAGTGCATACCGCTAACACTGTTCAATCCATTCTGTTAATGAGCTACCACGCCGGGATCCCGCTGATTGGATATTCAGCGGCCTATCAACGATCTGGAGCCATGGTGTCACTCTACACAACGCCAGAACAACTTGCTCGCCAGGCAGCGGAAGCAGTTATTGCATGGCACAGGGGGAAAGGATTGCCCTCAACACGGGAGACCAAATATTTCACTGTTGGCATCAATGCAACCGTGGCTCGCTCGCTCGGGGTCGAATTGCCGGACACTGACACCTTGGAGCAGAAACTGCGCTCAATGAAGGAATAAGTTTTTTGGTCTCCTCTGAATGGTGTGGGGGAACAGGTTTTTGATCGCTCTGTTTCAATACTCCATTCCTCCCAATGTTCTTGGTAAATAAACGGGAGGCGTCCATATAAGGCATTCATGCAGTTGGAGGTCAAGACCGGGAATCCGTCGACCAGCATGGTGTTGATGGAGGAGATCGAAACTGGAAGCGGCGGGTCACCCTGAATTTCCACAGCCGCTACTTCAGTACAAAAAATATGAGGATGAGGGGGAGCCGGGAGATTGGCTTTTTGACGTGGCGCTTGAATCTGCGGCCTTTTATGATTGCGCTGAGCAGGGCATTGCCGCTATAATGCGCCCCGGTTTTGCGAATGCCGCCCGGCGTATTGAGGGCGGACCAAAAATGGGCAACAGTGCCCATTTTTCTTTTGTGGCGTCGGAGATGCGGGTAATCGAGTTGATTGAACAAACCGTGGGTGGTATGGGCTACGAACTGGTGGATGTCGAAACCAGTCCGCGTGGTCGGCTCCTGCGCGTCTTCATCGATAAGCCAGAAGACGAAAAAGGCGTGACTATCGACGACTGCACAACAGTGAGCAATCAGCTGACGCGGTTGTTTGCCGTCGAGGATGTTGATTATGACCGGCTCGAAGTGTCTTCGCCCGGCCTCGACCGGGCGTTGAAAAAGGTGGCGGATTTTGAGCGTTTTGCCGGGCAGGAGGCGCAGATCAAGCTGCGTCTGCCGGTGGGCAACCAGAGAAATTTCTCGGGCGTGATCGTGGGTATGCGAGACGACCGGGTGGTATTGCGGGTGGGCGATGGCGCCAATGCGGTCGAGCACGAGTTTCCACTGGAGACAGTGGACAAGGCGCGACTGGTGCCGAAGTTCTGATTTTTGGATATTGCTGGAGGTCATGAAATGAGCCGCGAAATGTTGTTGATGGTCGATGCGCTGGCCCGCGAAAAGAATGTCCAGCGCGACATCGTGTTCGGAGCGCTGGAACTGGCGCTCGCGTCTGCGACCAAGAAGCGTGTGAACGAAGAGGCGGATGTTCGTGTAGAAATCGACCGTGAGACCGGCGATTTTGAGGGATTTCGCCGCTGGCTGGTTGTAGCCGACGATGCCGTGGAAAATCCGGAGCAGCAAATTGGCCTGACTGCCGCGCAGGAGCAGATTGCCGATATCCTGATCGACGAATACATCGAAGCGTCGCTGGAGCCAGTCGATTTTGGCCGTATCGGCGCACAGGCGGCGAAGCAGGTAATTTTGCAGAAAATCCGCGATGCCGAGCGCGAGCAAATCCTGAATGACTTTCTTGAACGTGGCGAGCATCTTGTCACCGGCACCATCAAACGCATGGAGCGCGGCAATGCCATTGTCGAATCGGGTCGTGTCGAAGCGCTACTGCCACGCGACCAGATGATTCCTAGGGAAAACCTGCGCCCCGGCGACCGTGTGCGTGCCTGGCTGATGAAGGTTGACCGCACGGCACGTGGTCCGCAGCTGATTATCTCGCGTACCGCGCCGGATTTTATCGCCAAATTGTTCGAGCTCGAAGTACCGGAAATCGAGGAAGGCTTGCTTGAGATCAAGTCGGCGGCGAGAGATCCTGGCGTGCGCGCCAAGATTGCCGTTAAATCGAACGATCCGCGTGTCGACCCGATCGGTACCTGTGTCGGCATGCGCGGTTCGCGCGTGACGGCGGTGACCAACGAGTTGTCTGGTGAACGTGTTGACATCATATTGTGGTCAGCTGATCCGGCACAGTTCGTGATTGGTGCCTTGGCACCAGCCGAAGTTTCGTCCATTGTGGTCGATGAGGAGCGCCATGCCATGGATGTGGTGATTGACGAAGCCAATCTCGCCATCGCCATCGGCCGAAGTGGCCAGAACGTTCGCCTGGCATCCGAATTGACCGGCTGGACCATCAACCTGATGACTGTCGAACAGTCCCTGCAGAAACAGGAAGTGGAAACTGCGACGACTCGCAAACTTTTCATTGACAAGCTTGATGTCGATGAGGAAGTGGCCGATATCCTGATCCAGGAAGGCTTTTCGACACTGGAAGAAGTGGCCTATGTGCCGCTCTCCGAAATGCTGGAAATCGATGCTTTCGACGAGGCAACTGTGAATGAACTGCGCGAGCGTGCGCGCAACGTGCTACTGACGGAAGCCATTGTTGACGAAGAAGAGTTGCAGAACGTCGATGATGCTCTGCTTAATCTTGATGGCATGGACAAGCATTTAGCGGCAGCGTTGTCGCGACACAACATCAAGACCCGTGATGATTTGGCAGATCTGGCGGTAGATGAGTTGACGGAAATGACCGGAATCGACGAAGAACGCGCCAAGCAAATGATTACCGTGGCGCGTGCACACTGGTTTGAGGATGAGCAGTAACTGCGGGGTACGACAATGGCACAAATGAGCGTTTCCCAATTCGCGACGGAACTGAAGATGCCAGCCACGGCGCTGCTAGAGCAGCTAGCCAAGGCCGGTGTTGAAAAGTCCGCGACCAACGACATGCTGACCGAGCAGGACAAGACACGCCTGCTTGACTATCTGCGCAAGGCGCACGGCGAGACTGCGCCGAAGTCGAAGATCACCCTGACGCGTAAACAGACGACTGAAATCAGGTCTGCTGATGCCATGGGCAAGTCGCGCACGATACAGGTTGAGGTGCGCAAGAAGCGCACCTTCATCAAGCGCGATCCCGCCGAAATTGCCGCCGAAGCGGTTGTAACGGCACCGTTGCCCACTCCGGAGCCTGTTCCTGAACCTCAGTTGCCTGTGCCCGAGTCGGCGCAGGAACCTCTGATCGTAGCGCCGGAGCCTGTGCCAACACCGGAACCAACACCGGAACCAACACCGGAACCAACACCGGAGCCAACACCGGAGCCAACGCCGGAGCCAATACCGGAGCAGCCTAAGAAGAAGACCCCTGCCCGTACTGCCGGAGCCCGGACTACAGTCAGGAAGGTGCCGTCGATTCTCGATGCGCAAACGATTGCACGGCGTGAGGCGGATGCCAAGCGGCATGCTGATCTGGCGGCATTTCAGGCGGCCGAACTCAAGGCGAAGCAGGAACGCGAGATACAAAACGCCGAACGTCGCCAGGCCGAACTGGCCGCCGCTGAAGCCAAAAAGAATGCTCCTCCCGCAACACCAGTTGCGGCCGCTGTATCAACGGGCACACTGCACAAGCCTGCTGGCAAGCCAGGCGCGGAAAAGAAGACCACCAAGAAACCCGCTGCAACCGCGTGGAAAGATGATGCCGCAAAACGCCGTGGCATCAAGACCCGTGGCGATACCGGCGGTGCATCCGGCTGGCGCAGCGGTGCACGTGGTGGAGCGCGTCATGGCCGGGGGCAGGGGCATCATGAGGAATCGACCGCAGCACAAATGCCCATAGAAGTCATTGTGCGCGAAGTGCATGTTCCCGAAACCATCAGCGTGGCCGATCTTGCGCACAAGATGGCAGTCAAGGCCACCGAGGTGATTAAGGCCCTGATGAAGATGGGTATGATGGTCACCATCAATCAACAGCTCGATCAGGAAACTGCCATGATCCTGGTCGAGGAAATGGGACACAAGGCCTTCCCAGCAAAGCTCGACGATCCTGATGCCTTCCTCGATGAAGATCATGCCGAGCACAAGGATGCCGAATTGCTGCCGCGAGCGCCGGTGGTAACCGTGATGGGTCACGTTGACCACGGCAAGACCTCACTGCTCGACCATATTCGCAAAACCCGCGTCGCTCATGGCGAAGCTGGTGGCATTACCCAGCATATCGGCGCATATCATGTTGAAACCGAGCGGGGAATGATTACCTTCCTCGATACGCCGGGCCATGAAGCCTTTACCTCAATGCGGGCGCGCGGTGCGAAAGCGACCGACCTTGTTATTCTGGTGGTAGCGGCCGACGACGGCGTGATGCCGCAAACCAGGGAAGCGATTCACCACGCAAAAGCCGGCAATGTTCCGATGGTGGTGGCGGTGAACAAGATCGACAAGCCGGGCGCCAACCCTGAGCGCGTCAAGCAGGAACTCGTTGCCGAAGGCGTGATACCGGAAGAATACGGCGGCGATACACCCTTCGTCCAGGTATCGGCGAAGACCGGCGACGGTATTGACGATCTGCTCGAACAGGTGCTGTTGCAGGCCGAAGTACTGGAACTCAAGGCGGCCAGGGATGTACCGGCCAAGGGCCTGGTGATCGAGGCGCGGCTAGACAAGGGCAAGGGACCGGTCGCCACCATTCTGGTGCAATCCGGCACCTTGCGTCGTGGCGACGTATTACTTGCAGGTCAGGTGTATGGCCGGGTGCGGGCCATGCTCGACGAAAACGGTGTCGCCATTGATGAAGCGGGGCCATCGATCCCGGTTGAAATCCAGGGGCTCTCTGATGTGCCTGCTGCAGGCGACGAGACCATGGTGATTGCCGACGAACGCAAAGCGCGCGAAGTGGCGCTGTTCCGTCAAGGCAAGTTCCGCGACGTGCGACTCGCCAAGCAACAGGCAGCAAAGCTTGAAACCATGCTCGACCAGATGGGCGACAGCGATGTCAAGACTCTGGCGCTGATTGTCAAGGCCGATGTGCAGGGCTCGCAGGAAGCGCTGGTGCATGCCTTGGGCAAATTGTCGACCGGCGAAGTCAAGGTGCAGATCATCCATGGGGCGGTAGGCGCCATCAGCGAATCCGACGTCAACTTGGCGCAGGCATCGAAGGCGGTCATTATCGGCTTCAACACCCGTGCCGATGCCGGCGCACGCAGGGCGGCTGAAACCTTTGGCGTCGATATCCGCTACTACAACATCATTTATGCTGCTGTGGATGAAGTGAAGGCAGCGCTGTCTGGCATGCTCTCCCCGGAGAAGAAGGAAAGCGTCATCGGCATGGTCGAGGTGCGTCAGGTCTTTGTCATCTCCAAGGTCGGCACCATCGCTGGCTGTATGGTCTTGTCTGGCTTGATCAAGCGCGGTTCCTCAGTGCGGGTACTGCGCGACAATGTTGTCATCCACACTGGTGAACTCGAATCGCTCAAGCGTTTCAAGGACGATGCGAAAGAGGTCAAGGAAAGCTACGAGTGCGGTCTTAACCTGAAGAATTTCAACGATGTTCAGGTCGGGGATCAGCTCGAAGTATTTGAAATACAGGAAATTGCGCGTACCTTGGCCTGATGCCAGCCGGTTTTTCACGCTCCGAACGCGTTGCTGAACAGATCCGTCGAGAGTTGGCGGAACTGATCAGGCTTGAGCTGAAGGATCCACGCGTCAATCTGGTGACAATCACCGATGTCGAGATTACGGCTGATTATGCACATGCCAAAGTGTTCTACACGACGCTTGTGTCAGCCGAGGAGCGGGTCGAACTGGAACGTGGCCTCAAGCACAGCGCCGGTTTCCTGCGCCGCGAGATAGGGCGCCGTGTGCGCATCCATCACAATCCGGAACTGCATTTTGTGTACGATGCTTCAGTAGAGCGTGGCAGCCATCTGTCGCAACTAATTGACCAAGCTGTTGCGTCCAACAAACCGACCGACAATTCCTGATGAACGCTCCACGCCGCCCGCCACGCCGTAATGTGGATGGCGTCCTGTTGCTTGACAAACCACTGGGCTTGAGTTCAAACACTGCGCTGCAGGCCGCGCGCCGCCTGTTCAATGCGGCCAAGGCCGGCCATACTGGCACGCTTGATCCGCTCGCTACCGGGCTTCTCCCCCTTTGTTTCGGTGAAGCTACAAAGTTTGCCGGTGAGTTGCTGCACGCCGACAAGGCCTATCGTGCCACCGTGCGCCTCGGCATTGCGACCGACACGGCAGATGCCGAAGGTGCGGTGATCAGCCAATCTGATATGAAGGTCAGTGAGGCGGAGCTGTCGGCTGTGCTGCAACACTTTCGTGGCGAGATTGAACAGTTGCCGCCCATGTATTCCGCGCTCAAGCGCGATGGCAAACCGCTTTACGAATATGCGCGGCAGGGCATCGAATTGGAACGCGCACCGCGCCGCGTAACAATAACCAAACTAGATCTGCTGTCCTTCGATGGACGTGATGCTGTGGTCGATGTCGATTGCAGCAAGGGGACTTACATCCGCACCCTGGCTGCCGATATCGGTGCTACGCTGGGTTGCGGTGCGCATTTGGCAATGCTGCGTCGTACCCGTGTGGCGGATATCATGATCGAGCAGGCAGTGACGCTTGATGCCATCGAGGCCCTTCCCGTATCAGGGCGCGATTCGCTGCTGGCACCGCTTGATGCGCTAGTGGCCAACCTGCCGCAAGTGCAACTCGGCAGTGGTGATTCGGCACGCATTCGTCATGGACAGGCGATTCCCTGGAGCGGTAGGGCAGGGCAACGATTGCGGATGTTCTCCAGCGATCAGGGTTTTATTGGGATTGGCACCGTTACGGCAGCAGGCATGCTGCAGGTGCAGCGGCTGGTAGCCGAAAGCCGGCCTCTCGACGCTTCTTAAATCTCGAACAGGCCAATATCAATTACGCCAGGCGCAGAGCAAAAAGTGTAAGGAACATTCCACCGGGCAGGACGATCATTTACGTGCTCAAGAGACAAGGCGTAGAGATTGTCGCTACCTGTTGGCGTGACGCACATATTAGAAGGCACCCCGGCGCAATGCGACTTTTACCTTACCGGTTAAGAAAAGGTAAAAAGCGTCCAGTTCACTCACATGCAAAAACGCTACTTACAGTATCGGGTTTGTAGTGTGCCCTTGTTGAACTCACGTCTTCTGTGAATATAATACTAAATACTTACGCTGTACGATGGGTAATTTACTTGATCGTTCAACCCGGCAGAGAGGAAATGCATTGGCGAATTGGCCGTCATTTCATCAGGCTTTAGCCGATTCTGATTCATATGCAAACGAGTAAATTATTTTCAGCTACCGTGGAGTAGTCGCCCAAACGACTGGGTTTTAACAATGCCTCGCCCTGCCGACCACCGCGCTCCTTCCAGCGCCCCCGGCGCAAATCAAGAAAGATCACCACACATGGAATTTCGTAAGAGGTACTTCACCTGCACAATGGTCGCTGTCGGCTCATCCATTGCCGCCCAGCTAGTCGCCGCAGAACCGACGATCCCAACAATTATGGCGCCTGCTGTAGTTGTTACCGCTACCCGCGTCGAACAGTCAAGCTTTGACCTACCGGTCTCAGTGAATAGTGTCGGCGCCACCCAAATTCAAGAGCAGCAACTTCAGGTTAATCTCTCCGAGCCTCTGGTACGAGTGCCCGGCATCTTCGTCCAGAACCGCCAAAACTATGCCCAGGATATACAGATATCCTCACGCGGTTTCGGCGCCCGCTCCACCTTCGGTGTCCGCGGCATTCGCCTCTATTCCGATGGAATCCCGGCGACCATGCCCGACGGCCAAGGTCAGGTGTCCAATTTCGACCTCGGCTCGGCAGCCCGGCTCGAAGTGCTGCGCGGCCCCTTCTCTGCCCTTTATGGCAATTCTTCTGGTGGTGTAATTTCGCTTTTTACTGAAGATGGCATGCCTGGTACAACCATCGAAGGCAATACCTCCTTCGGCAGTTTTGGCACCCGCCGTATCGCCCTCAAGGCCTCCGGCGACACTGGCAGCATCAACTACCTGCTCTCCAGTTCGAGGTTCCACACCGACGGCTACCGTGGCCATAGCGCTGTTACACGCGACATCTACAATGTCAAGCTGCAGGTTAAACCCGACGACGCCTCCAAACTCACCTTTGTCCTCAATTCCACAGATATGCCCGAGGCGCAGGATGCGCTCAGCCTCACCCATACCCAGTTCGATGCCGATCCACGCCAAGCAGGTACGAATGCGCTGCAGTTCAACACCCGCGAACGGATCGCGCAGACGCAGGGCGGCTTAACCTACGAACGAGCCCTGACGACGGCCGATACCCTGACCGCGATGCTCTATTACGGCCATCGGAGCATCACTCAATTCCTGTCAATTCCTGTTGCTGCGCAAACCGCAGTGACGAGTCGTGGTGGTGTCATCGACCTTATCCGCAACTATGGCGGCACGGATCTGCACTGGAACCACCATGCCACCCTGGCAGGCGAACCACTACGTTTCACAGCGGGCCTTGCCTATGAGAACGTTGATGAGGGGCGGCATGGCTTTGAGAATTTCATCGGTTCTGGAGCGAGTCAGGTACTTGGTGTCCTTGGCAGTTTGCGCCGGGATGAGGACAACCGCGTATTCAACTTTGACCAATACCTACAGGCCGAGTGGCAACCGGCCGCAAAGTGGCTGGTGCTGGCGGGACTGCGCAACAGTTCGGTCAAGGTTAGTTCCAGAGACCATTACATAGTCACCGGAAACGGTGATGATAGCGGCAGCACCAGTTATTCCGCTACGAATCCTGTCATTGGCCTTACCTACAAGGCGAGCAAAAGTTTGAACCTGTACATGTCCCTCGGCCATGGATTTGAAACGCCTACCATGAATGAACTCTCCTACAGAACGACCGGCACGGGGCTTAATTTCGGCCTGAAGCCCGCCAAGAGCAGCCACCTCGAAATGGGTGCCAAGGCATTCCTGGGGCCAGACACATTGCTGACCGCCGCTGTCTTTCATGTCAAGACAAAGGACGAGATCGCGGTCTTGACCAACAGCGGTGGACGGTCAGTGTTCCAGAACGTTGGTGGGACTAAACGCGATGGATTTGAACTGGCGCTTGACTCAAGGCTGCCTGCTGGATTTGGCGCCTACGCGGCATATACCTATCTTCGTGCCCGCTACGCCGATGCCTTCCTGACCTGCACCGCGCCCCCCTGCGCGATACCGAACGTTCCCGTATCCGCTGGCAACGCGATCCCGGGTATTCCGCGCTCTACGCTCTACGGCGAGCTCACATGGAAGCATTCGCCAGCCGGCTTCTCAAGCGGCCTCGAAGTTCGTCATGTGGCCTCGGTGTATGTGAATGATGTCAACAACGATGCGGCGCCGGCCTACACCGTGATCAATCTCCACTTCGGCTTTGAGCAGCTGGCGGGCAGTTGGCGTACCAAGGAGTTCCTGCGCATCGACAACCTGACCGACCGCAAATATGTCGGATCCGTGATTGTGAACGAAGGCAGCAGCCGCTTCTTCGAACCAGCACCCGGACGTACTTATTTGATTGGTGCCAGTCTCGCCTACTCATGGTGGTAAGTGAATACAATTTAGGGCACGTCTAAAAATCCACGTGAAACTGCGGAATATGCAGAACACATATCAGCATGATTTGATCTGAAGCGTTTAACCAGGAGAAGACAAGCTGGAGCTACAGACTATGAGCAAGCACAAAAGCAAACGGAATCATCCTTTGACCGAAGAGCAGAAATCGGCCAACCATCTGAAGTCGAAAGTGCGCGTTCAGGTTGAGTACATCTATGTAAATTGGAAAATCGATTATTAGAGGCGCCCACTATCAGTATCATGACAAAAGACCAAGAGATAGCATGATCTGTATTCGTTTTTACTCCGCGCTACCACAGAAGCGGTTCTGCAAGTCGGCTAGTGTATGGACTCTGTCATTGGCCTGCCTATGCTACAGCTTCAGCCTCGCAGCGGCGACACCGAAGGCCGCCGACGTAAACGATGCAAAAATCATCGCCAATGCGAAGACCGGCAAGGAATGGCCAAGCTACGGTCTTGATTACGCCGGAACCCGTTTCAGTCGCCTCAAGCAAATCGACACGGCCAATGTCGGCAAGCTTGGCCTGGCCTGGTCCTACGACCTCGAATCGACGCGCGGCGTACAGGCGACACCGATCGTGGTCAATGGCGTCATGTATGTGACGGCGCCGTGGGCCGTCGTCCATGCCATCGATGCGCGCAGCGGCAAGCGGCTGTGGACCTATGACCCGAAGACACCGCGCACCGGCGCCTGGAAAGGCTGCTGCGGCCCCGTCAACCGGGGCGTTGCCGTGTATCGGGGCAAAGTCTATGTCGGTTCCCCGGATGCCCGCCTTATCGCTATTGATGCGGCGACCGGCAAAAAGGTTTGGGAGCAGGACACCAAAACGGATCCGACACGCAAAATCACCATTACCGGTGCGCCGTTTATCGCCAAGGGCAAGGTCATCATTGGCAATGGTGGCGGTGAATACGGCGTGCGTGGCTACGTGACGGCTTATGACGCCGAGACCGGTGCGCAGAAATGGCGCTGGTTCGTTACTCCTGGGGATCCGGCGCAGCCGTTCGAGGATGAGTCGCAAGCCACGGCTGCACTGACCTGGGATCCGGACACCAGGTACTGGGAAAACGGTGGCGGTGGCGTCGTTTGGAACTCCATGAGCATCGATCCCGAACTGAACCTGCTGTACTTCGGCACCGGCCAGCCCGGGCCGTGGGCGAAAGCCAAGCGCGGCGCGGCATACGACAATCTCTATACCAACTCGATCGTTGCACTCAATCTGGAAACCGGCAAGTATGTCTGGCACTACCAGGAAACCCCGCGCGACACCTCGGACTATGATTCGTGCACCGACCTGATCCTGGCCGACATCAAGATCGACAACGTCATGCGCAAGGTGATCCTGCATGCACCCAAGAATGGTATTTTCTATGTTGTAGATCGCACCAACGGCAAATTCATTTCAGCGAAGAATTTCGTCGAGCAGAACTGGGTTCACAGCTTCGATCCGAATGGCCGGCCGATCGAGACACGGGAAACTCCCCTGGAAGGTGTTTTCGATTCACTTCCCGGCCCTTGGGGTGGCCACAACTGGCATAGCCTGTCGTATAGCCCGCTCACCGGTTTCGTCTATATTCCGGCCCAGTTAATGCCGTCGACGCTTGACACTGACGACACCTGGATAGCGCAGGACAAGAGCGGGCCTATGTCGATAATGGCTGGTGTAGGTATGAATTTCGCCATGCACATCAATTCCCGGCCACCCAAGGGCAAGGAATGGGGAGCACTGGTTGCCTGGGATCCCGTCAAGCAAAAGGCGGCCTGGAGCAACGACCTGGGTGTGCCGTGGAATGGTGGCACGCTGGCGACCGCAGGCAATCTGGTCTTCCAGGGTACCGCCAAGGGGCATTTCAAAGCCTATAACGCCACCAACGGCAAGCTGCTCTGGGATACGCCGATCGGTAATGGTGTCATCGCTGCGCCGGTAACTTTCGAACTGGATGGCAAACAGTATTTATCGATTGCGGTGGGCTGGGGCGGTGGCCCGGCGCAGGTTTTCCGCTATTCCGAATTCAATACGAAGGGAAGAGTGTACACCTTCGTACTCGGCGGCAATGCCAGGATGCCCGCATTCGCGCCGTATAACCCTGGCCCGCTGCTTTCCGGTGTCGCGTATGAACCCAAGGATGTGGAAGCCGGGATGTCGCTGTATGTAAGAAATTGCGTGGGATGCCACGGTGTGCCAGGTCTCGGCAAGAGTGGCGACATTAATAATCTGGGCTATGAGAACATGAAAACCTACATCGAGAATCTAGACCAGGTTATGTTTGAAGAAAGCTTCGCAGACGATGGAATGCCTGACTTTAAAGGGAAGCTCACCAAGGATGATAGCGAGAAACTCAAGGCGTTTATCCAGAGCACTGTCGATTCGGTCCGGCTAAAATAGCCATCAAGCGGAGACACTCGACAGCATCCAATGTTTTCTTCCTTCGGGTTTCGCGCCCTGTCACGGATGGCGTGACCGCGATGCTGCTTACCCTGTGGATGGGTGGCGTCACTCCAGCGATTTACGCGGCTGACCGCAATGCGCTTCTAGTACTGCTTGACGCCATCGAGCCGCAGCCACCTGATTTCCCGATCGTTACGCCATAAAATCTCACCGCTTTGGAGTTGGATTGAATGCACAATAATTTGGACGAATTGTATCGGGTTGCGCCTTGGCGTGAGGTAGAATGAAACCTTGCATGTATTAAAACAAAGAGGAGTACATCGGCTGAATGCATGAGTTGTCTGTTATCGCCGATATTCTGAAAATTGCCCTCAAGCATGCCGAATCGAATCGGGCCAGGAAAGTGGTACGTATCCGGGTCAAGATCGGCCTGCTGACCGACTTCTACGAGGAATGGATGCAGCGTTATCTGGACTTCTCGAGCAAGGGTACTATTGCGGAAGGAGCAGTGATCGAGGTGGAATGGGTCCCGGCAATATTCCGTTGCGAGGCATGCAAGAAGGGGTTTGCAGTGAAAAACAGGGAAGTTATGGACTTTGTCTGTCCTCATTGCGCCAGTGAAAAAGTAGTGTTTATTTCAGGACGCGAGTTTTTTGTCAAGGAAATTGAGGTGTCATGATGGCTGAAGTGCGGCTGATCGAGATCAAGGAAAACATTCTGGAAGACAATGTCAATCGGGCTGACGAGATTCGCGCCCGGTTGGCCGAAAAGAACGTCTTCATGCTCAACCTGATGGGCTCGCCGGGCAGCGGCAAGACCAGCCTCGTCCTGGCCACGCTGCGGGGGTTGCGTCAGGACACCCGGTGCGCCGTGATCGAAGCCGACATCGACTCCATGGTTGATGCCGAGAAGGTTGCTCTGGAGAATGTCCCGGCTATCCAGCTAAGGACCGGTGGCGCCTGTCATGTCGATGCCGCGATGGTGGAAATGGGCCTGCGAGAACTGGATCTGGATGTTCTCGATCTGGTGACGATCGAAAACGTCGGGAACCTGGTATGTCCTGCCGAATTCGATACCGGGGCGAACAAGCGGGTCGCCATTCTGAGCGTCCCGGAAGGTGACGACAAGCCGCTCAAGTATCCGCTCATGTTTTCGGTTTGTGATGCCATCGTGATCAGCAAGATTGATTGCCTGCCTTACTTCGATTTCAACATAGAGAAGATGAAGGAACGGGTATTGAAGCTGAATCAGTCGGTCAGATTTTTTGAAGTTTCCTGCAAAACCGGAGAAGGGGTTCAGGGATGGCTGGATTGGCTGCGCGCGGAAATCGGGGTATCTGATCGCAGATTGGCGGCGTAACCCACGGTTACATACAAAAATAAAGTTGGCAAAAGGAGAAGACATCATGGTCGACAAGATTTACCAGGACTTGAGGTCAAAGATCAATACCTATGCCTTGGGTTTTCCCGCTACAGCATCCGGAGTGGAAATCGAGCTTCTGAAGAGGCTGTTTACTCGAGACGAGGCCGAGGTGGGCGTGAACCTCGGCATGATGCCGGAGCCGCTTGAAGCGATCGCGGCGCGCATGAAGCGGGATCCGGACGAACTGCTCGCGGTACTCTCGAGCATGATCCGGAAAGGCACAGTCTTTAATAGTTTGTCGGCGGAAGGCGAGACGTGTTTCCATGCGGCGCCTTTCATGCACGGCTTCGCTGAAAACAGCGCGGGCAATATGGATCCCGAACTCGCGAATCTGTTCGAGCGATTCCAGGAAGAAGGTTACCTGGATCACTTTGGAAAATTGCCAACAGATGCTTTTCTCAGATTCACTCCGGTCAATGAGGCTGTGAGTTCTGATTTGACGGTTGCCGCCTACAATCAGATCGAACCCTTGCTCCGGTCGAAAAAGACAATTGCGGCCATCCCCTGCTACTGCCGGGATAAAGGCAAGGCTCTTGGTGACAAGATCGACCTGCCCACTTCCAACGTGTGTTTCGTATTCGATTGGCTCGCGGATTATTCGGTCGAACGGGGCCAGGCGAAATACCTCACCATCGACGAAGCGCTCGAAATCCAGCAGGGTTGCGAGGATGCCGGTCTGGTGAACATGCCAAGCAATTTGAAATCCCCCCATGTCATGTGTCACTGCGACGGAAAATATTGCACAATTTTTCGTGCGATCAAAAGACTCCCCAAACCAGTAGATGCGGTCACGAGCGACTTTTACACGGAGGTCAAGAAGGATGACTGCATCAGTTGCGATGCCTGTATCGATATCTGTCCCATGGAGGCAATCACCGGCAATGGCGAAGGAACTGTCGATATCAACCTGGATCGCTGCATCGGATGCGGGGTTTGCATTCCTACATGTGCGGTGGGAGCGCTAAATTTACAGGAGAAGCCCGAGGAGCTGAAGAAAAGAAAACCCATCAGTCCCAGGGAGTTTGTCGCCGAAATATCGAAAAGCCGGGGATTCGAAACCACGCCGATTATCCTGGATTCCCACCAGACAGTTTAGGTTTCCGACCAGTCTGCTCGCAGTACCGGGATGATGGAACCATTACTGAACCAGTTTGCTGCACTGCTGCTGGTATTCGTTCTCGATACAGCTATGGGGTGAGGGCAGGGAACTGCTATTCAGCGGCTTTATTGTTGTCGCCATGGTCGCATGTTTCTTTAGCGCGGTCAGGCTGGCGAGAACGCGCATAGCGCACTAAGCAACATCATCCCCCGGCGGAACGCAGGCGCAGAACAGGTTGCGGTCGCCGTAGACGTCATCGATGCGATTCACAAAAGGCCAGAACTTGTTCTCCGCTACCCAAGGCAAGGGGAATGCGGCTTCTTCGCGCGAATAGGGCCGCTTCCAGTCGGTATCGACAATGTCGGCCTGAGTATGCGGCGCTTGCTTCAAGGGATTGTTGTCAGCGGGCCAGGTGCCTTGTTCCACCTTGCGGATTTCCTCGCGGATCGACATCATCGCAGCAATGAAACGGTCGAGCTCGGCTTTCGATTCCGACTCGGTAGGCTCCACCATCAGTGTGCCGGCGACGGGAAAACTCACCGTCGGCGCGTGGAAACCGTAATCCATCAGGCGCTTGGCGATGTCGATCTCGGCGATGCCCGTTGCCGTCTTGATGGCGCGGATATCGAGGATGCATTCGTGCGCGACGCGGCCCTTCGATCCCGTGTAGAGCACGGGGTAATGATCGTTCAGCCGGCTGGCGATGTAATTGGCATTGAGGATCGCCACCTTGGTCGCCAGCGTAAGACCAGTGCCGCCCATCATCGCGATGTACATCCAGGAGATCGGCAGGATCGAGGCCGAGCCCCAGGGCGCGGCTGATACGGCAGTCTGACCTTTATGCGGTCCATCGACGGGTTGCACTACATGGTTGGACATGAACGGCGCGAGGTGCGCTTTCAGCCCGATCGGGCCCATGCCCGGTCCGCCGCCGCCATGAGGGATTGCAAAGGTCTTGTGCAGGTTCATGTGCGACACGTCGGCGCCGATGGTCGCGGGCGAGGTGAGGCCGACCTGAGCGTTGAGATTGGCCCCATCCATGTAAACCTGACCGCCGTGCTGATGCACGATGGTGCAAATGTCCTTGATGGCTTCTTCGAACACGCCGTGCGTCGACGGGTAGGTGATCATCAGGCAGGCGAGGGTTGCACTGTATTCGGCAGCCTTGGCCTTAAGGTCGCTGACATTGACGTTGCCACTCTCGTCGCAATCGACAACAATGACGCTCATGCCGCACATCTGCGCCGAGGCCGGATTGGTGCCATGGGCGGATTTCGGGATCAGGCAGACGTTGCGTGCTGCATCGCCGCGCGATGCATGGTAGCGGTGGATGGCCACCAGCCCCGCATATTCGCCCTGTGCGCCGGAGTTTGGCTGCATGCATATGGCATCGAATCCGGTAACGGCCTTGAGCCAATCCTCCAGACCATGAATCATTTCCAGATAACCCTTGGCCTGATCGAGCGGCGCGAAGGGATGGACGTCGCTGAACCCGGGCCAGGTGATCGGAATCATCTCGCTGGTGGCGTTGAGCTTCATGGTGCAGGAGCCGAGCGAGATCATGCTGTGGTCCATCGCCAGGTCGCGGTTTTGCAGGCGCTTCAGGTAACGCAGCATCTCGTGTTCGATGTGGTGCGTGTTGAACACGGGGTGCGTCAGTATTGCGTCATTACGCAGCAAGCCAGCGATGGGGCTGTTCGCGGCTGCTTCGGCATCGAGTGCTTCGATATCCGACGACTGGCCGGTGATGGCTTGCAGCAGGGCCACGACATCGTCACGGGTGGTTTTTTCATTCAATGAAATGCCTCGCACTGAATCTGAAACCAGGCGCAAGTTATAGCCATTGATCTCCGCCGATGTTTCCACTTGCAGCGTGTCAAACCAGCGCTGGTTAAGTACTTTCACGCCGGCTTTACGCAGGCCGATGGCGAGAATGCTCGTGAGCCGATGGATGCGACTGGCGATGGTCTCCAAGCCTTGCGGGCCGTGATAGACGGCATACATGCCGGCGATGTTGGCGAGCAGCACCTGCGAAGTGCAGATGTTGGAGTTGGCTTTCTCGCGGCGGATATGCTGCTCGCGTGTCTGTAGCGCCATGCGCAATGCCGTCTTGCCGCGCGCATCGACCGAGACGCCGATGATGCGGCCCGGCACCTGGCGCTTGTGCTCGTCCCGTGTCGCGAAGAAGGCCGCATGCGGACCGCCGAAACCGAGCGGAACGCCGAAGCGTTGCGAGGAACCGAGCGCGATGTCGGCGCCCATCGCCCCAGGCGACTTGAGCAAAACCAGCGCCATCAAGTCACTAGCGACGGCAGTGACGGCGCCTTTTGCCTTGAGCACGGCGAGGGTAGCGGTCAGGTCATTTACTTCGCCGCGCGCGTCGGGATATTGCAGCAGCGCACCGAACACATCATGACTGGCGGCGTCGCTGGCGGCACCGATGATCAACTCGTAGTTGAACAGACCGGCGCGCGTTTTCACCACGTCGATGGTCTGCGGGAAGCAGCCGGCATCGACGAAGAAGGCATTCGACTTCGACTTGCTGATGCGCCGCGCCATGGTCATCGCTTCGGCCGCGGCGGTGGCTTCGTCGAGCAGGGAAGCATTGGCGAGTGCCATGCCGGTGAGGTCGATCACCATCTGCTGATAGTTGAGCAGGGCTTCAAGCCGGCCCTGCGCGATCTCGGCCTGATAGGGCGTATAGGCGGTGTACCAGCCGGGGTTCTCCAGCACGTTGCGCAGGATCACCTTGGGCGTGAGGGTGTCGTAATAGCCCATGCCGATCAGCGATTTCTTCACCACGTTCTTTGCTGCGATAGCCCGCAGCGCGGCGAGCGCCTCGTGTTCGCGCTGCGGTCCGGCGAGTGCCAGCGGCGCGGGCAAACGGATTGTGCCCGGCACCGTCTGCGCGATCAGGTCGTCGAGCGAGACCGCGCCGATGGCGGCGATCATGGACGCAATGTCACCGGCATCATGGCCGATGTGGCGGGCGATGAATTCGTCGTGCTGTTCGAGGGTGGAGAGGGATGGCTGTTCGTTCATGTTTTGGACTCGTCAAATTTCCGTTATTCCCGCCTGCGCGGGAATGACGGAGTCTTGCGTTATTCGCCTTCTGCAACCTTGGTATAAGCCGCCGCGTCGAGCAGGGCGTCGTACTCGGCTGGATTTGACGGCTTGATCCTGAACAGCCACGCGCCATACGCATCGGTGTTCACGCCCTCCGGCGCGTCGACGATAGCGCCGTTGGCTTCGATGACTTCACCCGAGACCGGCGCATAGATGTCGGACGCAGCCTTCACTGATTCGACTACGGCGACTTCTTCGCCGGCCTTCACCGTGCGGCCGACTTCCGGCAGTTCGAGGAAAACGATGTCGCCCAAGGCCTCCTGGGCGTGGTCGGTGATGCCGATGGTGAGGCTGCCATCGGCTTCTTGTCTGATCCATTCGTGCGACTTGGTGTATTTCAGATTGGCGGGAACATTCATGATTTTCTCCTAGAGCAAAGATTTACCGTGACGCGCGAAAGATGGCTTGACAATTCGTGCGCTTAGTTTTTTGTCGCGAATCTCGACGCTGACTTCATCGCCAATCGCAACGCCGACAGGAACCCGCGCCAGCGCAATCGACTGGTTGAGCGTAGGCGAGAAGCTGCCGCTGGTGGTTTCGCCAGCGCCATGAGCTGTGATGACTTTCTGGTGAGAGCGCATTACGCCGCGATCGAGCAGCAGCAGGCCGACCAGCTTGCGTGCCGGCTTCTGAGCTTCCAGCGCCTTGCGACCGATGAAGTCGCGGCCGGCATCCTTGAAATCGACAGTCCAGGCCAGGCCTGATTCGAGCGGGCCGACCGATTCGTCCATGTCCTGGCCGTAGAGGTTCATGCCGGCTTCGAGGCGCAGGGTGTCGCGCGCGCCGAGGCCAATAGGGGCTACTCCTGTGGCTTGCAAAGTTTTCCATACGCTGGCCGCTTCGGTAGTGGGAATGCTGATTTCAAAGCCATCCTCGCCGGTGTAGCCGGTGCGGGCGATCAGCCAGTCGCTCCAGTCTATTGCCTGAAAGACTTGCAGGCCTTCGCTGGCGGCACGACTGGCGGGGAAGGCTGCCCAGAATTTTTCCCGTGCATGCGGTCCCTGTACAGCGATCATGGCGAGATCACGGCGCGGCTTCAGCGTGGCATCGAACCCGGCGAGCTGCTTTTGCATCCAGGCCACGTCCTTGTCAGCAGTGCCGGCGTTGACCACGATGCGATAGCGCTGGGGTGTGAAGAAATAGACGATCAGGTCGTCGATGACGCCGCTGTCTTCCTTCAGCATGCAGGAGTAGAGCGCCTTGCCCGGCAGCGTCAGCTTGGCGACATCGTTGGCGAGCAGATGGCGCAGCCAGCGCTGCGCATCCTTGCCGGCGAGATCGAGCGCAAGCATGTGGGAGACATCGAACATGCCGGCATCGCGGCGAACGAGGTGGTGCTCCTCGATCTGCGAGCCGTAGTGGATGGGCATCTCCCAACCGGCGAAATCGACGATCTTGGCGTTGGCAGCGACGTGGTTGTCGTAAAGCGGGGTGCGTTGGGTCATGGGAGGCGGACAAAATAAAAGGGACACAGGCCAAATGACCTATGCCCCATCTGTCCCTGTACCTGAGAGTTTGACCCCTTCGGTGGGTGAGTCGAACTCACCGCTCTCCAGATTCTTGCAGCGTCGTCGGCCCTTTTGCCTGAGCGATTCCTGGGGGTTGCGCCTTCGGCGACAGGCAATCCTGCGATCCCTGTTCTCTCCCGACGATGTTGCGATTATCGCATTCAATTTCTGCTTGGCAAGCATCCTGAACAATTGCAGACCAAAGATCTTTGCCATCTTGGCTAACTTAATGACACCAAAGCCAAATATTTAGAGCAAAATATGTATAAAGATGAAAGTCAATTTATCATTCAACATACCTACAAAAAAATCCAATATCGTGAATAGTTCCGAGTTATCTGTTGCTGAGGCGCAAATTGTTGAACAGGAAGTTTTGCTCAAGTTCAGGGTGATATTCAACTCCATCAAGAAACACTATCGTTGGATCGAGGAGCAGACCGGGGTAAACGGTGCCCAGCTTTGGTTTCTTGCTATGGTTGTGGAGACGCCTGGAATCCGGGTGAAGGATGTTGCAAAAATGTTGGCCATTCACCAGTCGACTGCCAGTAACCTCGTTGACCGCCTTGTCAGCCAAGGATTGATTCGTCGGGTTAGAAGCGATGAAGATCAGCGGGTTGTGCATCTATTCCCGAAGCCGGAAGGTAAAAAGCTGATCAAGCAAGCTCCCAAACCTTTACGAGGTGTTTTGCTGGACGCATTGGGCGGCATGGAATCCGCTGACCTGATTCAACTAAACCTTCAGCTGACTACATTGGTCAGCAGGTTCAAAGTACGCGACGAAAAAGCCGAGTCAAAGTTACTTGCCAACAATTGATTCCGGTTGTTGTATTGGGAACCTTTGATCGGAATCCATCTCAGGGGCGGATGATGATGCCCGAAAATCCTTCGCCAACTGCTGGTAGAGTTCGGGGCCAACTCGCGAACTGACAGCCCTGGATAGAAGCGCTACCGCCATCAGGCTGATTATCATGTCGTGGCCACCGACCATTTCCATCACAATGATGGCGGCGGTGATTGGAGATTGTGTAACTGCGGCCAGAAATCCCGCCATGCATAAAACGACAACTGGAATCTCGGAGTTAGCAGCCCCTATCAAGGGAGCAATGCTGGAACCAAGGGCTCCACCCACAGCAAGCGATGGTGCAAAGAGGCCACCCGGTATGCCTGAATAGTAACTGGCCAGCGTTGCCAGATAGCGCGCGATAGATGTGTACCATGGAACGGACAGTTCGCCGGATACAATGCGGGCAGTAATGTTATAACCACTGCCATAGGACATGCCATTGCATAGCCAACCAGTAAGGGCTACAACCAGTCCGCACGCGCCGGCGAAATAAACCGGATGGGCACGACTCCAGCGCCAGATCGCCAACTTGGGCATCCTTTGTGGCCAGAGCAACAAGTGGCTGAAATAGCCACCCAACAGACCGCACAACAACCCGCAGAAGATGACGATGAGGAACATCCCCTTGATTTCCGCATAGGTTTTCATATGCCCGAAGTAGTTGTAATTTCCCATTAATGCAATTGAAACCAGTCCTGAAAGAATAATGGTACTTACCAGTACGCCGCTGGTTCGGGTTTCCAGGCGGCGCCCGAGTTCTTCGACCGCGAAGATGATGCCGGCCAATGGGGCATTGAAGGCCGCTGCGACTCCAGCCGCGCCGCCGGCCAGTATCAAATCCTGTGGGCGCAGGGCACGACTATGCGGTAAAAAGCGATGGGCCAGATGCATGATCGACGCTGCCACCTGGACCGAAGGCCCTTCTCTGCCAGCGGAAAATCCGCCTGCCAGCGCCAGTGCCCCAAGACCGACCTTGCCACAGGCGATGCGCATTGAAACCAGTGCACTCACATCGTTTCCAAGTGAAACCTCTTTTGTTGCAGCAATCACCTGGGGGATACCACTGCCCTGACT
>JBASWL010000289.1:0-4710 GCA_049276455.1 Georgfuchsia sp. | reverse complement strand
GGACATTTTCTACCGCAGAACGGTGGGGGTGGTTCGCAAGGTGGATCGGTGTGAGTCAGCCGAAGAAGCGCTTCTTGTCTCTTTGCACGAGCGTGGGCGCATCGACGTTCCGTTGATGGAGTCCTTGCTGGGGCGGGCGAGGGCGCAGTTTCTCCCGGATATGGCGGATCGCGGTCTGATCTTCCTGAATCCGGAAAGTGCGCTTTGGGAAACCGCCGATGCCTATCTGTCGGGTAATGTGCGCCGCAAGCTGGACATGGCGGACGTCGCGGGTGATGACTATGCCCGTAACGTCATGGCGCTCAAGGCGGTCATTCCGGCGGATTTGGGACCGGGCGAAATCGATGCCCGGATAGGTTCAACGTGGATTCCGTCGCGTGACTATGCAGCATTCCTCGATCATCTTCTGGAATGCGAAGGTTGCACGGTGGAGTTCAGTGCCGAGGCTGGCGCATGGAACATCGATGTGCCGTGGCAGGGCGAACGGTCGGTAGCATCGACCCAAACCTACGGCACGGGTCGCATGACGGCGGGCGAGCTGTTTGTGGTTACGCTCAATCAGATGGTGCCAACGATACGGGATCGCGATCCGGTCACTGACCGGTATTTCGTGAACACGGAGGAAACCATTGCCGCACGGGAAAAGCAGCAGGCACTCAAGGAGGCATTTCGCTCCTGGGTGTTCGCCGACCCCGAACGGTGTGAGCGGCTGGTCAGGATGTACAACGACCAGTTCAATGCCGTCAGGCTCAGGGAATTCGATGGGTCAAGGCTTTCCTTGCCGGGATTTTCGGAGGTGTACAACCTCCATCGGCATCAGAAAGACGCCATCTGGCGAATCGTCTCCGGTGGGGTGAATACCTTGCTGGCCCATGTGGTCGGCGCCGGTAAAACCCTGACGATGATTTGCGGCGGAATGGAGTTGCGGCGTTTTGGCATCGCGGGCAAGCCCTGCTATGTCGTGCCCAACCACATGCTGGAGCAGTTTGCCGCCGAGTTTTTGCGAGCCTATCCAGGTGCCAACATCCTGATGGCCAGCAAGGACGATCTGGTGGGAGACAAACGCCGGACGCTGTTGTCACGGATTGCCACTGGTGACTGGGATGGCGTACTGATTACCCATGCCTCTTTCGAGAGGATCAAGATGAGCGATGACGCAATGGCGTCGTTCATCAAAGAGCGAGTTTACGAAATCGAGTGCGCCATCCGGGCCTCGACGACGAACAAGCGGGGAAATCGGATCGTCAAGGAGTTGGAGCGGGCCAAAAAGATCTGGCTAGCCAGGCTGGAGAAACTGTCAGCCAAATCGAAAAAGGATGACATGCTCACGTTCGAGGAACTGGGTATCGATTTTCTGTTCATCGATGAGGCGCACTACTTCAAGAACCTTTACCGCTTCACCAAAATGACGCGGGTGGCAGGTTTGCCGAATTCCAACTCGGAACGCGCCTTCGATATGTTTGTGAAGACGCGTCATGTGATGGAAAAGCAGGGAGGCTGTTCGGGTGTGGTATTTGCGACCGGAACACCGGTTTCGAACTCGATGGCTGAGATGTGGACCATGCAACGTTTCCTGCAGCCGACAACGCTGCGTGCCAACCATGTCGCGCAATTTGATACGTGGGCAGGGAACTTCGGGGAATCGGTCACGGCGCTGGAGTTATCGCCGGACGGCGGGGGCTATCGCATGAACACGCGGTTCGCTCGCTTTGTCAATCTGCCGGAACTGATGACCATGTTCCGGGAAGTGGCCGATATTCGTACCGCGGAGATGCTGAAGCTGCCCGTGCCTCGCTTCCATTTGGAGACGGTCGCCGCCAAGCCTACGTTGGAACTGAAGGCCTTTGTGGCAACCCTGGTTGCCCGTGCGGAAGCTATACGGAATGGGGATGTGTCGCCCAATGAGGACAACATGCTCGCTGTCACCAACGATGGCCGCAAGGCGGCGTTGGATATGCGGCTGGTCGATCCATCGGGGCAAGAGGCGCAGGACGGCAAGGTCAGTTTGTGTGCGGACAGGATCTACGGAATCTGGCGGGATACCACAGCGTTTCGTGGCACCCAGGCGGTGTTCTGCGATCTGAGCACACCGACGGACGATGGACGGTTCAGTGTCTATCACGTCGTTCGAGCCAAGCTCGTGGAAATGGGCGTTCCCGGAACCGAGATCGCTTTCATCCACGATTACGACAGCGATACCGCCAAGGCAGAACTGTTCAAGTCGGTAAGGGAAGGGCGGATTCGTGTCCTGTTGGGCAGCACCCTGAAAATGGGGGTGGGCACCAATATCCAGACCCGACTGGCGGCGTTGCACCATCTGGACGCCCCGTGGCGACCGGCGGATGTCGAACAGCGGGAGGGGCGCATTATTCGACAGGGCAACCTGAACGAAGAGGTGCGCATCATTCGCTACGTGACCGAAGCCTCGTTCGATGCCTACCTCTGGCAGACCCTTGAAACCAAGGCACGCTTCATTGCCCAGGTGATGCGGGGGGATACCGGCATGCGGAGTGCGGAAGACGTGGAGTTGGCGGCCCTGTCCTATGCCGAGGTGAAAGCCCTGGCATCGGGAAATCCGTTGGTGATGGAAAAGGCTGGCATCGATGCCGATGTCGCGAAGCTGTCCCTGTTGAAATCCCAATGGGACAACCAGCGATGGTCGAACCAGCGGGAGTCGGCGACATTGCCCGGCCAGATCGAGAAAATCCGGAAACGGATCGCCTCGATCGAAGCTGATATTGGTGATCGAGTGGATGTGCGGGGTGTGCGCTTTTGCATGCAGATCGACGGCAAGCAGTATGTCGAACGATCGGCGGCGGGAGAGGCGCTGGCGCGGTTCTATAACGAAGCCAAGGCCAGAACCCGGAAAATCGGGAACTGGAAGTCCGCGGCGGGAGAGATTGCAGTCGGGCAGTACGCCGGCTTTGCTGTCTCGGTGCTGATACCGACGGGCGCATCGGATGGCCCGTGTTTCCTTCTGAAAGGTCGTCGAGCTTATGCGGCGCATCATTCCGACAACCCGCAAGGGATGGTCAGGGTGATCGAGAACGTTGCCAACGGTCTGGAAGGTCGGTTGTCAGAAGTGCATGAGGATCTGGCTCGGGCAGAAAAGCGCCTGGCAGACATTCTGATGGAGTTGGCCAAACCCTTCGACAAGGAGGAGAGGCTGACGCAGTTGCTGGTTCGCCAACGCGAGATCAATGCGGCACTCGATCTCGACAAAGGGAACGCCGGGGCGATGGAGGCGGAAGCCGAAGCTGCCTGACGTGAAAACCTGCACTCGGTAGGAGGCCGTTGCCCAACAGGGCAGCGGTTTCCGCTGCCGACGTGGCGCGCTGACGCGGGCCATGCTGGCTGTATTTCAGGAACGTCGAAATCGATCCAAAAAGGTCACATTTCAAATTCCAGGCGGGATCAGGTCTGAATAGCATCGCTCCTGTTTCCTCCCCTGTGTCTTTCCCGGCGCACGCACTGTGTGCCGGGGTTTTTCAGAGCGGGTTTAACGGGCTGTGTGAGCCCGCTGTGCAAAACCTGAACATGGGATTCAGTCTGACGCCGTAAGGCATCGGACGGACGTGTGGTAGCTGGCCACGAGAAAACAAACAGCATTCACTAACCCCGCCGGGGAGCCATTCCCGGTCGGGATTGCTCCATGCCGCGCGGAGATTTCCACACGGAGTTTTACATGGAGGCATCGGCAATGAAGCACGAATACGAGACGCAGCAAGTCAAGGAAGATGCGTGTGGTCGCTGGGAGCGAGTTCTGCTCACTTTGGCGCCACCGCTGAAGGCCGCTCTGGAACGTAAAGGCAAGCATGTGCCTTGTCCGGTTCATGGCGGTCGGGATGGCTTTCGCATTTTTCCGGATGTCGCGGAAACAGGCGGAGGCATCTGCAATACCTGCGGCAGTTTTGCCAACGGGTTTGCGCTGCTCATGTGGATCAATGGCTGGGAATTTGGCCGTGCGATCCGCGAAGTGGCCGAACAGGTCGGCAGCAGGTCCAACCGTGAGCAGTCAGGATCAGGCAAGCCTGACGACGAGATTCGCCGGGAGCAGCTCAATCGCACCTGGCGGGAATCCGTGCTCTTGTCCCATCCGAATGCTGAACCAGCGCGCTTGTATCTGGCTCGGCGCGGCTTGTCGGTCAAGGTACCGGACTCCTTGCGGTTTCATCCCTCGTTGGGCTACTACGCGGACAACCGCCTGGTGGCCGACTACCCAACCCTGATCGCGCAGGTCACAGGGCAGGGTGGGGAGGCCGTCACGATCCATCGCACTTACCTGACCCCCGATGGGCATAAAGCGCCTGTCGACTCCCCCAAGAAGCTGATGCGCCATCCTTTGGCACGTCAGATGACCGGGGGCGCTATTCGTCTGGTGCCGGTGGAACGCAGACTGGCGGTGACCGAAGGAATCGAAACTGCACTGGCCGTCATCGAAGCAACGGGAATTCCGGCGTGGGCGACTGGCAATGCGCACTTGCTGGAGACCTTTCAACCACCCTCCGGTGTGGAGCAGGTACTTGTCTTTGCCGACAAGGATCGACCCTCCCGGCAGCATCCGTCCGGTCACGGACAGGAAGCCGCTCGATCCCTGGTGACACGGTTGTGGGGAATCGGAGTACGTGCAGGCGCCATTGCACCGGCGCTGGATATTCCGGAAGGCAAGAAAGGGATCGATTGGCTGGACGTGTTCGTTCTTCTGGGCAA
>JBASWL010000288.1:0-1620 GCA_049276455.1 Georgfuchsia sp. | reverse complement strand
TCGAACTGAGCCATCAGAAAGTTCTCAGTCCATTACTAAAGACGCCATCACGTTCGATGTGAGCGTTATACGCATTCAGGGCTTCGCGATTTTCTGAAAGCCACTTCTCTTGCCTACGCTGTTTGACCACATCGGCTAGGTGAATCTCAAACTCTCGCGACAAGTTGATTTCCAAATCTTTGGCCTCTTGTACCAAAGAACTATTCACCGTCAGATTAACGGCGCGCCTAGAGGGAGTCACTAAGTATGGTTAACCTCGCAATCAGTGTGTTATATGTACATACATTGTACGCATTATGCTTCTTTTCCCAAGTTCCGCGATTGAAATTCCGCGATTGAAATTGCATAGTAGCTGAAGAGCCCCGCCACGCGGATGATCCGATAGAGTTGAGGTTGCCGAGACACTCAGCTATCGGGTGACGAAAGGAGGCGGGGCGATGGGGACTTTGGCACAGACGGTGCATCCGTTCAAGCTTGAAGCGACAGAAGAGATGCTGACGGCGAATGCCGGGCTGGCATTGTTCGGTGAATTTGTGCGCGGCCTGGGGCTTTCCCGGTGGCTGGCCCAGGAGATGCCCAAGCCGGGTAGTGGGCGTGGCTATGAGGCGACGCCTACGTCACCCCGCTGGTGCTGATGTTCACCGGTGGCGGCCGTTCGCTGGAAGACCTGCGCACCCTCAAGGGCGACACGACGCTGGCCACGGTACTCAAACAAGACGCACTGTCCACCAGTACGGACGCCTTCGGCGACTGGCTACGTCGCATGGGTGAGGGCGCAGGACTTACGGGCCTGGGGGCCACATCAACCAGCGCATTGCCGCCACACGGATCCGGCAGGTCGGCATCACCGCGCACACCCTGGACGGCGATGCCAGCCAGATCGTGGCCGAGACCCTGCACTGTATGAATGAAACGAAGAAGGCGTTCCGCCTGATCGTTGTCAAAAACAAACGCCAGTCCGAACTGTTCGACGACAAGCCCAGCTACCATGTGATCGCCAGCAACCGCGCCGAATCGACTGCGGACTACCCTGATCTGGTATCGCTAGCGCGGCGAGGTGTCCGAGAATGGCATCAAGGAATTGAAGATCGGTTTCGGCATGGAGCGCATGCCCTGCGGACCGTTCAAGGCCAATGCCGCCTTCTTCCGTATCGGCGTCATCGCCCACAATCTGTTCGTCCTGTTCAAACATTCCGCCATGGACGCCGGCTGGCTGCGCCACCAAGTGGCCACCGTGCGCTGGCGCCTGTTCCATTTGCCGGGCAAGGTGGTGCGTCATGCCGGGGCATGGGTGTTGAAGGTTGCCACCGAGGCGGTCGATCTGTTTCGTTCCATCCGCGCCTGGAGCTTCGTGCTGGCACAAGCAATGTCTCCGTAGCTCAGACACGACCCGCTTCGGCAACGGCACGGCACACCCCGATGCGCTCGGGTAGATTCGTCCAAAACTTGCCGCGTTACGCACCCGGCATTGAACGCGCCTTGCTGGCGCTGGCTCGGCCATTCGGCGACCTCCCGCACCGTCAATTACCACAGCCAAAACAACAAAAAGCCTCCACCGTCGGGCCGTGAGAATATTAATCGCGGAATTTGGGTTTTTTTTGGCACCCCCCCATCTTCCAT
>JBASWL010000287.1:0-26352 GCA_049276455.1 Georgfuchsia sp. | reverse complement strand
CGCACCGGCCATTGGCGTCGCCGCCGCCTATGGCGTGGCGCTGGAAGCCATCAAGCTGCGCGCCGCATCCGCCGAGGAGCGGCGCAACGCAATGGCGCAGGCGTTCGACGTGCTGGCCGCGAGCCGGGCGACTGCAGTCACTCTGTTCTGGGCCTTGAAGCGCATGCGCTCCTTGTGGGATCAGGTTGGCGGTGGCTGCGGCGACGAAGTTGCCGCTGCCTTGCTGGCGGAAGCGCATGAAGTGCTGGCCGAAGATATCCGCATCAACCGCAGCATGGGCGCGCATGGCGCGGCGCTGCTTGCGGACGGGGCGCGAGTGCTCACTCATTGCAATGCCGGCGCGCTGGCGACGGCGGGGCACGGTACGGCGCTTGGTGTCATCCGCTCCGCGGTGGAGGCCGGCAAGAAAATATCGGTGATTGCCGACGAGACCCGGCCCTTCCTGCAGGGCGCCCGGCTCACTGCCTGGGAAATGGTGCAGGAGAAGATTCCGGTCACCCTGATCACGGACAACATGGCGGGCTTCATGATGAGCCGGGGCGAGGTCGACGCCGTGATCGTCGGCACCGACCGCGTCGCCGCCAATGGCGATGTCGCCAACAAGATCGGCACCTACATGGTGGCAGTGCTGGCGCATCGGCATGGCATCCCGTTCTATGTCGCCTGTCCCTTGTCTACCATTGATCTCGGCATTCCCGACGGCAATGCGATCCCGATCGAAGAACGGGAGGCGAGCGAAGTCACGGGCTTTCGCGATTGCCAGTGGGCGGCGGCAGGCGTTTCGGTGCGCAACCCGTCGTTCGACGTGACGCCGGCAGAACTGGTGACCGCATTGATTACCGAGAAGGGTATCGTCAGGCAACCCAACCGGCAGAACGTGGCCGCGCTGTTCAGGTAAAGACATGAAGAATCTCTGGAATGATCAAGACGCCGGGCAGGCAGTCGAACTGTGGGGGAAATGTTGGGGCCGGGACATGGCGCTGCGCGCCTACAGCTCACGACTGATCGGCGCGGACCCCGCGCTGGTGCTCCACGGCGGCGGCAACACCTCGTTCAAGGGGACAGTGCGCAACCTGCTCGGCGAGGATGTACCGGTGCTCTATATCAAGGGTTCCGGCGCCGACCTCGGCAACATCGAACCCTCCGGTTTCACGGCACTTGACCTCGGTCGACTGGCGCGGCTGCGTGCGTTGCCGTCGCTTTCAGATCCGGAGATGATGAACACGCTGCGCGTCAATCGTCTGGATGCGGATGCGCCAGCGCCATCAGTGGAAACACTGCTGCACGCTTTTCTGTCGCACAAGTACATTGATCACTCGCACGCTGAAGCCTTGTTGAGCCTCAGCAATCAGCCCGAAGGTGAGCGCCTGCTCGCTGCTGCGGTACCGCCAAACGTAATAGTCCTGCCCTACGTCGCCTGTGGCTTCCCGCTCGCTGCGGCGGTAGTCAACGCACTGGAAAAGCGGCCCGAGGCGATTGGCGTGGTGGTGGCACAGCACGGCTTGTTCACTTTCGGCGACGATGTTCGCACTGTTTACCAGCACCACATCGACATCGTGACAGCGTGCGAGAACTTCATTAAGTCAAGTCAGCCGCAACGGCAACTCACGCCCGCGTACCAGAGTGAAGCCCCCGCCGCCGAACTCGCCGCGCGCATCGCGCCGGTGCTGCGTGGCATCCTCGCCGAGAAAACCGGCGAGGAAGACAACCCCTACCGGCATCTGATTCTCGACTGGTGCGGTGACGACGAAGTGCTGGCATTCGTGAACAGCGCGGAGGCGGAGCAACTGGCATTGGCAGGCCCGGTCACGCCGGACCATGTGATCCGGACCCGTCCGTTTTCTCTGCTCGTGCCGGCCTTCGCAACGGATTCGGTAGAAGACATGCGCGTCTGTCTCTCTGCGGCGGTCGAAGCATACGGCCAGCGCTATCGGGCCTCTGTCGGCAAACATATGGGCATCGCGCAGACCGAGGCTGCGCTTGACCTGCTGCCGCGTGTCGTGCTGATCCCCGGCGCGGGCGCTTTCTGCTTCGGCCGCAGCAAGCGCGAGGCGCGCATCGCCACCGACATCACTGTGCAAACCATGCGCGTGCAGCGCATCGCACATGAGATGGGCGGCTATCAGGCCGCAGCGCCCGTGCATCTGTACGCAATGGAATACTGGAGCCTGCAACAGGTGAAACTCGGCAGCGAGACAAAAAGGCCGCTGGAACGCCAGGTGGTACTGGTCACCGGCGGCGCAGGCGCCATCGGCTTCGGTATCGCCAAGACCTGTGCCGAGGCGGGTGCGCACGTGGTGGTTACGGACATCGAGGCGGAGCGTCTCAACCGCGTGGTCGCGCAGATCGAAGCGGAGCACGGGCCGGGCACCGCAACGGGCATCGTGATGAATGTCACTGACAAAGCGTCGGTGCGCGCCGGTTTCGACGAGGCCTGCCGGCGCTATGGTGGCGTCGACGTGGTCGTGCCCAATGCCGGGATCGCTCACGTCGCAGCAGTCGCTGATCTGTCGCAGGCTGATCTGGAACGCGTCATGACCGTCAATTTCCTCGGCCTGTTCCACTCCATTCAGGAGGGCACTCGTGTGCTGCGCGCCCAGGGCCTGGGCGGCAACATCGTCGTCAACTCGTCGAAGAACGTGTTCGGTCCGGGCAAGGACTTCGGCGCCTACAGCGCCTCGAAAGCGGCCGGGCATCAGCTCGCCAAGGTCGCCGCCATCGAACTGGCAGCTGAGGGCATCCGCGTGAACATGATCAACCCCGATGCGATCTTCGCCGAGGAAAACATCGAATCCGGGCTCTGGGCGACGGTCGGCCCCGACCGTGCGCAAAGCCGCGGCATGAAACTCGATGAGCTGCCCGAGTACTACCGCAACCGCAACCTGCTGCGGGTCCGGGTACGCGCCCGGCATGTCGGCAACGCCGTCGTGTTCCTGGCCAGCAACCAGACACCGACCACGGGCGCGTCGATTCCGGTCGACGGTGGCGTGGTCGAGGCGTTTCCGCGATGAGGTGCGAATAGCCGCGTGAAGTCGGTGCAATTTTCCATCTCTCGCACTCGCCCGATGGCCTAGAATGGCGGCACTTCCGGGGCCGCCATGACCGAAATCACCGATACCAGCGAAGCGCAAAGTGTGCAGGACGAAACGCAGGAATCCCTGCGCGAAGTCCAGTGGTTGCTCGCCCGTTCGCGTCAGGCCGAGGATCAGGCCGACCCGCAGCACCTCGCTGCGCTTTGCACCTATCTTGAAAGCCTGCCCGACGACCGAATCGCGCGCGTACTCGAAGCGCTTTCGCCCGAAGACAGCATCACGGTCTGGGATCAGGTTGCAGTCAAGCGCGGCAGCAATATCCTCGACGAACTGTCCGACGTCGTAAGCGAAGTGCTGACGGCGACGCCCGCCCGCCCGATCCGGCTCAATGCCTTCGAGCTGCAAAGCGGCCGGCTGCAGCAGGTCAGGGTTTCCAGTCGCCGGGATCTCGCCGCCACCTCCCCGATCTGGATCGACCTGATCGCTCCCTCACGCATCGAGCGCCAATGGATCAAGGAACTTTTCGATCTGGTCCTGCCGGATACCGACGACCTCACCGACCTGGAAGAATCGGCGCGTTTTTACATCGACGACAACGGCGAAGTGCATTTGCACTCCAACTTCCTGCTCGACACCGAAGCCGAATCGCGCAACGTCGCAGTGGCGATGATCCTGCACAAGAACATTCTGTTCACCGTGCGCGACGAAGAGCTGCCGGTGTTCCGTCTGCAACGGCTGCGCGCACGCATCCAGCCCGGTTATGTGACCGATGGCACCGACCTGCTGCTCGACCTCTACGCCGCCGATGTCGAATATGCCGCCGACGCGCTGGAGAGCGTTTACGCCTCGCTCGAAGAGGTCGGCAAGCGCGTGCTGGCGCCAAACGTGAGCGATACCGTGGCTGCCACTATCCTCGCCGACATCGCCCGCGAGGAAGACCTGAACGGCCGCATTCGCCGCAACGTGCTCGACACGCGACGCGCACTGTCCTTCCTGATGCGCGGGCGCCTGCTGACCACGGCGCAGTACGAAGAGTCGCGCCAGATCCTGCGCGACATCGATTCGCTCGACAGCCACACCGCCTTCATTTTCGGCAAGATCAACTTCCTGATGGATGCCACAGTCGGCTTCATCAACATCAACCAGAACAAGGTAATCAAGATATTCTCCGTGGCCTCGGTGGCCATGCTGCCGCCAACACTGATCGCCAGCATCTACGGCATGAACTTCAAGTTCATGCCCGAACTCGGCTCGCCCCTCGGTTATCCCTTCGCCATCCTGCTGATGGCGGTATCGGTGGGCGCGCCCTTCTGGTATTTCAACAAGAAGGGCTGGCTGCGCTAGTGCGCTGCGAATCTTTCCCCGATCCGGGCCTGGCCGTACCAGGCCAATAACGCTTGTGCTTCAGCCGGACTTGCCGTCCGGCTCCACGGCGCGGTATCGGCCTCGGCCACCGCCACATACGGTCCCTGCTTCACTTCGAAAATCACCCCGCCGGTGTCGAGCGACAACACCGCATGCCATGCCCCGGGCAGGTTCTCGATCACCGCGCAATCCTCGCCCAGCACCTCGCGCTGCTTCACCGTGCCGACAGCATCGAAATGCAGCACCAGAAAGCGCCCGCGCAAGGGATAAAGCAGCTCGAAAGTCTGTGGGTGTCGATGCGGCATCACCACCGTATCCGGCTCCATCGCAATCGCCAGACGCTGCACCGGCGCATCCAGAGTGTCATGCAGGTTCAGGTTGGCGCGACGGCGCGGGGACTGCTGCGCTTGCAGAACCAATGCGTCGAGTGCGGCAGGAGTCAGAAATCTCATACGAAGCCTATTGAATTGTTTGAACAGTGCAAAGACTGTAGCGCATTCAGGCTTTGCGGTCGAACCATTCGACAGCATCATGCTAATTAGGTATGCTGGGCGAAATCAATTTGGCCCTGACCCATGCCACTCTCTCCCATCCCGCGTCAAATCCTTGGCCTGATCGGCTGGCTCCTGCTGACCTTTGCTGCCGCTGGCGTCGGTGCATTTGCCTCCGCTGACGCCGGCGCGTTCTATGCGCAGCTCTCGCGTCCGGCATGGGCGCCGCCGGGCTGGCTGTTCGCCCCGGTCTGGTCGGCGCTCTATGTCCTCATGGGTGTTGCCGCGTGGCTGGTCTGGCGGGCCGGCGGCGGCAAGGGAAGTCGGACCGCGCTTATGCTTTTCATCGTCCAGCTCGCAGCCAACGCATTGTGGACCTGGCTGTTTTTCGTCTGGCACCAGGGCGCCTTCGCGTTCGCCGAGGTTGTGCTGCTGTGGTCACTCATCGTCGCAACGGTCGCGGCGTTCTGGCGGCGCCATGCACTTGCCGCCGTGTTGCTGCTGCCCTACCTGGCCTGGGTAGCATTCGCCTGCGCGCTCACTTTCTCCACCTGGCAGCTCAACCCTGCCCTGCTATGAGCCTTCACCAAAGCGCGCATCAAGGGTATCTATTACTATTACGCACTGCCCGATGCTGCACTACCGGGTTCCCTCCGGCCTGACGCCTGCGGCGTCGGTTGATTTCAGACCTTATGTGTAAATACCCGATTTGGAACAATGGCTAAAATTCTCATCATATATTCGACAACGGATGGCCACACGAGGGAAATCTGTTTGCGACTGAAGCAGATAGCAGAAGCCCTGAATAATCAGGTGACGCTGGTTTCCGTTAATGAGGCAAACACAGTCGAACTGAACTCGTTTGACAAGGTGGTCATCGGTGCAAGCATTCGCTACGGCAAACACAGCAAGCAGATTTATGCCTTCGTAAAAGAACATCGGCAGGTTTTGGACAGCAAACCCAATGCCTTCTTTTCCGTGAATGTCGTCGCCCGCAAGCCGGAAAAAAACACGCCTGAAACCAATCCCTATCTCAAGAAATTTCTCCGGCAAATTAGCTGGAAGCCGAGAAAGCTTGCCGTTTTTGCCGGAAAAATAGATTATAAAAAATACAAATTTCTGGATCGTTTCATGATTCGGCTAATCATGCGCATGACAAAAGGCCCGACCGATCCGGAAACCAATATTGATTTCACCAATTGGGACCAGGTCGCAGAATTCGGGCAATTCATTCATGACATGTAAAAACACCTAGCCAGCGGGTCCATCAGACTGTGGGGGCGGCATGAAGGTCATGCGCCCTGGCCCGCCGATCAACCGGGCTTTGCCACCGCGTCGCCGAGCACTTCGGTTTCACCACTGAGCTTGGCAATAATCACCGCGCCGCAGGAATCGCTGAAGACGTTGACTGAGGTGCGACACATGTCGAGCACCCGGTCAACGGCAAGGATAACGCCGATCGCTTCTATCGGCAGGCCGATGGCGGTGAGGATGATGGCGATGGCGACGAGGCTGGCGGAGGGGATGGCCGCGACGCCGATCGAGGTGACCAGCGCCATCAGCACAATGGTGAATTGCTGGACGAAGCCGAGCTCGATGCCATAGGCCTGGGCGATGAACATGGCGGCAACACATTCATAGAGGGCAGTGCCGTCCATGTTGACGGTGGCGCCGAGCGGCAGGACGAAGCTGCTGGTGCGGTTGGAAACACCGGCATTCTTTTCCACACACTCCATGGTGAGCGGCAGGGTGGCGGCGGAAGAACTGGTGGAAAAGGCGGTGAGCAGGGCGGGCGCCATGGCGTGGAAGTGGCGCAGCGGGTTGACGCGACCGACCACGATCAGCAGCAGCGGCAGCACCACCAGAAAATGGATGGCCAGCGCTGCCATGACGCTGAGAAAGAACCACAACAAAGGAACGAAGGCGGCATAGCCGGTGTCGGCCACCACCTTGGCAACCAGACCGAACACGCCGATGGGGGCAAAGCGCATCACCCAGTCGGTAATTTTCATCATCACCTGAAACACGCCCTGCCAGAAGTTGTACATGCTCTCGGCGTAGGCTTCCTCGATCCTGGTCATGAAGAAACCAAACAGCAGGCTGAAGAAAATCAGCCCCAGCATCTGGCCATCGGCCGCTGCCGCTACGACATTGGTGGGCACCATGCGCAGGAAGATTTCAATGAGGTCGCGCGCGCCCTTGCCCTCGACCTTGCTGGCAATGTCGAGGGCATTGGCGGAGAGGCCGATCAGATCGCGCACCGGTTCGCCATGGGCAATACCCGGCGCCACCAGATCGACGACGGCGAGGCCCACCAGCACCGCGAACATGGTCGTAGTCAGGTAATACAGCAGTGTTTTCAGTCCGAGCCTGCCAAAGGCTTCGCCTGAGCCGATGCCGGCAATGCCAACGATGATCGACGACATCACCAGCGGCACGATCAGCATTTTCAATGCATTGAGAAACAGTGCGCCAATGAAACCGAACACTGCGTAGTAACGCAGGCCCAGCAGCTGTCCTTCCGTGCCCGCCAGCGTACCGGCGATGGCAGCCAGCAACAATGCGATAAGGATTTGCCAGTGCAGCTTCAGTCTTGTCATCGATGGGCGCCTGTCACGAGCGGGCCAACAATCTTGGCCCCGGATGTCTTTGTACGGACTGCCGGGGCGGGATGTCAACTGGAAACACGAACCCGGGGACACTGATCGTGTTTTTTCAATGAGGTATGCTGCCCTTTTCGGGTTGCTTTGTGCGTCCGCTCCCTGCATCATCTCCGGACATGCCAATCGCGATCCCACAACCATGAAACCGCATGACAGTTTGCAACCCTCTCTCTGGGTACAGCGTTTCGTACCACTGATTCCGCCCGGCGGCACGGTACTTGATCTGGCCTGCGGCCGTGGCCGCCATGCGCGCCTGCTGGCGGCGAAGGGCTTTCGCGTCGCAGCGGTGGACCGGGATGAGGAAGCCTTGGCCAGTCTGGCGGGAGTGGCAGGAATCACGGCCCGCCTGGCTGATCTGGAAGCCGGGGTGTGGCCCTATGGCGCCGGTTGCTTTGACGGCATCGTAGTTACCAACTACCTGTTCCGGCCGCTGTTCGGCGCCCTGATCGGCGCGCTCAAGCCGGGCGGGGTGTTGATCTACGAGACTTTCATGGCCGGCAACGAAGCGTTCGGCAAGCCCTCGAATCCGGAATTCCTGTTGCAAGTGGGGGAATTGCTTGAGCTGGTTCGGCCGGCGCTGACCGTGGTCGCCTTCGAACAGGGCAACATCGACGTCCCCTGGCCGGCCTGCGTCCAACGCATCTGCGCCATGGCCGGCGAGGTGGCTGCCCTGCCACCACCTGTATAGACTGGAAAATGTAGCCACCCTTCAACTCGGGGTAAACTCCGTCCTCCCGGCAGCTGATGTATTCAGGGAAGGGCCGAACAAGTCCGTCATCGCGAGCCCCACAGGGGCATGGCGATCCAAAAGCACTTGCTTTCGCAAATGACATGGATTGCTTCGCTTCACTCGCAATGACGGAATCGCAGTTGTTCAAGATTTCTCTCGCTGATCCGCTCCAGTTACCTTTTTTGAGATGGCTTCCTAAACGTGACCAAGATCGACATATACGATTCCACCTTGCGCGATGGCGCGCAAGCCCAGGGTGTTTCCTATTCGGTCGAAGACAAGATCAAGATCGTGCAACGCCTGGACGATCTGGGCGTCCGCTATATTGAAGCCGGCAATCCGGGTTCCAATCCCAAGGATATGGAATTCTTTACCCGCCTCGGTGAACTCAAGCTCAAGAACGCAAAAATCATCGCCTTCGGCAGCACCTTCAAGGTCGGCGGCGACGCGACCAATGATGCCAACATTCAATCGCTGCTACAGTCAGGCACCGGCGCAGTCGCCATTTTCGGCAAGAGCTGGGACTTTCAGGTCAGCGAGATTCTGCGCACGACGCCGGATGAAAATGTGCGCATGATCGGCGACACCATTCATCATCTCAAGCAGGGCGGGCTGGAAGTGGTGTTCGATGCCGAACATTTTTTTGACGGCTACAAGGCCAATCCCGACTATGCCCTGCAGACACTGGCCGCGGCGGCCGATGCCGGCGCCGACTGTCTGTGCCTGTGCGATACCAATGGCGGCTCCTTCCCGGACGAGATCTTCGATATCGTCAAAGTGGTCGTCGGCCGCATCGATTGCGCCATCGGCATCCATTGCCACAATGACGGCGAAATGGCCGTGGCCAATTCGGTAGCCGCCGTCAAGGCCGGCGCCACCCAGGTGCAAGGCACCTTGAACGGCATCGGCGAACGTTGCGGCAACGCCAACCTGTGCGCGATCATTCCCAACCTGCAGTTGAAGCTCGGTTTCGCCTGCATCCCGCCGGATCGAATGCAACACCTGACGTCAATTGCGCGTTCTGCCAGCGAGATCGCCAACCTCGCCCCCAATGACAAGGCGGCCTATGTCGGCAGCCATGCCTTCGCGCACAAGGGCGGCATGCACATCGATGCGGTCAACAAGACGCCGACCGCCTACGAACACGTCAATCCGGAACAGGTCGGCAACAGCCGCACCATCCTGATGTCGGAAGTCGCCGGACGCAGCACGCTGCTGGCGATGATCAACGCCATCGATCCGGGCGTCAAACGCGATGCGCCGGAAACCCAGCGGGTCATGGATCGTCTCAAGCAGCTGGAGCACGAGGGCTACCAGTTCGAGACCGCCGAAAGTTCCTTCGAACTCGTGGTGCGCAAGATTCTCGGCAAGTATCAGCCGTTTTTCGAGCTGAAGGAATTCAAGGTCGTCGTCGTCGAGCCTTCAGCCAGCGGCGCGAACTCGTCCGCCATGATCAAGATCCGCGTCGGCGACACGGAGGAAATCACCGCCGCCGCCGGCGACGGCCCGGTCAATGCACTCGACCAGGCTATCCGCAAGGCGCTGGAACGCTTCTATCCGGCGATCAAGGAAGTCAAACTCACCGACTACAAGGTGCGCGTACTCGACTCCGACATGGCCACCGCCGCCAGGGTGCGAGTCCTGATCGAATCCACCGACAGCGTTGAGAGCTGGACCACCATCGGCGTCTCGACCGACATCATCAACGCCTCGTGGCTGGCGCTGGTCGACGCCATCGAGTACAAGCTGGTGCGGGATCAGGAACGACAGGCTACGCCTCGCTGAGCCGAGACCCGGTTAAATCGCTGTATGGATTGCAAACCATTCGCCCCTTCGACTTCCGTTCATCCTGAGCTTGGTCGGCACATTGCTTGGTACTGAGCAAGACCGTTATCGAATCAATGGGGTAGGCACTTTTACGCCGATTACGGCCGACATTTCATATACAGATGGGGCATCTGATTTTGGCCTACAACTAATTTCCAAAAAAACGTCGGCCCGCGATAAAGCAATTGGGGGCTTTGTCCGGAAGGCGAAATAATTGGTCGGCTATGGCACTGAAGCACCAATTATCCCATCCGCCTTCAGTCAAAAATCTGCCGCAACCGGACAAACTGGGTAGTTATCCATTAACGAAATTATTTCCTACGCCGCTTTGAGTCTGTAAATATTGCGGTCAAATGTTTTGTTGCGAGAACCCTGCGCGAATCCATCATTGAATCCACGTTCCCATTCAATCCGCGTCAAATACGCTGTAGCGTCAAATAGACTTACTTGTGGTTTTGCGTCGGGGCTTCGCTGAAGCGCGAAATAATGGTTGGTTCCTGCAATCAAGCCCTGTGTATAGGCTTCCGACAATCTGATAGTCATTAAAGCTCCTTATGGGCAGGTCATATTAAAGGACAGCGCCTCGATGCTTGAATGCGCCATTTCTTTCAATTACTAGCAACCTGCATGCCAAGGAAACAAACGTATCGAAATCAATACATAACCAGAAGCCTCAAACCTGCAAACCGAGTAACTCTGTCGCCAGACGCCAACAAACCCCCAAAACATCGTGTTTTGTCATTGAATAATAGGGATTATTGGCGTCGCCAAGCGAAGACAAATAGCGTCTCTTCGGTAGCACCGACAGGTTCAGCAGGAAAACCGAATTGGGTTTCCTGTTTGCGGTGACCAAGGCCAGTCATCCAACAAGAGGCTGTGCCGTCTCAGAGGCTACATCGCCGCGACGACCTGATCGCCCATCTCGGAGCAGGATACCTTCTTCGTCCCCGGCTCGTAGATGTCTCCAGTGCGATAGCCGGCGGCGAGCACCTTTTTTACTGCTGCTTCAATGCGCGCGGCGGTGGCTTCGTTGTCGAAGCTATAGCGCATCATCATGGCCACGGAGAGGATCGTCGCCAGCGGATTCGCCAGGTTCTTGCCGGCGATGTCCGGCGCGGAACCGTGGCAGGGCTCGTACATGCCCTTGTTGTTCTCGTCGAGCGAGGCGGAGGGCAGCATGCCGATCGAGCCGGTGAGCATCGAAGCTTCGTCGGAAAGAATGTCGCCGAAGATGTTGCCGGTCACCATCACGTCGAACTGCTTCGGATTCCGTACCAGTTGCATCGCGGCATTGTCCACCAGCATGTGGCTGAGCTGGACATCCGGATATTCGGGGGCAATCTCGATCATCACGTCGCGCCAGAGCTGCGTGGTTTCCAGCACGTTCATCTTGTCGACCGAGCAGACCTTCTTGCTGCGCTTCTGCGCGGCCTTGAAGGCGACATGGCCGATGCGGCGGATTTCGTCTTCGCTGTAGATCATGGTGTTGCGGCCGACGCGCTTGCCGTCTTCGACGGTGATGCCGCGCGGCTCGCCGAAGTAGATGTCGCCGGTCAGTTCGCGCACGATCATGATGTCCAGGCCCGAGACGATTTCGGGTTTCAGGGAAGACGCGTTGGCGAGTTCCGCGTAAAGCACCGCCGGACGCAGGTTGGCGAACAGGTTCAGATCCTTGCGGATGCCGAGCAGGCCGCGTTCCGGGCGCTGCGGACGCGGCAGGCTGTCCCACTGCGGGCCGCCGACGGCGCCCAGCAGCACGGCATCGGCAGCGCGGCAGATTTTCTGCGTGGCATCGGGATAGGGTGAGCCGGTGGCATCGACCGCACCGCCACCGAGAAGCGCATGTTCAGTCTCTATCTTCATGCCTTCCGACTTGAATACGTCAAGTACGCGCAGGGCTTGCGCTACGATTTCAACGCCGATGCCGTCACCCGGCAGAACTGCAATTTTCATTTCGTTATTCCTTTTAAATGATCAGAAGAACAGCCAGGGCTGCGCGGCCTTGTGCTTCACTTCGAAGGCCTTGATGTCATCCGCATGTGTGAGGGTGAGGCCGATCTCGTCGAGGCCATTTAACAGGCAGTGCTTGCGGTGCGGCGTGATATCGAATGTGAACGAATCGCCGGACGGCAAGGTGACTGTCTGCGCTTCGAGATTGACGTCGAGGTAATACGTTTCGCTGGCGAGACTTTCCTTGAGCATGCGCTCGACCATGGCGGCCGGCGCGACGATCGGCAAGAGGCCGTTCTTGTAGCAGTTGCCGAAAAAGATGTCGGCGAACGAGGGCGCGATGATGACCTGGAAGCCGTAACCGTCGATGGCCCAAGGCGCGTGCTCGCGGCTCGAGCCGCAGCCGAAGTTGTCGCGCGCCAGCAGTATCTGCGCCCTGGCATAACGCGGCTGGTTCATCAGGAAGTCCTTGTTCAGCGGACGCTTGCTGCAATCCATGTCGGGCTCGCCGTGATCGAGGTAGCGCCACTCGTCGAACAGGTAGGGGCCGAAACCCGAACGCTTGATCGATTTGAGAAATTGCTTTGGAATAATCGCATCGGTGTCCACGTTGGCGCGATCGAGCGGGAACACCAGACCCTTGAGTTGCTTGAATGATTTCATGTCGGATTTTCCTTCAGAGCAAAGTGCGGATATCGACGAAGTGGCCGGCAATCGCCGCTGCGGCGGCCATTTCCGGACTGACGAGATGGGTGCGTCCACCTTGTCCCTGCCGTCCCTCGAAATTGCGGTTGGAAGTCGAAGCGCAGCGCTCGCCCGGCGCGAGGCGGTCGGCGTTCATTGCCAGGCACATCGAGCAGCCCGGCTCGCGCCACTCGAAGCCGGCGGCGATGAACACCTTGTCCAGTCCCTCGGCCTCGGCCTGGCGCTTGACCTGGCCGGAGCCCGGCACCACCAGCACCTGATTCACGCTGGCGGCCTTCTGCTTGCCCTTGGCGACGGCAGCGGCGGCGCGCAGGTCTTCGATGCGCGAATTGGTGCAGGAACCGATGAACACCTTGTCGAGTTTGATCTCGGTAATCGGCGTATCACCGGCCAGACCCATGTAGTTCAGCGCACGCTCGATGCCGCTGCGCTTGACCGGATCGGCTTCGGCGGCGGGATTGGGCACGCGGGAACCGACCGGCAGCACCTGTTCCGGCGAGGTGCCCCAGGTGACTTGCGGCGCGATGTCTTCGGCCTTCAACTCGACGACGGCGTCAAACCTGGCGTCTGCGTCGGAGGGCAGCGTCTTCCAGTAGGCCACAGCCTTGTCCCAGTCCGCGCCCTTCGGCGCATAGGGACGGCCCTTCAGGTAGGCAATCGTCTTTTCGTCGGGCGCTATCAGGCCGGCGCGGGCGCCGGCTTCGATGGCCATGTTGCAGACGGTCATGCGGCCTTCAACGGACAGGCTGCGGATCGCTGAACCGCCAAACTCGATGGCATAACCGGTGCCGCCCGCCGTGCCGATCCTGCCGATCACAGCCAGCGCGACGTCCTTGGCGGTGATGCCCTTGCCCAGGATGCCTTCGACCTTGACCAGCATGCGCTTCGATTTTTTCGCGACCAGCGTTTGCGTCGCCAGCACGTGTTCGACTTCGGAAGTGCCGATGCCGTGCGCCAGCGCGCCGAATGCGCCGTGGGTCGAGGTGTGACTGTCGCCGCAAACCACTGTCATACCCGGCAAAGTCGTGCCGTTTTCCGGGCCGATGACGTGGATGATGCCCTGGTTCGCGTGCTTGAACGGGAAATAGACCAGCGCGCCGAATTCCTTGATGTTCGTATCCAGCGTTTCCACTTGCAGGCGCGCAACCGGTTCCTCGATGCCCTTGTCCCAGTGGTCGGTCGGCGTGTTGTGGTCGGGGTTGGCGACGATGCTGTCCTTGCGCCACGGCTTGCGGCCGGCGAGGCGCATGCCTTCAAAGGCTTGCGGACTGGTAACTTCGTGCATGAGGTGGCGGTCGATATAGATCAGGCAGGTACCGTCTTCCTCCTCCCTGACGACATGCGAATCCCATAATTTGTCATAGAGCGTTTTGCCGGTCATGGCGACTCCTTCAGTAATAACGGGAGAAGCCAAAAACGACTTCTCCACCGTTCGTGAAAGTAAGTGTAGTTCGCCGTTGATACCGGAACAAGCCTAGTAGTTATACTAGTACTACCACTAACTGGAAACTGACAGGAATCTACCTATGGACACCCGCCGCCAGGAACTCGGCGCCTTTCTGCAAGCCATGCGCAGCCGCTCCGCGCCCGAGGCTTTCGGCTTTCCCACCGGCAGCCGACGGCGTACGCAGGGCCTGCGCCGCGAGGAAGCGGCACAGCTCGCCGGCATCAGCCCGACCTGGTACACCTGGATCGAACAAGGGCGCGAGGTGCAGGTGTCGCCCGAAGTGCTCGACCGGCTGGCGCAATCGCTGCGGCTGACCAGTACCGAACGCGCCTACCTGTTCGAGATGGCGGGACGGCGCGATCCGCATGCTGCAACGCCTGAAGCCGACGGCGCGCCGGAAACGCTTGTCGATCTGCTCGCCGACATCGCCATCCCGGCCTATGTCATGGGACGCTACTGGGATGTACTCGCGTGGAACAAGCAGGCGGCCGAGTTGTTCGTCGGCTGGCTGGACCAGCCGCAAGCTGAGGGCAGCGCACCGCCCAACATGCTGCGCTTCGTCTTCCTGCAGCCGCAAGCCCGGCAATTCGTCGTCGATTGGGAAACCCGGGCGCGGCGCATCACCGCCGAATTCCGCGCCGATTGCCGCCGCCGCTTCGAAGAACCGGCACTGCAGCGCCTGATAGACGAACTGAAACAGGCAAGCTCCGAATTCTCCCGCTTCTGGAAACAGCATGATGTCCTCGAACGCCAGGGCGGAGAGCGCGCCTTCAACCATCCCGGGCGCGGCCTTGTCGCCTACCGCCAGATCACATTGCGGCCGGTGGAACAGGAACACCTGAAGCTGGTGGTGCTGAGCCCGGCCTAGTGCAGTGTTGCAAGTAAATAGAGACTTATATGTCCCGAGTTTGTCGTCCCCGCACAGGCGGGAATGAGCGAGGCTTTTATTGAGTGTTCCGTCAAGATTGCACACTGCACTAGCTACTGACTCAGGATCGAGCCATTGCCGGCAGCGAAGAAACACCCCATCGGGTTTATGGGCAATATTGAAAAGTAGCGACAGCAGATAAAGCGTGGTACGTCCCTTAATATTCAACCAAGCTCAGCACCGCCTCGACGATGGCATCGGGCGCTTCCTGTGGCAGGTTGTGGCCAGCGCCCCGGATGATCTTGCGCAGATAGGGGCCGCTGAAGCGGCTGGCATCAAGGGACGTCGCCAGCGGGGCCGAATCTGCGTCGCCATGCAGCACAATGGTTGGCACAGCTATCGGTGGACGCATGGCGGCGCGCCGATCGATCTCGGTTAATGCCGGATCGCCTGGGACGAGTCCGAAACGGTGCCGGTAGGAATGGATGACGACGTCCACGAAATCCGGGTTCTCGAATGATGGCGCCGTGGCGAGAAAAGTCTCTTCATCAAAATTCCAGGTCGGCGACCATATCTTCCAGAGATAGCGGCAAAAGGCAGTCCTCGTGGCCCCGAAGCGTTCATGCGCCCCGTCGCGATGCAAATAGTATTGATACCAGAGCAGGTGTTCCCACTCCGGCGCAAGAATCACGCTCGGATCGTAGTTTGCAAATACGTTGTACCCGCAAACGCTAACGAGGCCGCCGACCTTTTCCGGCCACAGTGCGGAAACCACGCAGGCGGCGCGGCCGCCCCAATCGTAACCGACGACGATCGGTCGATCGAGACGGAGCGCATCGATCAGATCGAGCAGGTCGCGCCCAAGCGCCGCCTGCTCCCCCGAGCGCGGCGTTGCCGGAGCAAGAAAGCGTGTCGGCCCGAAGCCCCGCAAAAAGGGAACGATGACGCGACATCCCGCCTGCGCCAGATCATGCGCCGCTGCGTCATAAGCGTGGATATCGTAGGGGAAACCGTGAAGGAGAACGACGGGTAAACCGTTCTCCGGTCCTGAGTCGGCATAGGCAACTTCAAGGGCCGATGTATTCACGACGAAAATCCCGCTCATTCCCCTCTTCCCTCTAAGTTAGCGAAAACCATCATAGCATCCATTTTGCAGGCAAAATGCTGTTGAACTTCAGACTTGAATCCGCCGCCATTAACAGCGGAACAGGTTCAATATAGTGGCTGTCCGTCCGAGCGAGACCCTATGTCATCTATGAAAATCTTCATCACTGGCGGTACTGGATTGGTTGGCCGTGCGCTTTGTGCAGCTCTGTCACGCGATGGCCATGCTCTTACGGTACTGAGCCGCAAGCCGCTATCGGTGGCGGCAAAGTGCGGAGCATCAGTGCAGGCCATTGGCTCGCTCGCCGACTTGAAACCGGAGCGGCATTTTGATGCCATCATTAATCTTGCTGGCGAACCCATCGTTGATGCGGCGTGGACTGCCGCGCGCAAAAAACGTTTGTGGGACAGCCGGGTCACATTGACAGAGCAACTCGTTCAGCGCATAGCGGCAATGCAACAGAAGCCAGCCGTTCTGTTGAGCGGCTCTGCAATCGGTTTCTACGGCGACTGCGGCGATGCGGCACTGGATGAATCAGCCAAGGCGGGATCGGACTTTGCATCAGAACTGTGTGTGGCTTGGGAAGCCGCCGCGCTCAAGGCAGGCCAGACCGGGATGAGGGTATGCCTGTTGCGCACGGGTCTGGTTTTCAGCACGGACGGCGGCATGCTGGCAAGAATGCGCTTGCCGTTCTTGCTTGGTCTGGGCGCAAGGCTCGGCAATGGCCGGCAGTGGATGAGCTGGATTCACATCGACGATTACATCGCCATCGTGTGCCTGCTGCTGACGCAGGCCGAGGCCGAAGGCGCAGTGAACATGACGGCACCGGCGCCAGTAACGAATGCCGAATTCACCGCCACGCTTGCGCGGGCGTTGCACCGCCCGGCATGTCTTGCTGCGCCCGCAGCTCTACTCAAACCCTTGCTCGGCGAGCGTTCAGTGCTGCTGTTCGGCGGGCAGAAGGTATTGCCACGCAAAGTCGAGGCGCTGGGCTATCGCTTCGCCCATCCAACGCTTGCCGGCGCACTCGAATCCTTGTTACGCTGAGTCAGCGCCGACAGCCCCCAGTCAAGGATTGGGATTCGCGGCCTGCGAACCGGCTGCATCACCATTCAACTTTTTCCATTCCTCGCATTTCACCGGATTCTGTTTGCACTTCTCTTTCATGCGTTGCCGCATCTTTTCACGTCTTGCCTCGCGTTTCTGCTTGCAGGCCTGCGGGTCCTTCCGGCATTCCTCGCGCATCTGCTGCCGCTTCTGTTTCATTTCCTCGCAGCGTTTTGGATGTTCCTGGCAACGGGCCTGCATACGCGCCTTGATCTCCTGGCACTTATCGGGATTCCCTTTACAGCGTTCAGAAATGCCAGAGCCATCAGGTGGAGGCGAAAGACTGTCCTCGGCGCGCCCGATGACGGTGGCCGACAGCAGACAGACAGCCGCCATGAGCGGCATTGCGGTTCTGGCGAATTGCATGTTGATCTCCATTGTCATGACGAGGGAGGGCATAGATTACGCTTCGCACTAGAAAATCACATGGCAGAACTGTGTGGAAATGTAAGCAGAGGTAAGCCCCGGCATTGCCGAAATCCAGAGTTCATCGTGAGCCGGCTACCAGTCTGGGCCGCAAAGCTGTTCAAATTTCCGGGGCCACCTCTAATCCAAAAGGGCCGAAACCGTTTACGGATAGGGTTATCTCGGCTATTCTCAATGAACCAGAAGGTCAGGAAAGAAGAAGGGGCCCCGATCCACTTTGCTTTCTGGGCAGGTCTGAGGACATTCGAATTAATTGCTTTGCCCTGGGAGGATATACGGCATCGGCGCCTCGATGATCGGCGACCGCGACGCCACCTTTGCCAAACGCATGATCAAGGCCATCCAATTTCAGGGCTCGTGCGTCGATTGGAGACGAGTTCGTGTCCGATTGACAGCTCCTTTCGACTCCATCCTATTCACATATTCAACCATCCACGAAAGAGGACAGAATGACAACAGTGATTTCACGGCGCACGGCCGATATCTTGATACTGACACTGGATCGGCCCGATTCGCTCAACGCGATCAGCGGCAGGACAATCGGCGGTCTGAACCAGGCACTCGACGAGATGGAAGCTGACGATTCCCTCGGCTTTGTTTTGACCGGAAGCGGCCGGGCATTCTGTGCAGGTGCGGATCTGAAGGAAAATCTGGCCGATCCGGAAGTCAGAGTACGGGAAATGCACCGTCTTGCCCTGCGGCTGGCGGCGTTTCCGAAAATCTCGGTCGCCGCGATCAATGGATTGGCGTTCGGGGGCGGGCTGGAACTGGCGATGGCCTGCACCTTCCGCATCGCTGCACCGGGGGCGAAGATGGGATTGCCCGAAGCCAAGGTACTGAAGGCATTGCCGGGTTATGGCGGCACCCAACTTCTCCCGCGCCTGGTCGGCAAGTCGGCGGCGCTGGAAATGCTGCTGACCGGCGATTCCGTGACAGCCCAGCGGGCCGAAACCATGGGATTGGTGAACGGTCTCGCCGAGGATTGCGTAGAGGCGGCTGTGGATCTCGTGCGCCGGGCGAGCGTGTCGGGTCCGACGACCATCAATCTCATCAGGAACGTGGTCGAAGACGGACTTCGCTGTGACTTGCCGACTGCATTGACGCTGGAAGCGGAAGCTGCCGCCAAAGCCGGCAAAAGCCCGGAAGCGCGTGCCGCAATCGCGGCGTTCGCCGCGAAGGGTGGCGCGAGCTTGCGCGCGTGACCGAAGGCGAGGAGCGCCAAAAGGTTTGGGGCGGGATGGTAGATATCTACCCGCCCCATTCCGATTATGCCCAAGCCACCGACCGGTACATTCCGGTGAACCTGTTCAAGGCGAAATCACCGATCGACGGCCTCTGAGCGTACAGGCTGGCGGCTGATAAGGCAGGGCAAAACGGGAGAGGGCAGCAATGTGCTGATTGACGCGGTTTTTGCATGGGATGACAATGCTCAAATCCATTCCGATTTCAGACTGCAGGGCCATTAGCCGAGGATTTAATGATGAATGCCATTAAATATTACTGGGAAGACTTTCCCCTGGGCAGTACCCGCGATTGCGGGGAAGCGACGTTGACGACGGAAGAGATCGTGCAATTCGCGCGCCAATATGATCCTCAACCTTTCCACGTGGACGAGGCCGCCGCTACAGCGTCGAAGTTCGGCGGCATTATCGCCAGTGGCATGCACACCATGGCGCTGGCGAATCGCATGATATGCGATGCCTACCTGCTCGAAACAGCCGGCCTCGGTTCCCCAGGGCTTGAATACCTCAAGTTTCTGAAGCCGGTAAGGCCCGGCGACACATTGCACCTGACCATGATCGTGGAGGAAGCACGGGTCTTGCAGAGCAAGCCAGATGTAGGCCTGCTTCGTTCACACTGGAAAATGTTCAACCAGAAGAATGAATGTGTTTTGGAAATGGAAGGCTACCTTATGTGTGGCCGTCGGCCGCCTCAACACTAAGTACGACGAAGCAAGCCAGGTGGCAGGCACTCCGCTTGACTTTGCCCGATGCCGTTGCCCGTGCAAGTGGAAATTATCGACATTACAGGGTTTTATTGCCGGAAATTTAAAATGCCGTGCCGCCTTGCAAAACCCTGCACTACGCCACCAGTCGATCACCGAGATCGCAATGATTTGGGGATTTGTCGATTCGATTTCATTTAGCCGCAGCTGCCAGGCGCGTTTCGGGAAAACGCCGGGACAAGAGCGCCACGTTTGTCTCCAGTAACTTTAGCGTCAACGTTCTGACTGATTGCCACTCACAAACCAGGATTCCGCCGCGGCGATTGTTGCCGCAATATCAGCATCGCTATGCACGGCCGAAACAAAGCCCGCTTCGAAGGCCGACGGCGCGTAGTAGATGCCGGCTTCGAGCATGGCGTGATAGAAGGCGTTAAACGCTTCCTTGTCGCAGGCCATGACTTCGGCGTAGGACGTGGGTGGTTTTGCGGCGAAGTAGAGGCCGAACATGCCGCCGATGGATTGCGCGCAGAACTTCACGCCATGTTTCTTCGCGGCGGCGGTGAGCCCTTCGACCAATGACGTGGTGCGCCTGGTGAGGTTTTCGTAGAAGCCGGTCACCTGAATCTTCTTCAGCGTGGCGAGACCTGCGGCGACCGAGAGCGGATTGCCCGAGAGCGTGCCGGCCTGATACACGGGACCAAGCGGAGCGATCTTTTCCATGATGTCGCGCCGCCCGCCGAAGGCGCCGAGCGGCATGCCGCCGCCGATCACCTTGCCGAAGGTCGACAGGTCGGGTTTGATGCCATACAGCCCTTGCGCCGATTGTGGGCCGACGCGAAAGCCCGTCATCACTTCGTCAATGATCAGCACCGCACCGTATTGCGTGCATAGCTCTCGCATGGCTTGCAGAAACTCCGGCTTCGGCGCAATCAGGTTCATGTTGCCGGCGACCGCCTCGACGATGACACAGGCGATCTTGTCGCCATGTGTGACGAAGGCGTCACGCAACTGTTGTGCGTCGTTGTAATCGAGTACCAGCGTATGCCGGGCGAGATCGGCCGGCACACCGGAGGACGAGGGGTTGCCAAAGGTGAGCATGCCCGAGCCCGCTTTCACCAGCAGGCTGTCGGAGTGGCCGTGGTAGCAGCCCTCGAATTTGACGATCGCATCGCGGCCGGTAAAACCGCGCGCGAGGCGGATCGCGCTCATGGTGGCTTCGGTACCCGATGAAACCAGACGCACCAGTTCCATGCTCGGCACCAGCTTCACCAGCAGTTCGGCCAGATCAATCTCGGCTTCGGTCGGCGCGCCGAAGGAAAGGCCCTTGGCGGCGGCTTCCTGCACCGCGCGTACCACGTCAGGATCGGCATGGCCGAGAATCAAAGGGCCCCATGAACCAACGTAGTCGATGTAGCGCTTGCCATCGGCATCCCAGGCATAGGCGCCGGCGCCTTTGGCAAAGAAACGCGGTGCGCCGCCGACGGAGCGGAAGGCGCGCACGGGGGAATTGACGCCGCCCGGTGTGGTGACCTGGGCACGGGAAAAAAGTTGTTCGTTTTTGGTCGTCATGTTTAGTCGAAAAGCTCCTGATATTCCGCCGCACGTCCGGCGATGTACATGGTGTCGAACAGGTCGGTGATCACGGCCAGCATGTCGGCGCCGGCTTCGATCACACTGCCTGCAGTGTCGAGTGTAATACCGCCGATGGCGGCAATGGGAACGCCGAAACGCTTCGCCTCTCTGAGCAGCGAAAGCGGTGCATTCGCTGCTTCTGGCCGCGTCCGTGAGGCGAACACCGCACCAAAGGCGAGGTAATCGGCTCCCGCCGTTACTGCGGCTTCGGCGCGAGCAATTTCGTTGTAACAGGAAACGCCAAGAATCCGCTTCGGCCCCAGCGCGACACGCGCCGCCCCAAGATCGCCATCATCGCGACCGAGGTGCACGCCGTCGGCACCCACTTCCAGCGCCAGGGAGAGATCGTCGTTGACGATCAACTTCGCGCCGGCGGCGCGGCAGATGCGCAGCAACTCGGCGGCCTGCGCCCGACGTAGCGGGGGCGGCGCAGTTTTGTTGCGGTACTGCACCAGCCTGACACCGCCCTGTAGCGCCGCAGCAACCACCGCAGAAAGCCGCGGCAGCAGAAAATCGTCAGGCGTAATGGCGTAGAGACCCCGAAGTTCAGAGTTCAAGATTCAACTTCCAGCGCCGGTTGAGCTGCGTGCGACGGATAAATCAACCAAGGTGATTTCCCAATCGTGTGTCTTGAACTTGTCATTCATCTTCATCTTTTGCCCAGAAAAAACGGTTGGGGATGTGCTGCCCCATGCCAGGACGAAAACCGTTGGCGAGCGTGTGCCATGTGTATTCCTGTGCTTCGAACACGGCCTCTCCGATTTCTATGCCGCAAGCGAGATTGGCGGCAATGGCCGAGGCCAGGGTGCAACCCGAGCCGTGATAGCTGCCGGGCAGTCGATCCCATTTGTCTTCGCGCAACTGGCCGTGCTCTCCGTAGAGAATATTAACGACCTGCGGCGTGTTCTCGTGCGTGCCAGTAACCAGCACATATTTGCAGCCGGCCTTGAGCAACTGATGTGCGCAAGCCGCCGGGCTCGGCTGACTCTCATCGTCGTCGTCCTGGGCAAGGCGTCGGGCTTCCAGGCTGTTCGGGGTAAGAATGGTGGTCTGCGGCAGCAGCAGTTCGATCATGGCCTCGACCATTTCCTCGTCCGACAGTTGATCGCCGCGCCCCGAGGCCAGCACCGGGTCGAAGACGAGCGGAATGTCCGGGTAATCGGAGATGATTTCTGCAATCGCGGTGATGGTCTCGACGCTGCCCAGCATGCCGATCTTGAAGGCGGCGACCGGCATGTCTTCTAGCAGGGCGCGGGCCTGGTCGGCCACCCAGTCGGCATCCACCGCGAAAGCAGCTTCAACGCCGGCGGTATCCTGCACGGTTATGGCAGTAATGACAGAGAGTGGATGACAGCCCATGCTCGACAGGGTCATCAGATCAGCCTGGATACCTGCGCCACCGGTTGGATCCGACGCCGCGAAGGTAAGGACTAGCGGTGGTTGGAAGTCGTCGGGAGCCATAACCGGTACCTGCGGTAAGATGCTGTAATTCTAACTTACAGACGTAGAGAAGACGGTGCCACGTTTTGACGAGGACGCTTGGTTACGATGAGTAGCGGCAGTAAAAAATGGGCGTGTCTGATCTGCGGCTTAATCTGCAACAAAGAAAAAATGACGGGAATATGAACGCATGCCGGCCATGACACAGCACCCACTTGACGGCATGAAAATCATGGTGATCGATGATTCGAGCGCCATCAGGAGGAGCGCGGAAATTTTCCTGCTTCAGGCCGGTTGCTGCGTCGTGCTGGCCGAAGACGGTTTCGATGCGCTGGCCAAGATTGCCGATCACCAACCGGACCTGATTTTCTGCGACATCCTGATGCCACGTCTCGACGGTTACCAGACCTGTGCTCTGATCAAAAAAAACCCGCACTTCTCGACAACGCCGGTAATCATGCTCTCATCGCGCGACGGTCTGTTTGACCGCGCACGCGGCAGCCTGGCTGGTTCTGACTACTATATTACCAAGCCGTTTACCGCCGCCAGTCTGATTGCGGCTGTCAATGCGTACATCCTTCCCGGCAAGCTGGCATGACCCTGGGCGAATTCCAGCAAAGCCCCACGGACAAAGTGCGCCAACCTGGCGCGGAAACCTTTGGACAGTCCCTGCTTGGTTTCGAGTCAGGCGGCGAATACTGGCTGGTAGATCTCGCCAATGCGGGCGAGGTATTGCCGGTTCCTGCCATCACTGACGTACCTCTGACAAAGCCCTGGTTCTGTGGCATTGCCAACATTCGCGGCACGCTCTACAGCGTCACCGATCTTGCTGCCTTTCATGGGCATGGGGCGACGCCGATCCGCATGCAGAGCAGATTGTTGCTGGTGGGTGGGCGCTCCGGTACCTCTTTGGGCAGCAACTTGGCGCTGCTCATGTCCGCTACTTTGGGACTCAAGGCACTGGCAACGCTGGAAGTAATATCTGCTCCCGCAGGTTCCGCCTCCGAGAAACCCTGGCGCGGTGACTGCTATCGCGACAGCGAAGGCCGGACCTGGACACTCCTGCTGCTGCCTGTGTTGCTGGGCGCCAGCGAATTTCTCGATATCGCGGAATCCGCCCATGGAACTTGACTTCAATCTCGATGAGCCAGCTGAAAAAACTTCTGGGACTGCACTGCCTCCGCAGGAACCGGAGAAACAGTCTCTCACAGCCAAGGACGCGGTCGTCGGGAAGCCACTGAAACGTTTGCGCTTGCCGTTGATTGGTAGCCAGCCAGCGAGCTTTCAATTGCAACTGCTGGCAACGGCGTTCCTGGTGTTCCTTGCCTTCGCCGCTTACATCGCCGTAATGGACAGTCGTACCACGGCCAATCGCGCCACACATCTGGGCCTTGCCGGCGAAATCGGCGTACTGACCGAACGCATTGGTGGACTTGCCGCATCGGCTGACGGCCTCTCGGCACAGGAGCTGCTGGTGTTGAATGCCGCTCGCGAACGCGAAACGAAGCTGCTGGCACTTATCGACAAAGGCGGCGAGTTCGATGGATACACCGCGGCACCCGCCGACGAGACACTGCACGCCGCACTATCAACTGTGCATGCGCGCTGGGCAGCGTATGACAAGACCCTGCAAAGCCTCACTGTATCGGCTCCCGCTACTCCTGAGGCAGCCCGGGCCGATGGATTGAGGGTACTGAACCAGAGTTACTCCCGTTTGCGTGAGGCCGTAACGCAGTTGCGGCTGGATGCGGGCAATGCATTGGGCAAGCGCACGCGCAATCGCGCCCTGATTGCCGCGCTGGGTTCGCTGGCGATGCTTATGTTGGTATTGTTTTTCCGCATCTTCAATGACGATGTCACAGCACGCCAGGTTTTGCTGGCACGACAGAGGCGTGAGGCCGTAGCGGCGAACGCCGAAACCCAGTCTGCAATCCGCCGCTTGATGGTCGAGATGACTTATCTTGCCGATGGCGACCTGACCGCGCGTGCCAGTGTCGGCAAAAACATCACCGGCGAGATTGCCGATGCGCTGAATTACGCCATCGGGGAACTCTCGATCCTGGTCAGGCGCATCAACGATGCTGCACGCCTTGTCACTTCTGCCACCAACGTTGCTGCGAGCACTTCCCAAGAACTGCTCGCAGCAACGGAAACCCAGTCTCAGGAAATCCGGCGTGCCAGCGGCCAGGTGCTATCGATGGCACAGTCGATGAACGAGGCGTCGGGCAAGGCCGAGCAATCGGCCAGTGTTGCGCGTGAGGCGCTCGAGGCCGCCAACAAGGGTGCGGCAGCGGTAACCGCTTCGATCAGTGGCATGGACGGTATCCGCGGCCAGATCCAGGAAACTTCAAAACGCATCAAGCGCCTTGGCGAATCATCGCAGGAGATCGGCGAAATCGGCGAGCTGATTTCCGACATCACCGAGAAGACTAATGTACTGGCATTGAATGCCGCCATCCAGGCCGCTTCAGCCGGGGAAGCCGGACGGGGTTTTACGCTGGTAGCGGAAGAAGTGCAACGGCTGGCGGAACATTCCGCCGCTGCAACGCGACGCATTGCGGTACTGGTGAAGACAATTCAGGCAGACACGCAGGGCGCAGTATCCGCCATGGAAAATTCTACACAGGGAGTGATTGAAGGTGCCCGGCTCTCCGATGCAGCGGGTCAGGCGCTGGCCGGAATCTCAACTGTATCGCGTCAGTTGGCCGAACTGATCGAAGGCATTTCGAATGAGACCCGGCAGCAGGCTGACGTGGCGACGCATGTGGCACTGGCCATGCGCGAAATCCTGCGCATCACCGAGCAGACCGGCAACGGCACACGCAACACGGCGATCTCGATCAGCGAGCTGGCGGATCTGGCAGTGGAACTGAGAGGTTCAGTCGCAAGGTTCAAGGTATGACATACAAGTCAGCATTCAGCTTGCGCCCTGTTCCGGACTTTGCTGCACAGTGAGTTTTCAACCTTGGGCCTTCGATCTTGAACCTTGAAATTGACATCGGCCCGCTATCCTGGGTCAAGGAAGAAATCGAGCTCGCGCTGGATCGCGCTATAGGGCTGCTGCAAAAATACGCGGGTCGCCAGGATGCAACATTGCTTGCCGAGGCACGCAGTCATCTGCATCAGGCACATGGCGCACTGGCGATCGTCGGACTTGACGGCGTTACCGAGTTCTCGCGAGCCATCGAGCGCCTGCTCGATGCACTGACTGAGAGCAAGTTGGTCTGGTCGCCTACCATTGGCGAGGCGGCACAGGAAGGCATCACCGCCCTGCGCCAGTATCTCGACGAATTGATGGCCGGCCGACCCAATCAACCGCTGCGACTGCTGCCCGTTTATCGCCGCCTCAATGAAGCGTGCGGGGAGAAGGGTGCGGCAGATTCCGATCTGTTCTTCCCCGATCTCACGCAACGTCCACCAAAGCGTGAAAGCAGCACCAACACGCTCGACGAGCAGGCAAAACAGGCTCGCCTCAAGGCCGCGCGGCTCGGGTTCGAGCGAGGCCAGTCAAAGTGGCTCAAGCAGGATGCAAGCGGCATGCGCGACATGCGCAATTCCATTGCAATGATCGAGGCATTGCAGGAGCAACCGGCAGCACGTGCTTTCTGGTGGGTAACGC
>JBASWL010000286.1:0-7044 GCA_049276455.1 Georgfuchsia sp. | reverse complement strand
CTGGAAGCGGCCGAGGATGTCATGGTCAAGGGGGTGCCGCTGGCCGAACGCTTGTATGTGCCCGAGCCTTTCAGCGAAGGCGTCAAGGCTGAAGCCGCCCAACGCCGTCGCGAAAAACTGGCTCTGTTGCACCCGCACGACGGCCAAGCTCCGCTGGCCGTCGTCATCGGCGAATTCAAGGCCAGCGAGGCAACCGTACAAGGATACCGGGTCTGGATCCGGCACATGCCGGATGCACCGTTGTTGATCGCAGCCAAGAGTTGGGCACGCATCGAGCGGGCATTCGCATCGATGTTCGAGGCCCGTGACGCCGATACCGGGCATCGGGTACGGTTGATCCTGGCTGCCCTGATCCGTGCCCGCCGGGAATATACCTACGAAATCGACGCGGCGAGCCTGATGCTGACGAGTGAACATTGGATACCGGTCGAAGGCGTGCATGAACTGCCCTTGGTCGACGCCCTGGTTGGTCAGCACCGGCGCTTCGTCAAACCGCTGCGTTACGACGCGAAGAGCGCGGCACCTTTTCCGAATGCATTACTGCTGGATGCGGGGCCCACTTCGATGCCGCTGCACGTGATCAGCACCTTCATGGACATCAAGGAACGGGCAGCGAAGGAAAAGGCGATTTCAATGGGGAATGAGACAAGCTGGGTGTGGTGCACGGATCAACCGATGCCCAGCTTTATCAAGGTGGCGGCCTTACGCCAATAATTCCGGAGAACACGAAATACAGCGTGCTGATTGTTGGCGACAATGGAAGAAAGTGGTCAGCCCGTCGTCATCGGAAGTGATCAGGATCACCAGCCACTAGTCAAACCGGATGGCAGCCATGAGTCGCCCGGATTCAAGACCACAAAGAGCGTGGCGTCATCACGACGCCCAACGATGAAGCCCGTAACTTTCAGCAAAAATTAATGATGGTGGCGCGCCTAGAGAGATTCGAACTCCCTACCCCTTGGTTCGTATCCTACCGGCAGATCATACAGGCTTTATTTTTCTACAACTTGGAGACGCTCGTTGCGTGTGTGTTGCTTAGTTGAGCCTGTTGGATCTGAATAAGTTACGCACATGCCAAGGGCCTAAAGGCTAGCGGAGTACGTCCGCATGTCTGCCGATCATCAACCTTACTCGACCGAAAACCAATCGACTGTCATGGTAACCCCACGAAATTAGAGGCGGTCAGAAGTAGGGCTAAGCAGCCATGGCCAGCCGCTGTTTTGGTGTAAAGCCGCCCAAGGCCATGTTTCTGCCTTGGTTGTCATCACTATCTTTTGACTCCGTGTTCTTTGGTGTCAAGATTGCGTTAGCAATCCGGCCTTGCCTGCCTTCCAGCGTTCGTATTCCGTTGTCAACAACGCCACATGCTCACGCTCTTCGGCGGCGAGCTCCTGGTACAGATCCCGCTCAACCGAACCTTCTGGCGAGTGAGCGCCCTGCTCGCTGAAGAACTTCACCGCCCGCTCCTCGAACGCAATGGCAATGCGAAACAGGTTTTCTGGATCCTCGGGCTCGCGCTCCACGCCGGCAAAAATGGCCGCGCGATCAAGCTGGAAGTCCTTGGCTGGCGGCGGCAGATCCGCATGGTAGCGATGGGATAACGTCTCCATGTGTTCCTGCTCCATCACCGCGAAACGGCCGAAGAGTTCGCGCAATACCTGATCCTTTGCCTCGCTGGCAGCACGCACATAGAACGCATGGCCGCCGATTTCGATCTCGAATGCCGTGCGGATCGCGTCCAGGCCCCTGCTGTCTGCGACAGCTCCGCGTTCAAGGATTTCCAGCTTGCCCTTGCAATACGGACACATGCCATAAGGAAAGGCAAACCCCTCGCTCACCTTGCCGCATGAACCACACTTCCAGCTGAGTTCAAGGTTGGCGCAGCAGATGTAGGCTTCCTCGCCTTCAATCGGGCGATGGCATTTGGGACAGGTGGTCATGATTGGCTCTCGCTCTGTGTGGTTGTGGATGCGGGGCTACCCAGCGCAGCGGGCGGCACGAAGGCATCGACATCTTCCTGGGTGATCGGCCATTTCTGCTTGTTGTTCTGCAAATAGGCCCCGATTGCCCTCGCCGCACGGCGGCCGGCGCCCATGGCAAGGATGACGGTGGCCGCGCCGGTAACGATGTCGCCCCCCGCGAAAACCCCGGGCAGGGTTGTGGCCTGCGTCTGCGGGTCGGCAACGATGTAGCCCCATTGATTGAGGCCCAGTCCATGGGTCGACTGGGTGACGATCGGATTGGCCTTGGTGCCAAGCGCGTAAATCACGGTATCGCAGTCCAGTTCGACGAATTCGTCGAGCGGCACCGGCTTGCGCCGGCCCTTCTCATCGGGTTCGCCCAGCATCATTTTCTGCACTTTCATGCCGCGCACGCAGCCTTCGTCGTCGGTGATGATTTCGGTCGGCGTATGCAGGAAAAAGAACTCTATGCCTTCCTCCTTGGCGTGGCGGAGCTCTTCGATGCGCGCCGGCGCCTCGGCCTCGGAGCGGCGATAAACGCAGCGCACGGTCGGTGCCCCCAGACGTTTGGCCACACGCAGGCAGTCCATGGCCGTGTTGCCGGCGCCGATCACGACCACGCTCTGGCCCAGGGTGATCGGCGTATCAAGATAAGGAAACTTGTCGCCGCCCATCAGATTGACGCGGGTAAGGAATTCGTTCGCCGAATAGACCTGACCGGCAAACTCGCCCGGGATGCCGAGAAAACTCGGTGCCCCGGCACCGGCGCCAACGAAGACCGCGTCATAGCCCATCTCATTCATGAGTTGCTCGATGGTGAAGGTCTTGCCGATCACCTTGTTGGTGACGAACTCGACGCCCATGCCTTTGAGATTTTCAACCTCGCGGCTGATGATGTCGCGCGGCAGACGGAAAGACGGGATCCCGTACTGAAGCACGCCGCCGATCACGTGCAGCGCTTCGAATACGGTGACTTCGCAACCATAGCGCGCCAGGTCGGCGGCGACGGCCAGGCCCGAGGGTCCGGAGCCGACCACGCCAACCATGCCCAGCGGGCGTTCGAAACGCGCCGGCACAGTCTTGGGCGCTCTGGCGTTGTCGCCGATGAAGCGCTCCAGTCGGCCGATGGCTACCGGCTCCATCGCCAACTTCTTGTTTTTGCCGACGATGCACTGGGCCTCGCACTGCGATTCCTGCGGGCAGACGCGGCCGCATACCGACGGAAACAGATTCGATTCGTTAATGGCCCCGAGCGCGCCGTCCATATCGCGCACCAGCAGGTGGCGAATGAAGCGCGGAATATCGATCGACACCGGGCAACCGGCGATACAAAGCGGCTTGGCGCACTGAATGCAGCGTTCGGCCTCCTGCAGCGCATCGCGCAGGCTGTAGCCCAGATTCACCTCCTTGAAGTTGCGCGAGCGCTCCAGCGCATCACGCTCCAGCATCTTCACGGCATGCGGCGCAAGCTCGCTGAGCTTCTTGTAGTTGCGCTTGTTCTGCTCGAACAGCACCTTATCCACTTTGCAGACATGGGCGTAATCCTCGCTCGCCCTGGCTTCCTCGACCTTGAAGCGGCGTTGCCGCAAGAGCAGTTCCTTGAAGTCCACCTGATGGCCGTCGAAGTCGGGACCGTCGACACAGGCGAACTTGACCTCGCCGCCGACGCTGACGCGGCAGGAACCGCACATGCCCGTGGCATCGACCATGATGGCATTGAGCGAGACCATGGTCTTGACGCCAAAGGGCCGCGTCGTCTCGACGCAGGCGTTCATCATCGGCAGCGGGCCGATGGCGATGACCAGATCCGGCTTGTCGCGTTCGAGCACCTCTTTCAGCGCCGAAGTGACGAAACCGGGCGTGCCGTAACTGCCATCATCGGTGCAGACGATCAGGTCGTCGCAGTATGCCTTGAAGCGATCCTCCCAGAACACCAGATCCTTGTTGCGAAACCCGATTATGCCGGTAGTGCGATTGCCGGCATCCTTGAACGCGCGCAACTGCGGGTACACCGGCGCTACGCCCAGCCCGCCGCCGACCAGCACGACATGCCCGACCTTGCCCACATGCTGCGGCATGCCCAGGGGGCCGACAAAATCGGCGAAGCTGTCGCCCTCCTTGTAATGGTCGCGCATTTCAATCGTCGTCTTGCCGAGCGACTGGATCACCATGGTGATGGTGCCCTTGTCGCGATCGAAATCGGCCACCGTCAGCGGTATGCGTTCGCTGCCTTCATGCAGGCGCACCATGACAAAGTGGCCGGGTTGCGCCGAGTTCGCCACGTCAGGCGCCAGCACCTCCCACAAAAAAGTCGAGTCGGAAAATACCTCGCGGCGGATGATCTTGTACATGGAGTAGCCCTGCGTCCTAAATCTTTACTTTGCGCAATCGTAGCGCATTGGTGATCACCGAAATCGATGACAGACTCATCGCTGCAGCAGCAAAGATTGGCGACACCAGTATGCCGAGAAAGGGGTAGAGAACCCCTGCGGCGACTGGCACGCCGGCGGCATTGTAGATCAGGGCGAAGAACAGGTTCTGCTTGATGTTGCGCATGGTCGCCTGGGAGAGCCGCCGTGCCCGCACTATGCCGTTGAGGTCACCCTTGACCAGCGTGAAGCCGGCGCTCTCTATGGCCACATCGGCACCGGTGCCCATGGCGATGCCGACGTCGGCCTGCGCCAGTGCCGGGGCATCGTTGACGCCGTCGCCGGCCATCGCCACCTTATGGCCCTTGGCCTGCAATTCCTTGATGATGCGCGCCTTGTCCGCGGGCATCACGTCGGCACGAATCTCGTCGATGCCGAGGCGTCCGGCCACGGCGCGAGCGGTACGCTCGTTGTCGCCGGTGGCCATGATGATGCGCAGGCCCTGCGCATGCAGCGCCTTGAGCGCAGCCGGCGTGCTGTCCTTGACCGGGTCGGCGACGCTCACCAGACCGGCAATTTCGCTGCCAATGAGGACGAACATCACCGTTTCGCCCTGATCGCGTCGAGCGTTCGCCAACTCCACGAGACCACCGCCGTTCTGGCCCAGTTCGGCGAGCAACTTGGCGTTGCCCAGTGCAACAGGCTGGCCATCGACGACGCCCCTGACGCCCTTGCCGGTCAGGGCTTCGAATGCCTCGGCCTTGGCCAGTTCGATCCCGCGTTCTTCCGCGCCGGAGACGATCGCCTCGGCCAGCGGGTGTTCCGAGCCACGCTCCAGGCTGGCGGCGAGACGCAAGACCTCTGTCTCGTCGTGGCCCGCCTGAGGCAGCACAGCCACCAGTTTCGGCTTGCCGACGGTTAGCGTGCCGGTCTTGTCGACGATCAAGATGTCCACCTTGGCGAAGCGTTCCAACGCCTCTGCGTTCTTGATCAACACGCCGGCCTGTGCGCCGCGCCCGGTGGCGGTCATAATCGACATCGGCGTTGCAAGTCCGAGGGCACAGGGGCAGGCGATGATCAGCACTGCCACCGCGGAAACCAGCGCGTAGGCCAGCGCCGGCGCCGGACCCCAGAGCGCCCAGGCGATGAAGGCGAGGATGGCGATGCCAAAGACCACCGGAACGAAAATGCCTGCCACGGAATCCGCCAACTTCTGGATTGGCGCACGGGAGCGCTGTGCGATGGCAACCATGTCGACGATCTGGCTCAGCAGCGTGTCGGCGCCAACGCGCTGGGCCTCGATGATGAGCGAGCCGGTACCGTTGATGGTCGCGCCGGTAACCGCATCGCCCGTCACTTTCTCCACGGGGACGGGTTCTCCCGAAATCATTGACTCATCCACCGAAGAGCGACCTTCGAGAACCGCCCCGTCCACCGGCACTTTGTCTCCCGGTCGTACCCGCAACCGGTCTCCGACCACCACTTGTTCAAGGGGGATGTCTTCCTCGCGCCCGTCGGCGCGGATAACGCGTGCTGTCTTGGCGGCGAGATCGAGCAATGCTCGTATGGCCGAGCCGGTTCGTTCACGGGCGCCGAGTTCCATGACCTGTCCCATCAGAACCAGCACCACGATCACCGCACCGGCCTCGAAATAGACACCCACATGTCCCTGCGCGTCACGAAATCCGTCAGGAAACAACCCGGGCGCAAGCACGGCGACAATGCTGAAGAGGTAGGCCGACCCCACGCCCATGCCGATCAGCGTGAACATGTTGAGACTGCGGTTGATGACGGATTTCACGCCGCGAACGAAGAATGGCCAGCCTGCCCAGAGCACGACCGGCGTACCCAGGATGAGTTCGACCCACTGCGCTGCTTGCTCACCCAGCGCCTGACGAACGAAACCCAGGCCGATGAACGGCCCCATGGTCAGCACCAGGAGGGGAACCGTCAGCGCCGCGCCGATCCAGAAACGCCGCTTGAAATCGACCAGCTCTGGGTTCGGCCCTGCGTCGGCCGCCGCCACGCCCATCGGTTCCAACGCCATGCCGCACTTCGGGCAATCGCCTGGCGCATTGCGCACGATCTCCGGGTGCATTGGACAGGTGTACTGAGTGCCCTGCGGCGCGATGGGTGCCGGTTTCTGTTGTGCCCCCGCCAGGTATTGCGCGGGATCCGCAGCAAACTTGTCGTGGCACTTTGTGGAACAGAAGTGATAGGTCTTTTCTTGATAAACCATCTTTGCCGCCGCTTTTTCCGGCTGTACCTTCATGCCGCAGACGGGATCAATCACGGTGGAGTTCATGTGAATATCTCAACTTTTTGTTTCTGCGCGGTGGGTGCTATCGCCGCCCAGCTTGGGGAAAAAGGCTGGCGTGATCTTTCGATACCGTTCATATGTTTCGCCGAACTCGGCAGCAACCTCACGCTCTTCATATTTTGCGAGGCGCGCATACATGAATACCAGGATCGGAAACATCAGCAGCGTTATGAGGGTAATCCACTGTAGCAGGAAGCCAAACATAATCAGGACAAACCCCGCGTATTGGGGGTGGCGAATGCGGGCATAAGGGCCGTCAAGCGCCAGGCGATGATCTCGCTGAGCTGCATACAAAACCCGCCATGAGGCGGACAGCAGCCAGAAGCCGCCGATGATAAATAGCATACTCAGCATATGAAATGGCCCAAAGTGGGGATTCGACTTCCAACCAAAC
>JBASWL010000285.1:0-5083 GCA_049276455.1 Georgfuchsia sp. | reverse complement strand
CCTGGGTAACTGCGACTTGATGCCGCCAAACACGGTCGCCGCCAATCCGATCATGCGTACCTGAGCATCATTGTCCGCACACGACTCCATCCACTGCCGGATGCTGGCAATGACAAAAAACTCTTTCCCTCGCTCGGCTGCCTCGCGCCAGCTCTTCAGCTTCTTCCCAAATTCCCACCAGAGGTCGACCGATCGAGCTCCGATATCCAGCCTCTCCAGTTCTGCCTTTTTGGCTGCAATCAGGCTTTTGCCGAGATCCTTGTGCAATACGCGCAAATCTTCCTCTGTAACCCCGGCCCAGGAGAGGACATGATCGAGGCCAGCAAATCCGGTCTCGCAGACCAGCGAAATGATGTCGGCAAAGACGGAGACCTCTTCCTTGTCCAGGATTGATCCGCCGCCAGTTCGAACGAAGGGGATCCCGCTGGTGGTGAGGCTTGCCTCTACATGATCAAGACGGCGATTGGTTCGTGCGATGACAGCCAGCTCCAACTTTTGTTTGGCGCGCCAGGCAGCGGCACAGTTCGTCACGGCAATACCTTCGGCTTCCGCATCCTCAAATACCATGTAACAGGAACTCCCGCCATGGCCCTTTGCCGCGATGAGATTTTTTGTGATGCGCCCGATGTTGTTTCTGATCAAGCGATCGGACGAGTCGAGTATCTCGGCGTGGCAACGATAATTCACACCCAGTACCACATGAAGTGCATCCCACTCCTGCGCGAACTTCTCCATCCCCGCATAACCCATTGCGCTGCGGAAGGCGTAGATACTCTGATCGTCGTCTCCAACCGCTGTGATGCGCGTTCCCGCCCTGGCGTGCTCGCGCATCCATTCGTATTGAAGTTCGTCGGTATCCTGAAACTCATCGACCAGCAGGTAATCCGCAGGAAATGGCAGCACAGAACCCTCCTTGAGGCCACGAACTGCCCGCAAGACGATATCCTGAAAGTCGATTTTCCCGTTTCTGTTGAGGATGTCCTGATAGGCATGAAAGAGCTTGTCGCCGGGCGTCCGGTCGTTCTTGTCAGGCGGCACTAGCCGCGCCTTTACCGCTTCGAGCACACGCAACCCACCTTCCAGCGTCATATCGCTGAGTCGCGCCAGCTCCATCGCCCTGATCAGGTAGCCACGACGGTCGCCTTCCGTCGCAATGGTCGTGCGCGCCAGTGCTGTCCCGCCAGTTCTCATCTGGCTGAGGATAGCGGCGCCATATCCCTCTTTCGATACCATTGGCGCCGGTTGCATGAAACACAGGCTGTGAAACGTCCCTGTCAGCAACCGTGCGCGAGCCGCCCTGGCCGCTTCGTCGCCAATCGTCTGGATCAGCACGCGAACAATCCGCTCGCGAATCTCCAGTGCACTTTCTCGGGTGTAAGTGACAGCGCAAACGGTTGCAGCCGAGGTGGACGCCAAGATATGCACGGCCTTTGCGGCGAGGGTTCTGGTTTTGCCTGACCCCGGGCAAGCCGTGATCAGGCAATGGCCATCATGCAGCGCGGCTTCCCGCTGGTCCTCGTTGAGGTCCGCGAGGTGTTGCACCATCAAGCTGCCGTCGTGGCGCTTTCCGGATTTTCTGTTGCGATTGGTGCAGCAGCGTCGGTGTCGACGCCTTCGCCGTTGCCAAGGCTATCGCGCAGCTTGTGATGAAGATTGCGCGTGGTGCTGGCCGCAAACCGGAACAGCGGAAACAGCGCCTTCTTCGCGCGGTGGATTTCGTCGTTTCTTTCCGAAACGGAGCGGACATGGTTCCAATGCAGCGTCTCGACTTCACAGAGCAAGGCATCCGCCGCCTTGAAAATGTCGAGTGCCCGGATCCCCTGCGGCGACTTGATCTGTACCACCTGGTTGAAAGCCGGCGCAGTGTAGGACGGGATGACGGCGTAGGCCTGGTTGACCGACAACTCGCCCACTAGCGCTTTCGCGGCTTCCAGTTGCTGCCGCGTCTCCGTGAGAATGGTGTTGATGGTCTCATTGAAGCGATCGATGATCTGCGTCGCTACCCTTTCGCCAAAGGCAACTTCACCGCGGCGATTCACCAGATAGGCGGATTGATCGATGATCGGGAACAGGCGCTCAAAGGCCGATGCCAATACGAAGTTGTTGATGGTGACTTCAGTAACGACTGCTGCGATCCCGCTTTCCTTTTTGCCGAGCAGGAGTCGCCCATACTTCCGTTGCCGCTTTGCGCTCTTGCGCATCTGTTCGCCGGTTCGCTCGCGGCGTTCGGCCCTTGCCACCTTAATCCCTTCCTCCGCGAGAGCTGCGTCAGCTTGCTGGCTTGCCTGCTCGGTTTCCGCGAGGATTTCACGCACGGCAGAGGTAGCTTCATCCGTGACGGGGGTGCCACTTCCGACTTGTGTGTTGTCGGCATCGGCTGTTGAGGTCTTTGCTGCGCTTTTTCCCATGAACTTCTCCTTGATCGATGAGCTTTCAAAACAATGCTCCGATCATGGGGCCCACGGATACCGGTCAAGTAGTCAAGAGGTTTACGCTATGCGGCAGGTTTTCTGAATTCAGTCAGGATCGCGAGGAGATACACGGGATGCCGTGCTTGCTGCCGAGCTGCGTGCTTGTGACAATGGGAATGGTAGGCGTCGACAGCTTCCTCGGCCGCATTGAGTGCCTCCTCAATCGTCCCATCCGTATCGACGAACAGCCCTCTCATCTGATCGATTTGAGTGATGCACGAATTCAATGCACTGGCCAGGCCAGCAACAATTTTCTGCCAATCAACATCGGCATCCTCGACTGCCGTCTCAGGATCGTTCTTGCTGTTATTCATGACTTACTCCGTGGTTATGGACCTGCGGCCCGTTATGCGCGATCACTATCATCGCTTGGGATACCGGAATACCGGCATATGAAGACAGGCATCTCGAAACGGACCTACATCCGCTTTGAGATGCCTACCGAAGTAGGCATCAAGATCAGGCCGCCAAACGAAACTCTTCCGCTCCCTGCTCTTTCGAGCAGAACTGCCGAATGGCGTTTCCGATGGCTCGACCAGCTGCAACGAAAGGTCGCATCAGGATGGATTGACCCAAGAGCTCATGCGCTGCCGTTGCCGAGAGCGAGTCCACGAAGGATTCCGGAATGCCCTTGATTCTTGCGTGTTCCGCCGGAGTAAAGAGCCGAAGCAGCTCAGGGTTCCGGTCATGCTGAAGGAACGGGTCGGTAGATCTCCGTTTCATGTAGCCGCGCGTGATGGTCGGTACCGAGGTCGAATGCCTCGACACCGTATGCATGCGAAACCCCTTCCCGGCCTCCCTGTCACGGACCTCTTTGTCCTTGAGATATTGCATGGTCGACCACGACGGATCGTCATCAGGGATTTCATCCAGGATATGACCGACCGTGAGCGGGTCTGCTTTGACCACCTCCAGCATGGAAGCGAAATCAAAGCTCATGCCCCTGGTGACCGCAATAGCCACCATACGCTTGCGGTTCTCCAGTACACCGAATTCCTCGCCGCTCAATACATGCTCATGGATGTCGTAGCCGAGATCCCGCATGAAGGTGCGATAGATGCTCATCGACGCAGTGTCCTGATATGCCGTAACATTTTCAAGGCAAACGACTGTGGGATTGACGCGCGCGATGAGGCTGATGAATGCCGCCATGAGGTGCCCGACGTCGGGATCGTCCTCCGGTTTCGCGAGATGTTTCTTGGCGCGACCGGCCAGGCTGGCTGCCGTACAAGGCAGCCCGGCTTCCAGAACGTGTACTCGCGGCAGCCGCTCCATGGCCCATTCGTCGAACACGATCTCCTGTAGGGGCGCGGCGACGGTGATAGCCTCGGGTGATTCCTGCCAAACGCTATTGACGTGCCTGGCATGTTCCAGTGCATCGGCATCGATGTCGATGGCAAATGCCATCTTCGATGCAATGCCCGCTTCACTCAAGCCCTTGTGAATGGCGTGAGAAAGCACCCCTGCCCCGTGGGAAACCGAACCAATCAGAATTGGCTGCCCGGCTTGGACCACCGAAGACAAACACTCGGTACGCTCCCGGCGACGCAGTTCCGTCGCAATCGGCAGGATAAATATTCTGCCGGTGCTAACGATCACGCGGACAGTCTCCATCCCTTCAAAGATGCTGAGCGCTTCGTAACTGTTGAGGTCGATGACCGGTGTGCGTCGGCCCTTGGTTTCCTTGCTGGAAACATGGCGCAACCCGTCAGTGGCCAATTCGAGGACGACCATCTTTTTTGCTTCGTCCTTGCGCAGGTGGTAGCGACTGCCCGGGGTGAAGCCACCTTGTTCGGGCCGCGAGCCTTCCAGCCAGAGACGCGGCGCATTCTTGTGCGAACCGATTTTTTTGACTTCGATGTTTTTAAAGTTATTGCGCATGACTAAATAAGTCCACGTTCCGCGAAACTCATCGGCGTATGCCCCGGCGCCACGATCAAATGATCTTGTACCTTGACATCAACATATCTCAAAGCATCTTTGAGGCCTCTGGTTAGCAAGTCATCAGCCCGCGATTGCTCGGCGGTACCTGAGGGATGGTTGTGCACCAGAATCGCAGCCGCCGCGTTCCGTGTCAGAGCTAGCTTCACGACCTCACGCGGATATACGGAGGTCTGCGACAGCGTTCCCCTGAAAAGCATGTCCGCGCAGATCAGGCGATTCGCACAATTCAACCAGAGCACATGGAATTCCTCGTGCTCCAATCCCTCCATGCGTAACCTGAGAAATCCCCTGACTGATTCTGGCGAACCTAATACGTCGCCTTGCTGCATATGCTCGCTGAACCCTTCTTCCAACAGTTTCCTGAGTTGTTTGAATGCCTCGGGGACGTAGTTCGCAGCAACGTCACTCAGCGTTAGCTGGCTGCTGCTGCGGAGTCCGAGAATTTGCGCCGGCGAGAAATGGCGCAGATGATCATCAGTGATAACAATCACAGACCACCTCCAGCAGGCTGGACGTGTTCCCCAGACTCACTGACACTACCGTAGCTCTTCAATTCAGCATCGAAACAGATGCGACAGCGATCTGGCGTAATGCTGTGAGCCGATGCCGTGGCACCCTCCCCTTTATTGATGAAATGCTCACCAATTTTCAGGGGCAATTTTTCGCTG
>JBASWL010000284.1:0-1932 GCA_049276455.1 Georgfuchsia sp. | reverse complement strand
TCAAGATCGCCGGCGTGGTCGGTAACTGTGATCAAGCAAGTTGTTCCACGGCCTTCCGCCTATGTGCCAACGGGCTGTTCCTGCCGCTGGCTTTCGGTGCTGAGAATTCGAAGGGAGGGGAAGATGGCTATTCATCAAATCTCTCCTGAACTCCTCACGCGGGAAGTTAGCGTCGCAGTGATAGGTGCCGGTGGTACGGGGTCTCAGATGCTGATGGGATTGGCCCAGCTTCATACGGCCATGATCGCGCTGGGGCATCCCGGCGGTCTGGAGGTCACGGTGATAGACAGCGACCAGGTTTCGGAAGCCAATGTCGGTCGGCAGATGTTCTATCCGTCTGACGTGGGTCTTCCGAAGGCGACGGTGCTCGTCAATCGCATCAACATGGCGATGGGCACAGCCTGGCAGGCAGAGACGCAACGCCTGACCGGCAACGAAAATCTGCGCACTGATCTTGTGATCGGCTGCGTGGACAATCGCAAGGCCAGGAAGGCAATCCTTGACGCGGTATCCCGTGGCGGTGGCGGTTATTGGCTTGATCTTGGCAATCGGCTTCACGATGGTCAGGTCATTTTGGGCCAAGTGCCATCTCGTTGGGATAAGCCGAAGGTTGAGCGCCTGCCGCACGCGATAGACCTGCTCCCAGAGATCGGGGACGAGTCGCAGGAAGCCGATGACGACACACCGTCATGCAGTCTGGCGGATGCGCTCGAAAAGCAATCGCTCTTCGTCAACAGGGGCGTTTCGCTGTATGCCTTGAATCTCCTGTGGGAGTTATTCCGCTATGGACAGATCGCCTACCACGGCGTTTTCGTCAATCTCAAAAATGCCCGGACGACACCGCTTCTCGTCGATCCGGAAACATGGGCCCGATTTGGTTTTCCGAAGCGCAAACGTAATCGCAAGCGCGGATGAGAACAGGGCATTTACCCGGCGGCAACGCCGGGCTTTCCAGAAAGGGTTGGGCAGCCTTTTGCGGAAAGCGGATTCTGTACCTGCCCGTTGGGCTGGAACTGAAAGGCGGTAGCTGGCCGCTAGAAACAAACAGCATTTTATAACCCTGCGGGGCGTCAGCCTCCGCAAGGGGCATGGCGTCTTCCGCATTACTTATGGAGGCGTCATGACTCAACTTAGCAGGGGTGCCGTCTACCGGTACTTCATCAATCTGGACGAGCGCGGCTGTTTCTATGCCGATGTTCGTAACACGCGTGGCCGGAGCATTTTCGAGATCAAGGGTTTTGAGATTTTCGAGGATGGCTGGATGCAACACCGTAGCGACCTTGCAGGACTGAAGCACTATCTGGTTCATCTTGGACTGATGAAGCGCGAACAGCATCTGGCGATGGGAAGCACGGCTTAAAGCAGTCGTAAAACATTTCGGCCATCAGGCCATAACCCAAGCGGGAACACATCCCGCAAGGGGGCCTGTGTCTCCGCATTTTTTAAGGAGATAGACCATGGGAGTAGGTAATTGGCTTCCGAGCATGGAGCACCGCTTGTTTTACGTTGATATTGATTCCTGGTTGGATGTAGAGGCGTTTTCAAAACTCATCCAGTCTGGTGAGATCGATGCTGATGTCAGCTACGAAGCATTTCTCCAAGAGTCCTACGACTCCGAACTGGAGATGGTGGTGAGTGCATTGGAATCGACGGCAAGCGTTTTGCGGCAACACGGCATTCCGTTCGAACCGATTCAATATGGTCATCGCGCGTCGATGAACATGCTGGAGCGAAAGGAATGGATGCAACCGTTGCTGGAGTGCGGGTTGGTGCGTGTGGCCGTCAAGGAAGTTGAAATATCCAAGCTGGCTGTTGTGACCTATCCGGTTCAGCAGCTTGACGAAGATTGCGATCTCGCCAACCTCAGTCGTGCCGATTTCGTATCCGGTTACGGCCTGACGCCAGAGCGCTTCATCACAGCATCGTCAATGC
>JBASWL010000283.1:0-3245 GCA_049276455.1 Georgfuchsia sp. | reverse complement strand
TACGGCGACGCTCATTTTCGGGCTTGTCCGGCTGCGCCTTGTTTGGAATCCGAATCTGGAAGTTCTTCTTGTTGTTCTTGAAAGTGATGTTCTCCAGTACAACATCGGCAATGGGAAAAGAGTAAGTGTTGGTCTTGGCGTTGTACACGGGGACTTCGTCAGTCGTTGGAAAGTCGGATCGGTAAATCCCAAAGTCAAAATCCTGCAAGATTCCATTCTTGATGCGAATGTTGGTGCACTTCGCCTCCGCGATCTGTATTCCGTATCCGCCTGGATTCTTGAAGATTTTTCCTCGCCCCAACGTGTGGCCTTGTAGATCAAGGATGACGTCGCTAGCCCAGGTTTGAATCATCATCGCCTCCGCCGGATGGTCTGCAAATTCGACCCGCGCGTGCAGGTCTTCAGTCAGGCAATAACCCTCTGCGTCAGAATAGTTGTCGCCTCAATAGAATCTCAACAATGGGCGGCGATAAGGATGGACATGGCAAGGTACTCAGAGAAGTTCAAACGTAGAGCGGTCGCGCGGTTGCTGCCGCCGGAAAGCGCGGCAGTGGGGGTGGTTGCTGGTGAAGTGGGCATTGGTACAGGAACGCTGGAGCGCTGGCGAGATGACGTGCTGTCCATGCCCGCCCTCGGGCGGGCATGGACAGCGACGGCGCGCCTGGAGGCGGTGATCGTCACGGCGGCACTGGACGAGGCCGGCAAGAGCGCATGGTGTCGCGAACACGGCGTCTATCCGGATGAGTTGCTCAAATGGTGCAACAGTGCGACGACGGCATTGGCCGAGCCGGAAGAACTCAGAGCCAGCCCGCAAGCCACCCGGCAAGACAAGAGACGCATCAAGGAACTCGAACGCGAGTTGTTGCGCAAGGACAAGGCTCTCGCCGAAACGGCGGCCCTGCTGGTACTCTCAAAAAAAGTTGCGGCGATCTTCAACAAGGGAGAGGCCGAATGATCGGCCTCGAAGAGCGCCAGACGTTGGCCCGAGACATCCATTGCGCTCATGCCGCAGGTGCGCGGCTCAAGCCGGCCTGCGAGATTGCCGGCATCAATCTGCGTACCCTCCAGCGCTGGCAGGCCGCTGATGGCCTCGTCAAGGGTGACGGCCGACCGCAGGCGGCGCGCCCGATACCGGGTCATGCGCTCTCCGAGGCCGAACGTGCGCACCTGCTTGCCGTGGCCAATGAGCCGCGCTTTGCCGCTGTGCCACCGGCGCGCATCGTACCCATGCTCGCCGACGAGGGCGTCTACCTCGCCAGCGAATCCACGTTCAGCCGCGTGCTGAAGGCGCATGGTCAAACCACCCACCGTGGGCGCGCCAAGGCCCCCAAGGCAACCAGGCCGCCGACCACGCACATCGCCACCGCACCGCGTCAGGTGTGGTGCTGGGACATGACATATCTGCCCGCACAGGTGATGGGACGCTGGTTCTACCTGTACCTGATCCTGGATCTGTACAGCCGCAAGATCGTGGGCTGGGAAGTCCATGATGTCGATCACGCCGACCATGCCGCGCACTTGGTGCGCCGCACCGCGCTGGTGGAGGGTATCGCCGCCCTGGGCACCAAGCCCGTGCTGCACGGCGACAACGGCTCCACGCTCAAGGCGACCACGGTCCTGGCGATGCTCAACTGGCTGGGCGTCAAACCCTCGTACTCCCGGCCGCGCGTCAGCGACGACAACGCTTATGCCGAGTCGTTGTTTCGTACCGCCAAGTACCGGCCGGAATTCCCCGCCAAGGGCTTTACCGATCTCGACCAAGCCCGCATCTGGGCCGCCGATTTCGTGCGCTGGTACAACTTCGACCACCGTCACAGCGGTATTCGTTACGTCAGCCCCGCTCAGCGCCATGCCGGCGACGATCTCGCCATTCTGGCTGCCCGTCATGCCGTGTACCTCCAGGCCCGCGAACGCAACCCAGCGCGCTGGTCCGGCGACACTCGCAATTGGACGCCCATCGGCGCTGTCACGCTCAACCCGGAACGCGACTCCATCATAAAGACGCACTTGGCCGGTAACGATACTCAACAGTTGGCTGCATGACCGAGGCGACAACTATCTTGACACGCGCCGTTCTCGACATAGCTGTAGGTCGACCAGCTTCCGCCATCGAGGCCGATGGGATCACTCTGTCTATACCGCCCCGTCGCCGAATCATAATCCCTGAAGTAGTTGTAACTCAGCCCCGTCTCCGGATCAAACACTTGTCCCGGAAACCGCAAGGCATAGACGAACGTCCCCTGCCCCTGCGGATTCTGATTCGGTAGCGTGTTGCCGAAGGGCTCCGATTCCCACTGCCACATCACCTTGTTGTCCGCCGGTCTTGTGATGCGCCGTGGGGTGTTGAGATGATCGGCATGCACGTAGTAGACGTTGGCTGGCCCTGAGGTCGCCCCTTGGGGCAGTCTCAGGGTGGCCACGGGGGTGTCGTCCAGCCAGACGGTTTCCTGGATCAGTTTGCCGGTGGCGTCGTACTCACCGAGCAGGTGGCCTTGTTCGTCGTAGGCGTAGTGGGTTGTGGTTGGTCCGGATTTCTTGAGGCGTTCGCCCTGGGCGTTGTAGGCGTAGGTCCAGACTTGACCGCCGATGCTTGTTTGGACTCGCCGGCCGCTGTTGTCGTAGGTGTGCACCATGCTCGGGCCGTCGCCGGTGACGTTGCCGCTGGGGTCGTAGGTGAAGTTGCGGGCTTCGGCGCCGGTGAGCGTGGTCAGGCGATTGCTGGTGGTGGCGGTGGTGTAGGTGGTGGTGGCGGTGTCTTGTGTCTTTCGGGTGCGGTTGCCGGAGAGGTCGTAGGCAAAGCCGAGGCTGCCGGTGATCGGGTTGCCCACTTGCGCGGTGGTGAGCCGATCCAGGCCGTCGTAGGTGAAGCGGAGGGTGAGGCTGGCGTCGGTGCGGGTTTTGAGGTTGCCGATGAGCGGCGCGGTCGCGCTGCGTTCGTTACCTGTATCGTAGGCGCGTGGCCTTTTGTGTCCGCGCAGCGGGTGTTGAGGGTGATGACGCGCAAGACGATGTTCGCAACGACGCGGTCGCGGGTGGGTAAGTCCGACGGTGCGGGAGTACGTCATGCGGGAATCATAACCTCTGGCGCGCCGCGGTGTCCGGCCCGGTGAGTAGAAAGTCAGCCGTGGCGGGACGGCTCCCTCGCCGCAATCTCCGCAGAACGGCGCCGCCGGATTTCCCGGTGGAACATAGAGGGCTCAGCGGCAACGCGGCAGGCCGACGAGGCGCAATCCGTACTGACAACG
>JBASWL010000282.1:0-2589 GCA_049276455.1 Georgfuchsia sp. | reverse complement strand
CCCCAGTTCCGTCCTGCCGATGTCCTTCATCCGCACCACCGAGCCGTCCGCGTTGGTGCGCACGGGGATCGCGGCGAACTCCTCCGGGGTCTGGAGCAGATGCTGCACGATGATCGAGGCGTTCATGCGCTGCCCCGCCATGGCCGGCGCCCCGCCGAGCTGTCCGGCGGAGACCTCGACGTTGTAGGCACTGAGCGCCAGGATGACATCGTCCATGGTCAGGCGGTAATTGGTCAGCTTGTCGGGGTCGACCCATATCCGCATGGCGTACTGAGAGCCGAAATTCTCGACTTCGCCCACACCCCGCACCCGCGACAGGATCTTCTCCAGATTCGACTGGGCATAGTCCCGCAGGTCAGCGCCGCTCATGCTGCCGTCTTCCGAGATCAGCCCGACGATGATCAGGTAGTTTTTGGTGGATTTGCTGACCTTGACGCCGGAGCGCTGCACCACATCGGGCAGGCTGGCCATGGCGAGCTGGAGCTTGTTCTGCACCTTGGACCAGGCGACATTCGGATCGGTCCCGGGAGCAAAGGTGAGCTCGATGCGGGCGGCGCCGGACGAAGAGCTGCTGCCCGAGATGTAGAGCATGTCGTCCAGACCGGTCATCTTCTGCTCGATGATCTGGGTCACGGTATTTTCCACGGTCTCCGCCGAGGCGCCGGGAAAGAACGCGTCGATGGCGATGGAAGGCGGGGCGATCGGGGGATACTGCGCGACCGGCAGGTTGTGGATTGCCAGGGCGCCGGCCGCCATCATGGCGATCGCGATGACCCAGGCGAAGACCGGTCGTCTAAGGAAAAATAGGGATAGCATCACGGGCCTCCGCTACTTGGCTTCGGTGGCGGAGCGGGGTGCGCTTGCCGGTGTTGTCTCGCCTTCCTTGAAAGGCGTGGCCTTCACGGTCACGGGCGTGCCCGGCCGCAACATCTGCAGTACCTGCAGGCCCTCTACGATCACCTGGTCGCCGGGCGCGAGACCTGCCGCAACGAGCCATTTATCGCCGATCTCACGATCAAGCGTGAGCATGCGCAGTCCGACTTTGCCTTCGGCATCCACGATCATCGCATAAGGCGCCCCTTTCGGATCGCGTGATACGCCCTGCTGGGGAACGAGGATGGCCTTCTCTTCGACCCCCTCCTTCACGGCCACGCGAACGAACATCCCCGGGAGGAGCATTCCTTTAGGATTGGGAAATACCGTGCGCAGGATCACCGAACCGGTGGAGGGATCGACCGAGATATCACTGAACTGCAATGTCCCTTCCGGGGGATAGGTCGAACCGTCTTCCAAGATGAGCCTGACCTTGTTCTGCCCCGTTTCCTCGTTACGCAGGCGGCCTTCCTGCAGGCGCCGTTTCACGCGCAGCAATTCGGTGGTGGATTGGGGCACGTCGGCGTAGATGGGATCCGTCTGTTGAATGGTCGCCAGCGCTGTGGGTTGATAGGCCGTGACCATGGCGCCATCGGTCACGCTGGATTTGCCGATGTACCCGGAGATGGGCGCCGTGACCTTGGTGTATCCCAGATTGATGCGGGCCGTGTCGACCTGCGCATTCCAGGACTCGATATCGGCCTGGATCTGTTTCAGCGCGGCGGCCGCATCGTCATAGTCCTGCTGGCTCACCGCTTTGTCCGCGAGCAATTCCTTGTAGCGCTCGGCCCGCGAGCGGATTGAAAACAGATTGGCCTCGGCGCGCCCAAGGGCGGCCCGCGCATTGTCGAGCGCCGCTTGAAAGGGCGCGGGATCGATCTGGTAGAGCACTTGGCCCGCCTTGACCTCGGAGCCCTCGGTAAACAGGCGCTTCAATATCAGGCCGCTGACCTGGGGCCGGATCTCGGCAATCCGGAAAGCAGATGTTCGCCCCGGCAACTGGGTGGTCAGCGTGATCTTTTGCGGCTGGATCGTCACAGTGGACACTTGCGGCGCCGGGCGGGCGGGCGGGGGCGCTTGGCGGTTGCAGCCCGCCAGCACAAGCCCGCCCAACAGGGCCACGAGAGCCACGCTTCGGGATTTATTGACCGTTCTATCGAGGCGCATCAGATTTTCTCCAGGTAGCATTGAATTTGAATGGATCGGGATCAAGGCTGCTTCGTTTCCCGGGCGAACGCCCGGAGAAAACAATCGACAATCTGGGCGATCTTGGTTTGTTTCGCATCTAAAGCAGGACAAGCACTCCCGGACCCGCAAAAAAGCCGGCGGGTATGTTCGTAGCCGTAGAGCATGCCCATCAGCGTCTCGGCGGCAAACAGTGGATCGTCCCGGCGCAGATGACCATCCCCCATGGCGCGGTCAAGAAAAGCAGCGAGCCCACGGACGGTCTGTCCGGGCCCTTTGTCAAAAAACGCCTGGCCCAAAGCCGGAAAATGCGGCACTTCTGCGCTCAGGGTGCGGAACATTGCCAGGCCTTCATCACTCAGCACCCGCTGCTGCAAAGCAGTGGCGAAATCCAGCAGTTGCTTGCGCACATCGCCGCCATCGCCCTCCAGCGAGGTCTGGATATCCTCGGCGGCCTGCCGGGCAACCTCGCTGAACAAGTCTTCCTTGCTGGCGAAATTGTTATACACGGTCTGCCTGCACACGCCGGCC
>JBASWL010000281.1:0-4377 GCA_049276455.1 Georgfuchsia sp. | reverse complement strand
GCTTTGAGCATGTCGCCAATAAATGGCTTGCTTCAGTCGCACACCTTGTCAGAGACATCACACAACAAAAGAAAATTAAACGCTTTGAACAATATGTATTCCCTGCCATTAGTGGCATGGCTATCAGTGAGATTAATTCGCCACATTCACAGCCTCGATGGTGTCGTCAAAAATAAGCACTGCGTCATCGGTTTCAATTGTGCGAACCGTCTCTCCTCACCAACGACCACAAGTCGCGCGAGGTGGCGAGGTGTAATCAGAGCCCGCCAAAAAGCGGGTGATTTGATCATTACAGACGACATGATCCAACAGTTGTGACAAACCAGTCGCGGTGGTTTGGGCGAACGAGCTCATCAAATAATCGCTGTATAACTCTAAAAGAGAATTGCTCATGACAGGCACCTCACATAAATTCAGTCAACAGCGATTATTCTATGCTCGTATCAGGCGCAGTGCGTAACATCCGTTATTAATGCTGTGGACGAGGTTACCCAATTTCAGGCAGTCTTTGCCGTAGAGCGCATTAGTAAGGCGTATTTCTTGCCCGTACTTACCGCCATGATGGATGCGTTTCTATTTATCATTCGTAGCTTTCCATTCGGACAACGGTTCGGGGTACATCAACTACAAGGTGGCAACACTGCTGGAGAAATTGCGCATCGAACAGACCATATCACGTTCGCGCCAGACCAACGATAATGCGCCGGCCGGAAGTAAGAACGCCTCGACCGTGCGGAAATATCTCGGTTATAGCCATATTCCACAACACTTTGCTAACGAGAGAACGACTTATCTTGCCTTATAGTGACCCAACTCCGTATGTTCTGCATATATCCCCCGGAAGATTTCCGCGCAGGCCTTAAAGGCTGCCAGTACTTCCGGGTCGAAATGGCTTGGCATGGTGCGTCCATCACCCTTGGAGATGATCTGCATCGCCTTATCGTGGTCGAAATCAGGTTTATAGGGACGTTTGGCGCGTAGCGCATCATATTGGTCACCGATGTTCATGAGGCGCGCGGAGAGAGGGATTTCCTCACCTCGTTTGCCGTTGGGGTAGCCGCCGCCGTCCCAACGCTCGTGGTGGTTGAGGGCGATTTCCGCCCCCATGAGCAGATAGGGCGAGTTGCCACGTGCTAAAATTTTTGCCCCCAGCGCGGCGTGGGTCTTCATAATTTCCCATTCGTCCGGCAGGAATGGACCGGGCTTGAGCAAAATGTGGTCCGGAATGCCGATTTTACCGATATCGTGCATCGGGCTGGCGTAAAAAATACGATCACGGAACTCCGTATCCATCCCCAAATATTCCGCCAGGGCACGGCAGTAGTAGCTGATGCGTATCACATGCGTGCCGGTATTTTCATCCTTATATTCGGCGGCGAGCGTCATCGTGTAGATGGTTTCCCGGTAGCTCTCGGCCAGTTGCGCGGTGCGTGCGGCTACCTGTTCTTCAAGACAATGATTGTGTTCGGCGAGAAAATCAGCATATTCCTTCAGCCGTAACAGGTTCTTCACGCGGATCGATAGCTCGGCACGATCCACCGGCTTATTGAGAAATTCCCCAGCGCCCATTTCCAGCGCCTTCAAACGAGAGGCGCGGCTATCCAGCGACGTCACCATGATAATCGGGATGTTGCGTGTGCGTGGGTTGGCCTTGAGCTGACGCGTCACCTCAAAGCCATCAATGTCCGGCATCATAATGTCGAGCAGAATAAGGTCCGGCTGGCGATCTGCCGCCAGCACCAGCGCTTCCGCGCCGCGCTCAGAGGAAAGTGTTTCGTAGCCATCGGCTTTGAGCAGCGTTTGCAAAAGCCGCAGGTTGGAAGGTTCGTCATCGACAAGCAGAATGGTGGCGATATGAGTTTTGGCAATTTCCATTTTGTATCACCTATGGCAATTATGGGTTAGAGAGGTAATCGATCAGCAATGAGGACGCAGGCATAAAAAACCATCACGCCTCCTCCAGTATTTTGTGTACTAGCGCCAACAACTCTCGATGATGAAATGGCTTCGCTAAATAACTATCGCATCCAGCAGCGCGCATGGCTGCTTCATCACCTTTCATGGCATAGGAGGTGAGAGCAACTACCGGAATGTGCGCGATGGCCGAGTCAGTCTTGAGCTGGCGGGTGGCGGCTAAGCCATCCATGCCGGGTAGTTGTATATCCATCAGCACCAGCGCAGGCATCTCGGCGCGAATCAGCGCCAAACCGCTTTCCGCATCGGTTGCCTGTAGCACTTCGTGACCGGCATTGTGCAACAGGAAAATGACCAATTTCATGTTGGCCGGGTTGTCTTCAATGACGACGATTCTGGACATGGCATTATCCCCGTTTCTGTAACGCACGGCGCACTTCAGCGGCAAGCTTTTCATAGCGGAACTCGGCTTTTTCCAGAATCGCTTTGACATCGCCATCGAGCCTGTGGCGATCTTCCGACGTGAGCAGTTTGGATGTCACTATGATAATGGGTATCTGCGCGGTGGCCGGGTCATTTTTGAGCGCTCCCACCACCTCGAAGCCGGAAATTTCCGGCATCAGCAAGTCGAGCAAAATAGCGTCAGGATGATCTGTATGCGCCAGGGTAATGCCATCAGCACCGGAATATGCCTCGCTCACTTTATAACCGCTGCGCTTCAGGTAACTGCTCATGAGCTCAACCGTACTCGGATCATCATCCACCACCAGCACCCGGTGCGGCATGTCGGTAGGCTGCCTCGGCGCGGGGAGAATGCCTATTGTCGCCAATGCCTTCTTCAATTCCACATGCGACACCGGTTTTTGCAGCACCTGACTGGCGCCCAGTGCGATGCCGCGTTTGCCGTCGGCTATGATAGAGACGATCACCACCGGTACGGTGGCGAGTTGCGGCATCTGCTTGATGCGACTCAACACCTCCCAGCCATCCATGCCGGGCAGCATCAGGTCGAGGGTAATAAGGTCCGGACAGTTATCCGTCAGCCATTCCAGCGCCCGCTCACCGGTTGCCATACAAGTTACGAGCAATCCCTCTCTTTCTAAGTGATGAGTGAGCAAGTTGGCATAGGAGCGGTCGTCCTCAATAATGAGCGCGGTCGGCGTGCCCGATGGCTTTTCTGCCACAGGTGCAGCCCCTGCATCCTGAGGGTAAGACTTCTCCAATGAGGTAGAGGCATGCTCCTCTACATTCTTCCGCCACGGAATCCTCACCGAGAACCGCGACCCCTTGCCCACTTCACTATCCAGCTCCACATTACCGCCATGCAGTTCAGCCAGCCGTTTAACCATGGACAGCCCAAGGCCTGTGCCCTGATATTGACGAGAGAGCGTGCTGTCGATCTGGGTGAAAGGCCGGAACAATCGTGCTTGATCTTCCGGAGCGATGCCGATACCGGTATCGGTAACGGCTATCTCCAGCATGTCGTCCACCCGATGTGCGCTGAGCGAGATAGACCCACCATCGGGAGTGAATTTGACGGCGTTGGATAGCAGGTTGTAGACAATCTGCTTGAGCTTGCGTACGTCGGCAACGATCACAGGCATTTCAGCATCGGTATCCAGCGCCAATTTCAGGTTTTGGTTAAGGGCTTTTTCCTTGACCATACTCAGGCTATTCTGCAGCACGGCATTGACGGAGACAGGCTCCAGTTCCATCGTCATTTTACCGGCTTCCACCTTGGCGAGATCCAGAATATCGTTGATGAGCAAAAGCAGGTGTTCGCCGCTGGTGTAGATATCCTTGATGTATTCGCGTTGGTTCTCCTCCAGCTTACCCATCAGACCGTCCTTCAGGGCTTCGGAAAAGCCGATGATGGCGTTGAGTGGTGTACGCAGCTCATGCGACATGTTGGCGAGAAACTCGCTTTTGGTGCGGTTGGCTTCTTCCAGCTGCAGGTTTTTCCGGTTAATTTCATTACTGCGCTCCCGTAATTGCTCAGTCAGGTATTTGAGATCTTTGAACTGCTTGAGATTGTTAAGGGCGACGCCCAGTTGGTCGGCGATATGCTCGATAAAGGTGCGGTCCTGCTCTGAAAGCGGCGCGATTGAGGCCAGCACCAACACTCCCAAGCGCTGTTCGCGGTAAGTTACCGGCACCGCCAGAAGGGCGGCGGGGTTGATACTGCCAATGCCGGTGGCGATTGTCAGCAGCCCACTGCCGGGATCGGTCACATGGATTGTATGACCCGATTGTGCGGCCTCGCCCACCAGACCCTCGCCTAAACGATAGCTATTAGATATATCGGCGGGCAGACCATGGACTGCATTGCGGATAAGTACGCCGTGCCACTCTTCATAGGCGTAAAAGGCCGATACCGGGTAAGCATGCCGTTCAGCCAGCAGATCAAGCAGGCCACGTAGAATGTTTTCGCGGTCGAACGAGGCAGAATATAGCAACAGCGCG
>JBASWL010000280.1:0-5076 GCA_049276455.1 Georgfuchsia sp. | reverse complement strand
ATCCATATCGGCTTGGTCATGGATAATCCTTCATCAGTAGATTCAAGGCCGAACTGCGCCTTAAGGAACGGACACGGTGTCCGCGGGTCGATACCGGCTTACCGGCAGTGTGAAAACCCGACCAATCGCTGATTGGAGGTACAACCGAACTCTATCGGCACGCGCCTTGTGCATCGGCTCGAATCAACCGCAATACCGCGCAGCTATCCATTACTACGTTCAACGGACGAAAAAAATGCGGGGAGGAATTACCCTCCCCGCAAATGGTTACTCTCAAGCCGCTTCCAGCACCGCCGAATCATCCTGATACAGACCGAGCGCAATATCCACCTCGCGCTGGCGTAACAACAACTCTTCCAGTTTTCCGGCGTGCTCGAATGGCTTTTCCATCTCTAGCCCGATATCGCCCTTTTGTTGCTCCATCTGGCTGATGCGACCCCTGGTCGCTTCGATCAGGGCGGGAATCCGCTCAACGGCATTTTTCAGGACCGTGATTGCCCCGGCGACAGTTTCAATGCCGTTGCAATCGTAGCGGCCATGGCCGTCGATTTCGATCATCACGTTGTCCCGGAATCCCTTGATCGCGTGGATCAAGAAGGGGCCGAATTTGCCGACCTCGATCTGGCGCCGTGCTATTGCCAGATGCCTTGCCCGCTCGATGCCAAGAACGATTGCCTTACCGGCTTCTTCCCGGTCTGCCAATACGCGACCCTCCATGGTTGAAAACTCCATGGCCGATTCACGCATTGCCTTGACGTCCAGTTCCGCCTTGAACAGGATCGACCTGCGATGTTCTATGTCGCCCTCAATCCGCTTCAGCTCCCAGCGCATCTCGTTCTGGCGCTTGCGATGGACGTTCTCAAGCACCGAGAACCGCGCCACCTCGGCATCAACCCCGGCCTTTTCGAGCACCATGGGATTCCCGGACGCGATGGCCTTGACTTCGGCATACGACAGCGCCGCCAGTTCGATTTCTTCCACCGATCTGACATCGCCTGAGCCAGTCATGACCTGAGCGATGAATTTCATCTTGGTTTCCAGCGTTTGCCAACTGTAGGCATCAAACGACTGCTCAGTGACATAACGATAAATCCGAACCGTCTTGTTCTTGTTACCCTGCCGCAGAATGCGGCCGTCGCGTTGCTCAACGTCTGCGGGCCGCCACGGCGCATCGAGATGGTGTTCCGCATAGAGCAGATCCTGGACGTTGGTCCCCATCCCCATCTTCTGGGTGGTGCCCAGAAGAATTCTGATGATGCCGTTGCGTACTTTCCGGAACAGCCGGGCTTTCGCCACATCCGAATCGTATTCGTGGATAAACGCAATTTCACCTGCGGGCACCCCCATTGCAATAAGCTTCTTGCGGACATCGTTGTAGATGGAGAATGCCTTATCCGTCGGGGTGGACAGATCACAAAACACCAACTGCGTCAGTCGGTCACCCCGCGAGGAATCCCAAATCTCATAGACCTTGCGGATGGCCTCATTAACCTTGCTTTCCGGCGAATCCCGGAAACTCGGGTCGATGAGGCGCATATCCAATGCCGCCTTGCGGCCGTCATTGGTGACCATGAGCATATTGTCTTCACGCGGATCCGGGCGTTCTTCCGGATCGCTGCTGCGGATCGCTTCCGCCCTGGCGACCAGGGTCTGAATGAATTCCTTCAAATCGGCAGATGCCGGGGCCATAACGACCTGATGTTTACCTCCTTCGAGTAAGGGTTCGGGAAGATTGAGCATTTCCTTGGTCTGGATATCCGCCACTTCGCGGAAGATGCTCATCAACTCGGGAATATTGACATAACGGCAGAAACGACTGTGCATCCGGTAGCCGCTGCCATCTGGCGCCAATTCGATCGACGTCACTGTTTCCCCAAAATTGGCTGCCCAGTTGTCGAACTGGTCGAGACTGAGTTCCTGCAAGCGGTTCAACTGCAAGTAGCGCTGCATGGTGTACATCTCGGCAATTGCGTTGGCAATTGGCGTGGCGGTGCCGAATATCACGCCGCGATTGTCGCTGCGGCGTTGGCCGATCAACCGCACCTTGAGGAACATGTCGAAGGCCCGCATCGAAGAAACCTGCGGCAGGCCGGCGACCCGGTCCATCTTGGTGGCGAAGTGCAAATTCTTGAATAAATGTGCTTCATCGACGGACAGCCAGTCGATACCGAGTTCCTCGAAACACAGGCAGTCATCCTTGCGATGCCTGCCCATCATTCCCAGCAACTTCGCTTCGACCGATTTCTTGGTCGATTCGATGCGCTTGACGAGACGGGTGTTGCTGCCGTCCTCGTCGGCTTCCGCTTCACGAATAGCCTCCTCCAGCTTCAGCAACTCGTCGTCGATAAAGGTCTGGATAGTGCCGTCCGACAAGGGCAGCTTCTCGTAGCTGGAATGGGTCACGATGACCCCATCCCAATCCCCGGTGGCAATACGCGCCAACAGGGTGCGTCGCTTGTTGCCTGATAAATCCTCCTTGTTTGCTGCCAGGATGTTGGCCTGCGGGTACAACCGCAGAAACTCCGCGGCAAATTGTTCCAGCATATGGTTGGGGACTGTCATCAGCGGTTTTTTGCATAGTCCCAGCCGCTTCGCCTCCATACCAGCAGCGATATAGATCATCGTCTTGCCGGCGCCGACCGCGTGGGCCAGCAGCGTATTGGACTTCGCCACAAGCGACCGCCAGATGGCATTCTTCTGCGACAGCCGCAATTCGATCGCCGGATTCAGCCCCGGCAGTGTCAGATGCGAGCCGTCATACTTCCGCTCTACTGTGCTGTTGTACGTCACGTTGTAGAGCCGCACCAGACGTTCCTTGCGCGCATCCTCCTTCCATATCCAGGCCCTGAACTCCTCCCGGATCGTGTGCCACTTGTCCCGTGCCGCAATGGTTTCGGGGTGATTGACGACCGACTTGTCCCGGCCATCCACTTCGATGGTGTCGCGAACGGTCGGCGTGCGCTGATTAAGCGCGTCGGACAACAACTCGATCGCATTCATGCGCGGTGTCCCATAGGTCTGGGTACACACCACGTTTCTTGCCACCGAATAGTCGTTCGCCAACACCGACCACTGCGCGATTGCCGGCGAGAACGAAATGCGGATGTTGTCCTCGCCCAGCAGTTCGCGCGCAAATAGCTGGACATCTTCCGGCGGCACCCAGGGCACCCCCAGCCTCAGCTCGATTTCATGCGCTTCGAGGTCGCGTGGATGCACGGCCTTCAGCGCTTCGATGTTGCGCTTGAGCATCGGTGATGCCCTGACTTCACTCTCCGCCAGGCTCAGCTTTTCACGGACGTTACCAGATAGATATTCGTCGGCCATGACCCACACGTTTTGCGCGGGATCCAGATAGGCAAAATTGCCTTCTTCAAAATCGGCGGACAGGTCAGCTACCGACTTGTTCAGCCAGCGCGCCATCTCCGCCAGGTTCAACTTGCCAAACCGGTTTAACGACAGGGCAATGCCCTCGGAGAGATTCTCCGCACTGTCGGCCATTTCGCCGCGAGACACCGTTTTTTGGGTGAATATCTCCGATTTCGTTGCCACCTCTTCCTCATCGTCCCAGTACTCCAGAGACAACAGCAGCGGATGATCGGGATCCCCTTTCATGGCGCCACGATTGGCCGAAGACCACAGCGGCCCGTATTTCCTGACGAAACCATCGTACAGGCGATTCAGCAGGTGCCGCTCGCTGGCGGTGTCGAGATCGGCGATGTCGCCACGCAGTAAAACGCGAACCGCGTCACGAACCGCCAGCATGCCCTTGATCCGTTCAACTGTCTTGGCTGGCATGCTGCTCTCGACGGATTCCATGAAACCGAACTCGTTCTGCATCAGCACGCCATCAACGATGCCATAGCCGCCAGGCTTTACATCACCGGGCGCCGGAATCGCACCGACTTCCCATTCGCCCGTCACATCTTCATGCGATAACGGTGCTGCGCGATAGACATCGCAGCGCATCTTTCCCAGAACACCCCGCAATGCCGCTGCAAGATCACCGTCGAACTTGCAATGCAGCTCGTTGCCGTGCTGACCGCTGCGTTCGAAGAACTTGCCGATTACCTGGTCGGGGTGGGAACCCCAATACGCATTGGCCCAGATCCGTGCCCAGGACGATTGCAAAACGTTCTCAGGCATTTGGTCAATCTGCAACCAGCCCAGCGAATCAATTGCCTCGCTGGAACGGAGCCCCACTCGCTTTTGCAGAAACAGGATGTCGGTCATGACGTCCGTGTTGGCAATGGCCGAGAAGGCGCCATTGGGCAAACGGACGGCGCCTACCAGATCGGCTCGGGCGGCCATGTATTCCCGGAACGCGGCGCGATGTTTGTCCATCGTGAAATGCGACGTGATGAAGGCCACGATCCCGCCAGGACGTACCAGGTCAAGCGCCTTGGCGAAGAAATAGTCGTGAATCGACAGCTTCAGCCGATCGAACTTGCGATCGGAGACACGATAGCGACCAAAGGGAACGTTGGAAATCGCCAGATCAAACGAATCCGGCGCGAAGGTGAGTTTCTCGAAACCCTTGGCGTACACCGCGGCATCGGGATAGAGCGCTTCCATGATGCCGGCAGAAACTGGATCGACTTCGGAGGCGTATATTTTCGACACCGCTGCAATGTCGGACGGCATGCAGCCGATGAAATGGCCGATGCCGCCGGCAGGCTCGATGATCTTGCCGCCGTTGAAGCCCATCTTGCGCACGGCGTCCCAGATGAAGCGGATGACCGTGGGATGGGTGTAATGCGCGTTATTGACTGTGGCCCTGACCGACTCCCATTCGCCCTCCGTGAGGACGGCGGCGAGTTGGCTGCGCCATTCCGGCTTGTCGCAGCTACTGGTCATGTCGAAGGCCTTGGGCATACCGCCCCAGCCAACGTAACGAACCAGTGTTTTCTTTTCTTCTTCGGTGGCCTCGCGATCTTCTGCTGCCAACGTCTTCAGAAGCTCTATCGCTTCGATATTCCGAAGGAACTTCTGATCATCGCCGGGGAACGCATCCAGCTCATTTGTAATTTCGAAGTTCCGGGTGTTTCTCGGCTTGATGACTGTTTCTACCGCTTCAGC
>JBASWL010000279.1:0-2390 GCA_049276455.1 Georgfuchsia sp. | reverse complement strand
TCCCGAACAGGACCGTGAAACGAGACCGCGCCAATGATAGTGAGTTAACCTCTCGCGAAAGTAGGTCAGCGCCAGACTCCCCCTTTAAAAACCCCCTCCGGCTAAGCTAGAGGGGGTTTTTTGTTATGTGTTGCGTAGTTGTCGGTGATCAGATGCAACGTCTTATCCTTGGGCGACTTTTTAAGTTCAATCGAGTGTAGCAAGTTGGTAGTCACCTCACCCGCGAGTAGGAGGGTGGGTAGCGCTGGCGACCCTGCGCGTCAAGCGAATGACTGTGTCAGCGTCACCGGCTTCAGCCCGATACGCTGCAGTTCGTCGAGTAGTGTGGGCAGGATTTCCAGTACCAGCGGCTGGCCCGCCGCCGTGATGGCGGCATGGCCGTCGTGCAGCAGGAGGATATCGCCGGGGCCGCGCTGGCGGGCGAGGCGTTGCAGGGCCGGACCGGGCTGCTTGCGCGCGGTGTCGAAAGCGCGGTGGCTCCAGGTCGCGAGGTTAAGGTCGTGCTGAGCCAGTACCGGTTCGAGAAACGGGTTGCGCAGGCCGGCCACGGCGCGGAAGAAGCGTGGTGGTTGGCCACTGAGGTCGGTCAGGCTGCGCTGGGCGGCGCCGACTTCGCGCGCTATCGCGCGCGGGCCGAACAGGGAGAAGTGATTTGGGTGACGGTCGGTGTGGTTGCCGATCTCATGACCACGGGTGACGATGTCTCGCACCAGGGCCGGGTGGCGGCGTGCCAACTGGCCGATGCAGAAGAACGTGGCCTTGGCGCCGGTGGCATCAAGCAGGTCGAGCACATGCGGCGTGACTTCCGGATCTGGGCCGTCGTCGAAGGTCAGTGCGATTTCGCTGCGGGCGACGGCCATTGCCGGTAGCCTGATCAGGTTGGGGCCGAGCAACTTGCTGCGCGGCCACAGGCCGCCCCACATCAGGACGCCGTGATTGGCGGCTACTGCGGCCAGCACCTGCAGCCAGTAGTCTGGCGCGACCAGCGTGGCGGCACCGAGTGCCACGTGCAGCAGGGCGCTCGCCTTGAGGGTGGGGGAGGCTTGCCAGGGGCGTGGCATCTCAGCGAGCCCTTTAGTCCTGCCACAGACCGGGCAGGCCGGTCGCCAAAAAATTATTCCACAGCGCACACCATGCCGGCCAGTCGTGACCACCGTCCACAGCATGCACTTGGGCTGCGGGCAGTGCGGCGGCCATCACGCCCAGGTCGTCGGCAAAGCGGTCTTCGCGGCCATAGCCAAGGTAGATGGGCAGCGTGGCCCCACTTGCAAGCCAGTGCCAGAGCTGGAATTCGGGGTCGCGCACCTGTTCTGCGCTGGGTTGCCAGCACCCCAGTCCGCCGCCGGCCCGAATTGCGTTCGTTGTCAGGCGGCTGCCGGGATAGGGGGCAAGCAGGCAGAGGCCATCTGCCGCACCGGGATAGGTGCGTGCGTAATGCAGCGCTACCCCGCCGCCGAGCGAAATGCCGCCCAGCACGATGCGGCGATAGCCGCGTTGCCGGGCCGGCTGAATGACATCAAGATGCAGTGCCGCGACGCTGGCGGCGATGTCGAGATGGTAGACGTCGAGTGCGGCCAGCTGCAGGTCAGCGGCGTGGGGCGAGCGCGTCAGTGCGGTGTCGAAGCCCGCGTCGATAAAATGCTGTGGAGTCATCAGCGCACCGGGCAGCATCACGATCAGTGTGTCACTGGGTTGTACAGCGGCATGAATCCGGTCAGGCGATATCATGCTTGCTGTCGGGTTGATTTGTCTGGCGGAGCAGCAAGGATGGCTGAGAGCAGCAAGGCGAGGAAGGCACCAGGTCCGACGGTAACGCCGATGGCATGCAGTACCGGAACCTTGGCGAAGGCGAGGGTGCCGAAGCCGATGAGCGTGGCCAGGTTGGCAAGCAGCAGCGAGGAAAGCGTTTGCGGGTCGATGGCCGCGTTGTTTTCGGGGCGATCGAAGAACAGCGCGTAGTTGGAGCCGACAGCGACGATCAGCAGCATGCCCACCAAATGAAGCAGGGTCAGCTTTTCCCCGGCCAGCACCAACCCGGCAATTACCAGCAGCACGGCTGCCGCCAGCGGCGCGAGCACTCGCAACGCACGCAGCGGCGAACGCAGGGCAAACGCCAACAGCATGGCAATGGCGACAAAGCCGGCCAGCGAGAGCAGGATCGCCTCATGCAGGTAAGCGTTGTAGAGCCGGGTCGATTCGCCGGCCAGATCAAGGCATAGCGCACCATCGATGTGGGCCGCATCCAGTGCCTGCTGAATGCGGGTCGGGTCAATCTCGTTTCCGGGGCTGGCATGCAGCGGCAGCAGGGATGTCCACCGGGTATTTCCCTGGGCACCGCGCTGCATCAGCAGCGAGTCAACCGCCAGCGCCAGGCTGCTGCCCTCCAACTG
>JBASWL010000278.1:0-1896 GCA_049276455.1 Georgfuchsia sp. | reverse complement strand
TTCATCGGTTTCTCCACTGGTAGTTGTCACACCAGGCGGCGCCTCACGGCATCGCGAAGACAGCCCTGGAGTTCTTGCGCGATTCATTTCGCACGTTATCCGGATCGGCAACCGCCGGTCCGTCATCAACCCTGGCGGGGATGCGCATTCCCGCGAGTGGGTGATGCCGTCTCCGCTTTTCTTTTCCAATAAAGGAGTAATTGCTATGAAAAACGGACGTTCTCTCATCAGCCTGGCCACGGAACTTGAGCGCCAGTTGCATTCGAAGAAGGATCTGATCGTGCCCTCGGCGCTGGTGCGTCATGTCACCGACGATCTGGGTGATACCCGCCTCATCATCGAGGAAGGAGGCAGCCCGGTGCGTTACGGCGTCACCCCGTTGGCACGTCGCCAACTGGCCGACAAGCTGAAGATTCCCTACGCCTATTTCGAGCGCATGCGCGAAGATCAGCCGGCGCTGCTGGACCGCAACGTGAATATCTGGCTGCAAAGCGAGGAAGAGCAGCGCATGCTGCGCACCCTGGATGGTCAGGTGCGCGCCGTACTGTCGGATCGCTACCGCCGCCTGGACAACTTCGATCTGGCTGAAAGCGTTTTGCCGATCTTGCAGCAGTTGCCCGAAGTGCGCTTCGAGTCGGTCGAACTGACCGAGACGAAGATGTATCTGAAGTGCATCACGCCACGTCTGAGCTACGAGATGGCACCCGGCGATGTGGTGCAGGCCGGGGTCATGATCTCGAACTCAGAGGTCGGCCAGGGCACGCTATCGGTACAGCCGCTATTGTTTCGGTTGGTATGCAGCAATGGCCTCATCGCCGCTGACCGCTCGCTGCGCAAGACACACGTGGGGCGTGCTCTGGGCACCGAGGATGAGCGCATCCAGGTCTACCAAGACGATACCTTGCGTGCCGACGACAAGGCCTTCTTCCTGAAGGTGCGCGACGTGGTGCAGGCGGCGGTGTCGGAAGCAACCTTCCGCCAAACAGCGCAGAAGCTACAGAAGACGCTCAACATCCCGTTGGTGGGCGACCCGGTGAAAACGATCGAGGTACTGGCTCAGCGCTACACCCTGAACGACACCGAGCGTGCCGGTGTGCTGCGTCATCTGATCGCCGAGGGCCAGTTGTCGGGCTATGGGCTGGTCAATGCGGTGACGCATTACAGCCAGGAGGTCGAGGACTACGACCGCGCGACGGAATTCGAAGCGTTGGGCGGCCGTCTGATCGACTTGCCGGCCCATGAGTGGAAAGGACTGGCGGAAGCGGCCTGATCCTAAAGCGTGTTGAAAACCGGCCGGGGCTTCTGCCCCGGTTCGGCCCTCACCTATCCCAGATCAGAAAACCTGTTCCCCATCGAAATCGATGTAGCACAAATTATTTACTTGACATCAACCCGTCGCCAAGCGACGGTTTCACCGGGGTCTTGCGTATGGCAAGCAGGTAAATACCCACGTTTATCATAAAATGCGAGCGCCATTAAACTCCCGGAATGAGTATTCTAATCTCTCGCCCTGGCCGAGCCACCGCACCAGAGCTAACTGGAGAACAGAACCGTGAGTCATATGACGCTTACCGATATGGAGTGGATCAACCTGAACACGCTCACCGTCATTCGTGCCGGTCTCCAGCATGACCGGGCTTCGATCTGCAGCAAGTTCGCACTGGACGCCGCACAGGCCGACTACCTCAAGGGGCTGAGCCTCGACGATTTGTACTCCCTGGTGATCCACGTCGGCGACACCACGCTGTTCCCGCCGCGCGCCGATCTGGTGACCCTGTTGAACACACCCAGACCCCTGGCCGGACCCTTGGCGCTGGTTCGCCAGCCCAAACCAATGGACATCAGCCGCTAGGACTGAACACCCATGCCAACCCGCGGCGACCGGCACCTGCGCGC
>JBASWL010000277.1:0-2980 GCA_049276455.1 Georgfuchsia sp. | reverse complement strand
GGCATGAATAGTACGTAACGCTTTACTGACCGGGAGTACGCTATGAACCACGAAAAGTCGTTTAAGTTGATCGTTAATAAGGCCGAGAAAGATTGGCCTGAGCAGTTCATTTCGGGTGCGCAAATCTTGACGCTGGCCGGCAGCCCTTCGGATTGGGTTGTCAACCAGATCGTTCCCGGTGCCGGAGAGGATCCGGAGGTTTCGCCTAGCCAACAGATCGATCTCGATGTGAAAGCCGACCCTCACGGCATCAAGAGATTCCAGACTCGCAAGCCGAAGACGAATCCGGGATGAACAATTTCTTACCGGAGGACGATCTCGACTACCTTCAAGGAAAGGAGATCAACTTCGAACTCCAGAGTGAGGCAATGCCCGACAGCAAAGAACGTCGGGGAGTGCTGTTCAAGAACTTCAAGGTCCCCCGAAATCTTCTGACCTACGAGAACGGTGCCTTAGTGCTGTGCCAAACCTGCAATCTTGTGGTACTTATTCCTGATGGATACGCGACGACGAAGCTCGACAGCTTCTACACGAGTCCAAGGCTGAAACGTGTTGATGGTACCGATCCCGACAGAGCGAATGGAGAGACTCCTCTGTTCGGTAGGACGTGGCAATTCTGGTCAAGGCACCTAGACGAAAACGATTGGCGTGTAGGCATCGATGGTCTCGGCACCTTCTTGAGCTACATCCAAAACGAACTGCGAAGCGCATGACCCGTTATACCTTCACAATTCTGGATGAACACTATCAGATGCTAAAGCGGTTGCTACTGCGCGATAGCAATGAATTCGGCGCTCTTCTCCTCTGTGGCCGGTCTCAGCACGTGGATCCCTGGACCGGGCTTACGGAAGAACGCGCGTTAGTGCGGGAAGTCATTGAAGTTGAGGAAGCCGCATTTATCGAGCGAACGCCGGTTTCAATGACTTGGACAACCGATGCCTTGTTCCTGCTAGCCAAGAAAGCGATGGCAAAAGACTTGGCGATTTGCATCGCGCACTCGCATCCAACAGGAGGACTATTCTTTTCACCATTCGATGACGTGGCCGACCGCGAGTCATTTGACATCATATATTCACGCATGGATACGACGCGGCCACATTTTTCTCTCGTAATGGACGATAAGGGCGACGTCATTGTCCGAGCTTTTGAATCCGAATTGAAGCCACACCTTGTCGAGCTGGTTCGGGTCATCGGGAACCGGTTTCGCATCTTCTATCCAGATCGCGGAAAATGCGTCCCCGCTCAGGAGTTCGATCGCCACGTACGAGCTTTTGGGGCCGAATCAGTGCAGGACTTGGCTCAGCTTCGCATTGGCATCGTCGGCTGCGGAGGAACTGGTTCAGCCATCGCAAGTCTCGTCGCGCGGCTTGCGCCGACGCGACTTGTTCTATTTGACGACGACATTGTCGACCACTCCAATCTGAATCGCCTCCATTTCTCCAAACGATCGGATGCGATACAGGGGCGATACAAAGTAGATGTGGTAGCAGAGGCGATTGCAGAGATCGGCCTGGTCCAGTCCGTAGTACGGGTGAGAAGCTCCATCGAGAAATCTGAGTGTCGAGATGCACTGCGAGCCTGTGATGTGATATTCGGTTGCACCGACGATCACCTAGGACGGAACGTACTGAACCGTCTTGCGCATTTCTACCTGATTCCAGTCATCGATCTTGGTCTTCTCATTGAACCAAACGATGGTGGTGGCTACAGTTCGTTTGACGGAAGAGTCACCGTGGTTCAGCCGGGGCATCCCTGCCAAGTGTGCCGTCAGCTTATTAGTTCGCAAAAAATGCTAGAAGAATCGATGCGCAGAAATGATCCGCAGATGTTCGATCAGCATCGAAAGGCTGGGTACGTTACAGATGGAGCGGCCCCCAATCCAGTAGTTGTCACGTTTACCTCAGAAATTGCTGCCATGGCCGTGAACGAGTTGTTGCATAGACTTACCGGTTTCCGAGGATCCGATGGACAATGCGCAGAACGCGTACGGCGGCTTGATTGGATAAAGGATGCAGACACTGTCCCAGGTGGAATATCAAGGTCCGAATGTCCTCTCTGCGGTAAGCGGAAGTACGACGGCAGGGGGGATATGACTCCTTTCCTAGACATGGCATAAATATGCTCCTCTTGCCTTTACCCGTTGCTGAATTCCTGTTTGGCTTGCCACTTATTCGGCGTCCAGCTTATTTGGTGAAGACTGTCCCTGAAACTCCTTTAGAAGAAGAACTCACTCCAGACCTATTACTCGTCGAGATCCGTGAGGGTCATCTCAAATGGGCACATCTCAAGTGTCCTAAATGCGGAGACCATATTCAGCTGCCAATGGCGGGCAAGGAATATTGGGGTATTAGCGTTGATTTCCTGCGGCGGCCGACCCTAGCACCATCCATTTGGGAACGGCAAACTTGTGGAGCTCACTTTTTCGTGCGGAAGGGGAACATCCTAGGCTGCTAAGAGGGTGTGGTCATATTCCGAATGTCATCGGACAGGTTTGGGTACACCAGAGACATGCAACTAAGCGGACACCAAATCTGATACGTCCATATCTTTTGCACCGCGCCATGCGAAGAGGATATCAATCACGGATATGGATAGCCTAATCTTCGTGCATCGCGCTGCACACCGCTACGAGATGACATCCTGTTGCGGCTGGTGCAACCCCCTCCCCCCGCCACCTGCTCCTAACGCCAGTCTGATCGCTTACCTGATGAGGATACGGCACCAAAAAACCACCCGTTCCGGCTGGGCCGCGCCGCTATCTCATCCTACGCTGAGGCCTTTTTGCCAACCCTGCACAGGCCCTTATGCGGTCCAGTATCCAGCGACGACAACAGCGATCTGCAATACAACGGCGAATCGCTGCACTGACTCGGGCTCTGGATGAAACGCAGCGCTTGCTGCACCAAGATGATCTTACGCCGCTGCTAACTCGGCGCGGTTTCCGGCGAGCTTGCGACCAGTGGCCCGGCAAGGGTCCGAC
>JBASWL010000276.1:0-3086 GCA_049276455.1 Georgfuchsia sp. | reverse complement strand
GGTCACGTGCGATCGGACGAAGTTCCGGCACCTGTGTCGCTGTCCCTGGTTGGCGCAACAAACCTTCACCACGCATCAGCGAGCGAATACCCTGCATCCAGCCACGCCAGCTGAGTTGCGCGATGATGACGGTCAGGAGCGAAACGATGAAAGCAAGCCCGGCAAAAAAATAGAAGACGTAAGTCTTGCTTTCCGCGCTGCGCCGTTCTACGAAACTCATGTCGTGGGCCAGCACCAATACGCCCGAAGGGTTGAATCCGGTACTCAGCGGCCGGACTGCAACATGCAGCAATCCCTTCTCACCATGCAGAATCGTGCCACCGGGGGTACGGAACTGATCGAGATCGTCGCAGTGAATCGCCTTCGGCATGCCGGATGTGGCCAGCATTGAAGAAGCGTTTGATGCACAGTAGCCGATGGCGTACACACGTTCGTCATCTGTGACACGCTTGAACAGGCTGAGCAGCTTCTTCGACGGAATTGCTTCCGTCTGCTCCTGAAGCGGTTCCTGAATGGTGTTGGCGATCAGCGAAGCCCGGATATCGAGGTCGTGCATCGACCAGCGCAAGGTGAGCTTATCGACCAGTGGCACTACCGCGTAAGCGAGCAAGCCCAGCGTAATGAGTAATGGAATGATAAAGCGTAGAGATAGTCTCATGCGTTCTCCTGTCTATAGAGGCCTGCTGTTCGCGCGAGGTGTTGCCGTAGAGAAGGCGTAATTCCTGAGAGAAAGAGGTTGCTCAGCCGGAAACCATTGTGACGCAAGTCAGGACAAAACTACTGCACTCAAAAAAAGAGGGGCCTTTCGACCCCTCCAATATCCAACTAGGGAAGGAATCAAGTATCTATTTATGGGCTCTTTTCGTGAAATCTACACGCCGATTCTCGGCCCAGCATTTTTCTTCATGACAAGTGGCGCGAGGCTTTTCCTCGCCATAACTGATGGCCTCCAATTGGGAGTCAGGGATTCCCATAATCACGAGAGCACGTCTAACTGCCTCTGCCCGTTTTTGCCCCAGCGCAATGTTGTATTCGGTACTGCCGCGCTCATCTGCATTGCCTACCAGCCTGAAGGCGACTTTTGGCGCGGATTTCATCATTTCGAAATTCTGTTTTAGTAGGCCTTCGTATTCGGGTTTGATTGTAAATTTATCGTAATCGAAGTAGATACTCTTGTTCGCCAGCGTCTTGATAATGCGATCAATCCTTTGTACCTCGGTCTCCATCACCGGTTTCGTGTCCGGCGCAGCAGCAGGCTTCACCGATGGCTGGACAACAGGTTGCTGAGCGATCTCGGCTGGTTTCATTGGCGTAGATGAACAAGCGCCAAGCAGAATGGTCAAAGCCAGTACGGCGAATTTTCTTTTCATTGATAGATATCCCAGTTATTAATATTGGTGACAATATAATTGATATAAATGTACAATGCAAGCTAGTTGGGTTTTGTTGTCAACTCTTGAGTTGGTAATTCAACATATACGCTATTGGAGTCAGGTATTGGCCAAACTAAAGGAGCAAAAGCTGCCGTTACAGGTTCTGAAGAAATTCCGTCTGATTTACGGATCGGTTCGCCAGCAATTCAGGCAGATTGAGGAAAGTTGTGGCATCTCCGGGTCGCAGCTATGGTTATTGCAAGAAATAGCCAACACACCAGGAGTCGGTGTTTCAGAACTGGCAGAGCGCCTGTCTATCCATCAATCGACATGTAGCCAGTTGGTTGAAAAGCTTGCCAACCGTCGACTGATTCTTAAAAAACGCAGCAAGGAAGATCAGCGCCGAGTGGGATTGTTTCCTACTGCATCCGCAATGGAAACACTATCGCGTGCTCCTGGCCCCGCTGAAGGTATCTTGCCTGAAGCCCTTACTGCCTTGCCTGACGACGTACTTAAAGCATTGGACGCTTCACTAACCGAGGTCATCAGCCAACTGCGCGTGCGCGACGAAAAATTCGCTGAAAAGCCTCTGTCCGACCTTTGATGAACAAAAAGCATCTCCGTCGGGCTTTATCGCAAGTAATTTTATTTGCTGGTTTTGGATTGCTTCTGGCCTCCTGTGCCACAACTAACAATGTTGTAAGTGTTGTAAGTCGAGGCCCTGAATTATCAACAGAATCACAACCATCTATTTCCCCACCCCTTCCAGTTAGTACCGCCAAACTTTCTTTGAAGCGTTCTATCCCAACAAAACTCGATCAAACATCATCGCAAGTCAGCAGTATCTTTCAGCTCCCCGACCCAGCTGCCACGGTTTTCTTTTTGCCGGGGTCATCTGCCATTTCAAAAGACTCTTTTGCTGTAATAAATACCTTCGCAGAAAAACTTAACAACAATGCCCGCTCGAAAGTATTGTTGATAGGCCATGCAGATGACCTGACCAGCGACGAGTATTGCATTGCTCTTTCCGGGAAGCGAATCACGGTTGTAGAGGCTGAACTGATCAGGCGCGGCGTCAAACAAGCGCAAATTCGAAAGCGTCCTCTGGGTGGTGAATCGTTGATATCAAAGGATTGCGCTTCAAAACTCTGCCGTCAGGCCAATCGCTCTGTGGAACTGCAGCTTTCGGGCTAGAGAATCGATGGCGATCTTCCGTGGCCGTTTAAGTACCTTACGCTGGCGAACTCGTATTACGCTTTGGTCGGCAGCATTGCTTGCCGGTCTTGCAGTGGTGGCTTTTGCCAAACTTGCCGATATTGCCCTTGCTGTTTTTTTCACCCTTATCAATTCTCGTCCATGGTTGCCTTTCTTGCTCACGCCTGTCATTGGTATGGTCGTGGTGTGGCTGACCCGTCGCTTCGTTCCAGGTGCACAAGGAAGCGGCATTCCGCAGGTGATCGCCGCAACACGGCTTGCCGCACTGGGCGAACCCGTCAGTTCACTAATATCCCTACGCATTGCCTTTGGGAAAATCTGCCTGGGAACCTTGGCCTTGGTCGGGGGATTCTCGGCAGGTCGTGAAGGCCCATGCGTGCAAGTGGCAGCCTCGATCATGCACGCCGCTCACCGATTCCTGCCGCACACCAGAGCTTTGCGCGTTCAGGATTTGGTGCTTGCCGGAGGTGCGGCAGGTATCGCAGCAGCATTCAATAC
>JBASWL010000275.1:0-1630 GCA_049276455.1 Georgfuchsia sp. | reverse complement strand
CTCCAATACACCATTGTTGCTGGGGAGCAGATCGACACCGCAACGTACGATGACGTGAGGCAGGGTGAGTCATTCAAGATTGCTCAGACGACGACAGAGTCCCACAAAAACTCGATTCATTCTGCCGTTAAATACGACCTGATCGGTAATCTGGCAGAAGAATCGCAACTCACCCGGAGCACCATCGCCAGCATTCTTCAGGGCATCAATGTGGCTGTTTTCAGTCAATACAAAACCAACCCTGAGGACTTCATTGCCAAAGCTGCTCGGCTAATCAATGAACAGAAGGCGACCGTCATCGTAGAGAGGCTATCCTACGACCCGGTAGGCGAGACTTACGATATAGACATCTTCACCCAGGAAAAGCCGAAGGAAGATTTCAGCAAAGCAATCAAGGCCAACCACCATATCTATGACTACGTTTTCACGGATTCAAAGAACGAGCGCGCTTTCGTCAAAGAACTAGATACCAGTGCGGAAGTTGTCGTCTATGCCAAGCTGCCAAGAGGGTTTTTCATTCCGACACCCGTCGGCAACTACAACCCGGACTGGGCAATCGCTTTCAAAGAAGGTAGTGTCAAGCACATCTACTTTGTTGCCGAAACCAAAGGCTCCATGTCTTCCATGGAACTGCGTGAAATCGAAAAAAGCAAAATCGACTGTGCTCGAAAGTTTTTCAAGAAAATCACTTCCGACCAAGTTAAATACGATGTTGTGGACAGCTACGGCAAGCTGATGGAGTTGGTAAAGTAGACATTAGTCCACTCGCCACGTCGTTGTCAGAGAGGAAGTTGCGCGATGGCATTTAGCGAGACATGGTTCCTGCTGGAGCAGGAAGGACTACTTGCCCAGGCGTGCCTATGCAATGGCCTGACGGCACTGCGTCGGGCCAATCTCGGCGACAAGAAGGGTCTCTTCTACTCAGCATTCTTTGAACTGTCGATTGGCTTCGAGCGGACCATGAAGCTGGTGCTGATACTCGACCACATGGCGCGAAATAATCTGATCCCACCGGACAGCAAAACCGTCGAGGACTTCGGACACAAGCTTCTTTCGCTATTCGATGCCGCGAAAGCAGTTTGCGCTACGCATGGCATGAACTCGTTGGATGATTTTGATGCCGATTCATTAACGATAAGAATTTTGAGCTTTCTTGACCATTTTGCTCACCCCGGAGGTCGCTACTCCAATATCAACAAGCTAACCGGCCACAGACATCAAGCAATGGCCGACCCGATCATCCAGTGGGGCGAAATTGCCAATCGGATTATTCGGGAACACGCCACGCCCAAAGAACGTCAGCGTGCTGACGTTAATGGGCAAATTGCTGGCACCGCATTTGGGAATGCAGCCATAAGCCTGATAAGTGATATGGATCAGCAAAACATGGGTGTTGCACAGCTATTCGCTCGCGCTTCAGAACTGGACGCTGCGGCCAAGCATGCCATCTTTGCGCTTGTGACCTTGATTGCAGCGTTGCGCGATGTGCTCGACTCCGTTTGCGGAAGTGCCTGGGCAGCCAAACCGCCTAGCCCATCGGGGTTGGCTGATGTGCCGGATATGAAGGAGTTTTTCCAGTTTGCCTGGGCAGATCGGCGGTATGTGATGCGGAAGCGGCAGTGGCCATGAT
>JBASWL010000274.1:0-1992 GCA_049276455.1 Georgfuchsia sp. | reverse complement strand
GGCTTGGCTGAACTAACGGGAGAACTGCCATGGCCGGGGCGAAGCAGGCGCCGCTAGTAAGCCGACACGGCCTCGACTGCAAAGAGATTGCACTTTACGCCTCAACCACTCACTCAAAAGTCTGGCTTGAATCGCCCCCAAACTCATAGGCACCTAACGGCCGCTGCCTAGCTTTGAGCGGCCGTATCGCGAAGTACACAAGGACGGCGGCTTTGCCGATATGCCGAATACCACTGAACTGTATCGAGCGGTAGTTACTCAGCAGTCGCCAATATAGGCGACAGAAGGAGCTTTGAAGAATGAGCGAACGAGGAGCGGCAATTTCTGGAGCGCAGCAAGTTGCTCCTCGATTTTGTCGCGTAGCTTCTCGCCCTTTTGCAGTGGCCGCCGCGCGGTGCCGGTACGTTTGACATGACTCCACACCAATTCGTCGGGATTCAAGTCCGGTGCGTAGCCGGGCAGGAAGTGCAGTGTCAAACGGCCTTCGGTCGATGTGACGTATTTCTTCACGAGCGCTGTCTTGTGTGCAGGCAGACTATCGAGCACGAGATGGATGGGCTTCTTGCGGTACTTCATCATTTTCTTCAGCAGTTCGACGAACAGCTCTGCATTGAGCCCGCCCTCGTAGGTGGTAAACCAGAACGCCCCCTTGGCATTCACCGCCGAAGCCGCGCTGATGGATTGACGCTGTCCAGGACGCTGCACGACGGGCGTCTCTCCGCGAACGCCCCAGGTCTTGCCATGCACCGTGTCGGCACGGAATCCAGACTCATCCCAGAAGAAGATTTCAGCACCCTCCGCCTTGGCCTGCGTGGCAATGGCAGGAAAGGTTTCTCGCTGCCATTTCTCGATAGCTTCCGGATCGCGCTGGTAGGCGCGCTGCAAGGGCTTCTGCGGCGTCAGCCCAAGCTTGGCCAGCAATTCGCCCACCGCCGTCAGCCCAAGCCGTATGTCGAATTTCTTCTCGATCAATTCGCCGACGATCGCGCGCGTCCACAAACCGAAGTCCAGCCCGTACTGCCGTGGATCACGGCCGTTCACCCAGCGAAATACTTGCAATTCCTGCGTCGGCGTCAGGCTGCGCGGACGACCGGTCGCCTTCGTCGAGCGCAGCGCCTTGATGCCCAGCCCGGGACGCAGCGCGGCGTTCAGCCACTTGTAGATCGTGGTGCGGTGAAAGCCGTAGGCCGCGATTACGTCCGACGCCGACTCCCCTTCGCGCACTCGCTCTACCGCCATCAGGCGAATCGTCTCCAGCGTTTGCCGGTCCAATGTTCGTCCATCTCTCTTCATGCATTCTGAGATTGCCATGGCCGAGCAAAGTTCAATGTTTGTCGCCATATTTATCGACTAGTGAGTAATATTTGAACAGAAACCTCGGTGCCCGTTACGCTCGAATCCGAAAGTAAACCTTCGGTTTTCTGTCCTCTGTCGTGAATCGATCAGGATCAATGCCCTTCAAGCCAAAAATTTGCGAGCGTGACGCCTTGATGCCGGCCTTCAGCACAGCCTCGGCGTCTCGGACATTGATCAACAGATAGCCGTTTTCGTGATCGGCAGCCAACGTCCTATCGTTCACCGCTTGACGAAGCACGCCCACGACATCCTCAAGCAGCGCACGTTGGCGGGCAACCATCTTTTCTACGGCACCCTCCTCCTTCGAGGAAACCAGCGGGAGGACAGGAGGAGTTACCGACAGTAAAGGTTCTATCGCTTCCTTTTCCGCCGTTTCGACTTTCGCTACAGGTTTGGATTCTGACTTGGGCACCGGTTTCGAAGCTTTTTTGGAAGTACTCTTTGCCCTATTGATGTCCATCATTGCCGCTACGACCGGCTGGAGGCGGAGGATCTTCCAAGGGGCTCCAATACCGACCTGAAGCTCGGCAACTTTTCTGAATGGTGCCATGGGATCGACGACCAACCAGTTTCTTCGTCCAAGTTCGTCGAGGATCGTCTTGTTCTCCAGTCCGTACCCCTTGAACGCATCAGGCC
>JBASWL010000273.1:0-1589 GCA_049276455.1 Georgfuchsia sp. | reverse complement strand
AAGTTGGCTCATTAAACCCATATGGATTTGGTCAGAACCCAATGCCAAAAGGGTGGCCGCTGATTTTGCTCGCCGCGGAACCGCAACAACGAAAGTGGATTTCGTAAGTCTAGTGCACGTTTTACTTATTAGATATGCCGCCTCGATACTTCCCCCACCACTTTGGAGAGAGCCGGCCCCGGGAATTCGGACAGGGCGATAAGTGATAGCTTTGCTCAACCCACGGCCCGGAAGGGCCATGAAATGGAGCAAGCCGATGGCAAGAAGGAAACGGCGGAATCACTCCGCCACGTTTAAGGCACAAGTTGCGATCGCTGCGCTGAAAGGCGACAAGACGCTGGCGGAGTTAGCGCAGCAATTCGATGTACATCCCAATCAGATCACGGACTGGAAAAGCCAATTGATGGAACGCTCGGCCCAAGTCTTCGGCGATAGCACGGCGCAGGCAGCGGAACCGGATCTGACGAAGCTGCACGCCAAGATCGGGCAACTGACGCTGGAGAATGATTTTTTAGAAAGCGCGCTCACCAAGGCGGGCCTGCTGAGCGCAAAGCGATGATTGACCGCAACCATGATCTGCCGCTGGTCCGGCAATGCCAGATTCTCGATCTGGCGCGTTCCACTGACTACTCCGTGCCACACCCAACTTCACCAGAGGATCTGGCGCTGATGCGCCGGATCGACGAACTGCATCTGGAATATCCGTTTACCGGTGCGCGGATGCTGCGCGACATGTTGCGCCGTGAAGGTCACCGAATCGGACGCAAGCATGTCGGCACGCTGATGAAGAAGATGGGCATCGAAGCGCTTTACCGCAAGCCGAATTTGAGCAAGCGACATAGCGCACACCCGATCTACCCCTATCTTCTCCAGAGTCTCGTCATCGACCGGCCGAACCAGGTCTGGGCGACCGACATCACCTATATCCCGATGCGCCGAGGCTTTGTCTATCTGGTGGCGATACTCGACTGGTACAGCCGCCGTGTGCTGTCCTGGCGAGTCTCCAATACCCTGACGACGGACTTCTGCCTGGATGCGGTGCGGGAAGCCATTGCGCGCCACGGTACACCGGAGATATTCAACACCGACCAAGGTAGCCAATTCACCAGCAGTGAATTCACCGGGTTGCTCAAGGAGCATGGCATTCAGATCAGCATGGACGGCAAGGGCTGCTGGCGTGACAACGTCTTCGTCGAACGGTTGTGGAAGAGCGTCAAGTACGAGGAGGTCTATCTCAAGGCATATGACTCGGTATCCATCGCCAAGGCCAGCTTGGGCACCTACCTGAACTACTACAACACCCGCCGGCCGCACCAGTCTCTTGACGGCAAGACACCCGATGCGATCTACTTCACAGGGCTGCCGCAGGAAAGAATCGCAGCATGATGACCGCGTTATCCACCGCGCAACCCGCCTACGGTCTAGAGGGACCTTCGGCGGGCCGCACCGTGGATAACGCTACACCGCAAGGCTCCACTTATCTCCGTGGAAATCCTGTCCAATCAATCGGGGCCAGCTCTCTCTCCAATAACGACGGCTGCGCGGTAGCCCGTAGCGCTGAAGTAAAAGCGCTCGGCGTAAAAATGGGG
>JBASWL010000272.1:0-2434 GCA_049276455.1 Georgfuchsia sp. | reverse complement strand
CAAAAAAAACCGCTCTCTCCGATGCGGAGAAAGCCAAGCAGCACGATTCGCCAGTCGCCGACGAGATCCAGCCCAGCGCCGAGAACTTGAAGACGCTGCGCCACATCTATGCCAACCGGGAAAACGCCAAGCGCGCCGCGCGCACCGAATGGCGCCGCATCCAGCGCGGCATGGCGGAATTCAGTCTGACGCTGGCGCGCGGACGTCCGGCGCTGTTCCCCGATCTGCGCGTGGCGGTGAGCGGCTGGAAGCCAGAGATCGACGGCACCGAATGGTGTCTCACCCGGGTGACGCACAACCTCGCCAGCGGCGGCTACACCAGCGCGCTGGAGCTGGAAGTCAAGGCGACGGAGTTGGCAGGGTAGATCGACGCCAGCCTTAACTGTGCGCCGCCTGCGCCACCAGACGTACACCCAATGCCGTGCACACGCGGCTGATCGTATCGAAGCGCGGCACGGCATTGGGCCGCAGCGCCTTATAGAGCGCCTCGCGGGTGATCCCGGAAGCCTTGGCGATCTCGCTCATGCCGCGCGCGCGGGCAATACTGCCGAGCGCATCAGCCAGCGCAGCGGGATCGTTCTCTTCCAATACCACGGTCAGATATTCGGCGATCGCCTGTTCATCGTCCAAATGCTCGGCCATGTCGAACTCGGGAAGTTCGGTGATGCGGATTTTCTTGGTCATGGCTTACTCCTCAAGGGTGGCCGCGAGTTTCACAGCCTTGGCAATATCGGCGGCCTGTGTCGATTTTTCACCGCCGCCGAGCATCACAATCAACGTTGCACCGCGCTGGACGTAATACATGCGCCAGCCCGGCCCGAAATGCTCGCGCATCTCGAACACACCCTCGCCGACCCGCTTGACGTCGCCCAGATTGCCCTTCTGCGCCTTTTCCAGACGGCGCGCCAGGCGGCGATGCGTCAGCCCATCCTTCAAGCCAAACAGCCAGGCGGAGAACGCGGGGAGGAGCTTGATTGAGTACATGGATTTATTGTAATCGAACGATTACAAAAAGCAAGGGTCAGATGATCTGCCGGGCGCTGGTGGACGCGGCTAGTCACCGCGCAGCATCTCCATAAATCCATCACGATCGAAGATCGTCGCGCCAGCTTCCTGCGCCTGCCGTATTTTCGCCGGACCGGCAGTCGGCCCCGTGCAGAGGAAATCCAGGCAAACCGGCACCGACTTGCGGACTTGCATGTTGGCAGCCTCGGCCAACGCTTCAAGTTCGGCGCGCTCCCCCTTTGGGAACCCGGTGAACACGATCTCGGCGCCGATGGCTTCGGCCGGCACGAAATCCAGATCTATGTCGTCTTCGTCGTCTTGATGATTTTCCCCGCCCATGGTGATGTCGCCGTTGCGCGGGTCGCGCCGGGCTTCCGCCGCCCACTTCTTCGGTGTCGTCAACTCGCCGGTATCGCGCACCAGAAGCTGTCCGCGAATCCTGCCGATGATGAAAGTGCGGGTATCGAGCGCCGTATGACAATAGCCTTCGAGATATTCCCGATCGACAGCAGTCACGTCGACGACGCGATGGCTTTTCTTTCCCCGTGCATCGACATAGTCGAACTCGATGCAGGCGATGGACGATACCGCGCCGGATGGCGACCAACCAGCCAGCGGCGCGGCGGGCTTTTCGTTACGCACCGCCATGTCGCGCTGCCGCGCTTCCGTGGATCGATTCATTGCTTCCAGCGAGCGGCGGCGCACTTCGTCCTGCGTATTATTAGCTACAGGTTCTGACGCTGGTTCTGGTTTCTTTTCCGGCGCTACTGGCGGCACCGGCACCGCCAGCACCTCCGGTACCGCCGTCAGCTTTTCTTTCTGTCGTTGCGGCGCGAACGCAGCGCCAGCAGTAATGGCCAGACCAAGCAGCCCGCCGAACCATCCGGCATACATCAGCCCCACCACGATCAGGCCAAAGAACAGCGCCACCGTTCCGGCAACGACGTTGCGGAAATACCATATCTTGATCGAGGCCTGTAGGTGGATTGAGGCGGCGAGCCACAGCCCCCACACCGTGACGATAAAACACGCGAATATCAGAATGCCCGGCATTTCCACGTCCATGCTCCCGGAATTAAAATACTACTGTAGCACTAGCCCTTCGCCACCAGGCGACGCGCAATGGTCACCAGCATCTGCGCATCCTCTTCACTGAGCGTCATGCCCGATATTTCCGCTGCGACTTGTCGTGCCGGCGCCTGGTAAGCAGCCTCCGGTTCGTCGGCGAACAGTAAACGCGTGCCAGTAATGATGTAGCCGACATCCGCACCGGCCTTGGAAAACCTGACTAGATCCAACGCGTCCGGAGCAGTGGTATCGGCCTCCCAGCTCCGAATCGTTTTAGGGTCTTTTACCCCGAAAAATCTGCATAGCTGTTCCTGCGAAAGATGCAGCCTCTTTCGCTCTTCCTTGAACCGGGATCCGATAG
>JBASWL010000271.1:0-68105 GCA_049276455.1 Georgfuchsia sp. | reverse complement strand
AGCGCTTTTGAAGCGGAGAGCGCCATGAGCGAAATGATCAGACGTAACGCGTCGCCTGCAACTGCGCAAAGCGATCCGAGGGCCATCGCGATAGTCGGGGCGCCACAGCAATATCTCACCTTCCTGCCCGGAGGTGATGGATCGAGATCAACGGCAGTAATTGTTGGCGCACGCATGGAAATTTATTTTTGAATGGCGAACTATGGACACTCCATCATGCCTTATCAAGGTTCGTGCGCATCGAGCGTATAGAACAGCTCCGATGCGCGTCGTCACGGTTGGAGATCGTCGGTCACTAACGTTTTGATTACTCAAGATCCACATATTACAAATGGGCACAGAAAGCATAACCATCACCGATGGCGAGTTCACCCGATTTCAGGCCCTTATATACAAGATTGCCGGCATCAGTCTCAGCGATGCCAAGAAGGTATTGCTCACCGGCCGTCTGGGCAAGCGCTTGAAGCACCACGGACTGAGCTCCTACACTGAATATTTCCGGTTGGTCAGCAGCGGCAGCGAAGAGGCCGAACTGCAAATGATGGTCGATCTCCTGACCACCAACGAAACCTACTTCTTTCGTGAGGAGAAACACTTCGATTTTCTGACGACTCAAATCCTTTCCAAACACCCGCCAGGGGCCAGCTTCAACATCTGGAGCGCTGCCTGCTCCAGCGGAGAAGAGGTATATACGATAGCCATGGTGCTGGCGGAGCGTCTCGGATTGCAGGGTAACTGGACAGTAACCGGTTCCGATATCAGCCAGCGAGTCCTCGCCGCGGCACAGAGCGGACTCTATACAGCCGATCGTATACGGGGTACTCCGCCGGAATATCTGCGGAAATATTGTCTCAAGGGCGTACGCTCGAATGAAGGCAAGATATTGATCAACGAGACACTGCGGAAGCATACCCGTTTCATGCAGGTCAATCTCAACAATCCCTTGCCCGCATTGGGCCCATTCGACGTCATATTCCTGCGCAATGTCATGATCTATTTCAACGCCGAAACCAAGCGCGATGTCATCGCCCGTCTGGTTCAATGCCTCAAGCCCGGCGGTCATTTCATCATCGGCCATTCCGAGTCATTGAACGGATTGACCGATGACTTGCGTACCGTAAAGCCGACGATTTACATCAAACCCTGAATCCGCCATGAACCCCATTAAGGTGCTAATTGTCGACGACTCTGCCCTGGTGCGCCAGGTTGCCCGAATGTCCCTTGAAGCTGACGACGGGATCGAAGTCATCGCCGCAGTTTCCGACCCGCTATTCGCCCTGGAGCGCATGAAGCAGAAGTGGCCGGATGTCATTGTGCTCGACATCGAAATGCCGCGCATGGATGGACTCACCTTCCTGCGCAAAATCATGGCCGAACATCCGACTCCCGTCATTATTTGTTCGACGCTGGCAGAGAAAGGAACTTCTGCCTCGATGGATGCCCTGGCCGCCGGCGCTGTCAGCATCATCACCAAACCCAGGATCGGATTGAAGCAATTTCTTCAGGATGGGGCCAATGACATCGTCAGCGCCGTGCGTGCCGCGTCTGTGGCCAACGTACGCCGTCTGGGCAGAGCGGTCCCCCTCCCGGTCAGACCAGCCGCCAAACTGACCGCTGACGCCATGCTTGGCTCAAGCAGACCCATGTCGCCATCGTCGCTTGGCAAGACCACGGATGCGGTCATCGCCATTGGTACCTCAACCGGTGGTACCCAGGCGCTTGAAGCAGTTCTGACGGCATTGCCAGCAGTCTCTACCGGCGTCGTCGTGGTTCAGCACATGCCGGAAAAGTTTACCGCCATGTTCGCCGAGCGGCTGAACAGCCTTTGTGCCATTGAGGTTCGTGAGGCAAAGAACGGCGACCGCGTTATCCCCGGCCTGGCCCTCATCGCCCCCGGTGGCCGCCACATGATGCTCAAGCGTAGCGGTGCCCAATACGTGGTCGAAGTGGTTGACGGCCCCCTGGTCAATCGCCACAAACCTTCTGTTGATGTGTTGTTCCGTTCGGTAGCCCAAGTTGCCGGGCGCAATGCATTAGGCATCATCATGACCGGCATGGGCGACGACGGCGCGCGCGGGCTCAAGGAAATGCATGAGGCGGGCGCCGAAACCGTTGCCGAAGACGAATCGACCTGTGTGGTCTTCGGCATGCCCAAGGAAGCGATCAAACTCGGCGGTGTGGACAAGGTGATTCCGCTCAATTTGATTCCGCGTGAGATCATCGCGTTCTCACCCATTCCTTCCCTGCGATAGTCATGGCAACTCAAGCGGCACTTACCGGCAAGGATTTCGAGCGACTGGCGCTCAACATCAATCCTGGCGGCTGGTCGGTCGAGACAGTGCGGCCGATTTCGACGCTGCTCGGCTCCTGTGTTGCCGTTTGCGTATTCGATCCTGCGATCAAGCTGGGCGGCATGAATCATTTCCTGCTGCCGAGCAAGCGCGCTGGCGCGAATGATGACGATGACGTTGTGCTGGCAGGTGACTTTGCCATGGAATTACTGGTGAACGCCATGCTGGCCAGGGGAGCCCGCAAGGAACGGCTGCTGGCCAAGGCATTTGGTGGCGGCAATATCGTCAGCGCCATCCGCATGGCAATCGGAGATCGCAATGCGGAATTCGCGACAGAATGGCTGGAACGCGAAGGCATTCCACTGACTGCTTCGGATTTCGGTGGCCCCTGGTCACGCAAGGTGATTTGTGTACCGAATACCGGAGAGGCCTTTTGCCGGAGGGCGCCTGTCAATCAGTCCGTTGCAGAAGTCGTGAAGGCTGAAGCGGCCTATGAACGAGGTCTGTCGGTGGCCAAAGCAAAGAAAATCGAATTGTTTTAGTCGGTATGGATGGAAATTGGATTGAACCACGCAGCGGAAGGCGCAAAGGAGTAGGGCATGGACAAACGCGACATCCTGAAAACGCTAGTCATTGAGGCGGGTCAGGGCGATCTCGATTTTCGGACTCATGCCGCTGTCACCCTGCGCGTCCGGCTTTCCCTCGAAGATCCTGATGTTCCGGTGGCTGCCGTGGCGAAACTCATTCAGGCCGAACCGGTGCTGGCAGCGCGGGTGGTGGCGGTGGCCAACTCCACCGCATTCAATAATTCCGGGCGGGCAATCGCCGATGTGCAGAGCGCCGTTACCCGGCTCGGATTTCGCAATGTCCGCTCGCTTGCAACTGCCTTGCTGGTGCGCCAAATGGGCACCGCCGCTACCGGCAATCCGGTTCAGCAGCGTATGGCGGCCCAATTATGGGAACACACTTCGCAAGTCACTGCATTGGCGCATGTGCTCGCACGCAGGGTCACGCATGTCGACGCCGAGGCTGCTCTTTTCATCGGCATCATCCATGATGTAGGCGGCTTCTACCTTCTTTCGCGAGCACCGGATTTCCCCGGCCTGCTGGAGGGCGACGCGGCGGATTGGGACGAAGCAGACATGCTGGAATTGGAAGTGGAACTTGGCCGCACAGTATTGCGTGCACTGGCGATTCCCGAAGCGGCAATGACCGCTCTGGAAGTTTATTGGCAAGGCTTTCTCTCCATGCCGCCCCATACTTTGGGCGACACGCTGTTGCTGGCGGAAGATATGTCTTCCATCGCATCTCCGTTCCATGAGCCTGCGATTCGATGCGGCAAAGACGGCAACGAAACGCAAAACGGGGCAGCAGCTTCGATTGAAGTGATTCTGGGGGCAGACACACTCTCGGGCATTCTCAAGGAGTCCGCGGCGGAAGTAAGCTCCCTGGCTGACGCTTTGCAACTATGATACTTAGGTAAATGCGGAATTCCGGTTTTTCGCCGCGCCATAAAATCGAATCTCGCGCCTGGCGATAAAGTTGTTCAACAAGTCCGCATCAATGCCCGCTGTAGGGGCGATTAAGGATTTTGCGTCTGATGAACTACGCGGCCCACTTGGCGCGCAGTGAGACACCGCCGGCCTCATTGCGTGCTATCGTGAAACTGCCGCCGGACAAGGTCGTGCGTTCCTTCGCTTCGCCAAAGCGCACTTGCAGATCTGAATCCGAATCGCGCTCCATGGCTGCCGCGCGGCGAGAACCGTGCGATGTATCAGCGATTGTCAGGGAGATGGCGTCATTGTGCATCCGCAATGCAAGCTCGATCTGATCGGGATTCTCGTAGCGAACGATGTCAGTAAAAGCCGATTCGATGATACGGTAAATGGCGATTTTCAGTGGCACAGGCATATCATTTTCCTGCACTGAAATTTCCTGCGCGATCTCGATTGCCGGGTACAGGCTATTAAATTTGCGGCAGAACCAGTCGATTGTCGGCAGCAAACCGAGTTCGTCCAGGATTGAGGGACGCAAGTCGCTTGCGATGGTCTGAACATCATTAATCGCACTTTGCAGTAGCGGAACGGTGGATGCCAGGGCATTGTCGTAGACGCGGCGATCGCGTCCATTGCCCGGTGCGAATTGCGTAAGTTTGCGCTCGATGAGCATTTTTACCGATGCAAGTGTTTGGGCCAGACCTTCATGCAAACCGTACGCGAGTTTCTTCTTTTCCAACTCATCGCCGCTCAGCATCTTGGCGGAGAGGATCTCCAGGGCTGTCGTCCTCGCGCGGCTTTCTACTTCGGCCTGCTTTCGAGCGGTGATGTCCCTGACGATGTAGATCGCGTGCCATTTGCCGCCTATATTTATGCGGGATATGGAGTATTCCGTGACGAGACGCGTCCCGTTCTTTCGCAACCCCGCGAGCTCGGCGGGTGTGCCACTCATTGATTTCCGGGCGTCGCTGCCGAGAAGATTGAAAATGTTGTCGAAATCAATGCGGTTGTGTTCCGGGACGATCAGGTCGCGCAGCTTCCTTCCTTGCGCTTCCTGCTGCTCATGGCCGAAAATCCGCTGCGCCGCCTGATTCCAGCTGGTGATGGTTCCCGCGCTGTCCATAATGATAATTGCATCATTGGCAGCGGTACTGATTGCGCGCAGGCTTTCGGCGGCCAGCCTGTGCCGGGCAAATACCTCCCGCATCATGTACATCGCGGCGACGATCAGCAGCGAGAATCCCAACCCCATCCAGTCGTTGGCCACGGTGTAGATGGCGGGATCCACGAAGCCGTGTTCGGCAATATTGCTCAGTATGAAGCGGAATCCTTCCAGCAGAAGCGCACCGCTGAGAAGAATCCAGCCCAGAACCCAGCCCGACAGACGAATATGGGAAAAAGCGAGTCCGACTCCAATCAACAACAGGATTAGCGATAGCGGCTGCATCAACGTCAGTGAGTGAATAGGCACCGGATTTTCCATTTGTGGCTACAAATCTACTTTTCCATCATTTTTTGTATGCCAAGTGTGGATATTTTGCGCTTTTTTACACATGCCAACAGTTAATTCTTTGGCAGTTGGTGTTTTCGGCGGGTGAAATTCGAGTCACTGTACAGGCTCGGATTCCGAGCAGGAAAGCCAAGCCGATCCTGAATGGTTCTGCCTGGTTAAAAGCGCTGGCCTTCTGTCTTTCCCGAGGTCATTCCAATGTCTGGAGAAGCCAGGATTATCCACGCAAGACGGGCTGTCACGCGGTGGATTATTTTATCCGGCAAGGCTTTGCTTATCTCCGCTGAAATCCTGTCCAATCAAACGTGTCCGCTTTTTTTGTAGGAAAAGTTCCTGCAAGCGTGCAGACAACTTCCTACGCAACATCGGGACTGTCGCTGAATTGCGACACATGTGATGCCGTGAAAGTATCTACTCCAACGTAGCAATTCAAGTTTACGTCACGTCGCGGGAAAACTTTAGGGGGTAACAATGAATTCGACTGAATTGACTGGTGAAATCCGGGAAGCAAACCTCACCTATCTCATGCTTGCGCAACAGATGTTGCGCAAGGATCGCGACAGCGCAATGTACCGGCTCGGTATAGGCGAGGAAGTTGCAGGAATCATGGAGGTGCTGACCCCGGCGCAAATCGCCAAAATGGCTTCCTCCAGTGTTTTGCTATGCCGTTTCCGTTGCAATGATCGCGCCATATTCGAACTGATGGCTGGTCATGGCAGGATTCCGGCGACGAACAACTCCCATGCGGCCATTCTGATGACCGACAAGCCCGCAGCACGGATGAACTGAGCAGGTTATGTGGAGGTGGCATGATGAAAAAGAGCGTGGTAACTGAAGGCAGGCAGATTCGGCTGGCGACTGAGTTGATCAACCTGGGAGCGCGCCTGCAGGTACTTGAAGCGGAAACGACTCTGAGCCGCGAACGCCTGATCAGGCTTTACAAGGAATTGAAAGGAGTCTCGCCGCCCAAGGGCATGCTGCCTTTTTCCACCGATTGGTTTGTCACCTGGCAGCCGAATATCCATGCTTCACTGTTTATAGACATTCACCGATATCTGACCATCAACACCAAGGTGCGCGGCATCGAATCCTTGATCAAGGCATACCGGCTTTATCTTGAACATTTTGAAAGCCAGGGCCAAGAGCCGATGCTCAGCCTGACCCGAACCTGGATGCTGTTACGCTACTTCGACTCCAAACTGCTTCAGACCGCACCCTGCACCAGATGCAAGGGCCACTTTGTGGTTCATGCCATGGAGCTGTATGACCGTTATGTGTGCGGCTTGTGCAATCCTCCATCACGTGCTGGGAGAAGCCGCAATCTTGAATTTGCCGAGAGCGCCAGAACGGCAGCCAGTAGCGCCGCAATTGAAAATGATTCTTTAAGGCTCTCAAGTATCGAAAGCTAAATCCGTAATTCAGCATAGGCCTCGCGATCGGGCTTTCGCCCGAATCTGGAACCATGCTGATAATTATTGGATACTTTGTAGTTGCCGCGTCGGTCATTGGTGGATTCATGCTCTCCGGTGGGCATGTGGCTGTCCTGTTGCAGCCCCTTGAGCTCCTGATCATTGGGGGCGCTGCAGTCGGATCTTTCGCCGTCGGAAATACACCCAAGGCCATCAAGGCCACCTTAAAGTCCCTCCCCAGCCTTTTCAAAGGTTCCCGGTACAACAAGGCCTTGTACATGGAGCTAATGTCCTTGTTATATGAAGTCTTGGCCAAGGTACGCAAGGAAGGGTTGATGTCCATTGAGACCGACGTGGATTTTCCCGACCAAAGCCCAATCTTCGCCAAGTACCCGAAGATACTCGGCGATCACCACGCCATCGAGTTCCTCACCGATTATCTGCGGCTGATGGTGGGTGGAAATCTCAACGCCTTCGAGATTGAAAACCTGATGGACAACGAGATCGAGACCCATCATGACGAGGGCCTCGTGCCGGTGCAGATAATTTCAAAGCTGGGCGATGCGCTGCCGGCTTTTGGCATTGTTGCGGCGGTGATGGGCGTTGTCCATACCATGGAGTCGGTAGGGCTGCCGCCTGCCGAATTGGGGATACTCATTGCGCATGCTCTGGTCGGTACCTTTCTTGGCATTCTGTTGGCGTATGGTTTTGTCGGGCCGCTTGCCAGTGTGCTTGAACAAAAACTGCAGGAGTCGAGCAAGCTGATCCAGTGCATCAAGGTCACCATCCTTGCCAGTCTCAACGGCTATGCGCCGGCGCTGGCGGTCGAATTTGGCCGCAAAGTGCTGTTTTCGACCGAACGTCCTTCATTCAATGAGTTGGAAGATCATGTCAAGAAAAGCAAAAATCGCTAGCCATTGTGGAGTCGGACATGGCTGAGATCGCGCAACGCCCGATCGTCATTCGCCGTAGCCGGCGCAAGGAAAATGACCGTCATGGCGGCGCATGGAAAATTGCCTATGCCGATTTTGTGACGGCAATGATGGCGTTTTTCCTGCTGATGTGGTTGTTGGGTTCCACCACCAGAGGGCAGCTGGAAGGCATCGCCGAATATTTCAAGAATCCGTTACAGGTTGGGCTGGCAGGTGGTTCAGGAAGCGGTGACAGCTCAAGCATCATTCATGGCGGCGGCAAGGATCTGACCCGCCGCGAAGGCCAGATCAATCAGGGCGAAGTGGATTCCAAAAGGAGAACCGTCAATCTCAAGGCGGCCGAGGCCGAATTGCAGCATATCGAAACGGCCCGCCTGAAAGCGTTGAAGGCACGCATGGAAGCCGCCATTGATGCCAGCGCCATGCTGCGCCAGTTCAAGAATCAGTTGCTGCTGGACATTACCAGAGAAGGCCTGCGCATCCAGATCGTCGATGAGAAGAATCGTCCCATGTTCACAATGGGAAGCTCTAGCCTGCAGCCTTATACCCGCGAGATTCTGCATGAGATCGGCAAGATGCTGAACGATGTCCCGAACAGGATTGCGCTGTCGGGACATACCGACGCGACTCCCTACCAGGGCGGCACGAAGGGCTATAGCAACTGGGAACTGTCCGCCGACCGCGCCAACGCCAGCCGTCGTGAGCTGATTAAAGGCGGCATGGGTGATGGCAAGATCATGCGCGTGGTCGGATTGTCATCTGCAGTGTTGTTTGACAAAACTGATCCGCTGAATCCCATGAATCGCCGCATCAGCATTGTCGTCATGAACAAGCAGACCGAGGACTCGCTCAACAAGCAGGCTGGCGAATTCGAAGTGGGTAGCACCAATGACATCAGCGACGATCAACACTGACAGACTGGATGGTGGATTGAGCGGCAGAGGGTTGGATCTGCCGCCGCAGCCTGCCATCAGGGCGCTCTTCGTTCAATTGCTGGCTGGCGCCAGCATCATTGGCCTGTCACTCGTCTGGTCCATTCTGCTTTTACCGGCATTGCCGCTGGTCGTCTGGGCAATAATTCAGGCCGCATTGGCAACCATGCTGGCTTACCATTTTTCCATGGCGCGTTGGTGGCTGGCGATCCATATGGTGTTCCTGCCTGGGCTGGTGATGACGTTATTCATGAGCTGGCCTCCATGGCTATTCCTGGCCGGATTTATCCTCCTGTTCCTGGTGCATGGGGCGACATACCGAACCCAGGTGCCGACACATCTATCCAGAAGAGCAGTGGTTGAATCACTGACAAATCTGCTGCCAGCGCAATCCGGATTCCGCTGCATCGATCTCGGCTGTGGTTTCGGTGGCGTGCTCAGCGCCTTGGCGCAACGGCGTAAAGACGGCGAATATCACGGGATCGAGGGCGCGATCCTGCCGTTCGCAATGAGTTGGATACGGGGACGGCTGGCCGGCTACGAAGTGAGTTGGGGCGATTTGTGGAGAGTGGATCTGGGCGTTTATGACGTCGTGTATGTCTATCTCTCACCAGCCGTCATGCCTGGCCTGTGGACCAAGGTCAGGCGCGAGATGCGTCCCGGCAGCCTGTTGATCAGCAACAGCTTCCCGATACCAGGCGTAACACCGACGCAGACTATCAGCCTCAGTTCCGGAACGAATGTTTACTTGTGGCGTGTAAGTCAATGTTGAATATCAGCACACCGATTCACCTGGATGGCTGGGTTGTGAGACTTGGCGAGGCGCGGATTCCCGTGCTCCGCCGTTCGGTTGAAGCCTTGCTTGAACTTATGCGTCGTGAGGATGAGATTGTGGCGCGGGATATTTCCAACGTCATTTTGCGCGACCCAATGCTGACACTGTCCGTTTTGCGCACCTTGCAGTCGCTGAGTCCGAATCGCAAGATCGCTGAAATCACCACCATTGAACATGGAATCATGATGATGGGGGTGTCGCCTTTTTTTCGCAAGTTTCAGAATCTACCCATAGTCGAGGATCTGCTTGACGAAAATCCTGTGGTGTTGCGCGGATTCATGGGGGTGACGACGAGGGCGCAACATGCGGCGTTGCAGGCGAGAAACTGGGCTGCGCTGCGTTCCGACATTGAATCCGATGAAATCGCGATTGCCGCCTTGCTGCATGACATGGCAGAGTTGCTGATCTGGTTTTTTGAACCCAGGTTGGCGATTGAAATCGCGGACAGAACGAAATCCGTTCCCATGCTACGCAGCGCAGCAGTGCAACAGGAGGTACTGGGTGTGAAATTGTCTGAATTGCAATTGGCACTGTGCCGGGAATGGCAGCTGCCGGGTTTGTTGCAGTCACTGATGGACGAGCATCAGGTGCACCGGCCACGTGTACGGAATGCTTTGCTGGCTGTTGCGTTTGCACGCCATTCCGCGCACGGCTGGTGGGATGAGGAGCTTCCTGACGATCTCGCCGAAATCGAAAATTTGTTAGGGCTGCCCGGCCATGAAGTGAAAAGAAACATTTATTGGGTAGAGCTGGCCGCAATCACAGACCAGCAATGCCAGGCTGCGAGTGATGTTGCCACGTGGCTGCCGCCGGCCCCCTTGTTTTTTCGCCATTACTCCAATCGCCTGTCAGGTGCCCAGTACGGCTTCGACCCTGAACTATTGCAGCAAACCTTGCATTATTTGTCCAGCCCCGTGGCCGCAGGGCTTGCGGCGACGTGCAACCATGCGTACACCAAAGTGCGGAATATAGGCGCAATCGATACGATCGCCTGTGCCATGAACGGAATTCACACCGCACTGGGCTTTGAACGGGTGCTGTTTCTCGATGTGGATGATGGTGGCACTCTGCTTGTTCCAAGATATATCGTGGGCGGGAGGATTGCAGGAAGCCTGCGGGAACTTCATTTTTCGGCGCCGGATAACCCAGGATTGGATGGGCTGTTAAGGCAGATGCGTAATGCGACGGAAATTACACAGTTGCGCGCGATGCTGGCCCAACTACTGCCGGTGGAAGCCTGTGGCCGAAACCCGGCAGAACAATATATGGCGCTGCCTCTGCTCAACGACTCCGGGCAGTGCCGGAGCCTGATTTACGCGGACTGCTTATCACCCCATGCATGCGGGGATGAAGAAATATTCACACAGTTCAGGAATGTTGTAATGGCTGCGGAGAAACGGACGAACGCTGACCATGCTGGGCGAGCATCATTCAAAAGATGAGATTTCGCCAAAAATTTTCCATAGGACTAAACTTTTCCCGGCAAGTGCCGTTATATCTATTGCCTATACGACGCAGCAACCTTGGAGTTCACGATGTCTGACAAAAATATCAAGTTTCTTGTCGTGGATGATTTCTCAACCATGCGGCGTATTGTTCGAAGCCTGCTCAAGGAACTCGGCTACGTTAATGTCGATGAAGCCGAGGATGGCGTCATTGCCCTGCAGAAGCTGAAAAATCAAAGCTTCGGATTTGTGATCTCCGACTGGAACATGCCCAATATGGACGGTTTGACGCTGCTCCAGTCAATCCGCGCCGATGATGCCCTGAAACATATCCCGGTGCTGATGGTCACTGCGGAGGCCAAGAAGGAAAACATTATCCTTGCAGCCCAGGCCGGCGCCAGTGGCTATGTAGTCAAACCCTTTACCGCTGGAACCCTGGATGAGAAGCTGACCAAGGTTTTCAAGAATTTGGAAGCGGCAACTACCTGATCCTGATCAGGCCGTTCATAACGTCAAAACGAGGTGACATAGTGGATCAGGCGGCTAGCGTTTCTGAAAATGTCGACACTCTGGAAGAACTTTTCGACAATATCGCGACCAAGTGCGGAACCATGGACACTCATGGCGTCAGCCAGCCATTGCGAGTTTCCGATATTGCCAGGGACGGGATAACAGGCGAAGCGGAAAATGTATTGGTCCAGGTCGGCCATTTGACGCGCCAACTGCATGAAAATTTGCGTGCCCTCGGTTACGACAAACTCATTGAAAAAACCGCGGCCGAGATTCCCGATGCCAGTGACAGGCTGTCGTACGTGATTACGATGACCGAACAGGCAGCGGAGCGCACGCTGAACGCTACCGACGTGGTGAAGCCTATTCAGGATCAGCTGGCTCGTGGTGCCGAAGCTTTGTCAGCGCAATGGAACCAGCTGTTCGCTGGTGGGCAGGGCAATGCCGAGTTCGATGAACTGGTGGCACAAACGCGCAGTTTTCTCGATGTGGTTCCGGGACAAACCGCTGCGACCAACGCGCAATTGATGGAAATCATGATGGCTCAGGACTTCCAGGACCTGACCGGCCAGGTGATCAAGAAGACCACTGAAATCATCCAGACGGTGGAACGCCAATTATTGCAGCTTCTGCTTGACAACATGCCACAGGAAAAACGGACGGAAGCGACAAACGGCTTGATGAACGGACCAGTCGTCAGCGCCGAAGGCCGCAGCGATGTAGTCACGAACCAGAATCAGGTCGACGACTTGCTGGAGAGCTTGGGATTCTAGCCGTGGCCGGATACCGGAATTCGGAAAGAATACGCAAACGGCCTATAGAGGCGGCGAGGCGGCAATATACCAGCGATGGCAATGAGGGAACGATGCCGGCTTCGCTCCACAAAATTATCAATGCGGATGTCGCTACGGGTCTTGGCCTTGAAGAGCACAAGCAGCTGAAAATCTTGGCCCTGGATAAACTGTGGGGAGGCGTTATGGTCGCCGACGCCATGTTCAGGTTCAAGGTGGTGAATGAAGCGTTCACCACGGTCATGGGTTATACACAGGAAGATGTTGCAGGGCATGCCATAGAATTGTTGGATTCCGGCATGCACAATGCGGCCTTTGTCAGAGACGTGCGGCGGGTCGTTCGTGAAAACGGAAGGTGGAAAGGGGAACTCTGGTGTCGCAGTAAAAATGGCGACACCCATCTCGAGTGGGTGACCATCAAGGCAGTGCATGACGGCAGCGGGAAGCTCACCAATCACATCGTATGCTTTTCCGACATTTCCGAACGCAAGGCGGCGGAAGAAAAGCTGAACCACCTGGCCCAGTACGATGGTCTGACCGGCCTGCCCAATCGCATGCTGTTCCGCGACCGCCTGATGCTCGCCATGGTGCGTGCCCAGCGCGAGAATCGCATCATGGCGTTGATGTTGCTTGACCTCGACCGGTTCAAGGAAATTAACGAAGCGCTGGGGCACGAAGCTGGCGACACCGTGTTGAGGAATGTGGCCAATCTCCTCAGGGCCACCCTGCGCGAATCCGACACCATCGCCCGGTTCGTTGGCGACGAATTCACCATAATCATGGAGGGACTATCGTCCATAGATGAAATATCACCCGTTGCAGACAAGATACTTGAAATCTTCGACGAGCCGATACTGTTTCATGGCAAGGAGTTGTTCGTAACTGCCAGCATAGGTATTACTACCTTCCCCGGCCACATGAAATCCAATGACGAACTCATCAAGGCTGCTGGTCTCGCCATAGGCAGGGTCAAACAGGAGGGCGGAAACGGCTACCAGTTCTATTCCCGCGAAACTCACCTCCATTCATCGACCCGGCTGACCATGGAAAGCCAGTTGCATTACGCACTGAAGCGGAACGAGCTGTTTCTTGCCTACCAGCCGCGCATTGATATTAGAAGTGGACGGATCGTCGCGGTCGAGGCGCTGTTGCGCTGGCACAACAACGATTTCGGATTGGTGTCGCCGGCTGCCTTCATCCCGATGGCGGAAGATACCGGCCTGATCCTGCCGATCGGGGACTGGGTGATGCGCGAGGCCTGCCGACAGTGCCGGGTCTGGGCCGATGAGGGCCGCAATATCAAGGTCGCGGTCAATCTTTCAGTGCGACAGTTCAAGCACAAGAATCTGTTGCAGGCTACGGCTGCCGCCATTGAGGAAGCAGGTATTGACCCTGGCCTGTTCGGACTGGAGATCACGGAAAGCATGCTGATGCATCACACCGAGAGTTCATTGGCGACGCTGAGGCAATTGCGTGACATGGGAGTAGAGATCGCTATTGACGATTTCGGTACCGGTTATTCCAGTCTGGCCTACCTGAAATTCTTTCCGGTGCATGCACTCAAGATCGACCAGTCCTTCGTGCGCGAGATCACCCGGGAAACCGAAGATGCTGCCATCGTCAAGGCCATCAGTTCCCTGGCGCGTAGTTTGCATCTCAAGGTGATTGCGGAAGGCGTCGAGACCGAGGCGCAACTGAATTTCCTGCGGCATCTGGAATGTGATGAGTATCAGGGCTATCTGTTCAGCAAACCAGCGACGGCAGAAAAAATCAGCGACATGCTTTCATCGACTATCGCTGCAGCAGAGTTCGGCCAACAACTTCTCGTCTCGTAGAAGCCCGTCCCGCAGCGATTGCCGACCATTGGATCGCATCCCGGGATAATCAATGTCTCGAATCTACTACGGCCAACTGTAGTCCGCAGGCACCGCCAATCAAAAGACTGTGACGCAATCAGCCGGTTGTTTTACGTACGGCGGAGTCCCTTGACGGCAAATAATCATTCCTCAGTGATGGGGGAATGCAGTGGCCGAGGAAAGCGATCTCGAAAAAACCGAAGCGGCATCTGAGCGGCGCCTGGAGCAGGCACGCGAGGAGGGGCAGGTCGCCCGTTCCCAGGAGCTATCGACGTTTGCCGTGCTGATGACCGGTGGTCTGGGAGCCTGGCTGATGGGAAGCGGCATAATTTCGCGTCTGTCAGGGATGCTTGAATCCGGGCTGGTGCTACCTCGCGAAATGGCATTCGATCCGCAGTTGATGATGGAGCGGCTTTCCATCCTTGGATGGAATGCCTTGTCCGCGCTTCTGCCGTTGCTGCTCCTGGTGTTTGTCGCCGCTCTCGCATCGCCACTGCTGCTCAATGGCTGGATGTTTACAACCAAGGGATTGCAACCGAATTTTGAGCGCATCAACCCTTTACGGGGCTTGTCACGGATGCTATCCCTGCACGGCCTTGTGTTGCTGGCCAAGGCCATTGCAAAGACCCTGATCGTGGGTGGCATCGCAGTCTGGGTCATGTGGCATAACCGGGATGGCGTGATGGGCCTGAGCAACGAACCGCTGGAGGCGGGGTTGGGACATCTCGGCAGCCTGATGGTCATGAGCTTCATCGCTATCGCCTGTGGCATGGTCCCCATCGTTGCGATGGATGTGCCTTTTCAGCTCTGGGATCATCATCGCAAGCTGCGCATGAGCAAGGAGGAGGTACGCAAAGAGGCCAGGGAAACCGAAGGTGATCCTCATGTCAAGGCACGGATTCGCAGTTTACAGCGCGAGGCCGCACGCAAGCGCATGATGGCCGATGTACCCAATGCGGATGTGGTGATCGTGAATCCCACCCGCTTCGCTGTGGCCCTGCGCTATCAGGAGAGCATGGCCGGAGCGCCGCGCGTCGTCGCGAAAGGCGCGTCCCTGGTGGCGGCGCGCATCCGCGAAATTGCCACCGAGCATCGGATTCCCATTGTCGAGGCGCCGCCTCTGGCGCGCGCGCTGCACCGGCATACCGAGCTCGGCGACCAGATTCCAGAAGCGCTCTACGCCGCTGTGGCGGAAGTCCTCGCCTATATCTATCAACTGCGCCGGCATCGTCCCGGCGTCGGCATCCCACCACAACCGCCGTGCGATCTGCCGGTGCCGACCGGCCTTGATCCCGAAGGTGCGCCGGCATGAGCGCAAACGCCACAATGCTTCCCGCCTGGGCCAGTCAGGCAAACCTGAAAGGCATGGCCGGTCCGGTGCTGATCATCCTCATCATGGCGATGATGATCCTGCCGCTGCCACCATTCCTGCTCGATCTGCTGTTCACCTTCAACATCGCGTTGTCCATCATGGTGTTGCTGGTATCCCTGTACAGCTTGAAGCCACTGGATTTCGCGTCATTCCCTACCGTGTTGCTGATGAGCACGCTGATGCGGCTGTCACTCAATGTTGCCTCGACCCGTGTGGTACTGATGGAGGGCCATAGCGGTCCCGCCGCCGCCGGCAAGGTGATCGAGGCCTTCGGCCATTTCCTGGTCGGGGGCAATTACGCCGTGGGGATAGTGGTATTCGTGATCCTGGTGGTGATCAACTTCGTGGTAATCACCAAGGGGGCCGGACGCATCGCCGAAGTCAGTGCGCGTTTTGCACTGGATGCCATGCCGGGCAAGCAGATGGCCATCGACGCCGATCTCAACGCCGGACAGATCGGTGAGGAAGAGGCACGCCAGCGCCGTGCGCAGATTTCACAGGAGGCCAACTTTTTCGGCTCCATGGATGGCGCCAGCAAGTTCGTGCGCGGCGACGCGGTGGCGGGCATCATCATCATGCTCATCAACATCGTCGGCGGCCTTGTGGTCGGCGTGCTGCAACACGATCTGGACCTTGCCACGGCGGCTCACAACTACACGCTGCTGGCCATCGGCGATGGGCTGGTGGCGCAGATCCCGGCACTGATCATCTCCACCGCAGCCGGCATGGTGGTGAGCCGGGTATCGACCGATGAAGACCTCGGCGAACAGGTGGTGAACCAGTTGTTCAGCAAACCACAGGTACTGTTGCTGACCGGTGGCATTGTCGGTGGCATGGGGCTGATTCCCGGTATGCCGCATTTCGCGTTTCTACTGCTTGCCGGCTTGCTGATGGGTGGGGCACATATGCTGAAGAAAACACCTGTTGAAACCAAAGCAGATGCTTTGCCGATGGCGGAGGCAACCGCGCTGTCGTCGCAGGAAGCGAGCTGGGACGATGTCACGCCGGTCGACGTGCTCGGTCTCGAAGTCGGCTATCGCTTGATACAGATGGTGGACAAACTTCAGGATGGTGAGTTGCTCAAGCGGATCATGGGCATACGCAAGAAATTCGCCCATGAAATCGGCTTTCTTCCCGCTCCGGTGCATATTCGTGACAACCTGGAACTCAAGCCCAATGCCTATCGCATTACGCTGAAAGGGGTGGAGATCGGCTCTGGCGAAGCACAGCCGGGCATGATGCTGGCCATAAATCCGGGACGGGTGATGGGTACCATTCCCGGTATCAGCACGCATGATCCAGCCTTTGGCTTGCCAGCAGTGTGGATTGAACCCGCTTTGCGGGAGCAGGCCCAAAGCCTTGGCTATACCGTCGCCGACTCGAGTACCGTGGTGGCAACGCATCTCAACCACTTGATACAAACCCATGCCGCAGAGTTGTTGGGGCGCCATGAAGTACAACAACTGCTCGATCATCTGGCGAAATCAGCGCCCAAACTGGTGGAGGAAGTAGTACCCAAGATGCTGTCGCTCTCTGCACTACAGAAAGTGCTTCACAATCTGCTGGAAGAGGCGGTGCACATCCGCGATATGCGCAGCATTATAGAAACCCTGGCCGACAATTCGACGCAGACGCAGGATCCGATACTGCTTACCTCGGCAGTGCGAATTGCATTGGGCCGTGCCATTACCCAGCAGTTATTTCCCTCAGCTTCCGAAATGCAGGTCCTGGCTCTCAATCCCGGACTGGAGCGTCTGCTGCTGCAGGCAATGCAGGCGGACAGCAGTGGCAGCGCTGGTATAGAGCCTGGTCTCGCCGATACACTGATGCGCGAAACAGCGAGTGCCGCCGAACATCAGGAACAGATAGGCCTGCCGCCGGTGATGCTGGTGCCAGCGCAATTGCGGATGCAGCTGTCGCGCTTCCTGCGTCGTACGGTGCCGCAACTCAAGGTTCTTTCACACGCCGAAATTCCTGATAGCAGAAAGATCCGCGTAGCCACGATGATAGGGAGTGGAGCATGAATATCCGCAAGGTATTTGGCAGAAACTCGCGCGAAGCATTGCGCGAAGTCAAGCGCCTGTTGGGCGCTGAAGCAGCGGTGTTGTCGAATCGCACGGTGGAAGGCGGCGTCGAAATCACGGCGATGTCGGCAGATGACATCCAGGACGCCACGGAAACCAGAACAACCGCCGCGCCCCAGGACGCAATCAGGGTACGCGAGGCGCTGCTGCGGCCAGGTGGCCAGGAGTCGAGTTCCTCGGTGCAACCGCCTGCCGAGGAACCACTGGCGCAGACCCTGTTGAAGGAGTTTGCCATGATGCGGGCTACCATAGAGCAGCAGATCGAGAGCCTGGCGTGGGGCGAGGAGCAACGCCGCAACCCGACAAGAATGCTCCAGCTGCGGACGCTGCTGCAGGCCGGCATGAGCCCTGCCCTATCGCGCAAGATCATGGATCACCTGCCGACGGGACTGAATGCCGGCGATGGCGCCGAATGGGTGCGGGCGACGCTTGCACGCAATCTTCCAGTGGCAGTCACGGATGAAATAATTACCGAAGGCGGCGTCTATGCATTGATGGGGCCGACCGGCGTAGGCAAGACCACCACTACCGCAAAATTGGCGGCCCGCTGCGTAGTTCGGCATGGTGCGGAGAGCCTGGCACTGTTGACTACCGACAGTTACCGTATCGGCGGGCAGGAGCAGTTACGGATTTACGGACGAATACTCGGGGTCACCGTCCATGCGGTGCATGACGGCGCAGATTTTCAACGCACGCTGGGCGAATTGAAGAACAAGCACCTGGTGCTGATCGACACCGTGGGGGTCGGTCAGCATGACCAGATGGTGGGGGAGCAACTCAGCCTGCTGAGCAGCGGCAATGCCCGGCGACTGTTGCTGCTCAATGCGACCAGCAGCAGCCAGACACTGGACGACGTGGTTCTGGCTTACAAGGGTAGCGGCTTGCATGGCTGCATCATTTCCAAGCTTGATGAGGCGGTCAATATTGGGCCGGTGCTGGACGCGGTAATTCGTCACCGGCTTTCGCTCCACTATGTGGCCAACGGGCAACGCGTGCCCGAGGACCTGCACGCGGCGCATCGCGACTATCTGGTCCGCCGCGCATTCAAGGCAATATCGGGAAACTCGGTTCATGCGCTGAACAACGAAGAGTTTTCGCTGGTGATGAATTGCGCCGCGCGCAATACCGCCGCACCAGCACAGCGCGAAGGAGTATCCCTTGCTTAACCCGGTGCGCGATCAGGCTGAGGGTTTGCGCCGTCTGCTCGGCCGACAGGGACTGCAGGTTCTGCGTCTGAATTCGGCGCGACGCGGCGTAGGCAAGACAAGTTGCGCGGTCAATCTTGCTGCTGCGCTGGTTGAGAAAGGGCGCGAGGTATTAATCCTGGACGAGAATGAAGATCAGGGAAATGTCGCAGACTGCCTGGGGCAGCCAGCCTATCGCAATTTTCTCAAAGTGGTGCAGGGTCAGTCCGAATTGGAGAAATCGATTATTCGCATCGCGGATATTTCCTTGCTGCCGGCGGCATGCGGGATGGCTGAACTAGCAAGGCTTTCGCACGAGAATCGACTGCGCCTGAGTGATACGCTGACTGCATGCAGGCTGGACTATGACGTAGTAATCATCGATGCAGTTGCTGGATCGTCCAGCAGGCTGTTGCCTCTGGCGCTGCGCAACCAGGAGGAAATCCTGGTGGTAACCGGGAGTGTTGCTTCGATCACCGATACATACGCCTTCATCAAGGGTGCGACTGCCGAATGCGGTAAACGAAGCTATCGTGTCCTGATGTCCAAGGTGCGTAATGAGCAACAGGCGCGCGCCTTGTTCAGGAACATGGCTGATGCGGCGAAGCGCTATCTGGGGGTTGAGCTCGAGTTGATGGGCATGATTCCTCCCGATGACAGCGTCAAGCGCGCGGCAGGTATGGGACTCCCGGTACTCAAGGCATTTCCCGATTCATCTGCGGCGACGGTTTTTCGGCGCCTGGGGATGACTGTCTCGGAGTGGCCGCGGCCTGAGGGTAGCAGTGATATGGCTGTTTTTCTGCATGGACTCGTCAGATGTGTTGCGAGCGGCATTCCAGACTGCGAAAAGGAATCGCCAGGCATGTGGCATGCACCTCACGGCACTGGTTCCATGCGAACTCGCACAGCCGGAATGGAAATTTCACTGACGTCGTAACACTGATCAAGCAACTGGAAACAGTCTCACAGGAGACAAGTATGTATACAGCCGAAGGAATCGCCGACAAGGAACAGCAGCTTGTCCAGTTTGCACCGCTGGTCAAGCGCATCGCCCACCATATGATGGCAACGCTGCCGGCCAGCGTTGAAGTGGACGACATCATTCAGGCCGGCATGATGGGCTTGCTCGATGCCGTCAACCGCTATCAGGAATCCCTTGGGGCGCAGTTCGCAACCTATGCATCGCAACGCATTCGCGGCGCAATTATTGACGAGCTGCGCCAGAGCGACTGGGTGCCGCGCGGAGTGCGCAAGAATATGCGCAGCATCGAAGCTGCTGTCAGCGTCTTGCAACAGACACTTAAGCGTGGGCCGACGGAGCAGGAACTGGCGAACTACCTAAAGGTGTCGCTGGCCGAGTACCAACAGTGGCTACAGGATGCGCGCGGTTATCAACTCGTCTATTACGAGGATTTTAACGGAGCCGACGACGACAGTTTTCTTGATCGTCATTCAGCTACAACGCAGTCCGGACCGCTCGAAAATCTGGAAGCGGAGAACCTGCGCGAACTGCTGGTGGATGCCATCGATGCGCTGCCCGAACGCGAGAAAATGATGATGAGCCTGTACTACGAAAAGGATCTCAATCTGCGCGAGATCGGCGAGGTGATGGGTGTCAGCGAGTCCCGCGTATGCCAGCTTCACTCGCAGGCGATTGCCAGACTGCGTGCGCGCATGAGGGATTATTGACACCGTAGGGACAGAGGCAGCTAAAGACCTGACAGAAGGCCCGTTTGCGGGCCAATCCAGGAGTGACCATGCTTGCCGCGCGAGGGTGGCTGAGGGCAGGTTTATCCAATCCCGAGCGCGCGCGTCTGGGAAGCATGCTGCATGTGACCATCCTGTCCGTAGGTCGCATGAGAATTGGCGGCCTGGTGCATGACTGACAGCGCAGAGCGGTTGTGAGTGATGCGCATATCGATCAGGGCGCCATTCACGCTGTTAAGAATACTGGCCTGTCTTGCCCATTCCAGGGTTTCATTCCATATTGTGTGCAGGCTGGGGTTCGTGTGCAGCAACGCCTCCATGCCATCGTGATCACCGGGGAAACCGTTGTCCGAAAGATAACGCTCACGGATCGATGAAAATTTTGCTGCCGACTCCAGCAACATGGATTTGCGTGCGCCAAGATCGGCCAGCGCGTCGACTTCTCCATCCATCAGTAATTGTCGCTCATGGCCAAGCAGATCGACACATTGTTTGAGCGCATCCCGCTCGGCGTCCATACAACTTGCCAGACCGACGGTTGGCGTTGCAGCGGCAGACATGATCAATGGCGTGAAGCGTTGAGGAGTTCCTTGACGCTGTCCAGTAGCCGATCCGCGATGGCGCCGGGATTGATCTGGAAATGGCCTTCAGCGATGGCTTGCTTGATTGCAGCGATCTGGGCCGAGTCGACGATGCCTTCGCTTGTGGATACCGTCTGTACCTGCGCGGACAGGGAGCTTAATTGAACATTGACGCTGTCAGCAGGCTGCGCCTTGACGTCGCCTGCGCCCGCCTTGGCAGTACGGTTTCCTGCTATGCCATTGCCAGCGAGCGGCTTGATGGAATTATCGATTTTCATGATGGCCCCTTTAACCTTTTACCGATGTCAGTTCTTTATCGGCAGTTCTTTAGGTAACTTTAGATAATTTTATAAATTTTTTGAACTGATGCCGGTTGCTGCCGTGATGGGAGTGCAAGTGACTGAATGTTGGTGATTACTTAGAACATGACCTCTACCAGAGGTCCTGGACGAACGATTCCGGCGATGACCTGGCCTGACAGGGTTCGCACCTGCACTGTCTGACCGTCGCCGGCATTTGAGAGGGCTCGCCCCTCACCGCTGACGACAAATCCCTTTCCGCGCGAAATGATTTTCACCGGCTGATTGGATTGCAGGATCAGCGGTGCGCGCATCATGTCCTGACGCAGCGGCTCGCCACTGGCAATACTGTTTGCCATCACCTTGCCGATGCCCTGTGCCGGCTCGACCAGGATACCCGGCGGCAATTGGGCCAGATCCCCGACCCTGAACACCAAATCATCCTGCCTCAGGATATGGCCTTGCGCCAGCGAGCGTGCGGCGACGAGGTAGTTGCCGGTTACCTGAATCTGTACCGCAACGTAAATCGTCCATGGCGTGGCGCCGAGGCAACGCACACCGATGGATGTCCTGCCCCACGGGCGAGCTCCGGCCGGGGTGAAGGGCTGGAGCTGCGCGCAATCGGGAAGCATCAAACGCGGATCCACGGGGCTGATCTGCAATTCCACCTCGCCCGGCAGGCCAACATTTTGGCTGCGCAGAAAGTTATCTACCGCCTTGTGAATCGCGGCGGGATCCTGATGAGGCGCTGCGAATGCGGATGCCGACACCAGCAGCAATGCGAATGCAATTGAACGTAGCGACATGCTGACTCCTTGATGTGATGGCATGAATACCGGTTGACATTAAGCACGGAGCATGCCGAACATGAAAAGCCAATGCGATTCGTGGCTTGAACTGCTTTTCAAAAAAAGAATGTGGCAATTTTTTCCGCACCCGGCGAAATCTGCCGGAATTATTTGTCCCTGGAAAATCCTGCCATGTTTCTCGTGCCAAGGACTGCGATTTGTTTCCATTGCTGCTTTTTCGACGGCGCTTGCATATCGATCACTAGTATGTGTGGCGTGGAAGTGCGATACCGATGCGGGAGGGCAGCATGATCAGCAAACTTGACGATGTATTTCAGTTTCACCAGCAGGCGCTGGAACTGCGCAACTATCGGCAGCAACTGCTGGCATCCAACATAGCGAATGCCGATACACCTGGCTACAAGGCACGCGACATCGACTTCCGTAGTGCATTGCAGTCGGCGCTGGATAACAACGCGCAGGGTGGAGACCTGGTTAAAACATCCACGCAGCATCTCGGCGCCAGTGCTGCACAGCTGGTGCCGGATATGCAGGTTTTATATCGCACGCCCAGCCAGCCCAGCGCCGATGGCAATACGGTCGAGATGGACGCCGAGCGTGCCCAGTTCGCCGACAACGCTGTCAGGATGGAAGCCAGCCTGACCTTTCTCAACGGCCGGATCAAAACCCTGCTGGCCGCGCTTCAAGGATGACCAACATGACGATACCTGTATCCGTCAGCAATATATTCGACATCGCCGGGTCGGCAATGTCGGCCCAGGCGCAGCGTTTGAATGTCGTGGCAAGCAACCTCGCCAATGCCGACAGCGCGACCAGCGCCGATGGCAAGCCCTATCGCGCCAAGCAGGTGGTGTTCGCCACCGCGCCGGTGGGAGTGGAAGGCGCCAGCGGCGTACGGGTCACGAGCGTGATCAGCGATCCGTCGCCAATGCGTGAAGTCTTCGATCCCAAGCATCCACTCGCCAATGACAAGGGTTTCGTCACCATGCCAAATGTCAATGTCGTTGAGGAAATGGTGAACATGCTGTCGGCGTCCAGGGCCTACCAGAACAATGTGGAAGTCATGAATACGGCCAAAGCCCTGATGGTCAAAACCCTTAATCTGGGTCAATAGAAAGCGAGATAAACCATGAGTACGGTAAATGCGGTCAGCAATGCGCCAGTCGACATGACAACCCTGAATGGTAGTTCTTCAACGACGACATCATCGACGCAGGATGCACAGGATCGCTTTCTGAAGCTGCTGGTAGTGCAGATGAAAAACCAGGATCCGCTGAATCCGATGGACAACGCGCAAGTGACAACACAGATAGCGCAACTCAACACGGTGTCCGGCATCGACCAGCTCAACACCACGCTGACCAACATGGCGGCGAGTTTTACAGCGGCGCAATCGATCCAGGCCACCAGCCTGATCGGTCATGGCGTTCTGGTGTCGGGCAGCAACCTGAACTTGCAAGACGGCACGGCGATTTTCGGCGCCGATCTGCCGCAGTCGGTGGACAGCCTTAAAGTCTCCATCCAGGACAGTGCAGGCAATGTCTTGCACAGCATGGATGTCGGGCCGCATCCCGCCGGCAGTGTGATGCTAAGTTGGGATGGCGTGACCGATGCGGGAACCACCGCTGCCAACGGCACTTATCAGCTGGTATTGAACGCTGCCGCTGCCGGTACAGCCGTAACCGCCGCGCCGCTGAGCTTCGGTCAGGTTGAGGGCGTCTCCAGCACGGCAGGTGGCGTCATGTTGAATATGGGCGGCTTGCAGACTGCGGCCCTGGGCGATGTCAAACAGATCATGTAACGAAGGAGAAATACGATGAGTTTTGAACAGGGTTTGAGTGGATTGAACGCGGCGACAAAAAGCCTGGACGTCATCGGGAATAATATCGCCAACGCCAATGCGGCCGGCTTCAAGGCGGCTACCGCACAGTTTTCGGATGTGTTTGCCAATTCGCAAACAGGTTCCAGTGCTACTGCCATTGGCATTGGCGCGCAGTTGGTGGCAATTGCCCCGCAGTTTTCTCAAGGCAACATCACTTCCACCAATAATCCGATGGATGTGGCCATCAACGGCAGCGGTTTCTTTCGCATGAGCGATAGCGGTGCGATCGCCTATTCCCGTGATGGTCAGTTTCACCTCGACAAGCAGGGCAATATTGTCAATAGCACAAACCTCCATCTGACCGGCTACGCGGCGGATGCTAGCGGGAATATCGCTCCTTCATCACCGGTAGATTTGAAATTGAATTCCGGCGATATTCCCCCGCTGATCACAAGCAGTGTGAACGCAGCCCTGAGTCTGAATTCGAGCGCCACTGTTCCTGCCTCTGCGCCGTTCAATCCGAATGACCCCACCAGCTACACCAACTCTACTTCGGTGTCGATTTTCGACTCACTGGGAAACTCCCACGTGATGTCGCTCTACTTTGTCAAGAGCGCAGCGGCCAATACATGGGACGTCAATGCCAATGTCGACGGAACACCGATCGCCAATATTGATCTGGGCGTTGGCGCCGGCAATCCGCTGCCATTGACCTTCGACCCCAGCGGTGCCATGACCACGCCCATGCCTGTCAACATGAGCATCGACATGGACGGTGTTGCAGCCGCGCTGGGAAAGAGTAACGGTGCCAGCCCTTCATTGGACATGACATTAAACCTGGCTGGCAGCACCCAGTTTGGTAACGCCTTTGGCGTCAATTCGATGGATCAGGATGGTTATGCCTCGGGACGCCTGAGCGGCGTAGCCATCGGCGCTGACGGAGTTATCCAGGGCAACTACACCAACGGGCAGTCCAAGAACCTGGGACAAATGGTTCTGATTAATTTCAACAACAATCAGGGACTCAAAGCGCTGGGCGGCAATCTTTGGGGTGAAACGCCGGATTCCGGCGTACCGTTGATCGGGGTTCCCGGCAGTGGCAATCTCGGTGTACTCCAGGCATCGGCGACGGAAGATTCAAATGTCGATTTGACGGCGGAACTGGTGGCCATGATTACCATGCAGCGTGTCTATCAAGCCAACGCGCAGTCGATCAAGACACAGGATTCCGTCATGCAAACGCTGGTGAATCTGCGCTAGCGTGGTTGAAGCAATGCAATCCGCGTTTGGCTACTGACGGAGGAAACAATGGACCGCATGATTTATGTTGCCATGACCGGCGCCGAGCACATTCTCAGTCAGCAGGCGGCGGTTGCCCACAATCTGGCCAATGTCGCGACCACCGGATACCGCGCCGACACCAGCGTGTTTCGCGAAGTGGCAACGCGCGGGGACGGTTTGGCGACGCGCAGTTTCGTGGTCGATTCGACCGCAGGTTCGGATTTCACGCCCGGCGCCATCAATACTACCGGCAACAACCTCGACGTGGCGGTGCAGGGGCAGGGCTGGATTGCGGTACAGGCCACGGATGGCGCCGAAGCCTATACCCGTAACGGCGCATTCCAGATCAGTCCCAATGGCGTGTTGCAAACCGCGAGCGGCCTCAACGTCATGGGCGATGGCGGACTGATCGCGATTCCGGCCGATACCGTTGTCACCATCGCCACCGATGGCACGGTTTCCGGCGTACCGGTCGGATCGAAACCAAGCTCGGTTGTTACCCTGGGACGCATCAAACTGGTCAATCCGGAACAGAACCTGCTCAGCAAGGGTGCCGACGGGCTGTTTCGGTTAAGCAGCGGCACTGCCGAAGCCGACAGCAGCGTCGTGTTGGCGCCTGGTGCGCTCGAAGGCAGCAATGTCAATGCCGTTGAAACCATGGTCAGCATGATCGCACTGGCGCGGCAGTTCGACATGCAGATGAAACTGATGCAGACCGCCGACAAGAATGCGCAGCAGGCCAGCCAATTATTGAAAGTTTAAGGAGAAAGAGATGATCCGTTCGCTATGGATTTCGAAAACCGGACTGGATGCCCAACAGACGCAGATGGACGTGATCGCCAACAATCTGGCGAACGTCAGCACCAACGGCTTCAAGCGATCGCGTGCCGTATTCGAGGATTTGCTGTATCAGACCTTGCGTCAACCCGGCGCCCAGTCTTCGCAGCAGAATCAGTTGCCGTCGGGGTTGCAGATTGGCACCGGTGTCAGACCGGTCGCCACGGAACGCATTTTTACGCAGGGCAACTTGCAGCAAACCGGCAATTCGCTCGATGCAGCCATTCAAGGCCCCGGATTCTTCCAGGTACTGTTGCCCGATGGCACTACCGCCTACACTCGCGATGGTTCGTTCCAGGTCAACAGCCAGGGGCAACTGGTGACCTCCAGCGGCTATCAGGTGCAACCCGCCATCACGATTCCGGCTAACACCCTCAGCGTCACCATCGGCAAAGATGGCACGATCAGCGCGACCCAGTCAGGTTCTGCGACGCCTGTGCAGCTGGGAACGCTACAGCTTGCCAATTTCATCAATCCGGCTGGCATGCAGAGCCATGGCGAGAATCTCTATCTCGAAACCGCAGCGTCAGGCACTGCCAGCAACGGCTCACCGGGAAGCAACGGCCTGGGGTTGCTGAATCAGGGCTATGCCGAAACGTCCAACGTCAATGTCGTCGAGGAGTTGGTGAACATGATCCAGACCCAGCGCGCCTATGAAATCAATTCCAAGGCAGTGACGATTTCGGATCAGATGCTGCAGCGTCTTTCGCAAATGTAATGATGCAGCTGGCCATGTACGAGCGCAACGCAATTGTCATCGGAATGTTTATTCTGATGCTCTCCGGCTGTTCCGTCTTTTCCAGGAGCATCGTCACCCAGCCGGTTTCCGCGCGGCCGGCGGCGGCTGCTCCGGCGCCGCAGGCAAACGGCGCAATCTTCCAGACCGCGAGCTATCGGCCGATGTTCGAGGATCGTCGCGCGCGCTACGTTGGCGATACGCTGGTGGTAGTGATTGCAGAGAATATCAACGCCAGCAAGACGGCGGAAAGCCAGGCCGAGAAGAGCGGCAGCCTCAGCGCAAGCGTGCCCACCGTACAGGGCCTGCCCGGAAAGTCGTTCCAGGGCGCCAACGTTTCGGCCAGCTCAGACAACAAGTTCGACGGCAAGGGCGGCAGCTCGGCCAGCAATGTATTTACCGGCACCATCAGCGTGACGGTTCTGGAAGTTCTGCCCAACGGCAACCTGATGGTCGGCGGCGAGAAACAGATTGCGCTGGCGCAGGGTACCGAGACCATTCGCATATCCGGTGTCGTCAACCCAATATCCATAGGCACGGGCAATACGGTGCAATCGAGCCAGATTGCGGATGCACGCATCGAATACAAGGGCGATGGCTACATTCAGGAAGCTCAGACCATGGGTTGGCTGTCGCGCTTCTTCCTGAGCTTCCTTCCCTTCTGAGCAGGATGCCGACATGAATAAACCAATATTTCCGCATGTGCTGTGCCGCTTGATCCTGGCCACAGCATTGCTTTCGCTCATGCCGCTGTTGTCACATGCCGAACGCATCAAGGACCTGGCCAGCATTCAGGGCGTTCGCGTCAATCAGCTGGTGGGTTACGGGCTGGTGGTCGGCCTCGACGGCAGCGGCGATCAGACCACGCAGACGCCATTCACCGTTCAGAGCATGATCAGCATGCTGTCGCAACTGGGCGTGAATCTTCCGCCGGGAACCAGTCTCCAGCTCAAGAACGTGGCGGCGGTCATGGTTACGGCCAACTTGCCCGCATTCGCCAAGCCGGGTCAGACCATTGATGTCACGGTGTCGTCGATGGGCAATGCCAAGAGCCTGCGCGGCGGAACGCTGCTGCTGGCGCCACTTAAAGGTGCTGATGGCCAGGTCTATGCCATGGCGCAGGGCAATTTGCTGGTCGGCGGGGCGGGTGAATCGGCGAACGGCAGCAAAGTTCAAGTGAATCAGCTCGGCGTCGGGCGCATCGCGGGAGGCGCTACCGTCGAACGTGCTGTGGCGACGCCACTCGGACAAGGCGAGTTCGTTCACCTCGAACTCAACACCACCGATTTCACCACGGCGCGACGTGTGGTCGATGCCATCAATCAGGATCTGGGCGGCAATGCGGCGGCGGCGCTGGACGGGCGCGTCATCGAAGTGCGTGCGCCATCCGATCCCAACCAGCGGGTTGCCTTTCTGTCGCGCATGGAAAGTCTCGAAGTCATTCCTGCGGCTAGCATGGCCAAGGTCATCATCAATGCGCGTACCGGGTCGGTGGTGATGAACCAGTCCGTCAGTGTGGATAGCTGCGCCGTGGCCCATGGCAATCTTTCCGTCATCATCACGACCGAGCCGGTGATCAGCCAGCCCGGCCCCCTGTCGTCGGGAGGACAGACGGTGCAGGCCCATCGTTCGCAAATCGAAATCCACCAGGACGCCGGCAGTCTGGTGATGCTGAAAGGCGTGTCGCTGGCCGATGTAGTCAAGGCGTTGAACTCGATCGGCGCCACGCCGCAGGATCTGCTCTCGATCCTGCAAGCCATGAAAGCGTCGGGTGCGCTGCGCGCCGATCTGGAAATCATATGATTGACGCCACTAATTCCACCCGCGGTTTTGCGCTCGACGTCCAGGGCATCGCCGATCTGCGGCTCAAGGCCAAGACCGATCCGGATGCCGCGCTCAAGTCGGCGGCACAGCAATTCGAGGCAGTGTTCATGAACATGATGCTCAAGAGCATGCGCGATTCGGTCGATCAGGATGGCATGTTCGACAGTGAGCAGACCAGGCAATTCACCTCGATGCTGGACCAGCAGTTGTCGCAATCGCTATCGACCAAGGGCATAGGACTGGCCGATGTGATGATGCGCCAGTTGAAACCACAACAAACGCGGGGGCAGGCACTGCCTGGAACTGCCGCTGCCACGGCGGTCGCACCCAATGCGATGGACGGCGCAAACGCAGTTTCAGACAAGACGCCGCCGCATTCGCCTGCCAGCAATTTTGTCAATCGGTTGTGGCCGCATGCCGTCGAGGCGAGTCGTAGCACCGGTATTTCAGCGCATTTCATGATTGGCCACGCGGCGCTGGAAAGCGGTTGGGGCAAAGCCGAAATTCGCACGGCGGACGGCAGCCCCAGCCATAACCTGTTCGGCATCAAGGCCGGCCGCGGATGGAACGGGCCGGTAGTCGAGGCGACCACTACCGAATATGTTAATGGCGTGGCACAAAAGTCGGTGGAAAAGTTCAGGGCTTACTCATCCTATGCCGAAGGGTTCAGGGACTACGCCAACATGCTAAGAAGCAATCCGCGTTACGCGTCGGTGATTCAGCACGGCAATGACCCAACCGGGTTTGCCACAGGACTTCAGCAGGCGGGTTATGCCACCGATCCGATGTATGCGGAAAAGCTGAATCGCATCCTGCAGGGCAGCACCCTGCGCCAGAGCCTGATGGGATAAGCCCCATGCAGATATTGAGGAGGACATAGTGGCCATCGGAATTCTCAACGCCGGATTGTCGGGACTCAATGCCGCCCAGATGGGCCTCGCCACGACCGGACACAATATCTCCAATGTGTCTACGCCCGGCTTCAACCGGCAGCAGGTGGTCCAGACCACGCAAACGGCAGTCTCGACCGGCACGGGATTCATCGGCCAGGGAACCCAGGTCAGCACGATCCAGCGCCTCTACAGTGAGTTTCTCGATCACCAGGTTCTCGCTTCTCAGGCCGACAGCAGTCAGCTTTCGACCTACTACAACCAGATTCAGCAGATTGACAACATGCTGGGAGATTCAAACACCGGATTGTCGCCGGTACTGCAGGGTTTTTTCAGCGCCCTGCAGACAGCCGCCAATAATCCGGCGGACTCGACTTCGCGTCAGGCGGTACTGAATGCAGGCGATTCTCTTGCGGCCGTGTTCAATTCGATGGATCAAAATCTTGCGCTGATGGGCGAGGCGATCAATGGTCAAATAAAGTCCAGCGTTGTCAGCATCAATTCCTATGCGCAGCAGATTGCACAGCTCAACAAGAGAATCGTGTTGGCGCAGTCCGGCGTCAATAACCAGCCAGCCAACGATCTGCTCGATCAGCGTGATGCCTTGATTGCCGATTTGAACAAGGAGGTCAAGGTTACGGTTCTGGCGCAGGGCGACGGCACCTGCAATGTTTTTATCGGTAATGGCCAGGCGCTGGTATTGGGATCGGCGTCCTATGCACTTAACACAGTTAACTCGCCCACAGATCCGGGGCGGGTCCAGATTGGCTATGCCAGTCCCGGGGGCGCCATTTCACTGCCCGAATCGGGGTTTCAGGGAGGCAATCTTGGCGGCCTTCTCGCTTTCCGCAGCGAAACGCTGGACCCGACACGCAACATGATGGGACGTGTGGCGATGACGCTTGCCGATACCTTCAATCAGCAGCATCAACTCGGCCAGGATATCAATGGAGCGCTCGGCGGGAATTTTTTCAATATCGGCGGACCACAGATCTCAGCGAGCTCAAAAAATGCCGGCAGCGCCATAATTGCCGCAGCCCTGAGTGATTCCGGTGCGTTGACGACCAGCGACTACAGGCTGGGTTTCGATGGTACGGTTTATACGCTTACCCGATTGTCCGATGGCAGCCAGCAGACCTTCGCATCAATGCCGCAGACGGTCGACGGTGTCACGCTCACGCTCACATCGGGTACTGCGACGGCGGGCGACGAATTTTTGATACGCCCGACCCTGGCGGGGGCCGGATCCATTTCCGTTGCAATTGCCAATGTAGCCAAACTCGCTTTGGCGGCGCCGATCCGGGCAATGCAGGGCGCTGGCAATAGCGGCAGCGGACAGATCAGTGCCGGTGTTGTGAACGGGCCGCCGCCAGCCAATGCCAACCTGCAGCAGTCGGTCACGCTGACATTTACCGGCGCAGGCACGTTCGATGTCAGCGGTACGGGAACCGGCATTCCAGCCACTGGCGTGGCCTATCTGCCGGGAGGCAATATTTCCTACAACGGCTGGACAGTGCAGATCAGTGGCACCCCGGCGCCAGGAGATGCCTTCAGCATAGTCAAGAACACGGTCGGTGTTGCCGATAATCGTAATGCCCTGCTGCTCGCCGGACTGCAGACCGCAAATTCAGTCGGTGGCACGATGAGTTTTCAGTCAGCCTATGGCAATCTGGTCGGCAGGATAGGCAACAAGACGCATGAACTGGATGTCACCAGCACTGCACAGGTGGCACTGGTGACTCAGGCGACAGCCGCGCGCGAGTCATTCTCGGGTGTCAATCTCGACGAGGAAGCCGCGCAGTTGATGCGCTATCAGCAGGCCTATCAAGCCTCGGCCAAGGTCATGGCGATGGCGGGGAAGTTGTTTGATTCCATTTTGCAACTGGGCTAACTCGCATGATCGCCAGCGCCACCTCCGAGGATGAAAAAGCGTAAAGACAAATTGAACGCCCCCCACCCCCATACCCCGCCCCGGGGCGGGGCTGCCAATCAGCTCGCTGCGCTCGATATCACACCGGGCGCTGGTTCTGGTTATTCACGTTAACAAGGAAACAGCGCCATGCGGATCAGCACCAATACACTCCACAACCAAGGGTTGAGCGCAATACTGCGCAATGAGGCGCAAATGCTGAAAACCCAGCAGCAGGTGAGCACAGGCAAGCGAACCCTGTCCCCTGCCGATGATCCGGTTGCCGCCGCGCAAGCCCTCGATGTAACCCAGGCCGATGCCATGAATACGCAGTACTCGGCCAACCGAAGCGCGGCCACGGATACCCTGTCGCTGGTAGAAAGCAGCCTGGCCCAGGTTTCCAGCATTATCACCAACGTCCGCACCATCGCAGTCAATGCCGGCAGTGGAATTCTTTCGGACGCTGACCGTGCCAGCCTCGCCGCCCAGCTTTCAAGCGCTCTCAGTGAACTGCAAGGGGCGGCGAATGCTACCGACGGCCAGGGCCGCTATCTTTTTGCAGGCTACCAGTCGCAGTCACAACCTTTCACCTCGGGGCCGGGCGGGGTGCAATACAACGGCGACGACGGTCAGCGACTAATTCAGGTGGATAGCTCACGCCAGATGGGCGTCAGCATTTCCGGCGCCGATGTGTTTACCCGCATACCGAGCGGCAATGGCAGGTTTGTGACCAGCGATGTCGCGGGCAACAGCGGCAACGGACTCATCAACCCCGGTTCGGTGATTGATCCATCCAGCCTCACCGGGCACAATTACAGCATCAACTTTTCCATCAGCGCCGGCACGACGACCTACGATGTCGTCGATGCCACTACCAATACAACGCTCCTGTCAGCGCAAACCTATTCCAGCGGCGACTCGATCCGTTTCGATGGCATGGATATCGTACTCGAAGGTGCCCCAGCCAATGGCGATAAATTCAGCGTCACTCCCGGCAAAGACCAAAGCATTTTCAAGACGGTACAGGATCTGGTCAATCTGCTGCAAACCCCGGTGGATGCCTCCGGCGGTTCGGCCCGGCTGACGAACGGTTTGAAGCAGGGGTTGACCAATCTCGATCAGGCTTTGGGCAGCGTATTGACCCAACGCGGCGTGATCGGCGCCAAGCTCAACGAAATCGACGCCTTGCAAAGCGCGGGCAGCAATCGCTCATTCCAATACCAGCAGACCCTGTCGCGGCTGCAAAACGTCGACCTGAACGTGGCAATCAGCAACCTTACCCAGCAGCAGCTGAACCTTGAGGCAGCGCAGAAGTCGTTTGTCCAGGTATCGGGGCTGAGCCTGTTCAACTACCTGTAACGGCAATTGCCGGAAGGCAATCCGCAGGGCAAGAATCAACGGTGTCCTAATCCCAAAGGTCGACCGACCCCATCAATTTGTCATAGCCCGTGAATTTCCACTTTTCCGGATTTTCAGCGGATTCTATTTTGTCGTGTGTGCCAGGGATCGAAAGATCGACGATTTTCGGCGGCAGATGCAGGTTCGATTTGATCGAAAAAAACACGCCCACTCTGGGGGTCAGCAGCGATTTTTCCGTCTGCTCAACGACTATGCCCAGCCGGCCGGATTTCAGGCGGACCAGAGAACCAATGGGATATATTCCCAGACTTTTGACAAAGGCGTGAAAGACGGCTTCGTCCAGATGAGAATGGCTCGACGACCATTCCGCCATCTTGCGTAACGCTTCGCCGGGATCCCAGCCTTTCTTGTAAGGCCGGTCGGAGGTAATGGCGTCATAGACGTCGCACACTGCGCTCATCTTGGCGAACACTGATATCTGCCCTTTATTCAAGCGGTGCGGGTAACCGCCGCCTTCGATCTTTTCATGATGATGCAGACAAACATCCAGTACCACCTCGCTGATGTTCCTGCCTTCGAGCAAAAGCCTGTGCCCTTCCTCGGGATGCGTCTTGATCAGCGTAAATTCCTCGTCGGTGAGCTTGTCCGGCTTGTTGAGCACCTTGTCGGGAATCATCATCTTGCCAACATCGTGCAACAGACCGGCAAGACCCGAAGTCATCGTATCGGCTTCGCCTAGCCCCATCTGCCTAGCCAGCGCCACCATCAGTGCGCCTACTGCCACCGAGTGCATGTAGGTGTACTCGTCCTTGTTCTTGATTCGCACCAGGCTGATAAGTGCGCCCTGGTGGCGCGTTACCGAATCGGCTATTTCCTCAATCAGCGGCAGCGCCTCATCGGCATCCAGTGCCCTGCCCATGCGTGCCTCGTGAAACATCGATGCAACCGCCTGCTTGGATCTGGTAATGATTTTTGCTGCGCGCTTCATTTCTTCAGAAAGGGAAACAGGCTCAATCTGTCTGACCGGCGCGGCGGCAACGGAAACAAGCGATTTCTCGACCTTGTTTTCCGACTCTTCCCTGGTCTGGGCAGCGGGAACATCCAGACCCTTGGCAATATCTATCCAGACTTCCTTGATGCCGAAATCGACGATATGCTCAATATCCTTTGGATCCTTGAGCAAAAATGCACTGCGCCAGAACGGGTGCTCCATCCATGAGCCGCAAAACCCATGCAAAAACATCCCCGTGCGCAGGTGTTTGACACTTATCCTTTTCAGCATAGTGACAATAACGGCCGATTCCTGCAAAAACTTTACCGCAGTACAAAGCCGACCATAGCCGGATTTCGCCAACCAGGAAATTCCTGATTCCTGGAACAGGAAATTCTTGCCACTTCAGCGCCTGGCTGTTATTGTCACGTCATTCGCCAAAGGTGATGATGTCATGCCATCAATGGAAATCGCTTCCGTCCGCATCGCAAAAAAACTGACGCCATCGCAAGCCGGCGCCAAAAGACTGGCGGCGCAATACGGCAAGGATATGGTCTGCGTGCGGTACCGCATCGATGACGCACGTGGCAAGCGCTACACAACCGTGGAACTCGTTGTCGATGCGCAACCTATCGCCACTATCGCCACCATGGCAGCTAACGCGCTGGTAGGCGTGCGCATCGCATATGGCGAGACGGCACTGCGTAACAAGGTCAAGGCAGCGGGTGGGACATGGGACCCCGCCGCGAGGCTTTGGCGCTTGGAAAAATACAAGGTAAGAACCCTTGGCTTGTCCCAGCGCATCGTAAGGGATCAAGCCTGATGAGATGCCTAAATATGGATAGTTATTGCCATATCCAGGCATTTGTTGATGACGGCTACTTTACGTTCGGCATCTTTACCACTTGGCTTACACGTAATGTAGGAGGTCCGATGAAGCGCCTCATCTCTTCTGTATTTCAAGCTTTCGCAGTTGCTGCCGTGCTTTTCGCGTCTCAGCCGGCCATGGCCGACATTGAGTCTGCATACCGCCAATGGACGTATAGGTACAGAGGTGGCTTTATGGAGGCCGACGTAACCTACCTTTCACCAGACCTATTGATAATTCCTTAAATCGAGACAAACATGGAAAATGTCATCGCGAGGGCCATAGGCCCGTGGCTCACAATGACAGGCTTGGGAAGCGAGGTCTTTGATCAAGTTGGCATGGCGCAACATGTCCTGTTTTATGAAAAACTTAATAATATCGGCGTGGCTGCAATACGAGGCGTCACCTACGGCGCTGGATCGAATTAATGCACTCAAGGAGGCGGCCACAAAGCACGGCTACTACATCTATATCGTCCATTTCAAACCACACGCCGGATATCGTTTTTCACTAACGCCAGTTTCTCAGCGCGTGGCATTGAAGATCACGGAGCGAAGTCCTGCTCCTTACGCCCCCATCGCGTATTCTGGCAATCTAGAGGACGGGATGCTGCGCGATAAAGCCGCGCAGCGCCGGTGAATTCAGACGTTGGGCGTCCTATCCATTATTGAAAGGAGCATGAAGTGTTCAAAGACTTTGAAACCACAAAAACGCATCTGACCGAGTTGGCCGAGATTATCAACAAGTTCAAGTCCGAGGCAGTTCAACTCCGTCTTGTCGAACTCATATTTGCCGGCGTCGGTTTCGCTCAGGGTGCGGCGGCACCAAGGCAAGAAATTGATCCTCCAGCGAAGACAACGAAGTCGAAGCGCAAGGTGCGCACCAAGCCGTCCCCGAAGGCTGATGATGGGGCAAGCACCAAAAAGAGAGCATCGAGTGGTAACGGGGCAGTCGCTACGTTGGTAAAGATTCTCGAGGAAGGCTATTTCAAACAACCACGCTCCATCGGGGATATCTGCGCACACTGCGAAGTCAATTTAGCTCGTCGAATCAAGCCAAATGAAATATCAGGGAAACTCGTCAGAATGGTTCGGGATCGTCAGCTATCGCGCGCCAAGAATTCCGATAACCAATACGTCTACACGAACGCCTGACAGTAATGCTAAACCAGGCACTGAACGGGATTCCAGCCGCAATCCGAAAGCATATAGTCTCATCCTATTTGGAATTGAAGACTCATCTTTCAGAATCAAGACATGACGCAGCCGGCCTCAGCGCCGGGAAGCTCTGCGAGGCCGGGATACGCTTGCTCCAAGAACGCGCTTTCGGCCAACACACACCTTTCGGGAAGAAGATTGCCAACTTTGCCGACGAGTGCCGGCGAATTGTTTCCAGTTCGACTGCTACGACAATCACCGATTCTGAGAAGGTAGTCCTACCCCGCGCGCTGGTGTTTCTCTACACAATGCGAAACACACGAGGTATTGGTCACATCGGCGGAGACGTTGACCCAAATGCGATCGACGCTGCATTGATTGGTAGAACCGCTGATTGGATCGTTTGCGAACTCATTCGAATTCACCACCATTTCTCGCTCGAAGAAGCACAAGACATCGTGGACGCGCTGGCCATTCGCCAGCTTCCTGACGTTTGGGAAGTAGCAGGAAAACGACGCGTATTGAGAGACGGTCTAATTGCGAAAGACCAAGCCCTACTACTTCTGTATTCTGCCCAAGAAGGCACTGTGCTAACCGAAGATCTCGTGGCTTGGATCGAATACTCCAACCCTGGCGTTTTCAAGTCCAAGGTGCTATCCAAACTTCACAGTGATCGTTTCGTCGAATGGGACAGGGCAGTCGACAGCGTTACGCTTTCTCCTAAAGGCGCCAAGTACGTCGAGGAAACGTTGCTGCTGGCCGCCCAACCCATCATTCCACCGGATCTTGCGCATAAAGCCGCGCAAGGCCGGTGAATTCAGACGTTATGCCACATAGAAACACCGCCACGTACTTATGAGACGAGTGCTTGCTACTGATCTTGGCATCTGGCCGATGATCAAAAATCAAGAATGGCCTTCGGAGATGATGATCGCGTCTCCAGAATACTGGGCGCGACTTGCGGATTACATCCTTCTCTATGACCAGATAGTCATTCCTACCGGCAATCTTCAAATTCTGCCAGTGTTGCGCCTGATGCTCGGCGAGGATGTCTTCGACGAGCTGATACGAACAAAAGCAATCGTACTTGCTAGGTTTGACCAGTGGTTTGGGTATGTTGGCACTGGCGGCGTTATCTTCTACAAAGCCGGAGATAACCCGACCCTTCCAAAGAGTTTCCCCAATCTGGCGACAAGTCATTTCAAGCAACTCGACGAAGCGATTGACGACGCGCTTATTGCGACAAATCCACCTTCGACCAACGACCGCCGAACCTCGATTAAGAACCTGCTTCTTGACAACATCACTGTTCTGCCTACCGAGGTAATGCTTTCTGGAGTCAAAGAGGAAGCCTACGCAGACATCCGTGATAGCGCGTATCTCCGCGAATTCTTGTCTCTTCGCAACTCCGGACGCTCAATCGACAACCTGTTTGGTAGCAAGCCGGATACCGTTACGATTTTCAACCCACATGTGCCCGCTGAGCGAAACGACCCACCAGAAATTCGGGCAGTTTTGCGAGTGGTTTTTGAAAACTTCCTCCTTAGTCTGGGCGGCCATACGGCGGCTTCCGAGATTACTGGAGATGCCTCCACGTTGTCCGTCCTCCAAGCCAAAGGGCAGCGTATCGGGTACTCACCGCATGGCAGACAAGCCTTCGCTCAGTTGCAGAAGGTTAACGGCGTGCCGGAACTTGGAGCTGCGTTCGCCACAAAGCAAATTTCCCCATCCCAGATCCTTGACCTTCGTACCTCAAAGCATACGCAGGCGCTACGAGACTGGCTTGGAACAGGTGCCGCAAATGAAACGGCGTCCGAGACCGTGGCTAGGTATATCGAGACAATTGGAAGCCCCAGCCTAGTTGAGAAACTTCCGGTGAAGGCAATGCGCTTTGCCGCCACTACTGCTTGGGGAGCAATCGAACCAATATCAGGAGCTGTCGCTGCCGCAGCTGACGCATTTCTGCTGAGCAAGTGGTTTCCAGTCCGCTCGCCCCGCCTCTTCATGCGTCAGGCGAAAGCAGTCCTTGCCAACACCCCAGTGATTCGAGCGCCTGTTATTAAGGGCCGAGACAGGAATTCTCAGTGCTCATGTGGGAGCGGGAAGAAATACAAGCATTGCTGCGGGAAGGTATCTTGACCATAACTCCCATGGCTAATGGGTGTCCCTTATTTCCCTGTTGTTTACTGCCGCCTCCCGCCCAATCAATGCGCGATTCGTGCCAGTGTCAGCATCATTTCCATACCTTGCTGTAGCGGTTTTTCCAATGCCGAACTCATCTGCGGCAATGCCAGAAACAGCACGGCAAAACCCAACATCAGCGTTACGGGAAAGCCGACCGAGAAAAGGTTGAGCTGTGGCGCGGCCCGCGTCAGTATGCCCAGGGAAAGATTGGTAATCAGCAGTGCAGCAAGTATCGGTAGTGCCAGCATGAGTCCAATCGAAAACGTCTTGCCGCCCCACTGCACCAGGGTCAGCCACGGCGCAGAACCAAGCGGGTCGGCTGAAATCGGCAGTACCTGAAAGCTCTCCGTCAGTGTGGCAATCAACAGCAGGTGCGAGTTGGTACCCAGGAAAATCAGGGTTATCAGGATTCCGAGATATTGCGAAATCAACGCGGTGTTCGTGGCGTTCTGCGGATCAAAGAAGGAGGCGAATCCCAAACCCATTTGCAGGCCGATCAGGTCGCCGGCGAGATCGACCATGGCAAATACGATACGCATGGCGAAGCCCATGGCGACTCCAATCGCAATTTGCTGGATCAGTATCACCATGCCGGTACTGGACCACAATTCCACGCCCTGCGGCGGCGCGGCGAGGGGGGCGATGATCAAGGTGATCAGCACTCCGAGCGCAATCTTGAAACGTGCCGGGATCACATTATTGCCGAGTATCGGCACTGTCGCAATGAGTGCCAGGATGCGTGCCAGCGGCCAGAGAAGACCGCTTAGCCAGACATTGAGCTGGGCCTCGGTGAGGGTGATCATTTGTTAATGATTCATGGTGCAATTTGAACCCACTAGCCGATCATCCACGGTATTCCCTCAAACAGCCGGCGCGTGTAGTCCACAATCAGGTTGATCATCCAGGGACCGGCAGCGATCAGCACCAGGGCCATGGCCAACAGTTTGGGAATAAACGAAAGGGTAGTTTCATTGATCTGTGTGGCGGCCTGGAATATGCTGATCAGGAGTCCGGTCGCCAGTGCCGCGAGCAGCAATGGCGCGGCCAGCAGCATGGTCATCTCAAGGCCGTTCTGGATCAGCGTATGTATGCTTTCCGGATTCATACGAAGAAACTTTGCACCAGCGAGCCGATGAGCAGGTTCCAGCCGTCAACCAGAACGAACAGCATGATCTTGAAGGGCAGGGAAATGATCACCGGCGAGAGCATCATCATGCCCATGGACATGAGCACGCTGGCCACGACCATGTCGATGATCAGGAAGGGAATGAAAACGACGAAGCCGATCTGGAATGCAGTCTTCAGTTCGCTGGTGGCATAGGCCGGGATCAGCACCCGCATCGGAATCTGTTGCGAGTCGGTGATGTCAGGCGTGTTGGAAATGCGCAGGAACAGGGCGAGATCCGGCTCGCGCGTCTGGCGCAGCATGAATGTCCGCAACGGCTTGCTGCCGATCTCCAGCGCCTCGCTCATGCCGATGCGGTTTTCCGAGAAGGGCTGGTAGGCCTCGGTGTAGATCTTGTCGATGGTTGGCGACATCACAAAAAATGTCAAAAACAGGGAGAGCCCGATCAGCACCTGATTGGGTGGCGATGTCTGCGTGCCCAGCGCATGCCGCAACAGCGACAACACGATGATGATGCGTGTAAATCCGGTCATCATCAGCAGCACCGCCGGCAAAAAACTCAGTGCAGTGAGCAGCGCCAGGGTCTGGATGCTGAGGCTGTAGGTTTGTCCGCTGCCGGCGGATTTCGCTACAGTCAGTGCGGGGAATTCGCTCGATGCCGCGAAAGCCGGCTCGATCACGAACATCGCAATTGCCAGCCCAAGCAATAAAACAAGTTTACGCATTGCGCCTGTGCTCAAGGGTTTGTTTGAGCCAGCCGGCAAACTTGTTGTCGGTCGAAGACCGGTTCGGAGCGGTGGTTATTGGCAATGCCGGTTTTGCCATGGAGTGCAGGGCGGTGACATGGCCCGGCGCAACGCCGATTACCAGCCAGGTCGCGTCGACTTCGACCAGCACCACTCGTTCGCGCTGGCCAACTGCGGTGGCGCCCACTACGCGAATGGCGCCGCCGGAAGTGGTCTGATTTGGATTCAGGCGCTTCATCAGCCAGGCCACTGCGGCGACCACTATCAGTACCAGCATCAGGGCCGCGCCGACCTGAAGCAGGCTGCCGGCGGAAACAATGGGCGCTGGCGGTGTTGCTGCCGGGCGCGTCATCTCGGCGCATGCGTTCCACGCAAGCATGGACAGACCTGCCAGCACTGGCTGTCTGGTGTTTACCATTTCTTGAGTTTCTGGATGCGCTCGGAAGGCGTGATGATGTCAGTCAGCCGGATGCCGAACTTGTCGTTCACCACGACCACTTCGCCCTGTGCGATCAGGCAGCCATTGACCAGTACGTCCATCGGTTCGCCGGCCAGACCGTCCAGTTCCACTACCGATCCCTGCGCCAACTGAAGCAGGTTCTTGATGGCGATCTTGGTACGTCCCAGCTCGACTGTGAGTTGTACCGGGATATCCAGAATCATGTCGAGATCCTTGATGCTTTCCGGTTTGACCTCGGATGGACCGAATTGCTCGAACACGCTGGCTTTCCCGGCAGCTTCTACGCCACTTTGTTCCGCCATGGCAGAAGCCCATTCATCTGCTTCAGGTGCTTCTTTCATCAGTACTTCGGACATGATTTACTCCTTCTTGAACTTGTAACAAGAGTGTGCGTGATTGAAGTGATGGCAGTGGCGAATCCGGGCTTCACGCTGCCTCTTCCTGAAAATCATCAGTGCGGTGATCAATCATTTTTTGGACTTTGAGCGCGTATTGACCGTTGCATGCACCATAGCGGCATTCCATTACCGGCACGCCGTCCACACTGGCATGTATGGTTTCGGGAACGTCAATTGCCACAAAGTCTCCGGTTTTCAGGCCCAGGATCTGTTTGAGGGTCAGGGCGCCATTGCCCAGATTGGCCACCAGTTGGACCTCTGCCGTCTGCACTTCGCGTGAGAGCAGTTTGACCCAGCGCTTGTCGGCTTCCATGTGGTCGCCTTGCAGGCTGCTCGATAGAAGATCGCGGATGGGTTCTATCATTGCGTAAGGCAGACAAATATGAAACTCGCCGCTCACGCAGCCCAGTTCAATCGTGAATGTATAGGCGAGTACCACCTCGTTGGGCGTGGCAATATTGGCGAAGGTGGTGTTCATTTCCGAGCGCAGATATTCGAACTCGACCGGATAGACAGCCTGCCAGGACTTCGCCAGATTTTCAAACACCACCTGCAGCAGGCGCTGGATGATGCGCAGTTCGGTCTGGGTGAATTCACGGCCTTCGATCCGGTTGTGAAAGCGGCCATCGCCGCCGAACATGTTGTCCACCACCAGAAACACCAGAGTGGGATCGAAAATGAATAGCGCCGTTCCCCTGAGCGGTTTGATCTGCACCATGTTCAGATTTGTCGGCACCACCAGATTGCGGACGAATTCGCTGTATTTCAGAATCCGCACCGGTCCAACACTGACTTCGGCGGTACGCCGCAACAAGTTAAACAGGGCGATCCGAAAATGCCGGGCGAAACGTTCATTAATGAGCTCCAGCGTGGCCATGCGCCCACGCACGATGCGCTCCTGGGTAGCCAGATTGTAGGTTCTGATGCCGCTTTCGTCTGCTTCCTGCGGCTCTTCGTCAGCGTCGCCGTTAACACCATTGAGCAGGGCATCGACTTCATCCTGACTGAGAAACTCTTTTGTCATTATATTGTTGCGCTACTGGATGAGGAATGAGGTGAATATGACGCCAAGGACAGGCAAGTCCTCCGGCGCAACAGGAGGTTCCATTTCCGCTGCAGGTAGAGGTGCCGTGGCAACATCAGATACAGTTGGTGCATCCAATGCGGCAATCTGGGCAGCCAAACCGTCTGGAGCAGCAGCGGCCACGCTATCCTCGGATGGCCGATTTCCTGCCGCGTCAGGGTCAAGCAGCCGATTCACCTCGGCCATGATTTCGCGGCTGAGCTTTTCCTTGCCAGCGGTTGTTGTCAGTTCGGAGGCGCGCTTGCTGGATAACAGAAACAGCAGGCGATTGCGAACTTCGGGCATGAAAGTTTTCAACTTTTCTGCCGTGGATTCTTCGGAAATCTTCAGGCTCATGACAACCTGCAGAAACTGATCGCTGCCTTCATACTGAAGATTCACGGTGAAGCTTTCGAGCGGGACGTAGATCGGGACGTAGGTCGGCGCCGATTCCTTTTTCTGTACCGGTACGTCGTTCGTCGTCGCATGCTCCTGGCTCATGAACCAGGAGGCGCCGCCGCCTATGGCGACAAGCAACACTAGTGTGGCAATGATGAGCGGAAGACGCTTGCGGCGTACGGGTTTCTGCTCTTCATCGACACTGATGCCAGAATTTTCGGTGATAGCGGTGTCCAAGATATTTCCTCGTTAGTCTGCTTGATTCATGCAAAGGTATCCAACAGCGTGCTGCCCCGACTACTAGCTGAAGGTGGCATCGCTTCGATCGCACCGGATTTTCCGGAGGACAGGGTGGCGGTATTTTTTGCGGCAGTCGATTCCTGCCCGAAAGTCTGCTGTTGCGGGTACGACTCGCCGCTTACGGTTGCATTGCCAAGGGTGATGCCGGCGTCAGCCATCAATTCCCTCAGTCGCGGCATGGAGGTCTCGATGGCTTCGCGTACCGCTGCATGCGGCGATACGAAGTGCAGCGTGGCATTTTGGGTGGATTGCTGGTTATCCAGCGTCAGGCGCAGTTCGACAGGACCCAGTTCCGGTGGGTTGATGCTGATGTTCGCGACTTGATTCTGCTGGCCGCTCATCCACACGATACGTTGACCTAGCTGGCTGTTCCAGTCATAGCTTCCGAGCGGTGCCGGCAGGGCCAGTTGCTGTGTCGGTATTGCTTGTCCCGTGGATGGAGTGGGGGATGGCATTGAAGCAATGCGATCCGTATGCATTGCGTTGAAACCCATTTCCCGAATAACCGGTTTTTCCGTAAGAGCAATCGTTTCAAAGGTCGCGCTGTGTTCAGTTTTCAATGCGAAACCAGGATTGACTTGCGGCGTTTGTACCTCGACCGTACCCGGTTGGGCCATTGCAAAGGTCGTGCTGTGTTCAGTTTTCAATGCGAGACCAGGAGTGACCTGCGGCGTTTGAGCCTCGACCGTACCTGGTTGGGCCGTTGGATTTGTTGTGGCCGCAATTAAAGATGCGGATTTTGGGACGATGGAAACCGGGAAGGGAACGCAGGTTGACTCGCCGTCGCTTATTGTCTTTGCGCCAGCAGCTTGCTGTGCCTGCATGAAGCTGGCAATGATCGGTACAGCAACTTCAATGCCGGATTCTGACGAATCAAGCGAAGAGTGGGGATTGGGGATGGTCGTTTTCTGATCGTCGGCGATAACAATGGCGGATATTATTGATGCCGTTTGGGATGTCAGGTCAGCCTTAATGGGGATTTTTTGATCCTTTGAGTCCGTGCCAGAAACCTTGAGCGCTACCGGTACTGTTCGTGCGTTTCCGTGTGGGAGCGTCTGGGCAAGCAATTGGGCGAAACTGGTGCTGGCGCCATCGGCAGGTACATCAAGTTGTTCACTCTGTATCCCATTACCGGGCGCAACCGTGGACACGCTCGGCGAAGTGATCGGGTTGCTGAATTGAAGGTCCATTGGATTTACCGGCTTTCGTTATCGAGATCCGCTGTTACTCGGCGTTTACCAGTCTGGCGTAGGCCGTGGCGGCATATTCGTCATGTTCCTTTTGCTCCCTGACTCCTTCTTGCCGGGAAACGGCCTTGTGATGGCGTTGCGACAGGGTGTCGTAGGACTTGAGGCGGCGCTGTTGCGCCTCGAGTTCCTGACGTGACACAACTGCCTGGCGCCGCCAATGCGCCACGACCTCTGATTGCTGCTTAACGGCCAAATCCAGTTTGTTCATGAATTCCTGATAGTTTCCCCAACTGGCCGGGCTGATGCCTTTCTGCAAGGATTGCTGAAAATTTGCCAGATAGTCGATCCGGTAATTGGTCAGCATTTGCAGTTTTTGCTCTTCCACTTGCTCGCGGGTGAATGAATGTCCCAGGTTACGGGCTGCGGTATTGGTGTGGGACCGGGCAAGGTCCAACAGACTTTGCAAGCTGAAAGTATTGTTCATGGATGTGTTCCTGTTGCCTCATCTGGCATATCGTTGAATAGCGGCATCAGCTTTTGCAAACTGTTGGCATAGCTCTCGCGTTGATTCATGTTCTGGCGCAGAAATTCTTCCAGTCTGGGCAGCAGGGTGATCGCCTGGTCAAGCTGCGGGTCCGATCCGGTCTGGTAGGCGCCGACGCTGATCAGGTCGCGACTGCGCTGATACCTTGCATAGAGTGAACGAAAGTGTCGTACCAGCTCGAAATGCCGCGCATCAACCAGGGCGTTCATCGCCCGGCTGATTGAGGATTCGATGTCGATGGCGGGATAGTGTCCCTGATCCGCAAGAGTCCTCGACAGGACGATATGTCCGTCGAGAATGGCGCGGGCCGAGTCGGCGATGGGATCCTGCTGATCGTCACCCTCGGTCAGTACCGTATAGAAGGCCGTAATCGAACCGCCATTGGGGCCACCGTTGCCGGCCCGCTCGACCAGTTGCGGCAGACGTGCGAAGACCGACGGCGGGTAACCCTTGGTCGCCGGAGGTTCGCCGATGGCGAGCGCGATTTCGCGTTGCGCCATGGCATACCGCGTCAGGGAATCCATGATCAACAGCACACTCTTGCCCTGATCGCGGAAGTACTCTGCAATGGCCGTTGCATATGCGGCGCCTTGCAGGCGCAGCAGGGGTGAAGTGTCTGCCGGCGCTGCAACGACTACCGAACGGGCCATGCCTTCTGTGTCAAGGATGTTTTCGATGAACTCCTTGACTTCGCGGCCACGCTCGCCGATCAGGCCGACTACTGTCACGTCCGCGCTGGTGAAACGCGCCATCATGCCAAGCAATATGCTCTTGCCGACACCGCTGCCCGCAAACAGCCCCATGCGCTGACCGCGTCCGATGGGGCACAGGGCGTTGATTGCGCGTACGCCGACGTCGAGCGGTTCGCGGATGGGCTCCCGTTCCAGCGGATTGCAGGGGCGGCTGTGCAGCGGCACGCTATGTTCCAGATTGAGCGGACCAAGTTTGTCCAGCGGACGACCTGCGCCATCGAGTACGCGGCCTAACAGGGCGGCCCCGACCGGTATCCGTTTGGCCTGATCCATCGCGCGTCGACGCGGCAAATAGGGTATATCGAGTTGAGGGGCGCGCACCGGCGGTTCAATGGGAATCACCTTTGCGCCCGGCGCCAGTCCGTATACTTCGTTGGTCGGCATCAGGAACAGCCGCTCGCCATGGAAGCCAACCACTTCGGCTTCCATATTGTTGCCGTTGGGCAGCAACACCTGGCAGCCACTGCCGACAGCGAGTTTGAGTCCCACCGCCTCCAGCACCAGTCCGGCGACCCGTGTCAGGTGGCCGCTGGATTGCAACGGGCTTGAGTCCGCCACGGTGCTGCGGCAATCAGACAGAAAAGCAGACCAGCGCCGGCTGTGTCCATGCAAGGAACTGGTGGCGACCCTGCCGTTCATGGCACCGGTTCTCCTTCCACCACGACATCATTGACAGGATCGTGATACCAGACGTCGTTGCGCGCCAGAGTGGCGGCCAGACGCTGCCATCGTGTCTGCAGCGTGCCGTCTATTTCCATGCTGGCAGTCTGCACACGGCAGCCGCCAGGTTCGATCGACGAGTCTTCAATCAGTTTCCATCTGGAATGCATCAGCTGCTCGCCAATCTTGGCGCGCACCAGCATCGCGTCCCTCGGATTGAGCAGGAGCTGGGCGTGCTCGCCGAACGGCGGCAGCGCTTGCATGGCTTCCTTCACGACTTCCACTACCAGTTCCGGGTGCCGGGTCAGGCTGTTGCGCAGGAGTTGGCGAGTCATCTCCAGCGCCAGGTCAACCAGGTTGTCCGCGATGCCCTGATCAAAGTGCTGCAGTTCACGATCGAGATCGCTCATCAGCGAGCGCAGGTGGCTCAATTCAAGAGCGACTTGCTCCTCCCCCTGCTTGTAGCCCGCGGCGTAGCCTTCGGCGCGGGCCTTCTCGTGCAGACCTTCAAGCTGTTTCACGGTCAGCAACTCGGTCTTGGCCACGCTTCGTCTGCTCTGGTTGAAGTCTTCCATCTTCCAGAACTCATAGGCAGTGATCTGATCTTTCGGAATCATGGGAGTGTCGCTAGACATAGGTCTCTTCTCCCTTGCCGCCGATGATAATCTGGCCTTCGTCGGCGAGTTTGCGCACGATCTTCAGTATTTCCTTTTGTTCCGCTTCCACCTCCGAGAGACGAACCGGTCCCTTGGACTCCAGATCATCACGCAGCATTTCGGCGGCACGCTGTGACATGTTCTTGAAGATTTTCTCTCGCATGGGCTCACTTGACCCCTTGAGTGCTATCAGCAGCGACTCGGATTGCACCTCGCGCAGAACCAACTGCATGCCGTGGTCGTCCAGATCGATCAGGTTCTCGAATACGAACATCTCGTCCTGGATCTGCAGAGCGAGCTCGGGGTCGTGTTCGCGCACACCCTCAATGACCGATGCTTCCAGATTGGTGCCGATGAAGTTGAGAATTTCCGCTACAGTCTGCACGCCACCCATGCGGGTTTTCTTGAGATTGTCATTACCCGAGAGCAGCGTGGTCAGCACATCGTTCAACTCACGCAGGGCGGCGGGCTGTATGCCATCGAGCGTGGCGATGCGCAGCACCACGTCATTGCGCAGGCGTTCGGTAAAGTGACTCAGGATTTCCGATGCCTGATCACGATCCAGATGGACCAGAATGGTTGCAATGATTTGCGGATGCTCATTCTTGATGAGATCGGCGACCCCTGCCGAGTCCATCCATTTGAGGCCTTCTATGCCGCTGGTGTCGCCGCCGTGCAGGATGCGCTCAATCAGCCCGACGGCGCGATCGTCGCCCAGCGCCTTTTTCAACACGTTGCGGATATATTCATCCGAGGCCATGCCGCCAATGACCTGATCGCCAGCCTCGCTGCGAAATGCGTCGACAACAAAGTTAATTTTTTCGTGGGTGATATTCCTCAGTTCTGCCATGGCTTTGCCGAGCTTTTGCACCTCGCGCGGCGCGAGATGCTTGAATACCTCGGCGGCGCCGTCTTCGCCAAGCGACATCAGCAGAATTGCGCTGTTTTGAAGACCTTCGCTACTCACCTGCGGCCACCCAGTTTTTCACTACGTTCGCCACCAGCTTGGGCTCCTGCCGGGCCAGCTGCTTGACCTTCTCCAGATCCATTTGTTGAGTGGATGCCGCCTGCGTGATCATTTGCCCTTCTGGCGTCATCATCGGTGGAAGGGATCTGGTGCGTGCCTGTGCGAGATCCTTGAGTAGCGGACGCAATACGCCGAGTACCAGGAATATTGCCACGCCGGCGATCAACAACTGTTTGGCAATATCCTTGGCTTCCAGGATGGTGGAAGGCTTTTTCCAGAACGGCGTTTCCACTACGACTTCCTGTTCAGGGATCGTGAACTGGCTGTTGGCAACATTCAGCGTGTCGCCGCGTTCCTTGTCGTAGCCCATGGCCTCCTTGACCAGATCGTTGATCTGGCCCAGTTCCGGCGCGCTCAACGGACGATAGCTCACCTTGCCGGATTTGCTGGTTACCTTGCGATAGTTAACCACCACGGCGGCAGAAAGGCGTTTGATGCCGCCAAAGGGCTGTTGCACATGGCGGATGGTTTTGTTGATTTCATAGTTGATGGTCGAGTCCTTGCGAGTATTGCCCGAGGTGCTACTCACTGCCGCCGTGGCGCCGCCCGGCGCCGTGATTGGTGCGCTGGCCTGGGCAGGGGGCTGATTGCTGAGTGCGCCGGGCACACCGCCCGGCTGGGCGCTGGCGCCGGAATTCGATTCGCTGGTCTGCTGACTGCGGATTACCGCATCCGCCGGATTCTGATTGGGCTTGTAGAGTTCCTCGGCCTTTTCGATTTGCGAAAAATCGATGTCCGCCGTAACCTGGGCGCGCACGTTTTCGTAGCCGACCAGCGGAGCCAGAATCGATTCGATCCGCTTCGCATAGGATTGCTCCAGATCCTGCACATATTTGATCTGGCCGGGATCGATCCCGTGATTGCCGGCGTTGCGCTCTGTGCTCAGCAGGTCGCCGTTCTGGTCAATGATGGAAATGTTTTTCAGCGACAGGTCGGGGATGCTGCTTGAAACCAGATGCGCGATGGCGCTGACCTGGTCCGGTTCCAGATTCCGCCCCGGATGAAGATTGACAATGACCGAGGCGGTTGGCTTTTGTTGCTCGCGATAGAAAACCGAGGGTTTGACCAGGGCCAGATGTACCCGTGCGCCGGCGACCGCGGACAGAGACTGGATGGAACGCGCCAGTTCACCTTCCAGCGCACGCTGGTAATTGACTTGTTCGAGGAACTGGCTGGTGCCGAACTTGGGGTTTTCCATCAATTCGAAACCCACCAAACTGCCTTTGGGCAAGCCCTGACTGGCCAGGCGCAGACGCGCCTCGTAAACGTACGGCGCGGGCACCAGAATTGCACCGCCGCCATCGGTGAATTTGTAGGGCACGTTGATTTTCTGCAGCGCGGCGACAATATCGCCGCCATCCCGATCGGAAACATTCGAATAGAGCACGCGATATTCCGGTGCCTGGCTCCACGACCAGGCGCCGAACAACAGGGCAACAAATGCCGCCAGTCCGATCAGTATCCCCAGCGTCGGCATGTTGGCCGGCCCCAGCAGGGCGGGCAGCCTTGTGATCAGCGAATTTCCTTCAGCCGCCATGGGTGTGCTCCTGCTTCATTAGTGCGATGTTCATGACCGATGCTTCCCCGAAAAAGCGACATACCGGGTCTGTCGTGGCGATGATTATTCTTCTGTTGCGCCATCGGCCGTCGCAAAAACAGAAGGGTTGTTGGCCTGCCTGTTCTTTGGCCGGGACGGTTTGTCGCGGGACTAATCTTTGCCGTCACTGAAGAAAGTGTCGGCTGCGGAATATGGGGGAAGATGAAATGAGTTCTGGAGACATCGCCAAAAGCATTGTCGCCGAAGACAGTCAGTCCATTGCCTTACTCGATCTTGCCAGGCGGGTGGCCGCAAGCGATGCCACGGTTCTGCTGGTTGGCCCTACCGGTTGCGGCAAGGAGGTCATCGCGCGCTACATTCACGCACAGTCGAAGCGGGCGGCGCGATCCTTCATCGCCGTCAACTGCGCGGCGATTCCAGATACTCTGCTGGAGGCCACCTTGTTTGGTGCCGAGAAAGGCGCATATACCGGTGCAGTCCGCAGTCAGTCGGGCAAGTTCGAGCAGGCGCAAAAGGGCACGCTACTGCTCGACGAAATATCCGAAATGCCGCTGACGCTGCAGGCCAAACTGCTGCGTGTCCTGCAGGAGCGCGAACTTGAAAGAGTGGGCAGCAGCAAAACCATAGCCCTTGATGTGCGTATCATTGCCACATCGAACAATGACATGGCCAGGCTGGTGGAGCAGGGCAGGTTCAGGGCCGATCTGTATTACCGGCTCAACGTATTCCCCATGCAGATTGCAGCCCTGAAGCAGCGGCCCGGCGACATTGTCGCGCTGGCGCGGGCCACGCTGGTGCAACTGTGCGCGGCCGGCGCCCAGCCGGTGCCAGAATTGTCACCCGCTGCCGTGCAATCCCTGCTGAAGTATCACTGGCCGGGCAATGTGCGTGAATTGCAGAACGTCATGCAGCGCACTTTGATCCTGAGTGACGGCGCCTGCATCGAAGCCGAGCATCTGAGTCTGCCCGCCAGCGCAAAAGCCGACAGCGTCGACTCCTCCACTACAGCAACGTTCCCGCTCGACATGAAGTCGCTGGAGCGCAACCACATTCTCGAAACCCTGGCTACGGTGAATTGGAGTCGCAAACTCGCCGTGCAGAAACTGGGTATCAGCGAGCGCACCCTGCGCAGCAAGTTGAGCCAGTACCGTGCTGAAGCCTTCAACTAACGCTCATGGAATGATTACTGCACCCCTGATGATTAAAAAAACGCAAAGGCAAATTGAACGTCCCCCACCCCATCCCCGCCCCAGGGCGGGGCTACTGGTTTGTTCGCTGCGCTCAATTCGCACGAAGTGTTGTTTTTCGACCTCGCTGGTTTTCGCGGCTTCGCCGCTTGCCTGTTTTTCACATTAAACAAGAGGAACCGCAATGGATGTCAAAGCCCTCGATAGTTTGATTAGTCAACTTCATGCCGCTTCCGCGCTCGCGTCAGGCAAGACCGCTTCAGCCGGCGCAGTGCAGGACAGTAAAAGTTCTGCCTTCGGCGATCTGCTCAAGAACTCGCTTGATCAAGTCAATGGTTCGCAACAGAACGCGGAGCGTCTGGCCAGGGATTTCGAACTGGGTTCATCCAGCGTTAATCTGCATGAGGTGATGATCGCCACAGCCAAGGCCAACATTGCTTTCCAGGCCACGGTTCAGGTGCGCAACAAAGTGGTATCCGCCTATCACGACATCATGAGCATGCAACTTTAGTTCCTGGCGAACATACTCCATGCAGATTCATCCGAGTATGGTTTCAGGAAATCCAGCAGGAGTTCCATCCTTGTTCGTGCCAATTGCATTTGCCGGTAACTGAGTTGCAATACTTTTGAGTCAAGGCCATTCGCATTAGCGCCCGCCCGTGGCATTGTGGTCTCTCTCCAGTCGTGTTATGTAGCGCTGCACCCGGCTGCGATCGCTTTCTTGCATGTCGATGAACTGGCAGCCCGAGCGCTTGCAGGTGAGGCCGTTGCGCAAGGTGACCTCATAGGTATTGCAGACCTTGAGTCCCGCGGCAATGACGTCTACATCGGACAGGGCGAGATTGCATTCGTCATATGAATTGCCGGGTTCGAGATCGATGGCGTGGTGCTGATCGATGAGTGCCAGACCGCCGCAGCTGATGTCCAGCACTGTTATCTCCGCCATGTCGTCCCCGCCGTCGAAGGGCAGTATGATTTTGCACTTGAGCGGATTGACGATGCCCGTGGCAATGCGGTAGTACTCGCGGCGCTGCATGCGGACGAGTTGCTGCGGTATGCCTATGCGGATGGCGGCGTGGCCCTCGTGGATGACTCGGGTAGCTGCGGTTCCCGAAAACTTCACCTTGACGTGCTGGTGCGTAGTGGTTAACAACAGTTGCTTGCTTTCGACAAGCCTTTTGTTCAAGTCTTCATCCGGCCCGAGATCCAGCAGCAGTACGTTGTTCGCAGGATCAATGCCGACGATGGAGGTCAAAATGAATTCGCGGCCAGCATTGAAATAGGCCGTGATCAAGGCGTTGTGCTTCATGATGCTGCGCACGAGATACACAATCTCGGTGTGCGAATGGATGAGGCACTTGCTTTCTTCTTCGTTGATGGTGAGGTTTTTGGCGCGCTTGTTCATGTCTTGTGCCCTCCTTTCTCAAGACGGTAAAGCCAGGCAAGAAGCTCGGCAATTGCCAGGTAGAGTTCAGGTGGAATGTACTGATCAAGGTCGACCTGCATCAGCAGGGAAACCAGTTCAGGTGATTCGTGAACATAAACACCATGTTCCCTGGCTTTCGCGATGATCGCCTCGGCCACCAGACCACGGCCCTTGGCGACTAACTGTGGCGCGGGCTTGCCTGGCTGGTAGGCTAGCGCGACCGCACTGGAGCGGCGGTCAGTCACCATGGCTGGTCACGCTGAAAGCAGAGACAGGGAGTCCCTTGCTCTCCAGGGCATGGATCAATTCCGGGCCGTGTTGTTGCATCAGGTCAATGGCATCTTCGTTATCTGCTTGCAGAATGATGGCGACCTTGCCTTGCTGGATATGCAGACGGGCATCGACTGGCCCCAGCATGGCCATGTCAAGGCTGAGCCGACTATCCCAGCTCGATTGTTGTTGGTCGGGGCCACCACCTTGGGGTTGTTCGTATACTTTCCAGTCCATGGTCTGCCCGGGCCAAATCTGCCCCTGCCAGAAGATATGGCCGGTTTCGAGTACCGACAGCTGATGCTGAATGATAGGCAAAGTGGCGGGATGGGACGGAATTTCCTGTGCTTTCGGTAGCTGACTGGCTGCTGTCGCGGCTTCGTCTTGCGACGCAATTACGGACATTGTCATCTGCGCGATGTCGTGCGATCCGCGCGCGAGCATAGCGGTGTGGCTTGCCAATTGGGGCGACAAACGCCCCTGCGGTTCCTTTAGCAACTGTTCTAGTGAATGGTCGCCGGCAACCCACTGTGCCTGGTGGGATTCGTAAAACAATCCGCTTTGTGACAGAGTCTGGCGCAAACTGGATTCGATCTCGACACCGGCCATGGGCATGGATGCAAGCACAGGCGCAGCGTCAGCAGTCTGGAGGGGATTGGCCTGAGTGCCGAGTACCAGAGATGACACGAGACGTCCCGCGCTGCTCATGTTGGTCGTGTAACTTTCCCTGCCGGGTGTTTCCAGCAGGGCGAAACTGAGTCGCGGTTCGGGACCGACGTAAACCATGCGCACACTTTGACCGACCTGGGTTTCAGCGGGAAGTTGCATGGACAGGCTGTTTCCGGCAACCTGCACTTTAAAGCGACCATCCGGGAGTTGTTCCTGTATCCGTGCCATCACGGCTTGCCCTGGCACCAGTCGGGTAACGCTGCTGACTCGATCCCCCGCCACAGGCGGAAGTTTAAGTGCGTCGGACAGGAGCCTGACCTGCAGGTTCAAGTCTGGCTGCAACATGACGGCTCGGAGAGGATGAAGTACCCAGACAGCTTCATGGCGAACGGCTACGAGGATAGCTCTGCCTCAGCTTGCGCTCCAGCGCGAGCGAGGTTAGAAACTGCCTTGCCCGCGCCATCCAGGGTTCGACCAGATCGCGGATTTCGGCGTCATCGGCGAGTATCCGATGGATAATTTCATGTTTGCGCCGCAGCTGTATATCGTCCAGATACAGCCCATCATCATCGTCGTCAGGAAGATTCTCAATGAGTTTGCGGCAATCCCGCTCCAGGCTCGCCAACCGTCTCCACTCAGCATTGCGCGCGGCATCCAGCATGCTGCGCGAGGTACCCTCGAGAAGTTCATAGGTCTGCATCATTTCTATTCCTTGCAACTTCAGACTCTGCGCAATTTGTTTTCAACACAGGTGGGGCTGCCACCCTGGTTTGTCCCTATCGAGTTCCATGCGCCATTCAATTCACGTAGCAGACTGGTGACTTCATCGAGAATTTCCGGCTGGTTCTTCAGGTTTGCCATCAGCAGTCGGTGGCACATGTACTCGTAAAGGGCATAAAGTTTTTCCGCCATCTTGCCGCCGGCTTTGACGTCGAGGCTGGCTTTCAACCCCTGGTCGATAATGGAGATTGCCTGGGAAATGGCTTCGCCCTTGGCCACAATATTGTTGCCCTGCATGTTCAGCTTGGCCTTGATAATGGCGAGCTGCGCGCCCTCGAACAGCATGAGTACCAGTTTGTGCGGGTCTGCGGTAGCGACACCGGTCTCGACGCCTACCTGTGCATAGGCTCTGGCTGCTGCCGTATGAGTTGGAGCAAACATTTATCCTCCCGACGAATTGGTTGTGGTTGTCTTGTAGAACTGCTGTTGCAGGAAGTTGCTGGTCTGATTCATTTTGACCATCAGGGCGTCGAGTGCGGAGAACTGCGCCCGGAGTGTGGCTTCGGTCGTGGTCAGACGCCGGGAGAACGCATCCTGCTGATTGGCGTTGTCCTTGATGGCGGCATTGATGCCCGCTGTTTCGTTGGCGAGTTCACCGGTGCTGCTATCACTGATGAGGTCTGAAATCGCGCCGAGTGACGTACCGAAGGCCGATATCACCGCCGTGACATCAGACAGATTGCTGTCGATCCTGGCCTGCAATTTGGTCGAGTCGATCGCCAGCGTGCCGTCCTTCTGCAGGGTTACATTGATGTCGGCCAGTGAGCTATAGACTCCACTGTTGCTTTGCATTGCGCTCAATGCATTGCGCAACTGGCGCTGTATCGCCAGAATGGTCGAATCGCCCTGCATCGTGGCACCCTGCGCAGTGGCGCTAGCGATGACTTTGTCGACATTGTTGTATGCGGAGACAAGCGCGTTGAGTGCATTGGTCAACGCCGAGCTGTCGTGCGAGACAGTGAGTTGGGTGGTTGATGGCGTGTTCAACTCAAGCAGGTTGAGCGTTACGCCCTCTATCGCGTCTGACACACTATTGCTGGCGCTGGTGATGGCGATGCCGTCCACCGACAAGCCGGCGTCCTGGGCAACCTGGTGTTGGGACAGATTCTGCGTACCGGCAGGGTCATAAGCGAGCAGGGTTTGCAGTGTCGCGTCGCCGGCGACGCCAATACGAAGGCTGCTGGCTGCTCCGGTGTCGGTGGAGGTCAGTACCAGGCGATAGGGCGTTCCGCTGCCGTCATTGACTATGGTGGCACTGACCCCTGCATTTTTGGAGTTGATCGCATCGCGGATACCTGGCAGCGTGTTGTTGCTGTCATCGATGTCCACGACGATCTGGGTTTTGTCCGCATTTACATCGAAGCTGGCGCCGCTGTATGTGCCGCTGCCACTGTCGTAGGCGCCTCCACTGATGGTGCCGAAATCGATGGTCAGCGTCGTCGCTGTGCCGGCTCCTATCGAGGCCGCCATGTCGGTGACGCCGCTGGCGACGATTTTCTGGGACTGGGCCAGTTGAGACACGCCGATCGCATAACTGCCGGCGACCGCAGTCGCCGATGCCGTCGCGGAAAAAACCGAGCTGTCTGCCGATGTAGCCTTGAAGACAGGGTTGGCGGATGCCGAGGAAAGTCCCTCCGCAGCAGTCTGGAATCCAGCCATCATGCTTTGTATCTGGCCGATGGAGGAAATTTGAGTATTGTAGGAACTCTGCTGTTTCTGCAGCAGCTTCAGGGGTTGCTGCTCCAGCGTCATCAACTGGGTCACAATGCCATTGACGTCCAGACCGGAACTGATGCCCGGAGATGAAAGTGTCGTCATTGTGGTGACTCCCGAAGTTGATTAAGTACCTAATGTAATTTCGGCAGCCAGCTTCCCATACTTTAGGGAAAAGGCTATAGGCGTCGGTGTTTATTGACTAGACTTTATCGCTGACCAAAACTCCAGCCATTCCCTCAAGCGCCCGATGTATGGTCAATACTTCATCCGAGGGAATCTGGCGGATGATCTGCATGGTTTGTCTGTCGATGATGCGAATCCGGGGCATGCCACTGACCATGTCAACGTGATAGTCGAGACCGGCGGATTTTGCCTTGAGTCCTTCGCCTACCTGCTGCGCGATCATTAACAGTGCTGCGGGGGATGAGGTTGCCATGGATGGCGCAGCAACAGAAACGCCGGTAGCGGCGCCAGGCGCCGCTACCGGTTCCATTATTGTTGGCGTCAATGGGCCTAGTTGCACATTAGTAGCCATTTTCTTACCTCTAGATTTCGATCAATCAGGCCGGTTTACTCCGGCCTGATTGAGGGGCTCTCGATTACAGGCGTTGCAGAAGCGCCATCACGCCGTTGGGTTGCGAGTTGGCTTGCGCCAGCATTGCCGTACCCGCTTGTTGCAGGATGTTGGCACGGGTCAGCGACGCGGTTTCCGCTGCGAAATCGGCATCGGTGATACGCGATTGGGCGGCCGAGAGATTGGTGCTGGTGGCCTGCAGATTGGAAACGGTGTGGCCAAGGCGATTCATGTTGGCGCCGAGGTCGGAGCGCTGGCCGCTGATGTTGGCCAGGGCAGAGTCGATCTGGGTGAGCAGAGCCTGGGCATTGGTGCTGGTGCTTGAGCCGTCAAAAGTTGTCAAGGCACCATCCAAACCTGCGTTGTTTGTAGCCGAGATCTGCGTGTCGCTGAACGAAATCGACATGGTATCGGCTGCATTCGCGCCGACCTGGATCGAAGCAGCGCTGCCGCCGCCAGTCGTGATGACAGTTTTCGCGGAAAGGTCGGTGATGAGGTCGGCAGCGGCCTTGACAGCGCCGGTCGTGTTTTGCACCGAGATCTTGACGCCGAGAGTGGAGAAGTCATATGAAGCACTGCCCCCGTCGGCTATGGCAGCCACTGCGACAGTTTGTGCCGCGTTGTCGCTGCTGCGCGTCAATGTGATCGTGCCAGCACCACCGCTGCTGAGGGTGAAGGTGTCAGCCTTGGCGCCTGCCACGGAGATTGAAGAGACGGTCGCTACATGCGTCGTGGCCAGCGATAGACCCACGACAGCCGTACCGCCTGACTGGGTGGTTTGCAAAGCGCCGGTCAGCAGAGACTGACCATTGAACACGGTACGCGTAGCGACGCTGTTGATTTCATCCTTCAGGGCCTGCAGTTCGGTGTTGATGTAGCCGCGATCGGTATCGTCAATGGTGTCGCTCGAGGCCTGCACCGCCAGCTCGCGCATCCGTTGCAGCATGGTTTGCTGTTCCTGCATGCCACCTTCAGCCGTTTGCAGCATGGATATGCCGTCGTTGGCGTTGCGCACGGCCTGGTTAATGCTTAGCACTTGCGCGTTCATCAAGGTTGATACCGCGAGTCCGGCGGCGTCGTCCTTGGCGCTGTTGATGCGCAGGCCTGAAGACAGACGCTGCATGGCGGTGGCCAGGGAATTCTGAGATGCTTGCAAACTGTTCTGTGCGACCAGCGAATTGATGTTGGTATTGATCATTGAAGACATGTGAATCTCCTTTGGCTAAAAACAAAAAGTGGTTTCAGGTTTCCGGCAAAGGTGCCGGCAACTTAGGTCACCACTCGTTTTGAGAGCAGAAACCGCCGTTGTCTTGGTTATCGGAGATTCAGCGGGAAAGTTTAGACAAGAATAGCTTTTCCTGCCGCAAGGGAAGCTATTCGAATGTCAAGAAGCAGGAAGTGAAGCGACGGAGCGCGGGCGCCCCCCGTATTGCAGTGCTTTAGCTCTATGCGATTTCGGCGCGGTTTTTCCCGGCGTGTTTTGCCTTGTACAGCGCATCGTCGGCGCGGCACAGCATGGAGAGCAAGGCTTCCTCGGAATTGCGCAGGGCGATTCCGGCACTGAATGAAATTTTGATTTCCGCGCTGGCATACAGCAAGCGCGCGTTAGCCAAAGCGGCTGCCAGCCGGTTGGTCGCCGCCAGGGCGGCATCCAGATCGGTATCCGGCAACAACAGTACGAACTCTTCTCCGCCGATTCGCGCGATGGAGTCAGTGGGGCGCAAAGTGGCGCGCGCCAATTGGGTAAGCCCGATCAACGCCGCATCGCCAGCCGGATGACCATGGGTGTCGTTGAGTATCTTGAAATTGTCCAGGTCGAGCAGCACCAGGCACAGAGCGATGCTGCGGCGATCGCAACGGGCAGCATCTCGCGTGTAGATGTCCTCCAGACCACGACGATTGAGCGCGCCGGTCAGCGGATCCTCGCGCAGCAAGCCGCTGACTTCTTCCAGCTCGGCTTTCAGGGTTGATATCTTGCGTTCGGCATCAGCGACCTGTCTGCGTGCCATGTCAAGCTCATCCAGAGCATGCAGGCTGCGAGTTTCCTTAAGTGCTTCGTCCAGAATGCGGATGATTTCCCCCGTGTCGTGGGTCATGCGGATTCTTTGCGCGTATTCGATGATGTGACCGTAGTAGGAGGATGGGTCAGTTTCGCCGTGTGCGTCGGCAGGCACGGCCATGGCGCGAGCAGGCATTTTGAGGACTTTTGCGGACAGTTTGCGTTTTGCGGTTTCCATGACTCCCCCAGGTACGTAGGCCTGATTGGCCAGAACTGGCGTTATCTGGAATCGAATCAGAGCCAGTGTTCGCAAGATACCAACTGTCGCGCCTTGCCGTCCCTGAATAAGAACGTATATCCCCAGCTCAGTTCTTGGTTCGGAATCGTCCCCCGAATATTCCCTGTCCGGCTGTGGCTTATGCCGTTGGATCGATGAGAGGGGCGGTAAGTACGCGGTTCTTGCCGGCCCTTTTGGCTTCGTAGAGCGCATCATCTGCCCGGCCCACGAGGGAATCTCTCGTTTCGCCAGAGCGTTGCAAGGCGACGCCGGCGCTGAAAGTGATCAGCAGGCGCTCGTTGTTGTTGAGGAAGAAGTGCTTGGTAAGGCTGCGCTGCAACCGTTTGATGACATTCTCGGCCTCTTCTATCTGGGTGTCGGGCAGCAGAATCAGAAACTCCTCGCCGCCATAGCGGGCAATGATGTCATGGGGCCGCACCGTTGCCTTGACCATTCCGACCATATGCACCAGCGCCCGGTCGCCTGCCTGGTGTCCATGGGCATCATTGATCCGCTTGAAATTATCCAGATCCAGCAAGGCAATACACAAGGGACTCTGGTTGCGATCACTGCGCGAAAGTTCGCGCTCAAAGGCATCGTCGAGTCCGCGCCGATTGAGCACGCCGGTAAGCTGGTCCTCGCGCACCAGTTCGCTGGCATGAACAAGTTCCGCTTCCAGATGGCGAATTCTCAAGTCGGCCTCTTCCGCGCGCGTACTGACGCTGAGAATTGCCTCGCGTGAGCGCTGGGTATCCAGTTGTATCCGCTGCGTCTCATGCCGGAGTTCTTCGAGCACGGTATTGAGCGTGGTGATGTCGTCGGTATCGCGAATGACTTGAGAATAATGATCCAGCTTGTCGTGATAGGCGCCGGTATTGCGTGACATATCGCTCAACTGATCAATGAAGTGCGACACCATGTCCTTGAAAGTGGACTTTGCGTCATTCAAACTGCTCTTCAGCATCCGCTGTTTGAAGACTACCTCCTTGAGAAGGCGCTCTGCTTCCTCAATCAGGTGGATGTCGTTCGGATCAATGAGTACCCGGCGCACCAGTTCCATTTGGCCGCGCAGCCAATGATCGTCAACGACCAACTCGTGGATATTGTCCAGCAAAAGGCTCAGCAGACTCAGAACGCCATCACGCAGGCCTGTATTGTTTCTCAAGCGCTTGTCGACGCGTACCTTGAATTTCTGAAGGTCGAGTGAGAGTTTGGCCAGCTTGCTCCCGTCATCCAGTTGACGAATGCGCGCGGCGAGCGAGTTTGCCTGCGCCAGAAGAGCCTTATCGGGTTCAAGCTGTACCGCGATGACGGATTCGAGTATGTCCGCGAACCATTCGCGCAGGGATGTGACCAGTTCATTTTCGCAGGCAACATCGAGCGGCGGCATTGCCGGGTGGATTGCTTCCTGCGGGCTTGCCTCTCTCGATGCAGGTACTGTGGATGGGGCAACGCAGTCAACCGCCATATCCAATGCGTTAGCTGCGGGCGCCGACCTGGACCAGCTCTGGATCAAGGATTTGATGCGGTTGCTAAGGATGACCGGGTTGGAAGTGGCAAGTACCCGCTCCAGACTTTCGCGCTTTCTTGCAATAGTCCAGCCCACTTGCCTGGCTTCCAGTTGTTTGATTAGATCAGCGATAACTGAGCCCCACGCGATCTTTTCCGGCTGTGGAGACGAGGAGGGCGCGGCGCTATCCTCCATGCCTATTATTTCAAGGTAAATCTGACGATAGTTCTCCGGCGTTGGCGCCATCCTTTTCGATGCGAGTTGGCGCAAGGTGTTGCGAGCCGCTTCGGTCGCGTCTCCGAACGAGATATCCTGATTTGCTACCGCAGCAGTCATCATTCCTGTCCGAATGTTGTTTTTCATGGCGAGCAATAGTGGCAGTCACTGCGGGGGGCGTTGACCCAGTTGCGACATTCGCGGTCTACCCGGGAGGCCACATTTGCACCCAGTACAGTGCAACTTATCGGTCGATTTGACAGATTCTTGAGGATGATCACAAGAATAAATGGGACGGATTTTATTGCGTGACTCTTGCAAAAACCGTTCCGTCTGGCAACCTCGTGCGCCCCTGTCTCCAGCGCTACTGGTGCATTGTTGCAATCTTGACGGTACACCCAATAAAACCCCGTCATTCCCGCGCAGGCGGGAATCCAGTGTCTTTACTGCAAAGTCACCGGGTCCCCGCCTGCGCGGGGACGACAAACTCGGGACTTATAAGCCTCTATTTTCTTGCAACACTAATCACTAGAGGGATGACTTGGATGTCGGTGCGTGGAAACCCAGTTGCACCAGTTGGTGCTTGATGGCGTAATGGGTGATCTCAGTGTTATTACGAAACTTCATTTTGGCCATGACTCGCGCCCGGTACACGCTGATTGTCTTGGGACTGATGGAGAGCCTGGCGGCCATTTCCGAAAGAGAGGTGCCTGAAGCAATCATGCAGAGGATTTGATATTCGCGATCCGAGAGTGTTTCGTGCAACGGCTGGTCGGTTTCTGTACCGAAGGAATTCGCCAGTTCCTCCGCCAGTGTCGGGCCAATGTATTTTTTCCCCTTGGCAATCTTGCGCACAGCCTTGACCAGTTGTTCGGCGACGCTGTTTTTGGTCAGGTAGCCCGATGCGCCGGCCTTGAGCGCACGCACGCCGAACTCTTTCTCACCGTGCATCGTGAGCATCAGCACCGCGAGTTTGGGATGGTCGCGCTTGATCAGTTTCAGAGTATCCATGCCGCTGCGATCCGGCAGCGTAATGTCAAGTACGACTACGTCGAATTCCTGCTCACGCACCAGACGTATGGCCTGCTCCGAATTTTCCGCTTCACCCGCAACTATCATGTCTTCGGTATCAGAGAGTATCTGCCGCAGCCCGTAGCGCATGATTGCATGATCATCTACCAGCAACACCTTTATTTTTGACACTTCAGCCATGTTATCCATCTAAATCAGATTAGTCCGTCTATAGGCTGCCAGCACTCAAGAGGACTCCAATAAAAAAGGATTTTCCCTGTGTCCGCGACCACTTCCGCTTTTGTGATTTCCGCCATCTGAATGATAACGCAGACTCTATAGCCGTGCAGCCCTTTACATTTTGCCAACTCCGGCAATTCCCCCCCCAATAAAAGCCGACTATTCACGCAGCTTGCGTATGGCGACACGCGGTTTATGTAATTCAACCAGAGGCGGCCTAAAGTTTAGCTGCGCCGCGCCGATACAACGTAGTAGTTCCCTTGGAATGGGGGGGCGTACGGTAGCGCATGGCAACCGCAATCGTGTTTTCCATGCCAACAAGAAGCGATTGGACCGGCGGCGTCAATGAGATGCGCCGGCGAGGGAAATGGCACGATAAACATTGTTCCGGCTTGATGCGCATGGATATCATGGCGTAGGGGAGTACGCCGGCACAGCGATAGCGCAACTGACTTCGAGATCGCGGAAGGCCGTGTTCGGGCGGGCAAATTAACGCTTTGATACTGGTGATATCTCAAGCGAAGTCAATGCCAGATCGTATTCACCCTATGCAAGGTTAAGAGTCTGATGAGCAGCAAGGTATGCTATGTTTCACCAATAATGAAACGAGTACGCAAACAGGGTGATACATCGCGGCTTGGACGAGTGTACGCAATCGTTTTTTTGTTGTTGCCCGGATTTTTTGGTTGTGCCGCTGCGGAAGAATTAATAATTGGTGGCACTGGCGCCGCACTGGGCACCATGCGGCTGCTCGGCAACGAATTCACGGTCGCGAATCAGGATGTCCGCATCAAGATCATGCCCAGTCTTGGCAGCGGCGGCGGCGTCAAGGCCGTCATTGATGGGGCAATCGGACTCGCGGTGACCTCGCGCCCGCTGAACGAAAGTGAGCGCAAGCTTGGCGCCGTGGAAACGGAATATGCGCGCACGCCGTTCGTGTTCGCGGTTTCCACCAAGTCCCAAGTCACCGCGATCGGTTCCGCCGAACTGGCCGCCATCTACGCCGGCAAGAAGGTGACGTGGCCGGACGGCACGCCAGTTCGCATTGTGCTGCGCCCGTCCAGTGACATCGATACCGCTATCGTCAGGAGCCTTTCACCCGAGATCGATAGTGCTTATTCGGTTGCGCAAACACGCGCCGGTGTGCGTTCTTCGGTGAACGATCAGGATGCCGCCGACGATCTGGAAAGGATCCCCGGTGTGATCGGGCCGAGTACGCTCGCCCTGATCCTGTCCGAGAAGCGCGCGCTACGGGCGCTGAAATTCAATGGCCGGGAGCCCACCGCGCAGAACGGCGCGTCGGGCGCCTATCCTTATTACAAGCGCCTGTTCTTCGTGACCGGCGCTCAGCGCTCCCCGGCTGTTGAACGCTTCATCGCCTTTGTGCAGTCCCCGGCCGGACAAAAAATTCTCGCCCGCAACGGACAGTGGATTCCCTGATGCCCGCAGCAATGGCCACGTCAAGAGAAGACAGGTTTTCCCAGATTCTAAGACGGTTGGCGATCACGTTCGCCCTGATGGTGGGGATCGGTTTGCCGATCACGTATTTCAACATGATGTACTCGAACCTTGTCGAATCCGTCGAGACTATAGCCAAAATCAAAGCACAAAGCGTTACTTCCCTGGTCACCGCCAACCCGGGTCTATGGGTCCACCAGCAACAGCGCATGGAAGCAGTGCTGCTGTCGCCTCCACCGCTGGACGGCTATCACGCAACCGTTATTGATGCCGTCGGCAATTCCCTCATCGCTGTTGGCATCATTCCTGCCAGGCCAAACCTGACTCGCTCGTCTCCTATCTACGACTCCGGACGAGTCGTAGGTCAGGTCGAGATTGTTCATTCGTCTCATGCCGTGTGGTTCGGCACGCTAATCGCTGGGCTGCTGGGCGCGCTGCTCGGTGTTGGGGTGTATGCCACGCTGCTGTTCCTGCCGCTGCGTGCGTTGCGGCGAGTGAACATTGTGCTGACAGAGCGTGAGCATCGCTTCCAGATGCTGTTTGACCGGGCCAGTGAAGGAATCTTTGTCGTATCGTCCAGCGGCAAACTTGTTGAGGTCAATGAGTCCTTCGCCCGAATGCACGGTTACAGCGTGGAAGAAATGCTGAACATGAGCCTGAAGGAACTGGATACTCCCGAAACTTCTCGTCTGGTTCCCGAAAGGATACAAAGAATTTGTGCAGGGGAAGACTTAACTTTTGAAGTGGAGCACTATCACAAGGATGGCCACATTTTTCCGCTGGAGGTGTCCTCAAGCCTGCTTGAATTAGGCGGCGAAGCTCTGATTCTGGCCTTCCATCGCGACATTAGCGTGCGCAAGCAGGCCGAAGAGGAACTCGTAAGAAACAAGAATCGCTACCAGGGCATACTCCACAACATGATGGACGCCTATTGGCGGGTTGATAAGGCTGGCCGGATAGTAGAAGCCAATCCGGCGATCGCCAAAATGCACGGATACTCTGTCGATGAACTATTGCAGATGTCGGTTTCCGCTTTTGAGGTGATGGAATCGATTGAAGATACGAAAAAGCATATCGAAACGGTCAATAAAGATGGACACGATATTTTTGAAAGCAAGCATCGGTGTAGAGATGGCCGTATCATTGATCTGGAGATCAGCCTCAATATAGCCGCAGACGATCCCGGTTATATTGATGCCTTCCATCGTGACATCACAGAACGCAAGCGGTCTGAAGAGGCGTTGCTTTCGGCGGAAGAGCAGTTCCGCAGCCTGGTTGAGCAGTCGATATCCGGTATCTACATCATTCAGGACGGCAAATTCGCCTACGTCAATCCGCGCTTCGCCGAGATACGCGGCTATTTTTCGGCGAACGAGTTGATTGGCCAGGATCCCATGCCATTAATTGCCGAGAAGGATCGTAGCTCTGTTGCGGAGAATAATCACCACCTGCTCTCGGGCAACAAGCGTAGTTGCGACTACAGCTTTACAGCGCTGCGCAAGGATGGTTCGAGCGTCGAAGTCGGTGTACACAGCTCCATGGCAAGTTACCGTGGTCGGCCCGCAATCATAGGCATTATGCAGGACATTTCGGAGAAGAAGCGCCTTGCCGCAGAACTCGACAATTACCGCCAAAATCTGGAAGAACAGGTACTCAAACGGACGGTAGAGCTGGAGTCGGCCCGGGCTATTGCGGATGCTGCCAATCGGGCCAAGAGTGACTTCCTCGCCAACATGAGCCACGAAATTCGTACGCCCATGAATGCCATCATTGGGCTCACCTATCTGTTGCGCCGGAGCAATCTCTCCTTTGAGCAGATCGCACGACTCGACAGGATCGAAATATCTGCCCAGCACCTGCTGTCCATCATTAACAATATCCTTGATCTGTCCAAAATTGAGGCGGGTCGCATGGAGCTGGTAAAAACCAACTTCGCATTGCAGTCGGTACTGGATCACACTTTCTCCCTGATTGCCGATCAGGCACGCGCGAAAGGCCTGACCGTTGAAGTAGATGCTGACAATGTTCCGCTATGGCTTTATGGCGATGCCACCCGGCTGCGACAGGCACTGCTCAACTATGCGGGCAACGCCGTTAAATTTACCGAGCGTGGCAACATCTGGTTGCGTGCCAGGCTGTTGGAAGAAAACAATGAAGGATTGCTGGTGCGCTTTGAAGTTCAGGACACAGGCATCGGCATCCCGAGCGAGAAGATATCCATGTTGTTCACACCCTTTACCCAGGCCGATGCGTCGACAACCCGCAACTTTGGCGGCACGGGTTTGGGTCTGGCCATTACGCGCCAACTGGCGCACATGATGGGCGGCGAGGCCGGGGTGGAAAGTGCCGTGGGCGAAGGCAGCACTTTCTGGTTAACCCTTCGGCTCCAGCGCGGCTACGGTGTAATGCCCAGCGAGTCACGTAAACAGATGTTTGCCGCCGATGTCTTGCTACGCTCATACCATGCCGGTGCTCGTTTGCTGTTGGTGGAGGACAACCTGATCAACCGGGAAGTCGCGCTGGAATTGCTGCATGGGGTCGGTCTGTCGGTGGACACGGCAGAAAATGGCCTTATAGCGCTCGAGAAACTGCAAGCCAATACCTACGATCTTGTGCTGATGGATATGCAGATGCCGGAGATGGATGGCTTGACAGCGGCCAGGGCGATTCGCACTCAATCGGCGGGCTTGCCGATTCTGGCCATGACTGCCAATGCCTTTGAGGAAGATCGGGATGCCTGCCTGACTGCTGGCATGAATGACTTCATCCCTAAACCGGTGGTTCCGGATAAGCTGTATGCCACCCTGCTGCATTGGCTGTCGCGCACCGCCCAGCCCCGTCCGCTCACGAAGCCTGATGTTCGGTCCGCCAAGCCCGCTGTGGACATGGCATCGACTCCTCACCGGGATGCTCCCATTCCATCCGTCCTGATCGCCATTCCAGGGCTGGAGCCTGCCAGTGGCCTTGCCGTCTTCAAGGGCAATATCACAAAATACCAGCAACTTTTGCGCATGTTCGCGGACATCCATGGCGAAGACATGAAGCGTGCTCAGGAGTCGCTGGCTAACGGGGACACGCAGGAGCCAATTCGACTCAGCCATGGCCTGAAGGGGGTTGCTGCCCTGGTCGGGGCAAAGCACGTTTTAGAGCTTGCAACCGAACTGAACGGAGCCCTGAGAAAAAATGCCCCAATTCCCGAATGCAAGGAACTGGCCCGGTTGTGTGACGACGAGTTGGCAATGCTGGTCAAGGCAATTCAGACGCTACCTGAGGCAACCAATGGCATCGAAACCGATGGCGCGAGCATTGCCTCAGCGCGCAAGGAGCAAATACTTGCGGAACTGGAAACAGCACTCGTCCAGCACAATACTATTGCAGTCCAGCTTGCCAGTGAAGCTGCTGATTTTCTCCGCACTACGCTGGGCAGCTACTATGACGACTTTGCTCGCCAGATTGACAGATTTGACTTCACAGCCGCACTAGATACATTGCGAGTGAAATAGTCCCTGATCGTCCTGACTATTGAGTTTTTCATAAAACAGGACATGTTGCGCCATGCCAACTTGATCAAAGACCTCGCTTCCCAAGCCTGTCATTGCGAGCCACGGGCCTATGGCCCTCGCGATGACATTTTCCATGTTTGTCTCGATTTAAGGAATTATCAATAAATAAAACATGAGCCCTAAACTTATCGTTGCTACAGCCGTAGAGATGATATTGGTGAGTTTTCAAATCACTTAATTTCGATCAGGAACGAAGTTTTTGAAGATTCCTGGCTGATCCAATGCTCATTGAAAACTATCATGGACGTTATTAGGATGAATTCCTGGAACGCTCTTCAAAACACCCGGCACAAAGTCGATACCAATGCTGATTACTTTGGATCATCGATGGCCATCGCATCAGAATCAAGGATCAGAACTCATACAGCAACTGCGCAAACGATTTTGATCGTTGACGACAGCCCAGAAAGTCTTACCTTCCTCAACGAGTTGTTACAGCCACATTACCAAGTGCGTGCAGCCGTTTCTGGCCAGCAGGCGTTGCACATTGCCCGCCTGCCACCGTATCCAGACCTGATCCTGCTGGATGTAATGATGCCGTGTATGGATGGTCATGAGGTCTTCAGGCAACTGCGCGCGGACCCTGCTACTAGTGACATCTCTGTCATTTTCGTGACCGCCATGGATAGTGTCGAGGCAGAAAAGCTTGGCCTTGAGGTGGGTGCCGAAGATTACATTACAAAGCCCATCTTGCCAACGATCATGCTGGCACGTGTCCGTACACAGATGGAATTGAAGCTGGCCCGGGATCGACTGCGCGACCAGAATAGCTGTCTCGAAGCCGAAGTCGCGAAACGCATGGCAGAAAATCAGCTCACGCAGGAGATCAGCATTCGGGCACTTGCCCATCTGGCGGAAATTCGGGATCCGGAGACGGGCAACCACATTCTGCGCACACAAGGCTATGTTAACCAGCTTGCAAAGAGACTACAGACGAATCCGCACTTTACGTCGGTACTCAATGACAGTTATATCCAGGTTTTAACGCAGTCAGCGCCGCTTCACGACATCGGCAAGGTTGGCATTCCCGATTCCATCCTGCTAAAGCCTGGCTCCCTTAACGCGCAAGAGTGGGAAGTCATGAAAACGCATGCCAGTCTTGGTAGCGAAGCGATTGACTTGGCCGGTCAGGATGGGACCGAGTCATTGATGTTTTTATCCATTGCAAAGGAAATTGCACGCTGGCACCACGAGAAGTGGGATGGAACCGGCTATCCCGACGGCATTGCCGGAGCGGCCATCCCGATCTCGGCGCGCATAATGGCTCTGGCCGATGTATTTGATGCCCTGATTTCCCCCCGGGTTTATAAAAATCCCATGTCCTACGAAGAGGCTAAACAGATCATTTTGGCCGGGCGCGGCAAACATTTTGACCCCGATATTGTTGATGCATTCCTCTTTGTCTTTGATAACTTCTGCGAAATCGCCGAACGTTATCGTGAACATGGTTTGGGAATGCCGATCATTAAGAGAGTTATTTCCAGTGTTGAACTAAATCGCTGATGAGCTTCAGTGGCGCACAAGTTTGGCGAGGCGTTGAAGGAAACCGATTGCAAACTCCACGCTTATGTACTGATGACCAACCATGTACATCTGCTGCTCTCTCCGGCGAAAGCGAAAGCTGTTCCCAGGCTGCTCATGTCGCTGGGGCGACGTTATGTGCAGTACATCGACAAGACATACCGGCGCACTGGCACGCTGTGGGATAGCCGTTACAAATCATCCTTGATTCAGGCCGAGACCTATTTGCTGGAATGCATGCGCTATATCGAATTGAATCCTGTACGTGTTGCCATGGTCGAAGATCCTGCGCACTACCGCGCGGGTTTCCGGCCAATGTTGCCGGGCCGATTCTGGACGGACTGAAAGCAGCGGCGCACAAGCTTGGCGAGCAGCCTGAGTAGCGAGCTTGCTGCAATGCCAGAAGTTATATGATCCGCGCCAACTGATGCCAGCAGGATATTGTCTGCGTGAGAATCTTTTTATGCGTCGTTGGCCGCGCTGCCCGCGTTATGAAAAAAATCTAAATCGGGCGAAGATTCATCTTTTCATTCGGCAAAAAGAAACAGCACTCTATTAGCTACCGAGGCCGCGCCGATACTGGATGGCTTCTGCAATATGTGCTCCGCTGATGCTGTCGCTATCGCCAAGATCGGCAATGGTACGCGCGACCTTGAGCACACGATGATAGGCGCGTGCTGAAAGTCCGAGCCTGGCGATGGCATGTTTCAGCAGGGCTGTGCCGTCGTTGTCGGGTTCGCACAGGATATCGATTTCCTTGCTGTCGAGCAGGGCATTGATTTTGCCCTGACGAACAAGCTGGCGTTGGCGCGCTTTGATCACGCGATTCTTCACTGTCGCCGAGGATTCACCATTCGGCTTGTTTTGCAGATCCGCATCTGACAGGGGAGGAACTTCGGTCATCAAAT
>JBASWL010000270.1:0-2524 GCA_049276455.1 Georgfuchsia sp. | reverse complement strand
GTGGGGCGTCTCCCCCGTTCGAGATCGGCCTGAAAATCGGGTGGAATGTCGATAACGAAGGTATAGCGGCCGCTGTCCATGGCTTCATTGATCTGCTGCGCATTGATTTGCCTGGGCGGCAGGAAATACGGCGGTAACAGCGCATCATGAATGCGCCGTGAGAACGTAGATCCGTCTTCATCGACTACAGCAACCGAGGCGTTGGTCAGATCCATCTGGGTACTCTTGGCTGGGGCAATGACAGCATAACTGAAGAAGTAGACGATCAAGACGACCATCACCACGTCGTAGCGCAGGCTGGTCAGCTCCTTGAGACCAAGCCGGTATATATTCTGCAAATGCGTCAGCAGGTTCATTTTTCCTGAGTCCTGAGCAAAGAAAGGCTCAATAGCAGATAACCCAGGATGATTGCCCCCAGCGCTACGAAGTTGACGGCAATAGCGTTAAACTCCAGTCCTTTGGTAAAAATGCCGATACTGATACGCTCGAAATAGGTGCTGGGGAACAGCAGTCCCATTATCCTGGCACTGCCGGAAAGCGACGACACCGGAGTGAACAGCCCCGAGAACTGGATGACCGGCAGCATAATCAGCACAGCCGTGCCGAATATAGCCGCGACCTGGGTTTTGACGAACGAGGATATCAACAGACCGAAACCGGTGGTCCCGACCACATAGACCAGAGCACCGGCTGTCAGCACGAAAAAGTTGCCCTTCAGTGGTATCTGGAACAGCAGAAGGGCCAGCAATAGCAGACTGAGATAACTCAGGAAGGCAATGGCGACGTAGGGTAGCTGCTTGCCCAGCAGGAATTCCAGTTCGGTCACCGGAGTAACATAAAGATTGGTGATCGAGCCCATTTCCTTCTCACGTACCACACCGACCGCCGTCATCATGGACGGAATCAGGGCAAGCAACATCATCAGCATGCCGGGCACCATGGCGTACACGCTCTTGAAATCCTGGTTGTAACGGAAACGGGTCTCTATCGTGACCGGCTGCAACTGTGGCATTCTCCCAGTGCTACGCTGCGCCAGTCGCTGCAAGTAGGATTGATGCACGCCTTCCACATAGCCGCGCACGGTTTCAGCCGTGAACGGTGCCGCGCCATCGATCCATACTGCCACCTCGACCGGGCGTCCGCGTGTGACGTTCTTGCCAAAATCGGGCGGGATTTCTATCGCGGCGCGCAGCTTGCCGCCGCGCATGCGTGTCTCCAGATCACTGTAGCTCTGCACTGGCGGCGTCTCGCGGAAGTAGCGCAGGCTGGAAAAATTCTCCAGATAAGCGCGGCTTTCCGGTGAATGGTCGCGATCCAGCACGGCATAGGCCTGGTTTTCCACATCGAAGGAAATGCCATAACCGAAGGCGATCATGAGCAGGATGGGGCCCAACAGCGCGAATGTCAGACGGATAGGATCACGCCATATTTCCATCGCTTCGCGCCGGGCGTAGGCCCAGCAGCGCCGAATGCTGAACAACGAAAGTGTTTCCCGGGTTGCGAGGGACTTATGTATGGCAGGAGCGGTTGGCGGGGTGGGGATAGGTTGCCGTTCCGTTGCTCCGGAAGCTTCTTCAAGATAAGCGATGAATGCCTGCTCCAAGGATGCTGCGTTACGCGCCCGTATCAACTCATCCGGAACTCCCTGGGCCAGCACCGTCCCCACATGCATCAATGAAATGCGGTCGCAGCGCTGGGCCTCGTTCATGAAATGGGTAGAGATGAAGATGGTTACACCTTCGTTACGCGACAAATCCACCAGCAATCGCCAGAAGTTATCGCGAGCTACCGGATCGACCCCGGAGGTGGGTTCGTCGAGAATGAGGATTTCTGGCGCATGAATGACCGCGACAGCCAACGACAGCCGCTGGCGGATGCCGAGCGGCAGGCTTTCCGTACGGGCATCGAGGTATTCCTGCAGCCCGAATCTATCAACCATCTTTGCGATGCGGTCGGAAATATTCGCGGCGGGAATATGAAACAGCCGCGCGTGCATTTCCAGATTTTGTCGCACCGTAAGTTCGGTGTAGAGCGAAAAGGACTGCGACATGTAGCCAACCCGCTTGCGGGTCTCGATATCGTGCGGGTCAACCGGCCGACCGAACAGGCTGGCATCTCCTTCCGTCGCAGGCAACAGTCCGGTGAGCATCTTCATGGTGGTAGTCTTGCCGCAACCGTTGGAACCGAGAAAACCGAAAATCTCACCGCGCTCAATGCGAAAGCTGACATGATCCACCGCGGTAAACTCGCCGAAACGCCGGGTGAGATGGTGCGCCTCGATGGCCGGAGGGCCTTCGTGCGCCTGTTTGGGCGGAATCTCCAGCGCCTGGTGTTCAAGACGCTTTTCTTCCGGCAACAGGGCAATGAAGGCTTGCTCCAGGGTGCTGGTCATCTGGCTTGCCTTGATTTGTTTCGGGGCACCAGTAGCAAGAATCTTTCCTGCATCCATTGCTACCAGCCAATCAAAGCCTTCCGCTTCCTCCATATAGGCGGTCGCCACCAGTACGCTCATCCCCGGCCGACG
>JBASWL010000269.1:0-2240 GCA_049276455.1 Georgfuchsia sp. | reverse complement strand
GTCTACATGCTGGCGCGTGATCAGTCCCACTATTTCGACATCCTGCCCCGGCATTTTGAGGATCACCACCATTTGCTGGGCGGATTTGCTGCGCTGGGGTGAAAAATAATCGGCGAAATTTTTGAGTGAAGAATAAATGCTTTTGACCACAGGAAGGTTGGTGAAGGGTAGCTCCACCAGTGACAGCAGCTTTCCCGCACCGCGTTGCGACACTACAAAACCGAGTAAAAGTATGAGCGTGACCCCCAGCAGCAAGCCCATGCCCGGCACATAAAACTTGCCGATGAATGGCCGTATCGCCTGCATAGACACCGACTCGCTCCAGCGCAGGAACATATAGAGCAGATAGACCGTTAGCCCGAGTGGCAAGGCGGTAATCAAACCCCGAAAAAAATACTGGTAAATGAGTTTGGTCAATTTTACTTCCTAATAGGGTTGAGCCTGTATTTCAATGTCGTCCGCCTAACAGTAGGCATGCCAGTGCCTGAAACGGCCCGCAAGGGCTGAATCCGGACCACAGATTCAGCCTTATGGCTATGGGGGTTTGTTCGGTAAAGAAAGTGGCCATGCAGGCTTCAGTCCCGTGGTTCATAGCCGTTTACAACCCTGTCGCCCAATGGTTAAGGATAGGAAATTCAACCAAACGTGTCCAAGTGTCCATGACCGCCGCACTGCGGTCAATGCCGATTTTGTCATTAAGAAAATCCGAATCTCACCTCACCCGCACGCGTAAAGGCAAAAATCCTTCCACCGCGCACTGAAAATTCTCCCCGCACCCGCCCGAACGCCCCCCCCCATGGGGAAGAATACTTTCCCGTCACCAGGCGATACGCTGATCGTACTCGAACTCCGGTATAGGCTGGGCGGTGGAAGCGCGCCACGGTGAGACCGAACGTCACCGATCCCGGCCGCGATGCCCTGCTCGAACCTTCCTTAATGCGATACTTTGGTAACATCGCTGCAGTCAATAAATCCCGGCAGCCATCAACTACAAGAAAGCCAATGTGAGAAAAATTATCCTGCCTCTTAGCCTCGTTATCCCTCTTTCTGCCCGTGCTGCCAATGTAGGTATGGAGCCGATCCCCGACCTACCCCTCAGTACGATTCCACCATTGGCAACGACGGAAGCAAAGCCGTCAACGCCGGTCTGGGAATTCTCGGTGGGGGGTGCAGTTTACGCGCCGCGCTATGAAGGCGCTGCCAATGATCGGTTGCGTTTCATGCCGAAGCTATAACGACGGCCACTTCTTCATGAGCCTGCTGCGCGGCATAGGCTACAATTTTTCCGAAGTGAGGAATGCATAGTCCGACGCAGCAACCACGCACCCGCGGTATCGAGCGCGGATATCGCCGAGCCGTCGATCGCCAGGTCTCCCTCGCCGGGCCAGGAAAGAACTTCCAAGCGCCTTTCGAGCCGGGCGATTCCCTGCACGGTCCATGCCCCCGCGCAGCGCACTTCGACAGCCGCCGTAGCGGACACCGACTCCGACTCGATCACCAGTTGGGCAATTTGCTCGTCTGTCATTGTCTCGGCAACTCCTGAGTGGACAGTGCTCGCAACGTAAGGCGCAGAAGGGGGAGTCCGTCCGTAGTTGGACGGAACCTCGGAAATTGAGAAACGCGGATCCGGCCGGCATCCCGATTTGATGCGGTTGGCCGCATGAAGCAGACATTGAGAGCTCTTGCTGATTGTCGGTCACTGTACGATTCATAGCGAGATCCTTTGCAAAAAGCTGGCCATCGAGGCTAGCTTTTCTGAACTGATAAATTATGGTCATCGGGGGGATGCATCAGAACAATGCTTTTGGCCTGGGCGCAAGAACACAAAAACCATCAACGCAATGAGGCTAAGGCAAGCAGCCACAAAAAAAGCACTCGCCGGATGCAACAACCACAACGCCCCAGCGATCAGCGATGCAGGTAGGTAAATGAGGCCGGTCACAAAATTGTAGAGGCCGATCGCAGACGCACGCCGCTCCAACTCGATATCTGCGATAAACGCTTTGCTTTGGGCTTCGTCGATTGAAAAGAACACGCCGTAGACGATGAACAAGACGATGATTTGCCATTGCATGGTCGCAAAAACGAAACCGATGCACATCAGAAAATAAATCAGGTAGCTCAACATGATCATACGTGCCCTTCCAACGTGATCGCCTAGCTTGCCTATTAGAGGTGCAGCAACGACAAATGCGATATTGAATAACGCATAAAGCAACACATGTCCTTGACTGCAAAAC
>JBASWL010000268.1:0-1707 GCA_049276455.1 Georgfuchsia sp. | reverse complement strand
ATGCTGAATAGTTACAAATTAAATTCAGTTGGCGACATAAGCCCCTGTGGATTAAAGCTTGGCAGCTTTACGTCATCGTGTCGGCCGTCGAGCCTCGCGGAACCAGCTCCGGTATTGCTCCATTTTCGCCCGCTGTTCGGCTGGCGCGTGGCGGCGGCAGGTGGCATATTCTTCCGTCTCCGGCTGCGCACCCCAGCGTATTTCGGGGCAGTCGTTGGGATTATAAGTCATTTCATAGGCGGGTTTGCGAGCCAGCACTTCGGCTATGGACAGCTCCCAAGGGCTACCATCGGTGCGTGTGTAGCGGATGCTGCGTTCCTGAATGCGCTTGGCGTGGTATTGCTCGATGTCGGCCTTGGCCTGTTCCGGGCTGCTGCCGTTCATCACGAACAATTCGGGATGGCGCACGATTTTTTCGGGCAAGCCGTTCAGCACATTGATGGCGATGATCAGGCGCATGTCGCGGGAGGGCGTGGAGTAATCTTCCCAAGGGCCGATGGTCTGAAAAATCGCCGCGCCGTTTGGCATGGGGATAACGCTGCCGGGATTTTTGTGGAAATACGCCTCGCCGTTGTCAATCGAGCTCACGCGCGTCTCGATTTGCTCCACCAAGGCGCCCAGGGTGGCTTCATAAGCTTGCTTGGGGGCAAGGCCGCGTGGATTAACGAGCTTGGCCAGGCTGGCGTAGAAATCGTCGGGGGAGAGTTGATTCTGCTCCAAGGAAAAAGAGACGAAGCCGGGGTGATCGACCAGTTCGTCATTAGAAAGCGCCCGCCATTCGCCCGAAGCAGTGACGACCAAAGGCCGGAATACCTTGAAGCCCGGCCCGGCGCTGGCGACGTTGTCGAATAGAAAAGTGCCTTCCCAAAAACGCTTACGACTGACCGAGTTGTCAGGTTGGGCATCGACTGCCAGCAAGATGCCTGGCCGATCCTCCGTCTGCGGCACCCATTCGACCAATACCATCACATGCCCGTAAGGATCGGCATAGACAGTGCCCGGCCAGAGCGTTGCACGGCTGAGAGGGATGGGATACAAATCGGTGGCCTCGTCCTCAAGCCCGGTCCGCGCCGAGCCCGAATGGACAGCATCCGCCAACTGCCTGCTGACATTTTTGAAGTTTGCCTGCGCGCTGTTACTGTGGGTGAAATCGGTCTTAATGGTTGGCGCGTCACAGCGTGGCGGCGCGCTGGCCGAACCACGACTGCAGGCGCGGAAGGCGATAGGCAGGCCGACCTTCCAGGCAAAATAAGCCCGCAAGGTGTAAGGCAGGTCGGCGCAATCAGGGGTGAGCGGCAGTTTTTTGTCTTCGTTGAGACCAAGATGATTGTGCAGGAAGTTGCGTTCAGAGTTGCGCAACACCGGTTCCAGGGACGAGAAACTGAAGTTTTCCTCGGTCGGCGCACTAAACAATTCTTCAATCCAAGCCGAATAAAAGGCTTCGGTGGCAAGCCCTCAGGTTTTGGGCTTTTCTTGTGTGCCTGATCCGCCGATGCTGAGCGCATGGCAGGCGGCAGGCTTGCCATCCCGGCTCGCCATTACCCAATAATTACCCTCGTTGACTCCGTCCAAAGCAGCAATCAGGCTCCAAGGCGGGCCGCCTCGACGGTGGACTTGCACAGGTTTGTGCCCGCCTTGGCTGTCAATCAGTGCCAGTTCGGTCAACGGGCTGTCTGTGGACACGGTCATGATCTTGACCGGCTGATC
>JBASWL010000267.1:0-1527 GCA_049276455.1 Georgfuchsia sp. | reverse complement strand
GGCCACCGCCTTCATCGTCGGCGGCCTGCTGATCCTGTGGGCGGAGCGGCGCCAGCACGTGGTCAAGGTGGAGACGGTCGACGACATGACCTGGCGCGACGCCCTCAAGGTCGGCTTCGCCCAGGCCCTGGCGATGATCCCCGGCACCTCGCGCTCGGGCGCCACCATCATCGGCGGCCTGTTCTTCGGGCTGTCCAGGAAGGCGGCGACCGAGTTCTCCTTCTTCCTCGCCATCCCGACCATGTTCGCGGCCACGCTGTACGACGTCTACAAGAACCGCGAACTGTTCGACGCCGGTGACCTGCCGCTGTTCGCCGTCGGCGGCACGGCCTCGTTCATCAGCGCCTTCCTGTGCGTGCGCTGGCTGCTGCGCTTCATCTCCAGCCACGACTTCACGCCGTTCGCCTGGTACCGCATCGGCTTCGGCGTCCTCGTGCTGGCGACCTCCTATACCGGCGTGATCGACTGGACGGGGTAAACCCAGAAATTGACCAACACAAAATTAAAAGATGCGACGAGATGAAGCACGGACAAGTCTATGGTTAACCCCGAATTCTGGGCTTTACGCCCACACTTCAATTTGACGTCTGTGAGAGCAGGCAGATCATTATCCATGACCCATATGGGCTATTTTCGATGGCCAACGGGTCAACTACGCTTGTCTTACCATATACATAATTTATTGGCCAAAATGATCAAACAACTTTCCTTTGCTATTGCAGTTTTAGCCGCCGGTAACGCTTTCGCTGATAGTTTCAGCAATGGTGGCTTTGAGGTTTCAAATGTAGCCTCTGGCGGCTACGCATATGCAGGGGCCGCCGGGGCCGCCCCATGGGTCTTCGCAGGTGATGCCGGCGTATCGACCAACGGCACCGCTTGGGGCGGCATTGCACTCGATGGCTTCAGCTTTGCATTCTTGCAGAACATCTCCTCGGCCACGCAAACCTTTTCTGGCGGTGCAGGCAGCTATGTGATTGATTTCAGCCTTGCGCAACGCACGAGCGTGGGCACCACAGTTGGTGCCCAGAAGATCAACGTACTCTTTGACGGACAACTGCTGTCCTTGGCTGGCCAAACAGATACCTTCATTCGCCCATCCACATTTGGATCCGGCGATGTCTACGGAGGTTGGAGCACCTATTCGTTCACCTTGAACTCGGTGGCAGCCGGCTCTCACACCCTGTCATTCCAGGGACTTGGTGTTGCTGGCGTTGTTGACACTAGCGTGTTCCTCGACAAGGTATCCGTAACCACCCCCGTACCTGAACCTGAAACCTATGGCATGCTGATGGCGGGTCTCGGCCTATTGGGCTTTATCTCTCGCCGCAAGAACAAGAAACAGCCCGCCTGAGACCGAACAGCACACGGTGTAAAAAAACCCCGCTTCGGCGGGGTTTTTCGTTTAGCGAGAAAATCCATTAACCGTAGTGATACGGTCTATGACCCTGCATCCAACTTTTAGGCGATGAACCCGGCGATTGCCGCCAGAAGTTCCTCTTCCTGATAGGGCTTGCCCATGTACAGGTC
>JBASWL010000266.1:0-5430 GCA_049276455.1 Georgfuchsia sp. | reverse complement strand
GCCCTGGACGTTTCCGTCCTTGTCGCCGCCGTCCTCGTCGTCGATTTCAAAGTGCAGCGAGGTGGTGTCATAGAAGATCACCTCGACGTCCAGGTTGAGCAGATCGGCCACCCGGTGGAAGATGGCTTGCTCGATGGCTTCCTTGTTCGCTTCCAGGAAGTCCATGGCGCGGTAAAGCTGGTGCAGCTTCAGCCCCTGCGTCCCGTCGATATGCGCGTCTTCCTTGAGCCACTGTTCATGGCAGTAGAGTTTAGAGGCCGGGGCGCAGGCGCGATTGGCGACCAGAGCGAACAGGGCGCGTTCGACATCAAAGCCGAGATGCCGCGTGTCGGCCTGTTGCCGCACGATGGCGTCGATGCCCAACTGCTTCCAGATGGCTTCGAGAACATAGAGGTCGCCATAGGGCCACGCGCAGATCAGGCGCCAGTCTCCGTCGGCAGCAACGATCTCTTCCGGCGAGCAGCGGCGCAGGATGCTCTTGGCCAGCCGACGCAGACGCTCGATGACGTCGGGATCGTCGGCGCGCCCGCAGTTATAAACGATGCTGGCTTGCGACCTTCCCTTGGCGGCATCCCAGATGTTCTCCGCCAATTGCAAGTAGGTCACGACACTGCCATCCGCCCGCCGTTGTTTGCTCTCGCGTAGGTACATAGACCCTATCGTAGCGGCCTTCAGGGGCGAAAATCAACAATCCATGTATCTAGGCTTTTGGCGACTTGACGCCCGGAAACCCGCACTGTTGCTGGGGGTCAGTGAAAAATGTGCCTCGGAAGTGTCAAAGTCGGGTCTTACCGCGCACATTGCAGTTATAGACGACAAGGGAGATATCTTAGCTGTCAATGATGCTTGGCGTAAATTTGTGCTATTGAACGGTGCAGACTTGGCTTTAGCCTCCGAAGGAGCAAATTTCCTAGCCGTCTGTAGCACAGCTGCGGCCCTGGGTAACGACGATGCTGAAGTCATCGCAAGTGCGATCCGCGACATCACACTTGGTAAACAAAGTTCTTTTTCTTATGAATATGCCAGTCACTCATCGGAAGAACAGCGTTGGTTCATTGTCAATATCACGCACTTTGCTCCACCCGGCCCCATGCGTATCGTAGTCGCCCATGAAAACATCACGATTCGAAAACTTGCTGAGGAGCGGATTCTCTACCTTGCGCGCCATGATTTTCTGACCGATTTGCCGAACCGGGCGATGTTTGTTGATCGGTTTGATACCGCGATTATGCAAGCAATACGGCGTGGTACCAAGCTGGCCCTGCTAGTTATTGACGTAGATCGGCTCAAAATCGTGAATGATTCGTTAGGACACGAATTCGGTGATCAACTGTTAAAGGAAACGGCGAGTCGGCTCACCACAATCTGTCGAATGTCCGATTCCGTAAGCCGTCACGGCGGCGATGAGTTCCTGATGTTACTTGCCGACATCGATGAACCCAACGATGCTGCACGGGCCGCTAAACGAATTCTCGAGAGAATAGCCCAACCGATTCTGCTAGGGATGCAGGAACTGATGGTAACGGCAAGCATCGGAATTGCCGTGTTTCCCGATAATGCCGCGGACTCTGGGGACCTGCTCAAGAGCGCAGATGCCGCACTTTACGAGGTAAAGAAGGCCGGGCGTAACAACTATGGGTTTTACTCAGAAGCCATGAATGCGCGAGCCATCGAACAATTGACGCTGGAACAGGACCTGCGCCGCGCCATCACTAATGGGGAGTTAAGTTCCGTATTCCAGCCACAGATAGAATTCAAAACTAACAGGATCATCGGATTCGAGGCGCTGGTCCGGTGGCATCACCCAACTTTGGGAGCGATCCCACCATGTCGCATCATCCAGGTAGCAGAGGACAGCGGGCTAATCATCCAAATCGGGGATTGGATGCTGCGCGAAGCGTGCCGTCAGAACTTGCAATGGATCAAGCAGGGAATTGCCAAAGTAACTGTAGCAGTTAATGTGTCGGCGATTCAATTTCGGCAGAATGATTATGTTAAAAGAGTTAAGCAAATATTGGATGAGACAGGGCTTAATCCGGCCTTTTTGGAATTGGAACTGACTGAAAATATAATGCTGGACGACAAGCAAGTAATGATCGAAAAGCTGCATAACTTAAAGCAGCACGGAATACTACTTTCACTTGATGACTTCGGCACCGGGTATTCCAGCTTGAACTATCTGAGACAGTTCCCTATTCATCGTCTTAAAATCGACCAGTCTTTCGTTCGAGATCTCCCGAATAACAAGGACTCGATTGCAATCACGAGTGCCATTGTGGCATTGGGTACAAGTTTGGGTTTGCGCATTATTGCTGAAGGGGTTGAGTCGGCAGCTCAAGCTGATTTCCTGAATACCCTTGGCTGCGATGATGCCCAAGGATATTTCTACAGTAAGCCGATGCCGGGCAACGAAATCGCGGCGTGGATCCGTGAAAGAGCGAAATATCGTTTATTCGATCAGGCTACGACGGTATAACGACACTTGCTTCGTCGATTTGATGTAGCCAAACGGGCTGCTGCAGATTACGTAATCCGGTAGCTGGTTTTTGAGAACACATGTTTCGCCGATGAACGAAACAACCGAATGAAACATTGCCGTCGGAATCCCCAGAAACTCTTCAAGTCTTCATCAGGTATCGTTAACGACCGGTTTCGTCGCGCTGGACAAGTTCGTCATCAAAGATGCCGGGCTCTTGCGGCAACCGGTTCATCAGGCGCTCCGCCATGAAATCGTCCGTTACCACTTTCTTGACGGCGCCGGCTTCAACGTCTTCAAGAATACCTTCCTCGCGAAGGAAATCATCGAAGTCGGCGCCAATAAAATCCTTGTTGAGCTTCATTTGGAACCTCTCATTCCCTTCAATCTGCCTTGTGCATCGTTACTCATGAAACTGCAATCTCGAGACTCGCTTCAAGTCTGCTCATGACTGCCATTTTAACGTGCATCACATTTTCCTTGCCAATGGCACAAGGGGCAATACCGTCATTCAGACCTCTTTGCGGTGAGGCTGATCACTGCGCGACGCTGCAATCAACGCGCTAACGTCAGGCACCCCTCGACGACATTCAGCATGGCCTTATTGCTGGCGGGATTGATGCCAGCCACCATTCCACCACGCCCATTGAATACCGGGATCTTTCGCGAGTGTTTTCGTTTATTTGCCTTGGCAGTGGCTTGCAAAGATTGAAGGCGGAGCTGCAACCCTTCCTCCATCAGCCGTGTCAGGCTAGTGTGTTGTTGCACGGCCAAGACTTTTGCATTGGCAATCAAGGAATCATCAATGTCGATAGTGATCTTCATCTCAAAATAATACAGCTCCCTGTGCCGAGCATCAATGATCAGCATAACTCACTAACACCAAGTAAAACAACATGTGGCATTCCGCTATTCCCTGTCCGACCCAGGATCACGCGGCTCGGCAGTATCGGATTCCTTTGGTCGGGCAACCCGAATAAATCGGCCGCCATACGCCGCTATGACGCTGGTACGGCTATGCCCCACTTCTTCACTGGTCTTCTTCAACGCCAGTTCCTGGTCAGACGCGGAGAGCGACGATTCCTGTACGCCGGACCCCGAACGCACCGGGGCGGTAATGCCACGCTCCTCAAGACGGTCGCAAACGAATTCGGCGCGTAACCCGTGACCGGTGATGCCCAGGTTGGCCTTGGTGATCCCGATACTCTTCAGAACATTCGAGTAACGATCAAGGTTCTGCTTCAGGGTTTTGTTTGGGTTGCCTATGTGTCCCTTTGATCCCCTGTTCTGGAGCACGAATTTCTTGGCTTTTTCAAGCAACGCCCGCTTCTCGTCCGTGTCAATCAGCGTAAAGCGCGGCCGTGCGCCTTTGGTGCCTCTCTCCACTAACAGTACCGGCCCCTGGTCAGCCAGGAAGGGATCGAACATCACGCCTTCCTTGCGCCTTAAACCAAATGCGGCGATCACTTCAAGCTGCATGGCGACGTAGCGATCTACCCGACCTATTAGCTTGATGGCCGCTTCGACGTCGAGGCCGGCAGCGCTCCAGCTTTTGTCTTTGTCTGCGGCATAGGTACGGGTCACGATGGCCTTGTCGCTCACGTAGTCCGCGGAGGCGCCGATCATTCCCGGTTTCCCGATCCAACCGGCGAAGGTACGCAGGATGCTCATCTTGCCCTGGATGGTGGCGGCGCTCTGCCGTTTCGACTCCCACAGGCGGGCCAGAGCCTCGACGTGCCTGGGCCTGAAGTTGCGTGGGTTGTCGATCATCAGACCGCAATCTTTTCGTAACTCGCGGAAACAGCGGAACAGCACGAGTTCGCGCTCTTCCATAGTGCGATAGCTGGCGCCCCGGCTGCCATCCTTCTTGAGGTGATTGTGTTCCTTGAGGATGGCATCGAGCTCGGATTTCCAGCCACGAAACGGCTGTCCCACGGGGCCTTTCCCTTTCATCCCGAATTGAGCACGATGCGCACTCCTTGTTCTGGCATTCATATCGTTCTCCTGAAATCAGTAATGAATCGGGTAATACGGATAAAACGGGTGGTGCGAAGTAGCGGGTCATCGTAAAAAAAGCAGCAATCAAATGGCGGTCAGGGATTTCTCCCCTCAGCCATCTCAGCGTCTGCTCCCATCAGGAGGACACTGAACCATCTCCCCTGGCGGGAAGTGGCTGCACCGAGGATTTGGCGGACCTCGGACCGAAGGGTTCTTGAGCCTTACCTTGCGACAACCATGAGTCCAGCCCTGCAACCGGGTGGTGGCGTCTGCGCGATCCCTCGCTGCCTGCTCCCGGGGAGCATGGCGGGTGAGGCCTGACAGTCCGTCAGGATGTGGGCGCGGTAAGCGTGATGTTGGGTGTACTTTCTTCGTGAATACGTTCTTTCGTGTGGTGTTCGGTTTGTGGATCGTGCCGATGAGGCGCGTGGTTAAGCGGAAATCTCCGCACTCTGTTGGTTTGATGCATGATTCCAGCGACGAAAAATCTCCGTCCTTGCCTCCATCCCTGATCAGAAATTGCCAGATCGGGTGCAGCGAAGCGCCGCATTCGGCGCTGAGTCGTTACCGGCAGATGCCGGAGGGGTGAAATACATCCCTGTCGTCAGGGAATATGGGCGCCATTGTTCGCCAGGATAAAAGGTGGCTGTCATTCAAATGACGACCGATATTCGTCACCATTCATGAATTAAAAAATCCCGCTCTCCGACACCATGGCCTCAGTTTGCAATTCAATTTCAACTGACCCAGGGAGACCAACATGAACGATGGAAAGCAACTCGGCAACAAGGTGATCGGCCTCGATATCGGCCACTCGAGCGTGAAGGTGTCGGCCAGGACGGAACACGGGGCGCCGATCAGGATGATGTTTCCGTCGCTGGTCTGCCGAGCTTTCACTATTGCCGATGAAATGGAACAGCAACGGGCCGATCTCGAAACGGTCGAGATCGACCAGC
>JBASWL010000265.1:0-3257 GCA_049276455.1 Georgfuchsia sp. | reverse complement strand
CTGCGATACACGGCCGTGATCTGCATATCGACCCAAGGCAATTGGGCGAGACGATGAGCTTTCTTTCCGACACGCGCTATCTGGTAGGTGTAATTGTTGCCGAGAAGGGTGCTCCGCTGTTCCGCTGGCAAGAGGCAGATGGTAACCGGGAAACGGCTCTCGCGCGCTGGCGCACCCAAGGCGGGGAAGTACTACGGCCGCTTTTACCCGCCTGCGCCAGCGAACTGCTGCTGCCGCTGGCGTTTCATTCCGCTTGCCGTGAAGCAGAACGCCAGTCGCGACCTTATTCGATACGTGCTTCGGTCGCATTCCTCAATACGGCAGTAAATATCGCCGCCAATCGCTTGTCCGCGGTAGTTGCACCGTTCAAGGAAAATCGTATTGAGGAGTACCGTATCGGTTTCATACACAAGGACAACAATGATGTCGTGCATGGCGTAGTGTGGCCGTTGCTGGATACGGAAGAAGGCAATGACACAGCAGCACAGATCGAGATGGTTCTGCGCGAATGCGGCATCGACGATATTCGCCTAATTGAACACACATTACCGCTCGAATATTGCGATGATTGCGGTGTTCCACTCTACCCCAATAGCGATGATGAAGCGGTGCATGCCGAATTACCGGAGGACAACGGGGCACAAGCACCGCAACACCTTCATTAAGATTCAAGGTTGATCAGGAATTGCTGAGGCCCATGTCTTGCGACCGCTGAGAAAATCTGCCCCCAATTGTCCCGTCCCACCCACTTCCGTCACCTTTGGCTAAACTGGTTTCCTGCAGCCATGGGCGGGAGCTCTTTCACGGGTACTTGGTGGTCATCCCAGTCCAGTTTCAGTGTGTCCCTAAAGATGGCCAACTACGCCAGCCCTGAGAACGGCCATGTGCATGTTGAAACTATTTTGAAAGGAATTGTTGGCAGGCTTGGATGTCTTATTGTGCTATGGTAACTTTAAACCCATGAGCAACGATGACCCATGGCGTAACAAACTGACACCCGCGCAATACCATGTGACACGCGAGAAAGGTACCGAACAGGCTTTCTCCGGAGAATATTGGAACACTCACGACGAAGGCGCCTACCATTGCATCTGTTGTGGCGCATCGCTGTTTTCATCGGAGCAGAAATTCGATTCCGGGTGCGGTTGGCCAAGCTTTTCCGCCCCGATGGAGAATGAAAACCTGGCGGAGCAGGAAGATCGCAGCCACGGCATGATCCGTACCGAAGTCACCTGCAAAACCTGCCGCGCCCATTTGGGCCACGTGTTTCCTGATGGTCCGGCGCCAACCGGCTTGCGCTACTGTATCAACTCGGCTTCGTTGAAGCTGGAGAAAAAAAAGCCTTAGAATTGCACTGATGAAAATATTCTTCGATTTGCTTCCCGTCGCACTGTTCTTCGCGGCTTACAAAGTAGCTGGCATCTTCATTGCCACGGCTGTGGCTATTGCTACCACTATTCTCCAGATAGCCTGGGTCTGGTGGCGGCACCGCAAGGTGGACACCCTGCAATGGGTCAGCCTTGGCATCATTGTGGTCTTCGGTGGTGCAACGCTGCTGCTGCATGACGAAAGTTATATCAAATTGAAACCCACTGTTCTCTACTGGCTAATTTCGTTGGGTCTGCTGGTGTCATTACATGGTTTTCACAAGAACCCGATGCGCGCCATGCTCGGCGCACAGTTTTCCCTGCCTGAACCCGTCTGGGTCCACCTCAATACTGCCTGGGCAGGATTCTTCGCTCTAATGGGAGTTCTCAACCTGTATGTTGCACGTAATTTCTCCACTGATGAGTGGGTCAATTTCAAGCTCTTCGGATTCACTGGACTAATGCTGGTTTTTGTCGTTGCGCAGGCCCTGTTGCTGGGGCGTTATGTAGAAGACAATGTTGTGGAGAAGCTCTGATGCTCTACGTTTTGATGGGAGAAGACGTTCCAGACAGTCTCGAATTACGCCAGAAAGGCCGACCGGCCCACTTGGCACGGATTGAAGCGCTACAAGCCCAGGGGCGTCTGGTTCTGGCTGGGCCCTTCCCTGCCATCGATTCCCCTAACCCTGGCCCAGCCGGATTTTTAGGCAGCATGATTGTTGCCGATTTCGGTTCTCAGGCGGAGGCGGAAACATGGTTCAAGGCCGACCCCTATGTCGAGCTTGGTGTTTTTCAACAAACCAGCATTCGGCTATTCAAACAGGTGTATCCAAAATGAGGACAACTATCGACCAAATGCATGAGCGGCTTGTCGTGCTTGAACCGCAGGCGATCAATATCACCGACGATAGCGCTAAGCATGCCGGGCATGCCGGGGCACGTAGTGGTGGCGGTCACTATCGCATGACAATTGTATCGCCCAGGTTTGCCGGCATGGCTATGATGGCACGGCATCGCTTGGTGTATGATGCACTCGGTTCGCTCATGCAGCATGATATCCATGCCTTAAGCATTACTGCCAGAACACCCCAAGATATCTGATTAATCATATTTACGACAGGACTGATGATGACTCGCACTTCGCTCAAGATATACACAATCGCCCTGGCTGCCTTGTTGGCTGCCGCTCCCGCCTTGGCGCTGAGCAGCGCTCCGGGCAAAGTCAATGGCAAACAGATTTCGAAGAACCAGATTGATTTCTTTATGGCCTCACAAAAGGCGAAGGGCATTCCGGATTCACCCGAGCTGCGTAACGCCGTACGTGAGGAAGTCATCCGCCGCGAAGTGCTGGTTCAGGAAGCGCAAAAGCAGGGCTTGGACAAGAAGCCTGATATCCAGGCAAAAATGGAACTGGCCCGCCAGGGCGTGCTGATCCAAGCCTATTTTGATGGCTACATCAAGGCACATGCAATTTCCGACGAAGCCCTCAAAAAGGAATACGAAACGGTGAAGTCCCAGCTGGGTGACAAGGAATACAGTGTGCGTCACATTCTTGTCGATAGCGAGGATGATGCCAAAGCCATTATTGCGAAACTGAAAGCAGGTGAAAAGTTCGACAAGCTGGCCGCACAATCCAAGGATCCCGGCTCAAAGGACAAGGGTGGCGATCTTGGCTGGTCGGTACCTACCTCTTATGTCAAACCCTTTGCTGATGCATTGCTGAAACTCAATAAGGGCCAATATACCGAGACCCCGGTCAAATCCGAGTTCGGCTGGCATGTAATCCAGCTTGACGACACACGCTCCATCAAATTACCGGGCTACGACGAAGCCAAGCCGCAAATTCAGCAACGTCTTCAGCAACAACTGGTTGAAAAGCAGGTTATGGAA
>JBASWL010000264.1:0-2773 GCA_049276455.1 Georgfuchsia sp. | reverse complement strand
ACGCCCTGCTTGGTTTCAATGCCGCCGTCGTCGAGTTCAACCGTCACATAGAACGATTGATATTTCTTTGGGCTGCCGGCTTTGGACCGGATATCGGAAAATTCGCCGACACCAAAATCCATCAAGGTTCCAATGAACTGTTTTTTGAAAGAGACGGCTTTTTTGGCCAGGACAGGTTTCGGCGCTGACGGCAATATTGATGCTGGCGACGGTGCAGATGAACTTGCATTGACACGACCTTCATCGCCAATGACCTGCTGCCTGAAATCAAACGTACCCTGGGGTGCATCGATTGGACTGGCTGTTGCTGCTTCGGGTGCTGCCACTGGCAGCGTTTGCACAACCTCATGGGGTCGTGCCACAGGTGGCTTTGCTTGAAACGCTATGCCCAGCAGGGAAAGGCAAGCCTTCCCTGCTTCGAGCATCAGCATCACACACATTGCCACCAGATAGATTGCGGCCTCCATGCACGTGATCGCCATAATGATTCCAGCGCGTTGCCGCGCCGGCGTCTGATCAGTGCAGAGCGAGCGGCTGTTGTTCCGGAAACAGCTTCCGGGCCAGATCGCGAATCAGGTACAGGTTCTTCTCGTAGCGGGCAATCGTTGCGTAGCGAACCCTCATCCAGTCGATGTTGAACAGCTTGAGTACCGTTTCGCACGGAATCCTTCCGGGCCAGGCACCAATCGCCCAACCCAGCGTATAGACAAAATCCTCCTTGCCTTCCGCGCTGCTGAAGACCAGCTTGCCATTGGCGTCACGGGCTTGATGATTGGCGAACGTGGTTTCCATGTCCTCGACCAGCAGAGCGCAGAGGCGAACGATGTAAATGTCCTTTTCGTCCTGAGACCACTGGCGATGATCCAGCGGACCGGGAAAGGCCGCCTCGATTCGCTCATCCGTCGTCAGGTAATCCCAGCGGCGAATCACCGATTCAGGAGGCCGGGGCAGAATGCCCCAATAGTCATCTTCGTGGGGTTCGTGTTCGCGTTTGCGTCCCTCACCCAAGGGGACGCCAAGAAACTGCATTTGCCCATATGCCTGTTGAACAGCATTCATGGGGTTTCCCTTTCCTGTTTTGAATTTGCTAGAGGCGATAGGGCATCACGATCCAGCGTTCTTGAAGTGCTTTCGCTTCCGCGTTTGCGGGCGAAAACGTATACGCATGCTCGGCATCGATCCAGCCGATAGCGACCACCTCACTGAGTGCCGCAGCCGCACGGACAGCGAAGTCCATCAACTGCATGCGGACACCGGCCTCGTGCGTGCCATTGCAATCCGGATTTGGAATTGCGACGACTTTCTCGCAGCCATCCTTCCCTTCGTCCGTCGCGGACGTAATGGTCAGCTGGTTGTTGCCGAGCGTGAGATTGACCGCCCCGGCCGCCCCGACGGCAAAGTCGATGCGTTGAATCGCATCGATCAAAGGTGCAGCCGAAAATGAGGCATAAGACCTGGCCGCATGCGCTTCGACGACGGCGCCGTATTCCGGGTAATTGGTATCGAACGGTACGGCCGTGTAGCGGATGCCGTCAGAGAGAATGCGTACCAGATACCTGCCCTGGTCCGTAGTGCCAATTTCCAGGTTGACATTGCTGCCACCAAGCAGCTTGATGATTTCAGCGATGCACTTGTTGGACAGCGTGACGCGATAGTCGTCGCTGACCGCCTCGGTCAGATCGACCGACTTGACCGCCAATGCCGATCCGTCGGTGGCGACACAATCGCAGCGCTTGCCTGCGATGCGACGATGAACGCCGTTCATGTAGAAACGAACGTCCTGATGGGCTGCGGCATGCTGAACGAACGTAATCGCTTTCTTCAGATCAGCGGCATTGAGCGGTATCGTAGCCCATTTTCCGGCATCCGAAATCAGCGGAAATTGATCGTGCGGGAGCAGATGGTACTGATACACGCCACGGCCAGCGTCGAGGCGAATCTTGCCAGCCTTGACCGTAATTTCGGTATCCGTCGGCATGATCTTCGCAAGGCGAGATACCTTGCCGTCAACGACGAATCTGTGCTCCTTCCGGCTATCCTCGAAACCAATATCGTATTGGGCATCGGCGCTGGAGGCCAACAGATGACTGTCGGCGCCGTCCAGAATGATGAGGACGGCCTTTACATCAGGAATGGCGCAGAGCGCTTCCTTCAGGTTCATGAATACTCCTTGTTGGGGAAACCCCAACCTTGATTTGGTGGAAATCCCTTGCGGGGGTTAGCGCGGCGACGCTGCGCTGTAGAACAGCCGACCCGTGCGGGCCAAGCGATCTATGTAAGTGGCGAACAGCAACTCGGGAGCAAATCGATCGTGCTGTTCGCTGGCCAGTTCAAACACCGACATGGCACCATCGGAACCCATGGAGATCACGAGTTTTTGCTTTACTCCCGCAACGATGGGCACGAAAAAATCGTGTTGTCCGTCCTTAAGCAGGTCGATGAGGTGTTCAGTGGAGAGGACTTTGACAACTCCGAACTGATCATGCTCGGCATCCTCATCATTCGTATGGTATGCGCCAGGAAGATCTGGCCTGACGTTCACGAATCTTGATTCCGCCGCGGCGAAGAGCCGCGTAGCGGATCAACACCTCGTGAAGGCAACAGAGTTTTTACCCATCGATCAAGAAGTTTCCTGATCATGGCGGGTCGCCTATTTTTCGCGGCTTTTTTGATGCTGCGGGCGTAACGGGCATGCTCAATCCATATCGGCTTGGTCATGGATAATCCTTCATCAGTAGATTCAAGGCCGAACTGCGCCTTAAGGAACGGACAC
>JBASWL010000263.1:0-36687 GCA_049276455.1 Georgfuchsia sp. | reverse complement strand
CAAGCGCTATCTCTTGAAACGCGCAGGCCGTCTGCGCACGTTGATCCTGCTGCAAGCGGCGGCGGAAAAATACCGCGCACAGACAGGTCGGCCGTTGCGTGACTTGCAGGAACTGGTGAACGCGGGATTGATTGATGCGGTACCGAAGGATCCGTTCGGTTTTGGTTTTGCCGTGGATAAGGAGGGGCAGCCGATCCTGCGCAAATCTCGTCCGAGGCGAAAACAATGAGTACGGCAATACGACTGGAGGGGCTGTCAAAACGTTACAGCGGGTTCCGCAAGCGCACTGTCGACGCGGTCAAGAGTATCTCGCTGACGGTGGAGCAGGGTGAGGCTTTTGGCTTCATCGGCCCCAACGGTGCGGGCAAGAGTACGACCATCAAGATGTTGACCGGTGTGGTGCAGGCCAGTGCCGGCAAGGCCTGGATTTTTGATGTGCCGATCGATCAGCCCGCCGCACGGCAGCGCGTCGGCTATGTACCAGAGAATCCCTACCTTTACGATTATCTGACGCCGCTCGAAATCCTTACCATGGGCATGAGACTTCATCGTGTACAAGTGAGTGATATGCGCGCGCATTGCTTGGGCTGGCTGGAACGGCTCGAATTGGACGCGGTGGCAAATACGCGTATTCGTTCGTTTTCCAAGGGCATGACGCAGCGCGTGGCGCTGGCGCAGGCTCTGTGCCTGAAACCCGGTTTGCTGATTCTCGATGAGCCATTGTCCGGTCTCGATCCGGTGGGTCGCCGTGATGTCGCCGGCATTTTGTCCGAGTACAAACGTGAAGGCGGCACCCTGTTCTTTACCTCGCATGTGCTCTACGACGTCGAGCGACTTGCCGACCGCTTCGGTCTTATTCATCAGGGCGAACTGAAAACAATCCAGTCTCCCAACGAACTGGTGGGCAACGAAGAGATCGTAACGGTACGTTCGCTGGGGAGCACGCCGGTCGCGCAAATGGCACAGGAAGGCAACGGACTTTGGCATGCCGAGCTGCCGCGTTCATCGCTCTGGGCCTTGCTGCGCGATATCGAGGGCGCTGGCCACAAGCTGATCGAGGTCAAGCCGACCCTGACCCTGGAGAGCGCCTTCATGCACTATCTCGGCCTCGACAAGGACAACCAGCCCCGGCCCTGATGTCGACTGCTTCAAGCCCCTTGCGAACCTCGGCGACAGCGGCGCTGCTTCTGCTGGCCGCAATCTATTGGCTCATGTGTCATCGCTATAGCGGCATCTGGCATGACGCCGTAATTTACAACCTGATGGCAGCGCAACGCTTGAACCCGGCGGCCTATGCGCACGATTTGTTTTTCGCCTTCGGTTCGCAGGGAAGTTACAGTCTGTTTACGCCGCTTTTTGCCGGATTGACTGACCTGTTCGGCATTGATCTGGCGAATCGTCTGGTAGTTCTTGGAGGTGCGGCACTATGGGTTTGTGCGCTGACCCTGCTTGCCAGGGGCATGCAGTCCCATGCGATCCCTATTTTTGTTGCGGTGCTGGCCAATGTCGTATTGCAAACCAGCTATTCGCTCAACGGCGGTACCTTCGTGTTGAACGAGAATTTTGCCACCGCGCGTTCGCTGGCATTTCCGATTGCCCTGTTTGCGATAGCGCTCGACAATGCTGGCCGGAGTGGAATGGGTGCAGTTTCGGCCATGGTCGCGACGGCAATACATCCCCTGCTGGGCATTTGGTCCGTGTTGGTGGCTGTCTCCAGACGATTGTCGGACCGGCGGCTGATTGTCATAGGTGCTGTGCTGCTTGTTTTGCTGGCCTTAGCCGCATTGTTCAGTGTAACTCCGGCATTTCAGATCATGGATGCAGTATGGGAAGCACGGGTACGTCAAACGGCGCCCGATGTGTTTGCCGGCGGATGGGAGCAACTGGCAACTGACCGGATTCTGTTCTGGATAGCCGCTTGCTGGGCGGGGAGCAGATTTGGCGCTACCCGGAATCGCCGTCTCTATCTGGTAGTCGCCATGCTCAGTGCCTGGGCGGTTCTGCTCTCGCAACTATGCAGCTACTGGCTTCCGCTCAGTCTGATCATGCAGCTGCAGCCTTGGCGGGTTCTCTGGCTTGCCGTGGTGCTGGGCGTTTTTGCCTTGACCGATAGCGCCTGGCAATTGTTTGTCACACACAAGCTGGGCCGCTACTGGTTGCTGCTCGCTGCGGTTCTGCTGTTTTCACTGCGTGCCCAATGCGGCGCGATTCTTTTGGGATTGCTGGTGCTCGATGCTGCGGGATTTTTCTCCTTGCCAGGAAAATCCGGATTCGTGCAGCACAAGCTGGTTCGTTATTTGCCGCTCGCCATGGTGGCAATCCTGTTGCCCGGCTGTCTGCTGATGCTACAGATGGATGGTCTCGCAATAGGCAACCCGTGGCTTGTTGAATACCCGCTTATCAAGGGGCTGGCATTCGGTGGCGGCGGCCTGCTCTTTGCGTTCTGGGCATGGCTCGCCACAAGGCGCTGGGGAGCACAGTTCATTGTCGTTTGCACCGTTCCACTGCTGATTATTGCCCTGCTGTTCTGGGATGCCCGTTCCCCACAACGCTTAGCCATGGAGTCCTCATTTTTACCCGGGGGCAATCCCGATCATGTTTTTCGGAGTTATCTCCATACGGGCGACATCGTTGCCGGAGTGGATCGCGCGGCATACATCTGGTTTGCGCTTGGTGCTACTGGTTACGTGAGCGCGGAGCAGGCGACGGGCATCGTGTTTTCGCGGGAGAAAATGCTCGAATCCGTGCGCCGCCTGCGCCGACTAGCAATTGCCGGAGAACTACGTGAGGGAGGTACGGAACAGGAGGCATGGCGCAGATTGCTCTCTGCTCAAGCATCTGGAATTGAGACGTCGAGCATTACCGGATATGACAAATCGAACATTACCTCAGCCGGGATTGCGTATCTTTGCGCTGATCCCCTTCTGGGTTGGGTCGTTACTTCCGCCCCGCTGCCAGAGGCTTTCGGGGCGCAAGCCGTTGCCAGCGATGTAGTCTATGGCAAGACAAATTATCTGTACGATTGCCACCAACTCAGAGCGACCAACAAAATATGAATTCCTCCATTGCAAACATTGCGGTACGACTGCGATTGGTATTTAGCCGCGAGTTTGTCGGCTACTTTGCTGCGAGCGTAGTTGCCTTGGCGGTCGATATGTTCCTGCTGCTCCAGTTGGCGAAAGTGATGCATCCGCTGGCTGCCGCAACTATTGCCTTTCTCACCGGCTTGCTGGTCTGCTACGCGCTGACTGTGCGCTATGTTTTTTCTGCACGGCGCTTCAAGTCGCAGAGGGCCAAGGAAGCGACCGTTTTCTTTTTGGTCGGACTGGTCGGGCTAGGTATCAACGATGCCGTAATTTATCTTGGGCACATGATATTCATGCTTCCCTTGGCAATATCCAAGCTGACTGCGGCCTCGATGTCATTTCTGTTCAACTTCGGTGGCAGAAAATATCTCCTGTTCAGGGCAGCCCAGCGTTGAAGTTAAAAATGTCGATATGAGATTACCCTTAGCCCCGAAGCTGCCTGACGTTGCCCCAGGAAACAAGCAGAAGCTCGACGTCTTGATGCTCCTGGTTGCGGGCGTCGCCCTGTGGCTGTTGAACCATTCCTATAGTGGTATCTGGCACGACGCCCGGATCTATACCCTGTCGGCATTGCACTGGTTGAATCCTGCCCCATTTGCCGAAGACCCCTGGTTTCAGAGTGGGTCCGCTGACGGATTGAGCCTATTTGCGCCGTTGTACGGTATGGCAATCAAGCTGCTTGGCGTATCCCGCGGGTCGATATTCCTGGTACTGACCGGGGCCGCTGCCTGGTTGGCGGCAACCTATTGGCTAAGCGTTGCATGGTTTGAATGGCGGGTGGGGAGTTTCATCTTTCTGGCACTGGCAGCCTCTTTGCTCACCTACTGTCTTGGCGAGCCTATGCTGGTACTTTCTGAAAGTTTTGTCACGGCACGTTTGCTGGCAATTCCACTCTCGATAGCGGGTCTAGTTGCGGCAACTCAGGGAAGAATCCGGTTGGCTGTCGCGCTTCAGTTGATTGGCATGATGTTTCACCCGCTGGTATCGATATGGGGCCTGCTCGCCGTCATCCTGCTCAGACTGCCGGACCGGCTTTTGCTCATGCTGGTTGTGCTTTGGGCAGGCTTGATGACTTTGCTGTACATGAATCCGATGGATATTCCGATTTTTCGGGAAATGGACCATGAATGGCAGGAGGTGGTGAAAGCTACAGCAGCTATCGTATTTCATGAGCACTGGTCGAAGCTTGCAATCAATAATGCGTTGTGGTGGTTCTCGGCACTGTTGTTTGGTGGCCTTTTTGGGCAAGCTGGGTTGCAACGCCTGTATCGGGTGATTGCTCTTGTGGCTGCACTGGCACTGCTGGTATCCCTGATCACCAGCTACTTTCTGCCGAATATATTTTTTGTTCAGGCACAGTTGTGGCGTGCTCTATGGCTCGCGGTCCTGATCGGTTTTGTTGCCGCCCTGGATATCAGCTGGGTTGCTGTACGCGCAGGAATTATTGGCAAGGGAATAGCAGCCTTGCTGGCATTAACTTTCCTGTTTCGCGACTCTGGCGGCGGATTATTTTTGTTCATGTCATACATTGTCTGGTCAGCAGCTTCGGACAAGATATCGCAGTTCTTTGCGTTGAGGCCGTTAGCTGCTACCAAAATAATATGGATCTTGGTTGCCGTTGCGGTTATGGCAGGTTTGCCAGACATCCTCATGGATTTCTGGATCATTGCTGGAATGGAAAGGGCTGCAGCACTAGGTCTGCTTGAGAATTATTGGGACATGAGTGTGCCGATATCACTCCATATACTGGTTCCCTTTCTTGTCTGGTCATGTCTCACGATGTCCAGCGACGTCCGTTTTTATAAGTGGGTAATCGTGCCTTGTTTGGCACTGCTGTTGCTGGTGGCAGGCATACATTGGGACCACCGCACTCTGGCCAGACAACAACTTGAAAGCCGTTACCGTGCTGGTGGCAATCGGGACATGTTTGCCGGCCTGGTTATGCCGGGCCAGCAGGTTTATTGGCGGGGAAATACATTGCGCGTCTGGTTTGAGTTGGGAACGGCGAGTTATGTCAGTAGCGAGCAGGCGATTGGCATCGTCTTTTCCAGAAATAGGATGACCGAGGTTCGCCAGCGACTGGAACGAGTAATCATGCTAGATAGTTATCCCCGAGATGCTTCGGCGAAGACAAGGCATGAACTGGCTGCCCGGTATATGCGCAAATATTGGCAGTCCAATGCCGATCCGATGAATTTGCATAAATACAGGCAGAATGGTTCGCTCTCGAAAAAAGGGTTGCAGGCACTATGCCGCGATCCAGAACTGGATTTTGTGGTGAGCAGAATCGCTTTGCCCGGCTGGCCGGTTTCCCGGTATTCGGAAGTCGTAGGCAAGCAAAACGTTAGCTACTATCTCTACGACTGCAATAAGCTGCGCGAGTTCGCCCCCGAGATCGATGTCCTCTAGGATTCAGGCACCATTTCCAGGGGGATGCTGTACTCGACGATCATGACATCGGGACTGCGGAAGACGATGCTTCTGTTCTCGTCGGCCATGGCTTGCGCCAAGCGGTTGAAGTTCCCTCTCACCAGGCTGCGACTGAAATAGACGAAGCGCACCTGCAGCATCTGCAACGCCCGATCACGTTCTTTGCGTTGAATTGACGGATCGAACAAAATTGTGGCTGCCCGCTGGCGGGACTCTGGAATACCCCCCGCACGTTCAGCAACCGCAACGCGTCTGGCACCGAAAATGGCGACCCAGGCATCTTTGCCGCCGAGTAGAAATGGCTGCTCAAGTGGCTGCTGGAATACCGCATCGGCAGGGGTGTTTTTCCTGATCCAGCGCAACGCTTCCATGTCCGCGTTCGGCACAACAACCTCGTCTGGCTGGAAGGATGAGGAATGCCAGATGACGTCATGCAGGGGCGAAACCATTCCACCTAGCAACAATATGAAACAGACCACACGAAAGGAGCGCCATATTCCAGTGTCAGACGGTGAGGCGGAAAGGAACAATGCGCTGCCCATCATCAATCCTGCCAGCAATACAAAACTCGTTTTCAGTTCCGTTTCTATGCGCAACCTGCCGTCGAACAGAATCTCGGCACCAAGGTAGGCTGCCAGTCCGACAGTCAGAGTGACAATGGGAACCGTGGCAAGAGTGGATAGTCCGCTTGCCCGTCTAGCTGCAATGCCTGCTCCGGTCAATCCCAACAGGAGAGTAACGCCGAAGGTGGCCAGCAATTGCGGCCCCATCCAGGCGATGCGTGCCAGCAGCGGTGCGGATGCCTCATCCCCCATGGCGAGGAACGGGTCCGCCGCATGGCCTGCAACGCTGGTGGTCAATATGTCTGTCGGAAACAGCAGCAAAATCGATGCGGCCAACAGGGCAGCCCATAGCAATGCAACTCCTAGGCGGCGAACCCGGATGCATTCGGAAAAGACGATGACCACCGCCGCCAGCGTACCTACGAAAATGCTGATCATGGGCAATGGCAGCAGGAGCAACGCGCGTGACCAAGGTAACGCATCCGTTCGAGGTGATGTTGCGGCAACAAAAAGTATGGCCCAGGCAATGAAAATCAGGATCGCCAGTTGGTGTTGTGGCAAATACAGGCAAAGGCGCTGCCAAGTGCTACCGGCCAGTTGGGTTGATGGCCCCCAGAATTGGGTGAAGTCGAGAGCTTCCTGATTGACGGTTTGCATTACATGGTCGGTAGACCACTTCGGGTACCCATTCCACAGTGAGGCCAAGCCGTCCAGCGACAGCGACAGCATGGTTAGTACCCCCGCAATTGCCGCCGGCAGGGCTTTGCCCCGGCTCAAGCGGAAGCAGAGGTTGAACGCCAACAGGCCGAGGGTGGTGGTTTGCAGCAGGACGACTGTGAGCAGTGCATTGACACCTGACACGGCAAAGCCGGACAGGCGGATGACCATGGCCGGCAACAGATAGGAAGCCCAGTAGTAATGCAGATTCTGAGCGGCAGCAAAAGGGTTGATCGGAGGAAACACGCCGCGCGCCAGTTCTTCACTGTTGGCGATGTGTTTGAAAAAATCGGCATTGAAATAGGCGTGAAAGTGGTGGCTACCTTCGAATTCGGCACCTACCAGGTAGAGAGGCAATAGCGACAGCAGCAGGGCGGCCAGAGGAACCGTGATTTGCCACGCAGTCGTGGGCATGGCTGGCAAAAAATGAAGCAGGGTTTTCTGGCGGAGTCGATAGGCAACAAAGGCAAGTACGAGGGGAATGGCGATGAGCCCGGGCAGCGACAATTTCCCCAGGGACAAACCTACTATTACGGTAGCAAGCAAGCTGACGGCAATACCGGCTGCACAGCACAGCGCCAGCTGCGCCAGCGATGCGTGCCGGTTTCCGAAAAAAACCAGCCCGGGCAATGACAGCAAAAACCAGGCAAGCCAGGCACAGGCAGTGGCTTCCATTCCTGCGATCATGCAACTGCACAGAACCAGGAAAATAAGTAGCCCAAAATCTGCCGTACGCGCCAGGGACTGAGAGTTCATGGCTGAATCACCGCTGCGTTATCATTGCGCAGATAGGCCCATCCGCTACGGTGATATTCGCTGTCAAGAAACCGGTCAATTTTTTCCCGCTCGCCTGGCACGGCAGTTTTCCGGAAGGCCGGGCCGATGAGAATGGGGTGTGAGCGTTCTGCGTCCGCAAGGGGGCGGTAGTGTGGAGCGGCTATGCCTGCCGCTTCCAGTGTGCCGGCACGCAAGTATTCGGATCCGCGCCAATAATAGGAGGCATCGGACAGACAGATCGGGTGGAATTCCGTTGGTTCGACCAACACGCTATGGCCAATATGGCGTTTGCAGAATGTGGAGCGTGCGTATAGTGCTGTGTGAAGCTCGCTATCGGGGCGCATTGCTGCAACGAGCTTCGCGTCACTGGCGGAAGTCAGGTCATGAGGGACATAAATAGATAACAGGTTTAACTGCCAAGATAGTGCAATCGCATATGCCGCCGCCACAATCAGAATGGGAAATGGCGAAGGCCGCGATCCTGAATTGATGCGTAGGAAAAAATGTCCCAGGCAGCGCGCGTAGAAAACGGTTACGGCGACAATGATGAAGCTCAGGCTTTGTCCAAACTGCCTTGGTTCCAAACTCATACCCAACAACGCAGCTAGCAGTAGGCCGATAGGTATCAGCAGCGAATGGCGCTGGCGCGCATTGAGGTCACGACCTGCAAAGGCAAGGAGCAGAACGGGCACTAACGGCAACAGCAGCCACGCAAGTGTGGCTGCACTTATCGTGTCCAGCAGGGGAGACGCGGGGCGGCTGTAACGGCTGAAGCGGTATACCCAGTCGATCAGGTCACTCGGGCTTGCTACAGCAAGCAGCAAACAGGAGAGTGTGACTGTGCACACCATGCCAGCGAGGAAAAGGCGGGACAAGCAGTGTTTGTCACGATCGCGAATCGCAAATATCACTCCGGCGAGAAAGAGGCTGGCGACCGGCCAGGCTGCGCGAGGCGTAATGGCGATTGCCAATCCTGCTAGCAAGCCGAATGTTGCTGCTCCGATTTGAGAACTGTTTCTGGCTGCGATTTCGAATGCGATCCACGCCGCGAGAAAAACAGGTACGGCAACCGCTTCCGGACGAATTTCGAAAACAGGGAATTGCATAGCAACGAGAAGGAAAATAATGGCACTCATTCCTGCGACCCATGGCCGCAAAGTATACGAACCTGCTGAGATGAATCCCGACAGAATGGCAACCAAACACGCGCTTGCCCCAGCCAATAGAACGGAAAAAATCCGCAGTGCGATTACCCAATCAAGCTTGATGCTGTCTCTGGCGAAGCGAACGACCAGTTCGAGGTAAAGCGGGCTATGGTGCTGGAAAAAATCTGTAAAAGGGCGGGCCCCCTGGTGAATTAGCCACGTGGAATGCAGGAACTCGACTTCATCGCGTTTGAGGGGGGTGGCGAGAAATGAAGAGATAAACTTGTCGCAAGTTACGAGCGCTACGCAGAATAGAACTAAGCCGGCAGTCCATGCCAGGACGGGCAGAGGTGACGCGCGGCTTATTCCTGTTTCGATACGGCCGGGGCCATCCTCCGATGGGCCATGCGTCAACCTGTCTTCTCCTCGTGATACTCGTCATCGACATTGATGGTCCAGATCGCCTCCTTGCTGTCGCTGCCGGAGAGTATGGCTTCTACCGCGAGGTTCGCTGTTAGCATGGAATGGTCCTGGTTGTTGTAGCGATGCATGCCGTTGCGGCCAACCAGGAACAGGTTGGGGATCGTGTCGGTGTACTCGCGAATTGTGTCGAATTCTTCATAGGTGCCGAAATAGGCCGGGTAGGCCTTGGGCACTCGCACGACATGCGTGTCAAGCACGTCGGCCGGATCGATCAGGTCGATTTTCTCCAGTTCGTCGATGGCAAAGCGCGAGAATTCGTCGTCCGGTTTTGACCAGAGCTCATCATCTTCACGGCAGAAATATTCGAGGCCGATCCAGACCGTGTCCTTGTCGCGGACCAGCGCCGGACTCCAGTTGTTGAAAATCTGCAGGCGGCCGATCTTTACGTCCGATTCCTGAATGTAGATCCATGTATCGGGGACGAGATTCTGTGGACCTTTGCCATCCTTGGTGGGCTTGAGCTTCTTTACCAGCAAGCCCATGGTCATGAAGTCGCGATAGCACAGGCCCTTGGCTACCCGGCTTGCAGCCTCCGGTGGCGGTGGTTGCATGGCGGCGAAAAGGTCGCGCACGGCCATGGTGGAGATCAGCCAGTCGCCCGGCCAGTTGTGGCGTTCGCCGGCGCGATCGACAGTGTCGACGCTGGTGACTTTTCCTGCCGTCAGGTTGACGCCCGCTACCCGATGTCCGTGGTGGATTTCTCCGCCGCGCTCCCGTATTTGCTCGGCCACGATCTGCCACATTTGGCCCGGCCCGAACTTGGGATAGAGGAAACGCTCGATCAGGCTGGTATTGGTATTTTTTTGTGATACATCGGCGGGGCGCGATGAGGTGAACAATTTTTTGACGGCATGCAACAGGGTGCCGATGATGGACAGTCCTTTGACTCTCTGTGCGCCCCAGTCCGGGCTGATCTCGTGGCAGGGTACGCCCCAGACTTTTTCCGTATAGTCCTTGAAAAAGGTTCGATACAGTTCGCTACCGAAGCGATTGGTGAAAAAATCTTCCAGGTTGCGTTCCGGCTTGCGCTGGAAGGCGCAAACCCATAAATATGAGACGCCGATCTTGATCAGCCGCCATGCACCGAGGTTGGACATGGTGCTGGCCGACAGGGAAACCGGATAATCGAAAAAGTGGCGCAGGAAATAGATCCGCGACAGGCGTGGGCGGATCAGCATATGGCGGTCAGTTTCGGGAACTACGCTGAGGCCGTCCTCATTCTTTTCCGGAGCCACCGGCATGATCTCGCGCCACCAGTTCATGACCCAGTCCGACTTGGAAAAAAAACGGTGGCCGCCGATATCCATCCGGTTGCCCTTGTGGTTGATGGTGCGGGATATTCCACCTACATCGCCAAGCGATTCAAAAATGACCGGTTTTATGTCGGAATGACGAAGCAGTTCAAGGGCGGCAGTCAGACCGGCTGGTCCGGCACCTGCGATCAGAACGCGTTTTTCCATGTGGATATGAGCTGAATATGAGGGCTGAACTTATTCTAACTGAGATCAAATTCCAGACCCCGCGCATTAATTGGCAATTGACTCCAAGTGAAATATCGACTCTCGTCGCCTAGTTAATCCTGTTGTTTGCAAGAGGGCATCATGAGCAATCCGGAAAAAATTGGTCTCACTTTTCTGTAGATGGTACAGGCGCGCGACAAGCTGGTCTGTGGCTACCGCGACATTATGAATTTTCAGGTATAGATGTTACCTTGGCGTCAGGAAATGCCCCGGTTCGCAGGGGCTTTACATTTCTACTATGCACTGCCAAGATAAAAAATTTATGTCAGAACAACATGAAGAAACAGCGCAACAGGCGCCTTTGACTGCCGAAGAAGCCTACGCCCGTTTCGTGCCGCGCCAATTCCTCCAGTTGCTGGGACGGCCCAGTATTCTCGATGTGACGCTAGGCGACCACGTTGAGCAGCAGATGACACTGCTGTTTTCCGATATCCGCGATTTCACCAGCTTGTCTGAATCGATTCTTCCCGCCGAGAACTTCCGCTTCATCAATTCCTATCTCAGCACGATGGAACCCGTGGTCAGCCGCCATCAGGGATTTGTCGACAAGTACATCGGCGACGCCATCATGGCGCTGTTTCCTAATAATGCCGATGATGCCGTGCGTTGTGGCATCGACATGCTGCGCCAGCTCAAGATATACAACGACGGCCGTTCCCACGCTGGCTACGTGCCGATCCGCATTGGCATCGGCATCAATACCGGATTGGTGATGATGGGCACGGTGGGGGGGCATAACCGCATGGATAGCACCGTCATTGGCGACACGGTGAACAAGGCTGCGCGACTGGAGGGACTTACCAAAAGTTACAACGCCCCTTTTCTGATCAGCGAACACACCCTGCATGAGTTGCGCAACCCAGATGATTACTGCCTTCGGTTTATCGACCGACAGAGCGTCAAGGGGCGTTATCCGGCGCAATCCATTTATGAAGTGTTCGATGCCGACCCCGAGCCTCTCTGGCTGGCAAAGCAAGGTACGCTCGACATGTTCGAGGAAGCTCTGGCATTTTTTCACATGGGCAATTCTGCTGCTGCACTGCCGCTGCTTGAAAAGTGTCTGGAAGTTGCGCCAGACGACCGTATTGTCGAAGGATATGTTGAGCGTTGCCGCGAGGCAATTCGCTCCGAGGCAGACAAAAATCGGACGCCCGGAATCGATGTGGAATGGCGCAATGATTATTCAGTAGGCATCGACAGTATGGATCGCCAGCACACACGCCTGCTTGATCTGATTGGTGATTTGTCGCGAGCCGTGTATGTAGCCGATGCGGGGATCGAGGCCAGAAGTGGTGCCAATCCGGACCCGATTGCTACAGAACTCGCAGAGCATCTGACGGCGCATTTCAACGCCGAGGAAAATCTCATGCGCCGTTATAAATACCCATTTCTTGCCGATCATCAGCAACAGCACAAGGTTTTTTTCAATGCCTTTGAAGGATTGCGTGCCGAGATAATGGTATCCAATGTCAGTCCGATCCGGTTGTTGTTCCGCATCCAGCTGGTGCTGGTCGACTGGTATATCAATCACATCACCAAGAGCGATGTGCATCTTGGGAATTTCCTGTTGCGGGCAGGGTTGCGGTAGGGTAGTTGTCTGTTCTGAGTCTTTGGCCCATCATCCACAGGGATTCCCTCCGGTCATTGCGAGGAGCGTAGTGACGAAGCAATCCACTCCGGCTTTGTCGTTCCCTATACGCAGACGGGAATCCGGTCAATAGAAAGTAATCTGAGCAGACCCTAATATTCCTTAGGCCAACCCCGCCGGCTTGATCTTGCTGTCGATGAACTGCCCCTTGTTGGCGCGTTTGCCGCGATAGGTGTCGAGTGCCTTGCCGTCGATGTGGGTTTTCGTATCCTTGCCGCCGCGACCGACGCCTTCGATGGTCAGGGTATTGCCGTAGTTCACCAGCACTGCCGCCAGCGCATCCTTCTTGTCGAGCTCGATGATCTTGTTGCCGCGGCCCTTGCTCATCTCGGGCATTTCTGCGAGCGGGAACAGCAGCAGGCGGCCGTTGGCAGTGATTGCGTTGAGGGTGCCGCCGCTAACCTTTGCCGGCTTCAGTGGCAACTCGCTGTCGTCGAGCGACATGAAGGCCTTGCCGGCTTTTTGGCGCGAGATGAGGTCGCCGACTGTGGCGACGAAGCCGTAGCCACCACTGTTGGCAAACAGGTATTTGGTTTCCGGCACATCGGTGATGACCTGTGCCAGCTTGGCGCCGTCCTGCAATTCGACCAGGGTGGCAATCGGGGTGCCGTCGCCGCGTCCGCCGGGCAGGTCGGCGACGCGCAGGCTGTAGGCGCGGCCCTTGGTGTCGAGCAGCAGCAGTGGATGAATGGTGCGCGATTCGGCGATGAAAAAGGGGAAGTCGCCGCTTTTGTAGGTAATGGCATTCGGGTCAATGCCGTGGCCCTGGCGTGAGCGTACCCAACCATTTTTCGACACAATGACCGTCACCGGTTCGTCGGGTGCAGCGATCTCGGTCACGGTGACAGGTGCTACCACTTCGAGCAGGGTGCGACGTTCGTCGCCGAATTGTTTGGCGTCGTCGCCGATTTCCTTGAGGATCTGTTTGGTCAGTTCGCGGCGGTTCTCCAGCAGCAGCCGGAGCTGGCCTTCTTCCTCGCGCAGTTCGTTGAGTTCGCCTTCGATCTTGATGCCCTCAAGGCGGGCGAGCTGGCGCAGGCGGATTTCGAGGATGTCCTCGGCCTGGACTTCGGTGAGGTTGAATTTCCATATCAGGTCAAGCTTGGGTTCGTCAGAGTTGCGAATGACCTTGATCACCTCGTCGATGCGCAGGAATGCAGTCATGCGCCCTTCGAGGATGTGGATGCGGCGCTCGACCTCACCCAGACGATGCTGGGTGCGTCTTTCGACGGTGGTGAAGCGGAAATCGATCCACTCGTGCAGGATGGTCAGCAGATCCTTCTGCTGTGGCCGGCCGCCTGTTTCGCGACCATGGCCGATCATGGTCATGTTGAGTGAAACGCCGGATTCAAGGCTGGTGTGAGCCAGCAGCACGGCCATGAATTCGTCCTGCGAAATCTTTGAGCTGCGCGGCTCCAGCACGATGCGTATGGCCGCCTTGTCGCTTGATTCGTCGCGCACCGATTCAAGCACGCTGAGTACGAGCTGCTTGAGGTTCTTCTGTTCCTGCGAAATTTCCTTTTTGCCGAGACGCGGTTGCGGGTTGGTCAGCCCCTCGATTTCCGATAGCACGTTTGCTGTCGATACGCCATGCGGCAGTTCATTGACGACGATGCGCCACTGGCCGCGCGCCAGATCCTCCACCTTCCAGCGCGCGCGCATGCGCAGCGAACCGCGCCCACTGGCATAGGCTTCGCGGATATCGTTCGGCGTCGAAATCAATTGTCCGCCGCCCGGAAAATCCGGCGCAGGTAGGATGGTCAATACCTCTTCCAGCGCGGCTTCCGGTTTCTTGATCAGAAGCTTTACGGCTTCGGCCACTTCGCGCAGGTTGTGCGGCGGAATCTCCGTGGCCATGCCGACGGCGATACCGGAAGCACCATTCATCAGTACGAAGGGCAGACGCGCCGGCAGCAGCGTTGGCTCATTGAATGCCCCATCGTAGTTGGGCGCGAAATCAACTGTGCCGCGGTCGATTTCAGACAGCAGCAATGCCGCAATCGGTGTCAGCCGACATTCCGTGTAACGCATCGCGGCGGCGCCATCGCCATCGCGCGAACCGAAATTGCCCTGGCCGTCGACCAGCGGATAGCGCAGGCTGAAATCCTGAGCCACGCGCACCATGGCGTCATAGACGCTGCTGTCGCCGTGCGGGTGATACTTGCCGATGACGTCGCCCACCACACGGGCGCTTTTCACGTGCTTGGATGTTGCGGCAAGGCGCATCTCGTTCATGGCAAAGAGTATGCGGCGCTGCACCGGCTTCATGCCGTCTTCAACCTGCGGCAGCGCGCGCGAACGCACCACGCTCATGGCATAGGCGAGATAGGCCTGTTCGGCGTAGCTGTCGAGCGGCAGCGTGCCCTCGTCGAGCAGGCCAGGGGGCGCTGATGGTGGCGCCGGTGGTGGCTCGGAGGGTAAATCAAACAGGTCGGGAGTGTCGTTAGTCATAAATCCGCGTCCACCGTATGACCCTTGGCTTCCATCCAGGCACGGCGCGACGAGGCTTCGCCCTTGCCCATCAGAAGGGTAAATAATTTGAGGGTTTCTTCGTGCGCCCCGGGCCGTTCGGCGACCGGCAGCACGCGCCGCGTGGCAGGGTCCATGGCGGTTTCGCGCAACTGTACCGGGTTCATTTCACCCAGGCCCTTGAAACGCCCGACTTCCACTGCATCGGGGCGGAAGCCCTCCTTTTCAAGACGGTCGCGTATGGCTTGCAGTTCGCCTTCGTCGAGCGCATAGAGCCGTCGCGCGGGGCGCTTCTTGCCCTGGGCCGGCACGTCGATGCGATACAGCGGTGGCTGCGCGATGTAGACATGACCGCGGTTGATGAGCGCCGGAAAGTGGCGGTAGAACAGGGTCAGCAGCAGCGTTTGAATGTGTGCGCCATCAACGTCCGCGTCCGACATGATGATGACTTTGCCGTAGCGCAGGGCGGAAAGATCGACACTATCATTTTGCACGTGGGGGTCTATTCCCAGGGCGACGGCCACGTCGTGGATTTCGGCGTTGGCAAAGAGGCGCCCGGCTTCCACTTCCCACGAATTGAGCACTTTGCCGCGCAGGGGCAGGATGGCTTGGGTTTCCTTGTTGCGGGCCATCTTGGCCGAACCGCCGGCGGAATCGCCCTCGACGAGAAAGAGTTCGTTTTCGCGGATATCGGTCGATTCGCAATCGGTGAGTTTGCCCGGCAGCACCGCGACGCCGGACTGCTTTTTCTTTTCGACTTTCTGCGCATTCTTCTGGCGCGCCTGGGCCTGGCTGATGGCGAGTTCGGCAATCGCGCGGCCGGCGTCGACATTGTGGTTGAGCCAGATTTCGAAGGGATCACGCACGCAGCCGGCGACCAGCTTCACGGCTTCGCGCGAATTGAGTTTTTCCTTGACCTGACCCTGGAACTGCGGATCGAGCAGGCGCGCCGAAAGCACGTAGGCCATGCGGCCGCAGACATCCTCCTGCTGCAGCTTGATGCCGCGCGGCAGCAGCGCATGGTGCTCGACGAAGGATTTCATCGCCTCGAACACCCCGGCGCGCAGGCCGGATTCGTGCGTTCCGCCGGCAACGGTAGGAATCAGATTGACATAGGACTCGGAAGGCAGTGCTTCCCCGAACCAGCCGAAGGCCCACGCCGCGCCTTCGCCTTCGGCGAAATCGCCCTCAGAGGCTTCAGCATATTTCTCGGTGGCGAAAATCGGCGCCAGCGCTTCAAGATCGCCCGCCATTTCGCGCAGATAGCCGGTGAGTCCTTCGGGGTAAGTCCAGGTCTTGGAGAGACAGCTGCCATCGGCTTGCTCGATGTCGAGCGCGACCTTGACACCGGGCAGCAGCACGGCCTTGGAGCGTAGCAGGCGCTCGATCTCGGCCAGTGGAACCTTGGGCGAGTCGAAATACTTGGGGTCGGGCCAGGCGCGTACGCGGGTGCCGGTTTCCTTGCCACAGGTGCCGGTTTGTTCGAGCCTGCCGACCTGTTCACCGCCGTTGGCGAATTCAATGCTGTGTATCTTGCCCTCGCGCCGTACTTCCACCAGGACGCGTGTTGACAAGGCGTTGGTCACGGCAACGCCGACGCCGTGCAGGCCGCCGGAAAAGGCATAGGCACTGTTTCCGGTGCGCTTGTCGAATTTTCCGCCGGCGTGCAGGCGGGTGAACGCCAGCACGACGACGGGGATTTTCTCTTCCGCATGCAGGCCGACCGGGATGCCGCGGCCGTCGTCGCTGACGGTGACCGAACCGTCGGTATGCAATTGCACATGAATCTGCCTGGCGTAGCCGGCGAGCGCTTCGTCAGCGGCGTTGTCGATGACTTCATGAATGATGTGTGCCGGCGAATCGGTGCGGGTATACATACCCGGCCGCTCGCGTACTGGCTCCAGTCCCTTGAGGACGCGGAAGGAGGATTCGTCGTACAGCTGCTGCTTGCTCATTGGGGAAACGATAGGTTGAATGGCAGATTAAAGAGGTTGCCACGAATTCAGCGCAGCAGCGCCGCCAGCAGGTGCCGGATTTGCCTTCTTTTCCCCCCGCCGTCCCGTGGGCGGCTAGGAACTGCTGCCGTAAGTGCGATCGACCCGCTCGCGTGTTGATCTACCCCCAAGAAACCGGCGCACCTGCTCCATCCAGGGTTCGGTATGGCGGCGAATTTCCGCGTCGTCGTCAAGAATACGCTGGATCAGGCCACGTTTCAGGTCGAGTTCTTGTGGCGATGGCGAAGTACTGTCGTTTTCCCCGATCAGGCTATCGCGCAGGGCAGCGACATTGCGCTCGAGATCAACGAGTCGTTCCCAGTCGTTAGCGCGCGCCGCTTCAACCATTTGGGTCGAGAGCGCACAAATTTCCTTGTAAGTGTCTATAGGGGAAGGCATTAGCAACATGGTAGTCGTCAGGGTGGGGCCTTGGTCGGAGAAGCTGCAGCGCTATCTTTGCCTATTTCTTCCCGGGCGCTTTACAACTCAAGAAGTAGGCTTGAAACCTCCTCCAAAGCCGCCTTGTCATTGCGCAAATTAGCGTGTAAGAGCCGATTCCCCGGATATTCGCAGAGTGCAAATCCGTTCGGTGAGGTCGCCGCCGGTGTGGTAATCAAACGATGCCTTGAGGCCGTTCCTATGGTTTTGATGGCTTTGGAAATATTCCCCTTTTCCGGGATTGGTGGCATTGTGTAGCGTTATGGGCTTTCTCGAAGAAAAAAAACCGTCGCAAGAAGGACGGGCCAAAGGGGAGGATTTGATGTGTCTATTCGGGCTTGATTTCACCATTCACGAGACGGACGCGTTCGCCTTCGCGGAAACCCTGTTCGTAAGTACTGTTGAAGACGCGCGACGTGCCATCGTTAAAACGAACCGTAGTTTGGTAGGTAACGGTTTGCTTGCGCGATTTCTCGACTTGATTGCCCAGCATTGCGCCCCCGACCACGCCAGCGATTGTTGCCAACGTGCGGCCATTGCCGCGTCCCACGTTGTTGCCCAGCACCCCGCCGAGTGCCCCGCCGGCGACAGCACCGACGCCGCTGCCGTCACCTTCTTGCACGATGCGTTGTACCGACTCGATACGGCCACAATTGTTGCAGATGGAAGGTGGCGGCGGTGGCGGGGGAGCAAGGCGAGGAGCCGGCTGCGGTATCGACTCGGCGTGGGCGACTGGTTCAACGCGCCGCTTGGCAGGGCGAGGCTTGACCGCAGCAGCGTGTTCAACGCTGTGTTTGACGACTATCTTAGGCGCGGGAGCCGGGATTTCCGCTACAGGAGCCGCCGCAACGAGCGTTGGCTCGGCAGCACTGGCCAAAGGCTGGGGAATGGCGGCAGGCTCTGCAGATTTTGAAACCGGAATCACCCCCATTATGGCGGCGATGCCGGTAATGGCGAGCAGGATGACCGCGACGGCGGCGACCCAAAGCACGGGATGCAGCGAGCGATGTGTCGACAGGGTGTTCATGATTTTTTTCCTGCGTTGAAGGTGATACCAATCTAACGCCTCAGGCCACCAGCCGCCGACATCCGCAATGGAGTGTTACAAATCCTATGGAGAGGATGCAATGCCGCGCCGTTGCGCGCGGATCAGGAAACGGCCGGGATCGATGGCATCAACGAGATCGCGTTCGAGCGGCAGCGGTTCATTGCTGAGTTGCGCGGCTAACAGTTCTGCTGCCAGCGGCGCCCAGGACAGACCACGCGATCCCAGCGCCAGCAGACTGTAGAGGCCGGGCAGGCGTGGCACATCGCGCAGTTGCGCCCCGGGTTTGAAGGCTTGCGTCGTGTCCGGCAGCGCGCCGACGATGGGCATGCGGTCGATGGCAATGGCACGAAAACCGACCAGGCCTGCAAGTTGTGCTGGGTCGAATTGCGGTAAATCCCCACCGGGCAGCAGTTCGGCGAGACGTTGCAGATTGAGACGGTGACTATCCTCGCGCGGTATGGGGTCGTCGTCATTCTTGTCATAGGTTGCGCCCAGGCAATGTTTACCCAGGGTGTCCGGAGTGAGGTAACCGTTGCCACAGAGCGCATGACGCAAAAAAGGCAGGCTGTCGCGCGGCAGCTGGCTGATCTGCCCGCGCAGTTTGTCGAGCGGCAGCTTGCATTGAGGAACAAGCCGTACTTCATCATAAGCATTGGCGACAATCACGACCGGCGCAATGCCAATCTCATGACCGTCTGCGTCGAGGGCAAGCCAGTTTTCGCCGTCGCGTTCAAGCCGCGCCACTTCGGTATTGAAATGCGTCGAAATTGCGGCTACGTTCCGTGCCTGCAGCGCATTGAAGAGCGTGAACGGATTAACGATGGCGCTATCGGGATAGTACCAGCCGCCCGCGGCGACGGCATGCGCCGCACGTTGCGTTGCTGTAGCGTGATCAATGAATGCAGCGTATTCATCCGGGAAACCCAGGGCGTCGATGATCTCGTGCTGCGCGCGTTCCTCCTTGGCATCAGATGCGAGATGGAGGATGCCACATTGGCTCCAGCGCAAACCAAGGTTTTCGGCATCGAGTTGTTTGAGCAGGCGCAGCGAATACAAATAGCCGGCGCGTGTCAGCCGTGCGGCGAGGTTGTCGTCCCTGGCCAGCAGGGGATGCAGCAGGCCAGTCAGGCCAATGCCGTTCGCCATTTCATTGTTTATCTCGAAGCGCTGTTCAAAGAGGTCAACCTGCCACTCCCTCGCAGCGAGCCGCTCTGCAATCGCGGACCCGGCAATGCCAGCGCCGACTATAATGGCATGTCTGCGAGATGTCGAAGACATGGCAACCACATCGCTTTTGTCAAACAAACGACCGCACAGCATGTCGCGCTTGCCGCCAAAGCCGGGCCGTTTTTCCAGGGTCCAGCGCTGTGCGGCAAGTGCTTCGCGGACCGGTGCTGCGATGCTCCAGGTGGCCAGCGTGGCGCCGGGTTTGCAAAGTCGGGTAATGGCTTTGAGGAACTGCTTGTCCCACAGTTCTGGGTTTTTGGCTGGAGCGAAGCCATCGAGATAAAGTGCATCGGCCTGCACGACAAGCTTGCGGATGTGCGTGACAGCATCGCCAAACAGGAGGGTGAGCGTGACGCGACCGTTGTCAAGCAGGAGGCGATGAACACCCGGTGTCAGCAGCGGCCACTGTGCCTGCAATTCGCCCGCCAATGTGGCGAGTTGCGGCCAGAGCGCTTGCAGCTGGATCAGGTCGGCGCAGGCAAAAGGGTGCTTCTCGACCGAGACAAAGTGCAGCCGCTTGCAGCGCTGCGGATCTTCGCGCCAGCGATGCCAGGTGGCAAGGAAATTCAGGCCAAGGCCGAAGCCGGTTTCCAGAATGACAAATAACTCACGATTGCACCATGCCTGCGGCAGGCCGTTGCCGGCGAGAAAGACATGCCGGGCTTGTTCCAGCCCGCCAGAGTCGGAGTGGTAAATGTCGTCGAAGATCGCCGAATACGGAACGCCGCCTGGAGTAAAGGCGGGCTGCGCAGGAACGAGACGCTGATAACTCACTCGGGACGCATTTGGGGAAACAGAATGACATCGCGAATCGAGGGCGAATCGGTCAGCAACATCACCAGCCGGTCAATGCCGATGCCGCAGCCTCCGGTCGGCGGCAGTCCGTATTCGAGTGCGCGGATGTAGTCGGCGTCATAGAACATGGCTTCTTCGTCGCCGGCCTCTTTGGACTTGGCCTGGTCGAGAAAGCGCGCGGCCTGGTCTTCCGGATCGTTCAGCTCGGAGAAGCCGTTGGCGATTTCGCGACCGACGATGAACAGTTCGAAGCGCTCGGTGACATCGGGATTACTGTCGGAACGCCGCGCCAGCGGCGAGACTTCAGTTGGGTAGTCGATGATGAATGTCGGTTCCCAGATTTCAGCCTCGGTGGTTTCCTCAAAAAGCTGCATCTGCAGTGTGCCAAGGCCGGCATTCGGTTTGATGGATACTTTGAGATCCCCGAGTTTCTTGCGCAACCAGCCGACATTATTCAGGTTCTCGAAGCTGTAGCCGGGATGGTGATGATGAATTGCCCCGACGATGGTGAGGCGCTGGAAGGGCTTCGACAGGTCGAGTTCGCGGCCCTGATACTGGAAGGTTTCCATGCCGAGCGCTTCGCGCGCAGTGTGGCGCAGCATGCCTTCGGTGAAATCCATGAGGTTCTGGTAATTCGCGTAGGCCTCGTAGAACTCCATCATGGTGAACTCGGGGTTGTGGCGCGGCGACAAGCCCTCATTGCGGAAGTTGCGATTGACTTCGAACACCTTCTCGAAACCGCCGACCACCAGACGCTTGAGATACAACTCCGGTGCGATGCGCAGGAACAAATCGAGATCAAGTGCGTTGTGGTGCGTGGTGAAAGGCTTGGCCGCGGCACCCCCGGGGATGGAATGCATCATCGGCGTTTCCACCTCAAGAAAGCCATGATGCGTCATGTAGTGACGGATCGAGGAGATCATGCGGCTGCGGGCGACAAAGGTGAAGCGCGTTTGTTCATTGGTGATGAGGTCAAGGTGGCGCTGGCGGTATTTCTGCTCGACGTCGGTGAGGCCGTGGAATTTTTCCGGCAATGGCCGCAGCGCCTTCGACAGCAGGCGGATTTCGCTGGCATTGACCGACAATTCGCCGGTCCTGGTTTTCATCATGATTCCGGTCACGCCGACGATGTCGCCCAGATCCCACTGCTTGAAGTCGGCGTAGCATTCTTCGCCCACCCTGTCACGGCTGATGAAAATCTGGATACGGCCGGATAAATCCTGGACGGTTGCAAAGCTGGCTTTGCCCATGACCCGCTTGAGCATGATGCGCCCGGCCACCGAAACGGCAATGGCAGCGGCTTCCAGTTCTTCCTTGGTTTTCTCGCCGTAGAGTTCGTCGAGCTTTTCGCTGATGTTTTCACGCGCGAAATCGTTCGGATAGGCGCGGCCGGACTCGCGCCACTTGCGCAGCTTCTCGCGCCGCTCGGCGATGATATGGTTTTCGTCCTGAATGGCGGAGGGGGTTGTATTGGCTGGAGTTTGGTCACTCATGGCGCGGCGTTATTGATGGCTCAAGGCGTAAAGTGGCATATTGTCGCCGATCCGGCTCCCCTTGAACAGGGAATCGGGGCTATTGACCGTTCTGTATAATCCGCCGCCTTTGAACTGCTCTTAGCCGGATTTCCTTGTGACCACGCTGGATACAGAAATCGCCCGTCGGCGTACTTTCGCCATTATTTCGCACCCTGACGCGGGCAAGACCACGCTCACCGAAAAACTGCTCTGGTTCGGTGGCGCGATCCAGGTGGCTGGCGAGGTGCGGGCACGCAAGGCGTCACGCCATGCGACCTCAGACTGGATGGAACTGGAAAAGCAGCGTGGCATTTCGGTCACTTCGTCGGTAATGCAGTTTCCCTACCGCGATTGCATCATCAACCTGCTCGACACCCCAGGCCACGCCGATTTCTCGGAAGATACCTACCGCACGCTGACGGCCGTCGATTCGGCCGTGATGGTGATCGACTCGGTAAAGGGTGTTGAAGAGCGCACCATCAAGCTGCTCGATGTCTGCCGCCTGCGCGATACGCCGATTCTCACGTTCGTCAACAAGCTTGACCGCGAAGGCCAATCGCCGATTGACCTGCTCGATGAAATCGAGTCCGTACTCAAGATCCAGTGTGCGCCGATGACCTGGCCGATCAGCATGGGCAAGCGCTTTCGCGGTGTGTATGACCTTTACCGCGATGAGATCCATTTCTTCGACCCACAGGCGGAGAAGGGAACGTCAGAAATCATTCAGGGGCTGAACAACCCGCGACTCGACGAAGTGATCGCGGATCAGGCCGACGAGCTGCGTATGGACATCGAACTGGTGCGCGGTGCGTCGCATGCTTTCGACAAGGCGTCTTACCTGGCTGGCAAGCAGACCCCCGTGTATTTCGGCTCCGGCGTCAATAATTTTGGTGTGCAGAGCGTGCTCGACGGCATTGTTGATCTGTCGCCTGAGCCCTTGCCGCGGCCGACGACGACACGGGTAGTAGAACCGAACGAACCCAGGTTCTCGGCCTTCGCCTTCAAGATCCAGGCCAACATGGATCCGCGCCATCGCGACCGTATTGCCTTCCTGCGCATATGCTCCGGCCACTTCGAGCGCGGCATGAAGATCAGGCAGATGGGAGCGGCAAAACCGTTTGCGGTGAACAACGCGATCACTTTCATGGCGCAGGATCGCAGCATCATGGAAGACGCCTACGCCGGTGACATCATCGGCATTCCCAACCACGGCACCATTCGTCTCGGCGAAACCTTCACCGAGGCTGAGGAACTGCGCTTTACCGGCATTCCCTCATTTGCGCCGGAACTGTTCCAGCGCGCAGTGCTGAAGAATCCACTCAGGCTGAAACAGTTGCAGAAGGGCTTGCAGCAATTGGCGGAGGAGGGCGCAACACAACTGTTTCGCCCCATCGGCAGCAACGATCTGATCCTCGGCGCGGTGGGGGCACTTCAGTTCGACGTGGTGGCACACCGGCTTGAATTCGAATACGGCGTCGATGCGATTTTCGAACCCTGTGCGGTAGCGACAGCACGCTGGATCAGTGGCAGCCAGGAACAATTACGTGCGATTGCCGACAAGTATCCTGCCAGTGTTGCGCTCGATGGCGCCGGGGATTACGTTTATCTCGCCTCAAGCCGAGTCAATCTGCAATTGACGCAGGAACGCTATCCCGAGCTCAAGTTCCTCGAAACGCGCGAAGTACATTGATTCGGATCTACCAAGGATAACTTGGTGTTTTGATCCAATGTTGCAGGGCTAATGGATTGCTTCGCCTTGTAGCTCGCAACGACAAGTCCACAGTCATCGCGAGCGAAGCGTGGCGATCCATGAACGGCTCCACGACCCTTCAGTTCTATACCCCTTGTTTCAGGCTGGCTTCGATGAAGACATCGAGATCGCCGTCGAGCACTTTTTGCGTATTCGAGATTTCGACGTTGGTACGCAGATCCTTGATGCGGCTGTTGTCGAGTACATAGCTGCGAATCTGGTGGCCCCAGCCGACATCAGTCTTGCCGGCTTCAAGCTTGTCGGCTTCGGCCTGACGATTGCGCAACTCGAGTTCGAAGAGACGCGACTTGAGCATGGTCATCGCCTCGGCCCGGTTGCGATGCTGCGAGCGGTCATTCTGGCACTGCACAACGATGCCGGTCGGCATATGCGTAATGCGGATTGCAGAGTCGGTCTTGTTGATGTGCTGCCCACCAGCCCCTGAAGCGCGGTAAGTGTCGACGCGCAGGTCAGCCGGATTGACCTCGATCTCGATCGAATCATCAACCTCGGGGTAGACATACAGGCTTGCGAACGAGGTGTGGCGACCCCCGGACGAATCGAATGGACTCTTGCGCACCAGTCGATGCACACCGGTTTCGGTGCGCAGCATGCCATAGGCGTATTCTCCGTCGACCTTGATTGCGGCGCTGCGGATGCCGGCCACGTCGCCGTCGGTTACCTCCAGCAGTTCGGCCTTGAAGCCCTTGCGTTCGCAATACTTGAGATATTGCCGCAACAACATGTTGGCCCAATCGCAGGCTTCGGTACCGCCAGCGCCAGCCTGGATGTCGATAAAACAGTTGCTGGGGTCGAGCGGGTTGGAGAACATGCGACGGAATTCGAGCCCGGCGACTTCCTGTTCTACCGCATGCAAGTCGGCTTCAATGGCAAGCAGGGTGTCATCATCGTTCTCGCCACGAGCCAGACCATAGAGTTCGCGTGCATCTTTCAGTTGTCCGCGCACCCGGTTCAGCGTGAGCACTACGCCTTCGAGCAGCTTCTTTTCCTTGCCGAGAGCCTGGGCGTGCCCGGCATCGTCCCAGATCTTGGGATCTTCGAGTTCGAGGTTCAGTTCTTCAAGTTTTGCTGCTTTGTTGTCGTAGTCAAAGATACCTCCGCAGTTCTGCATCACGCTGGGCGAGATCATTCAAGTGGCTATCGATGGCGTTGGCGCGTTCTGCTTCCATGATGTTGGTATTTATCCCTTAATCTGAAGTCCGAATTTTACCAACAGACCTGATTGCAATACTGCACTAGCTGATATTGCAGCTAGCGTCTGCTGCCGCCACGAACGCTACAATGGCTCAGGATTCCCCGAGGGGCGCAACGGTCTTGACATTCCGCTTGGCCCCCGCATTGTCGTAGCCGTAAGAAATCATGATGATTTTGTTAGCGGTTGGCTGACTTCTGCGCCAATCATCGCGAATGCGATCAGGTGCCGATTCGGCAAGAATGCCCACACTGGCTCAGGCATTGACTATAAGCACAAGCTCGCTTAGTTTATGCGTTGACCACAGCCACAATTCAATTGCCGATGGTCATGGCCTGCCAAAGGGGTTTCTCATGCGTGCAGCGCAAATTTTCCCAGCCGTTTTGCTTGCTTGCGCCAGTGTCAGTTATGCCGCACTGGGCGGACCTCCGGCACAGTTCAATGTCCAGGATACAGCGGACGTGGCACGCTTCACCTCTGCAGGAGAAAGCTATATCACCCGCGACACGACCCTGGCTACCGGAACGCACGTGAGTGAATACATCTCAGGCGGCAATGTCGTCTTTGCTGTTACCTGGGAGGGCCCAGTTCTGCCGAACCTGAAGGCATTATTGGGAAAATACTTTGACACGATGGTGGCGGAATCGGCCAAGGTGACCAGGGCAGGCCGTTCGCAAGTGGCTATAGAGCTTCCCGAGGTCGTCATTAACTCGGGCGGACATATGCGCGCTTTCGAAGGCAGCGCCTGGATTCCGAAAGAATTTCCTGCCGGGTTTGACGCCACCGACGTGCGTTGAATCGCCAACGGTCCCGCAAATGAACATCCGATTCCAGCACTCGTTCGCAAGTGCATTCATGAAGATCGCCGCAATCGCAGCAGGCTTCCTGCTGGTTTCCTGCAGCGGCGGTGGTGGCGGCGGGGGCGGTGGTTCTTCAACGCCCACGCCCAATCCGGTTATCGTCAGCATCGGCGCCAACCCTTCCGAGCTTGTAGTCGGCGAGTCGACGACGCTGACCTGGTCGAGTTCCAACGCGACAGGATGTCAGGCAAGCGGTGCCTGGAGCGGGGTGGTAGAGCTTTCGGGTACGCAACTTGTCACACCGTCAGCTGCGGGCACGTTCACTTATACCCTCACCTGTGATGGCGTTGCAAAAAGCGCGACGGTCGTCGTTACGGCAGCAGCTAGTGCACTACCCACGGTCAGCCTGTCACTGGAGCCGGCAAGCGTGGTTGCAGGACAGCCTTCCACCCTCACATGGTCCTCGACCGACGCAACATCATGCAGCGCTTCGGATGCGTGGGCAGGCAACAAGAGCAGCAGCGGAAGCACTGTCGTTATGCAAGCTGTTGCAGGCACCTTTACGTATAACCTTGTTTGTATTGGACCCGGTGGCAGCGCAACCGGATCGGTAACGCTCGGCGTCACAGCCGGCGCCAGCAATGTGGCCCTCGTGGTTATTGATGGCGGACCCCCCGGCGCCAACAACATCAACATACCCTTCGTAAACGTGACTCTGTGCCGTCCCGGTACCTCGACCTGCCAGACCATCGATCATGTGCTGGTCGATACCGGATCCTACGGGTTGCGCATCATCTCGACCGTGCTCAATCCGGCCCTGGCACTGCCTGCAGTCACAGGCCCCACCAGTAAGGAGGTGGGCGAATGCGCACAGTTCGTCAGCGGCTTTTTCTGGGGTTCGGTGCATCGCGCAGACGTGAAAATTGCCGGCGAAGTTGCCCCATCCCTGCCGGTGCAGGTGGTCGACTCTGCATTCGCGGGAATTCCCTCCGCTTGCAGCAGCACAGGTGCAAACTTTGGCACTGTGGCTACACTGGGGGCAAATGGCATGCTCGGCATCGGCTTGTTCAATCAGGATTGCGGACCCGGCTGTGCGGCACACGCCATTTCCGGAACCTACTATGAATGCACAGGATCGACTTGTACCAGCGTCGCGATGCCGCTTGCCGATCAGGTGGCGAATCCGGTCGCTGCGTTTGCCACAGACAATAATGGTGTGGCCCTGGCAATGCCTGCGGTTCCCGCTGGCGGTGCTACGACGCTCACCGGTTCGCTCATCTTTGGTATCGACACCCAAGCCAACAACAGAATCGGCTCCGCCTCGATCTATGCGGCCAACAGCAGCGGCAATTTCACCACCACCTACAAAGGCGTGGCGTTGAGATCGAGCTTTCTGGACAGTGGCTCCAACGGCTTGTTTTTTGTGGATGCGTCGATTCACCAATGTTCTGCATCCATAGGTTTCTATTGTCCGGACGCGCCGCTTGAGCTGTCTGCCGTCAATACCTCTGCGGATGGCACCACATCCGGCACCGTCTATTTCACCATCGAGAATCTGCAGGCGCTTGACGGCAGCATCAGGGCGGCCTCCGTTGGCGGCCGTTTGGGGAGCTCCTCCCGCTTGACGACCTTTGACTGGGGTATGCCGTTCTTTTTCGGGCGCACGGTTTTTGTGGCCATTGACGGTGCCAGCACCCTGCACGGCACGGGGCCTTACTGGGCCTATTAACGCATTGCTGCGACGCTGAGGACTAGGCAGGTTCTATGTGTTCGAGCATCAACTGCACGCTTTGCAAGCCGTTGAACTCGTTGACAGATAAACGATAGGCGACGCGAATTCGATCGGCCACAGGTTCGGAAAAATTGAAGCGTATTGCCGCGAAGCGCGTCTTGCCCGTGCTCAAGTCGAGTTTGAGATGCTGTTCCTTGAGAATGCGCTGGCGCTCGACATGGAACACGCCCTCGAACAATGGTTGTGGAAACCCCTGGCCCCATACCTGATCCTGCAACAATCGCGCGGTGGTGATCGAGATATAACTGCCCTCGAGTTCGCCGTCTGTGTCTAGTGTGCGGTTGAGGTCGCTGGGAGAAATCAGTTCCCGGGCGACGGCTTCAAGTGCCTCGGCAAAAAGGGGGAGATCGGTTTCGTCGATGGTAACGCCCGCAGCAGCGGCATGCCCGCCGAAACGCTTGAGCAGATCGGGATGTCGCTTGGAGACAAGATCCAGCGCATCGCGCAGATGCAGTCCCGGGATGGAACGTCCGGAGCCACGCAGCTCGCCACTGGCTTCTGCGCTGTCGGCCCGGGCGAAGGCAAAAGTGGGGCGATGCAGTTGTTCCTTGATGCGTCCGGCGAGTATGCCGATTACACCCTGATGCCAGGTCGGATCGAACAGCGACACGCTGCAGCATGTATTGCCGTCGATCTGTTGCAGATGGAGATCTGCATCCTCGCGCATATCCGCTTCGATGCTGCGGCGTTCACGGTTCAAGGCATCGAGTTCCTGCGCGATATTCATGGCACGCGCAGCATCGTCGGTGATCAGACATTCGATGCCGAGCGACATGTCGGCCAGGCGTCCGGCGGCATTCAGGCGTGGGCCGAGAGCAAAGCCGAGGTCGAAGGTGCTGGCGCTGTCGGGATCGCGCCCGGCGCAGCGGAACAGCGCACGCAAGCCTGGGCACAAGGCCCCGGCGCGCATGCGGGCCAATCCCTGGGCGACGAGGATGCGGTTGTTGCGTTCGAGTTTTACGACATCGGCTACGGTACCCAGCGCTACCAGATCGAGCAGGGCGGCCAGATTGGGTTCCTGAGCATCAGCGAAGGCGCCACGTTTTCGCAGCTCGGCGCGCAGTGCGAGCAAGGTATAAAACATTACACCGACACCAGCGATGGACTTGCTCTCGAAACGGCAGCCAGGCTGGTTCGGGTTCACGATGGCGGCGGCGTCCGGAAGTTCGGCGCCGGGCAGATGATGGTCGGTGACAATGGTGACAATGCCGAGCCGCCTGGCTGCTGCTACGCCAGCAATGCTGGCGATACCGTTATCAACAGTAATGATGATGTCGGGTTTGCCGAATTTACCCTCAGCTGCGATGTCGACCACTTCCGGCGACAGGCCATAGCCGGTCTTGAAGCGATTCGGCACCAGATAATCGACCTGCGCGCCAAAACTGCGCAAGCCGCGGATGCCAACGGCACAAGCCGTCGCTCCGTCACAATCATAATCGGCGACAATCAGCAGGCGCTTTTTTGCTGCGATCGCGTCAGCCAGCAGGCCGGCCGCTTCGGCAATGCCCTTGAGGCCGTCAGGGGGCAGCAGATGTTTGAGCTGGGTTTCAGCCTGTTCTGCCGAGATAATGCCGCGCGCCGCATAAAGCCGCGCCAGCAGCGGATGCATGCCGGCCTGTTCAAGCGTCCAGACGGCGCGCTGCTGCACCCTGCGCGCAGTGAGACGAGTGGCGAGGCGCGTCACAATGTTTCCAGCCGGCGTGGCTTGCGCCAGAAACGATAACGGTCGATCGATGTCATGGAAAGTGATACCGCATCTTCGTCGCCGAAGCCATGCAACTCAATGCGTTTGAGCTTGCCGGACGCGAGGGCGGCCAGTGCTGGCGTCAGCCAGTCGTTGTTCAGCTGCTGCAAGCCCTCTCGCCAGGCCTGCGCATCGTGACTGGCAGCAGGAACCAGCAAGCGATGCCAATACACGATGCAATCGGTGGCCATGTCGGCAAGGCGTGTCGGGAGAGGTTCCACCTGCAGCCCGGCGAGTCTGCCGGCGCCGGCAACGATGGGGTCATCGCAGAATAGAGTACCCCGGATATTTGTCTGCGGCTCTGGCATTTGTCCACCACCCCACAGTGCAATGCTGTTGATCGCCGCTTGCCCGCGCGCGTCGCGTTCCGTGTTGATCGGGTGAGCATGCAAACTCATTTGCACTTCATTGATCAATTGCCGCCAGCGGCGGCCATCATCGCCCTGAGGTAACAATGCCGCTGCCGAATGTTCGACAAAATCGTACAGTCGGTCAGGCAGGGCAGGGACGGGTGTCGTCAAACGCAGATGCCATTGTGACGGCGTCGTTACTACCAGCTCTCCCATTTCAGCAAACAGCGGTGCCAGCATTGCATGCAGTTGCGCTGCTTCTTCGGCGTTGATAGGGAGCAAGGCCGGATCCTTGAGCGTGGCGCCATGCTCGTCGGCTTGCAAATGGACAGGATCAGCGCACAGCCATGTCGAATCACCGGTTTCCTTGCCTAGGGCATGCAAGCGCAGCGGTGCGGCAACGAATTCAGCAGGGCCAATGCCTAAATGCGAACACCACCAGGCATCGGCAGAAGCGCCAGTTGATGCCAGTCGGGAGCCCTTGCCAAGCAGGGTTTGCAGTGCGGGGAAGTCGGTGTCGTAAAGTGTGTCCCGCATGACCTGGCGCGGCCAGAGCAATCCGGGAATTACCAAAGTCAGGGTCATCGCTGCATGTTAACATGCGCTCCACATGCGATACGAACTCACCATCGGCCTGCGCTATACGCGCGCAAAGAAGCGCGGCGCCGGCCGCAATCGCTTCATTTCCTTCATCTCGATGATTTCCATGTTCGGCATCATGCTTGGCGTTGCCGCGCTGATCGTCGTTTTGTCGGTGATGAACGGTTTCCAGCAGGAATTGCGTACGCGCATTCTCGGTGTTGCCTCGCATATTGAAATTTCTGCAGCCGGCAATGAGCTTTCAAACTGGCGAGAAACCCTTGCCGCAGTGAGCAAGCATCCGCAGGTTCTTGCTGCTGCCCCCTATGTGCAGCAGCAGGGACTGCTGTCGATAGGTAGCGATGTGCAAGGGGTTATGGTGCGCGGCATCGAGCCACAGGCGGAGGATGGCGTGGCTGATTTTGAAAAGCACATGAAACGCGGTCATCTTGCTGATCTCAGACCGGGCGAGTTCGGCATCGTGCTTGGTAGTGATCTGGCACGCGCGTTGCGTGTTGATACCGGCGACAAGGTGATGTTGATCGCGCCACAGGGATTGGTGACGCCAGCTGCCGTTTTGCCGCGGCTCAAACAGTTTCGTGTTACCGGTGTATTCGAGGTGGGCATGTACGAGTACGACGCCGGCCTGGCCTTGATCAATATGCGTGATGCACAGGTGCTCTATCGCATGGGCGACAGCGTCTCCGGCGTCCGGCTCAAGGTCGCCGACCTGTTCGAGGCGCCGCGCATTGCGCGCGAACTGATGCGCTATCTCGAAGCCGGTACCTTCGTCACGGACTGGACACGCAGCCATGCCAATTTCTTTCGTGCCGTTGCCATCGAAAAGAACATGATGTTCCTGATCCTGCTGCTGATCGTGGCAGTGGCGGCATTCAATATCGTATCGACACTGGTGATGGCGGTTACCGACAAGCAGGCCGACATTGCAATTCTGCGTACGCTTGGGGCCAGCCCGCAAAGCATCATGCTGATATTCATTGTGCAGGGAGTGCTCATCGGCCTTGCCGGACTGATGGCCGGGGTAGCGGCCGGAGTGGCGCTGGCGCTCAATGTTGACGTTGTCGTACCTGCGATTGAGCATATGTTTGGTATCCAATTCCTGTCGAAGGATGTTTATTACATCTCCGATCTTCCTTCCGACCTTCACTGGAACGACGTCGCGATAATTACCGGCGTGTCCTTTCTGCTGACTTTGCTCGCGACCCTGTATCCGAGCTGGCGGGCATCGCGTGTCAATCCCGCCGAGGCCCTGCGCTATGAATGACCGGGTTCTGGAGTGTAGCGGCCTGGCTAAATCCTTCTGGCAGGGCGACGTTGAAGTGCCGGTGTTGAGCGGCGTCGATTTCGAATTGTGCCGTGGCGAGAGCGTCGCCATCGTTGGCGCCAGCGGTTCGGGCAAGAGCACTCTGCTGCATCTGCTCGGTGGTCTCGATCGCCCAAGTGCGGGAACTGTGTCAATTCAGGGGCAGGATCTATCAGCCGCCAGCGATAACGCACTGGGCCGCTTGCGCAACGAAGCGCTTGGCTTTGTCTACCAGTTCCACCATCTGCTGCTCGAGTTTACCGCGCTGGAAAACGTGGCCATGCCGTTGCTGATACGTCGCCAGGCGCGCGATGAAGCTGTTCAACGAGCACATGAAATATTGGAGAAGGTGAATCTGGGCCATCGCGTTCATCACCGTCCCGGCGAACTCTCTGGCGGCGAGCGCCAGCGCGCGGCGATTGCGCGTGCGCTGGTGACGGCGCCGGCATGCCTGCTCGCTGATGAGCCAACCGGAAATCTCGACCGGCATACGGCAGAGAATGTATTCGAGTTGATGCTGCGGTTGAATGCCGAGCGCGGCGCAGGTCTGATTGTGGTGACCCACGATCCGGCACTGGCCGCCAGGGCGCAGCGCATATTGCATCTGCGCGATGGAAGGTTGCAGTTGGAATAAAGTACCCGGAGCGCTTTGGCGACGGCAGGTATTTGCGCTGCTTCCAGTTCCAGTCTGTCCTGCAGCAATGTCACGGCGATCATGTGTATGGCAGGATCCGTCATGTAACTGCCGTAAGAAATTATGACCAATGGGCTGCGTTCTGGTCTAATCACCTTTCATGACGATTGTGATTATTGCCTTCGCCGCCGGTGTTTTGTGGCTACAGATGCAGGCAGCACTGCCCGATAGTGCGTTGCTCCTTGGTATGGCGGGTATCGGCGCGTTGTGCTGCGTAGCTTCTGCCGCCAATGTTCGTTTGCGCTGGGCATTGCCGGTTGGAACATTTCTGTTTGGCATTGTCTGGGCCGGCTGGCTCGCGGATGGCCGCATTGCCGATCAGTTGCCGCTGTCGAGCGAACGACGTGACATCGACGTTACCGGCGTAGTGACGGAGATGCCACAGACCACTGATCGCGGCATTCGCTTCCGCTTTGCCGTCGAAAGCTCGACGCTGCCGGCACCTCGGCTGATTTCGCTGACATGGTATGCACGCCGGGCGGCTGATGCTGCCCCTGAGGCCGCGCCAGTGGTGCACGCCGGCGAGCGCTGGCATTTTCGGGTGCGCTTGAAGCGCCCGCACGGCAACCTGAATCCGGATGGCTTCGATTACGAGGCCTGGCTCTTCGAGCGTGGTATCCGCGCCACGGGTTACGTGCGCTCCGCTCCTGATGGCGGGGCGGCAGAGACGGAGCTGCCGGGGTTCGGGTTATGGGTGGAAAGGCTGCGCGAACGACTACGAGAGCGCTATCTGGCAGCACTCGGGGACCGACCTTATACCGGAATACTGATCGCCCTCAGCGTTGGTGATCAGCAGGCGATTGCGCCAAATCTCTGGCAGCGATTCAGTCGCACCGGGTTGACCCACTTGATGAGCATATCCGGTCTGCATGTAACCATGGTGGCCGGGCTGTTCTATATGCTTTGCGGCTGGCTGTGGCGGCGCTCGACGCGCTTGCCGTTGTATTTGCCAGCACAGCATGCCGCTGCAATCGGCGGGGTGGCCTCAGCATTTGCCTATTGCCTGCTTGCCGGATTTGCCGTCCCCGCGCAACGCACGCTGTACATGCTCACGACAGTGGCGCTGGCGTCACTGTTGCGGCGGCGTCAGGCAGTGCGGCAGGTGCTGGCCATTGCGCTGCTGGTGGTGCTCCTGATTGATCCGTGGGCCGTGTTGTCAGCCGGATTCTGGCTTTCCTTCGGCGCGGTTGCTCTGCTGTTCTATATCGGTACCGGGCGTCTGGTGCCGGGACACTGGCTCGTCCAATGGGGACGCGCCCAGTGGGCCATGCTGGCCGGTATGCTGCCCCTGCTGCTGGCGCTGTTTCAGCAATTCTCGCTGGTCTCGCCAGTGGCCAATGCACTGGCAATTCCGGTCGTCAGTTTCATCGTGACGCCGTTGACCCTGATTGCGGCCTTGCCGGGATTGCAGTTTCTGGTCTGGCCCGCCTATTGGGTATTGCATGTACTGATGGCTGCTGTCACTTTTCTCGCGAACCTGCCGTGGGCGATATGGCAGCAACATGTGCCGCCCTGGTGGGCAACTCTGCTGGCGCTGATCGGTTCAGCATGGTTGATGCTGCCGCGCGCCGTGCCCGCGCGTTGGGTCGGCCTGTTGTTGTATTGCCCCTTGTTGTTCATCTTTCCTGGACGGCCCCTTGATGGCGACATGAAAATGACGGTGCTCGACGTCGGGCAGGGGCTGGCAGTGCATGTGCAGACAAAAGCTCATGATCTTGTTTTTGATACTGGGCCATCTTTTTCGCCCAACGCAGACAGCGGTACGCGCGTGCTGGTGCCCTATCTGCGCGCAACCGGCGTGCGGAAACTGGACGGACTGGTGGTCAGCCATGAGGACAACGACCATGCCGGTGGCGCTGACTCGCTGCTGCAAGCCGTACCTACGGGTTGGCTGCTCAGTTCGTTGCCGTTCAAGCATCCGCTTTCGGCGGCGCCAGTGCGCCATATCACTTGTAGTGACGGCCAGCGCTGGCAATGGGATGGTGTTTCATTCGAGGTATTGCATCCTGCTATTGAGCAATATCTGCATCCGCCGCCCAAGGCCAACAACATGAGTTGTGTGATCCGCATAGCGTCGTATCACGGCAGTGCGTTACTGACGGGTGACATCGAAACTGTCGCAGAAATGCAGTTGTTGCAACGGCATGCGACTGATCTGCGCAGCGACGTAATGCTGGTGCCACACCACGGCAGCAAGAGTTGTTCCTCGCCGGAATTCATTGCGGCGGTGAGGGCGTCTCATGCAGTATTTACCGTGGGCTACCGCAACCGTTTCGGTCATCCGCACGAGAATGTCGTGGCGCGTTATCGTGAGCGCAATGTGCGGATGTTTCGCAGCGACGAGGATGGTGCGGTTACCTTTGATTTTGGCGCAGGCGGCATTAAGGTACGTCGCGAGCGCGAAGCACGTAAACGCTATTGGCACGGTGCCTGATAGACTTCACTTATGAGACTAATCGAGTATTTGCACCGCTTGTTTGGCCGCGGTGAACGCGCGCCGGCCATGCGAGAACACATGTTGTCATGCCGCGACCCGCATGGGTCGCACCAGATGGCTTATGTCGAATGGGGTGCGGCAGACAATCCTGACGTACTCATCTGCGTGCATGGCCTGACTCGCAACTGTCGCGATTTTGATTTTCTCGCAGAAGCCATGCTCGACAATTACCGAGTCATCTGCCCCGATATTGCGGGGCGCGGACGCAGCCATTGGCTGACGAATTCACAAGACTACGGTTTTCCGCTCTATGCGCTGGACATGCGTGCGCTGATGGCGCATGTTGGTGCCGAGACAGTCGACTGGGTCGGCACTTCGATGGGCGGCCTGATCGGCATGCTGATTGCCAGCGAAACGCCCGCTGCTATTCGGCGCATGGTGTTGAACGATGTCGGCCCGCTGCTGACGGCGCAGTCCCTGCAGCGCATCGGCCAATATACCGGCAATGCACCCCTGTTTGACAACGTTGCCGCAGCCGAAGCCTACATCAGGCTGACAAGTTCGACATTCGGCAACCTGACCGATACACAATGGCGCCACCTGACGATCCATTCCCTGCGTCAGCGTCCCGATGGCAAATACGAAATGGCCTACGACCCTGCTATCGCAGAGCCTTTCCGCCAGACCATGGTTTATGCCGATGTAGATCTGTGGCCCGTTTACGACGCAATCAAGTGTCCGACGCTGGTGATCCATGGCGCCGAATCGGATCTATTGACAACAGATACGGTTTGCCAGATGGCAGAGCGCGGACCGAAGGCGAAGACGGTGGATATTCCCGGCGTCGGCCATGCGCCGGTGCTGATGGACGACGACCAGATCGCCATCGTGCGCGATTTCCTCCTTGCCGGTTAGCGCCTGTCAGCAGGCAGGTGGTTCGATCGCGTCGCGATAGGCATGCCAGGCGGCATGACCGACCAGCGGCATCAGAACGATATGTCCGAGATTGAAGGTGGCGAAACCGGCGATGGTCATGAAGAAGATGATCAGCGCCCATATCAGCATCGAGACCGGGTTGCGCAGCAGGGTAGCAACGCTGGCGATTACCGCCGTGATGGCGTCCTGGTTGCGGTCGAGCATGAGCTGAATCGATACCACGCTGATCGCGAAAGCGATCGAGAGAAACAGCAATGCGACGACGCAGTAAATTGCAAGGAACCGGAGGTTGTCGAGCGAGACGACCTGGACCAGAAAGACGTTCAGCGTCGGGATCGCGCTTTCGTAGAACAGGGCGAAGATCACCATCGATGCCCGCGCCCAGACCAGGAAGGCGATGCCGAGCACGACGGCGAGGATGCCGATGTTGCCCAGGTTGCGACGCCAGACGGCCAGGGTCGACAGCAAATGGCAGGCCTGGCGCTGTTCATGAAGACGGCTGATCTCGTAAAGACCCATGCAAAGTACCGGGCCGAGCAGCAGGGAACCGCAAATCACCGCTGACAGGTAGGGATACGCGTTGCGGAACACCCATGTGGTCACGAAGCCCAGCAGTGCGAAGCAGCAGCCGTAGAACAGGCTCGGGCCCGGATGGGCGCGCATGTCCCCGACGGCAAGCGATAGCCAGAGGAAGGGGCGGCTCGCGTCGATATCGCGCAGTTTGGGAAATGGCGAAGGCGAATCTGATTCCTGGGGCGGCAAATCGTCCATATGCGACACGACAGTCTCCTCTTATTCCTGGATAGGTCCTATTTTGCCGCCAAACGGAGTCCGGGAACGTGGATGCGCGGTGATAGAATTCGCCGTGGCGGGTCTCCCCGCATTGCGAGGTGGTGAATCTGGTCAGGTCCGGAAGGAAGCAGCCACAGCTACTTACTGCAAGTGCCGGGGGTTAGGCTCGCCACTTTCATTTTCTGCATTGGTGTGGAGCGCATGAGTTATCAAGTTCTTGCGCGCAAGTGGCGGCCGCGCAATTTTTCTACGCTAGTGGGGCAGGAACATGTTGTTCGTGCCCTGACGCATGCGCTCTCAGAGCAGCGTTTGCATCATGCCTATCTATTTACAGGGACCCGAGGGGTTGGCAAGACGACCATCGCGCGGATTTTAGCAAAATCCCTAAATTGTGAAGCTGGGATCACCGCTACGCCTTGCGG
>JBASWL010000262.1:0-1648 GCA_049276455.1 Georgfuchsia sp. | reverse complement strand
CTGCGATGTGGCCGGACACCATGTTGTTCACGCCGCCGGCCATGACCTGAAAGTCGTTCTTGAACTTGCCTTCGTCAATCTTGACATCAATGTCGCCCGCGTCGTGCTCTTTCGACATGTGGTTCATGTCGGCGATGAAGTTCGTCAAATTCTCCTGCATGTGCTTGACTGCATAAAGCAGGCTCGAGCTGTCTCCCTTCCTGACTGGCACATCAAACGTGAGGTCTCCCTCAGCGATTCGATTGACCGCGTCGGTCGCGGCAGCGGGTTCTCCTCCCAGCGGTAGCGTCACGAAGCGGCGAATGAAAAAGTAGACAGCCCCCAGCAGCGGCAAGCTGAGGATCAGCGCAATCATCGATATCCACCAGGTAAAGCTGCGCAACTCTGCCTGTTCCTTTTGAATACTGACCTTCATGCTGACCGCACCCAGTACCTCATCTTCCTTGCCCTCATGGCATGACGTGCAGTCTTTGCCAAGATAGTTTTTCGAGTTGAGCATTGGAATGATGGCATTCAGGCTGCCGTTGTCGGCATCGACTCTGAACAAAGACTGACCCTTTTCCATTGCGGCCGTTTCTTCCGCGGTGGGGGCGCTCTCGGATGCATCCCCTGCACCGTAATCCTTGATGACAGAGCCGTAGCGAAGCACCCTGATATCCTTGATTCCGCTTGAATTCCGTATCTGATCCAGGAACACGGCGCGTTCTTTCGATACGCCCGTGATCATCATGGCGGTAATGGATGCCACCGTCATCTGATTCACGCTTTCCGCAAATTCGTGCGACTGGGCGATGGCTGCATCGCGTTGGTGCGCGTAGGTCAGGTAAATCATCAGAGACCAGGTTGCCACAAGCAATACGCCAATCGCAACCACTGTCTTGGTACCGATTTTCACACTTTGAAACATGATTGACCTCTACTATCCTATGTATAAAAAGTCCTGGCAGTGGAGGAGGAAGCACCACCGCCCGGTAACAGGATGAATGAATGGATTGGGGCAGGTGTTCGCATTTCTGATGTCATTCAGGTTTGGAACTATTGTTTAATGAGTCTCCACCATCGCATCAGTTGCATTCAGTCCGCCAACCGAAGCCAGTGTCGCCATCTCCTCGACCGAGAGCACGCGATTGATATTGAGAAGGATGACGAACTTGCCCGCGACCTTGCCCATGCCGGCAATAAAATCGACGCGGATCTTGGCGCCGAAGGTGGGCGGCGGCTCGATCTCGCTACCCGGTATCTCCAGCACCTCGGATACCGCATCGACCATGATGCCGATGTCGTGCCGTTCTTCCCCGTTCTCGCCGCTCTTTATCTCGACGATGACGATGCAGGTGCGATGGCCGATCTCACTCTGCTGGCCACCGAAGCGCGCTGCCAGATCGACCACCGGCACCACCGCACCGCGCAGGTTGATGACGCCGCGGATGTAGGCCGGCATCATCGGGATTTCGGTGAGGTTGCCGTACTCGATGATCTCCTTCACGTTGAGGATGGCCAGAGCGAACATCTCGCCTCCGAGCAGGAAGGTGAGATATTGCTGTGGCGCCCCGACTATCGCGATGGCCCTCGGATCGCTTTGCGCAGTTGCAGGCGACGCGTTACGTCTGATCATTTCGCTCATGGCGCTCTCCGCTTCAAAAGCGCT
>JBASWL010000261.1:0-5957 GCA_049276455.1 Georgfuchsia sp. | reverse complement strand
CTGCGATGTGGCCGGACACCATGTTGTTCACGCCGCCGGCCATGACCTGAAAGTCGTTCTTGAACTTGCCTTCGTCAATCTTGACATCAATGTCGCCCGCGTCGTGCTCTTTCGACATGTGGTTCATTTCGGCGATGATGGTCTGCACGTTGCTTTGCATCCCGGCCACCGACCTGGCCAGCGTCCCGACCTCGTCATTCGAATCGATGTCGACCTTGAAATTGAAGTCCCCTTCAGCCATCTTGTCGGCGGCCACGATCAGGTGCCGGGTCGGAGCCGTGATACTGCGGGTAACCCACCAGCCGATGACTGCCGCCGCAAGAAAAGCGATGACGGACAGAATGAGGATCAGGTTCTCGGTTGCGTGGGCAAGTTCGTCGGCAAACTTTCCGGACTGGACCATCGATTGATCCTCATGCTTGATCAACGCACGCACCGAATTCAGATAGGCATTCGCCACAGGGACAAATTCGCCATACAGGATTTCCGAGGCGTAATTGCCGCCTAAGGTTTTGTTGGTTTCATCGAATTTCTTCAGCATGGCCCAGTAATTTGTCTCAGCCACCTTGATGTCGGCATTCAGCTTCTTGCCTTCCTCGGATGCGATCATCGCTTCCAGCTTTTTGTGCGTTTCGTCGATGATATTGATCGCATTCTTGCGCCCGGCGTACTGCTTCTCGAGTCCAGCCGCATCGTAGATCAGCATCGTGTTGCGGTTGAATTTCTCCACCTCGTCCATGGCGCGAATCAGGTCCGTCGCCATGGTGACCTTGGGATATTTGTCGTTCACCAGATTTTTAATCTCTTCATTGATTTGCGCCACTCGCATGTAGGACAGTATTGCTATGGCGACGAGCAGCAACTGCACAAGGCCGAAGCCCATACCCAGCCTTGCCCCGATTTTCATATTCTTGAACATGATTGAACTCCTTTATTTGAAATTAATTGAAAAATGATGGATCAACGGCTGGTAGTCGATAAGGCCAATGCTTCGGTTTCATGCCGTCCCGCCAGGGCGGCCATGGTTGGTACATCCAGAATCAGTGCAACGTCGCCGCTGCCCAGAATCGTCGAGCCGGAAATGCCGCGCAGATTGCGGAACAGGGTGCCGAGCGGCTTGATCACGGTCTGGAATTCGCCGAGCAGATGGTCCACCACGATGCCGACCTTTTGCTGGGCGCTGCGGACAACGACTACGTTCTCGCGCTTTGGCGCCTCGCCTTCGACCTCGAACAGGTTGCGCAGGCGGATGAAGGGCAACACTTCGCCGCGCAGGTTGAGGTAGTCGCGCTCGGTACTGAATACATTGAGCTCGAGACATTCCACCACCATGTCGAGCGGGATCACGTAAGAAGCAGAACCCGCCGAGACCAGAAAGCCGTCGATGATGGCAAGCGTCAGCGGTAACCTGATGGTGAAGTGGCTGCCCTGACCCGGTTGGCTTTTCACATCGACATGGCCGCGCAGAGCCTGGATGTTCTTGCGCACCACGTCCATGCCGACGCCGCGACCGGACAGGTTGGTAATCTGGTCAGCAGTGGAAAAGCCCGGCTGGAAAATCAGGTTGACGATTTCCTCGTCGCTGAGCGTGTCGCCGTCCTGGGCGATGCCGCGCTCAATAGCCTTTTTGAGTATCTTGTCCCGGGGCAGACCACCGCCATCGTCCACCACTTCAATCACGATGCTGCCGGAGTCGTGGTAGGCGTTGAGATCGAGCCGGCCCTGGGCCGGCTTGCCGGCGGCGGCGCGGACGGCCGCGGGTTCTATGCCGTGATCGATGGCATTCCTGATCAGGTGCATCAGCGGGTCGCCGATTTTCTCCACCACCGATTTGTCGAGTTCCGTCTCGGCGCCGCTGATGACAAGTTCGATATCCTTGCCATTTTCCTGGGAGACATCGCGCACCACGCGATGAAAGCGATTGAAGGTTTCGCCAATTTGCACCATGCGCAATTGCAGGGCGCTGTCGCGAATGTTCTCAACCAGGCGCGACAGAATCGAGGTCGCTTCTGCAAGCACCGCTTGTCCGCTTTTCTTGGCAATCAGGTTGGCGCTGGCGCCGGCGATGACCAGTTCGCCGACCAGATCAATCAACTGGTCGAGCTTGTCCGCCTGGACCCGGATGAAGCGCGCTTCGGCTGCTTTTTTCTCGATTACCTGTTTTTGCTTGACGACGGCGGCCTCGACCAGCTCGGGCTGGATGACGCGCTGCTCGATCAGAATGCTGCCGAGCGGTGACGCCGACTGGTTGTCCTTATTCCCTGATGCTTCCGGGACGAATTGCTGCTTCAAAAGCCCGGCGTCGAGTTCTTCCTGGGTAAGCGCTCCGCTCTTTACCAGTATCTCGCCTATTTTCAGCGTTTCTTCAGGCAATTCCTCGATCAGCCTGATGTAGTCGACGAGTTTGCTGTAGGGTGGCAGGATATGCAAATCACATTTATCGCGGACAAAATCGAATACCTTTTCAATGGTGCTCTTGTCGGCATGACTGCAGAAATTGATCTCGAAGCCCAGATAACAGGACTCCGGATCCATATCCTCGGCGGCCGGCATGGCATCGAACAGGGTGGTGATGTGAGCGATCTCGCCCAGAGACAGCAAATAGCGCAGGAATGCCACAGGGTCCATGCCGTTCTTCAGCACGGTAGGGCCAAAGCGCAGGGATATGTGCCAGCTATCGGCACTGACGCTGCTGCCCCCCGGGCTTTCCACTTCGGCCGTCGCAGGCTCCGGCGATTTCGAGGCAACCGAAGCTACCGTACCGCTCTCGCTCAAATGCGCCTTCAGTCGCTCCACGATGGACTGACCCTTGGTGGTGAGTGCGGCATCATCGCCGCTGTCGCCTTCTTCGACAGCATCAAACAGGGCACCGATATGATCGGCAGCGGCAAGCAAATCGGCGATCAATTCGTTATTCAGATGCAGTTTGCCGTTGCGCACCTGGTCCAGTACGTTTTCCGCGGAATGCGTGAACTGCTCGATGACGCGTATATCCACCATGCCGGCCCCGCCCTTGATGGTGTGGGCGGCCCGAAAAATCCCGTTGATGAGTTCAGGGTCGGAGTCGCTCGCGCCTGGGTCATGCTGCAGGCGCATCAAGCCCTGCTCCATCCCGCCAAGCAGTTCGCGGGCTTCCTGAATAAATATGGCGACAATCTCATCCATTGCAAAAACTCCTTATGCGCTTCCCTTGGCGGGAATCACCAGCGGATCACCGAAATAGCCGGCGACATTGAGAAAATCCAGTAATTCCTGCACCGCCGAGCTATGGGCAACAATGCGCATTTCCTTTTTGGCGGACACTGATTCCCGCTTGGCCAGGAGCAGTACCTGCAGGCCGGCACTGTCGATATCGCCGACTTGTGCCAGGTCGAGTTCGACGACTTGCGCCTGATCCAGCGCGGCGATCAGCGCACGCTTCTGCTCCGGTGCGTTGTAGATGGTGAGATCGCTTTCAATCACCAGTCGTCGTACTTCGCCACTGGACGCTGTTTTGGATTCTTGTTTGTGCATGGCGCAGGTCTCCCTATTTACAGGTTATTTGGTTCAGAAGAGTTCCACATTGGGGCCGCTGCCGTCACTGCCGCAGGACTTTCGGTGCAGCGTGGAGTGGTGACTTTCGCGCTGCGACGTCATGACGTAATTGCTGTAAATCTGTTCAATGTGCTGTGATAGCGGCGTCAATGCGAAATCCGCATCGCCGGAGCGGACAAGTCGCTCGGCAAGAACAACAGCATGGCCATCGAGACGATGCAAAGCATCAATCACATGCTCGATCTGCTGCCGGGTGACATCCTGGAATTGCACGCTCGCCAGCGTATCCATGAACATATTGTTGAGTTGCTGATTGGTTTCGCGAATGGTTGCCACTACTTGCATTTCGTGATTCACAACTTCCTGGTAGCCGGAACCCAGCTCTTCGAGTTGCGCCGAAAAGCGCTTGAGCACTTCGCGCTCCTGATCGACCTTGTTGTGGGCCAGCTTGTTCTGGAATCGATCGGCGATTGATACCGCTACGGCGTTCATGCGTGCTTCGATTTGCCCGGCGGCAGCGTTGGTGGCCCTGGACAGCTCGCGCACTTCGTCAGCAACCACGATGAAGCCGCGGCCGGATTCGCGAGCCCGGTCAGCTTCAATCGCTGCGTTGATTGCAAGCTGGTTGGTCTGATTCGATATTTCCTTGATCGACTGCACCAGTGAACCCAGCGATTTAACCTCGTTGACCATCTGGCTTAATTGTTCCTCGTCTTCGCGGGCAGTTTTTACGCGATCAGAAATGTAACGGTCGAGAGTGGCAACCAGGTTGCGGTTGCTTTCAACGCGGAATTTCGATTGAGCCAGAAGATCGGCTGTCTCCACCGTCGTGTGATCAACAAAGCGGCCCAATTGGGTCACGACCTGGTCGATGGTCAGCAGGCGTTCGGCGATGTCAAAGGCGGCTTTTTCAGTTTCCTTGACAATGATCTCCATCTGGCCGCGCACCACATTGTTAAAGGTACTCACCTGCCGCAATTCTGTTGCCACCTCTGAATACAAGTGGGCCTGGGAGTGGTGCCTCAGTCCGATGAAGAGTATCGCGATGATGGCAATGGCTCCCAACGTATATCCGGCCACACGGCCAAGCCCAAGCGCGGGTAATAACCGGTCTTGAAACCAGCCGTGACCCAGATAAATCGCCGCTAATGCAATCACTCCGACTGTGGCAAGCACAGCGGAGTTGCGTTGCAGAGCGATTATTGAGTTGGATTCCATAAGACTAGCGAACAACGAGCTTGATGGTGTTCAACAATTCGTCCGCCGTGACAGGCTTGACCAACCAGCCCGACGCACCAGCAGCCTTGGCTTGGGTGCGCTTTTCCTGTTGCGACTCCGTCGTCAGGAACAGGATCGGCATGTACTTGTAGCCGGGCAGGCGGCGCACTTCCTTGATGAATTCGATACCGTTCATGCCCGGCATGTAGAGGTCGGTAATGAGCAGGTCGATCCTGGTGTTGGCCGATAACTTTGCCAAACCTTCCTGGGCCGCAGAAGCCTTCACGACCGCATAGCCGGCTTTCGCAAGGATGTTTGAAATGCTTAGAAGAATGGTCGCCGAATCGTCAACCAGCAGGATTGTCGCCACTACGATCCCCCAAGGACTGAATGCACTATTTATGCAGCTGCTTGCTGTGTAGGCAATTAATTGCCTTTCTGATAATTGCCTGAGTCAAAATGGACATGCCAGTGATTAGCGGCAGACGACTAGCAATCTTTAGCATGAGTGGCTTCACGTGTCTGGTCAGTCGGATACGTGAGATCACTGCGTCAATAGACAACTATGTAATGCGGAGTTGACGATGCTGGTTCAGGCAATCCTGACACTGCCCGGGGAGACCAATGTCACCAAGTTGGGCCATGGTGGGTAATCTCCAAAGTTTGGCAACCCATTCTCGATGTCGTCGGAACAGGATCGCCTTGCCCCGCCCCTCAATCACCGCAAGCTTTTGAGCAGCTTCGCTAATTGACCAACCGTTGGTTCGCCGTAGGGAACGGAGACGTTCAGGGATTGTTTGGAGTTCCGGTAAGGGTCGTTGTCCAGAAACCGTAGAATGGCGGGCATGGAATTCATGGCTGGCTCAGTGTGTTTCTTTTCCCGATTAAGGATGGTGCAGGTATCAACTCCTGTGAGGGCGGCTGCCTCGGGTTGGGATGACCGTCGAAGTGCACGGGCTCGCTTTATATGCTCCCCCAAGGTTCGGGGGTTATCAGAAAAGATCTTTGGTTTCGGTGACTTAAGCGTAGCGGACACATGCGGCAAAAGAGCAATGCCACCCTGTCCCTGCGGCTTTCCCGGCCACTCGAACGGGAAATGCCGCTGTACACCCGATCACGTGGTGCGCTATCGCAGCAAGCTGTCGGGGCCTTTTCTCGACCGCATCGATTTGATGACCGAAGTTCCTCCCCTGTCAGATGCGGAT
>JBASWL010000260.1:0-2761 GCA_049276455.1 Georgfuchsia sp. | reverse complement strand
CCGGTGCTCACTTCGCTCGCCGTGTTGGTAGCCGACTTGCAAAATTCAGTAAAAATATGTTCCGAACTGCCCCCTGAGGAGTACTTTGAACTGATCAACGAAATCTGGGCAGCAATGGGGACAATTTTTCGCAAATACCAGGCCACTTGCGGCAAGCATGTCGGCGATGGCATGCTGTACTACTTCTTTCCCCAGCCTGACAGTGATTACCTCATGAATGCCCTTTGCTGTGCCCAAGAGATACGAAAGGAGATGCAGCGTCTGAGCAAGGCATGGCAGCTGCGCAAAAACTGGTTGAATGAGTTGTACCTGAACACCGGGATTACAGAAGGGCAGGAATGGCTCGGTACTTTCCAAACACCGACCAGCGTTGAGTTCGTCGTGCTGGGTGATTCAATCAATCAGGCAGCGCGGATATCTGATTTTGCTCGATATGGCGCAGTGTGGGCCACCAAAAGCCTGATCGGCAAATTGCCAACTGCTGAACGTGCTCGCCTGCGCTATGGGGTCACTCGCCAAGCGTCCAACGGACAGAACTTGTTTGTGGCATCTAGTTTTTCTCAGGTTTCCTCGCTACTGGGACAGGATGGGGTACGCAACGAAAGGCTAAGTGACATCGCTACCCTGCCGATTACAGAAATCGTGGAAATCAGCCACTAGTAAATCTGCAATCCGGCTCAACAATCCGGCGTTATTTTGAATAGTCTGAAAAAATTTCGGGTCGTCGCTTCCGCCAGCGTGGAATATTCGATTTCCCGCAGCTTGGCGACTTCCTCCGCCACATGGCGTACATAGGCGGGTTCATTTCGTTTGCCTCGGTGCGGTACAGGCGCCAGATAAGGCGAGTCGGTCTCGACCAATAATCTGTCCAGCGGAATGGTGCGGGCAACTTCCTTTATGGCGACAGCGTTCTTGAATGTGACAATGCCGGAAAAGGAAATGTAGAAACCGAGATCAAGCGCTTGCTGAGCAACCTCGGCCGATTCCGTGAAGCAGTGGAATACCCCGCCGATGCTGTCTGCCCTCTCCTCCCGCAGTATCTTTAGCGTGTCCTCAACCGAGGAGCGGGTGTGAATAATCAATGGTTTGCCGCATTCCTTGGCAGCGCGGATATGGCAACGGAAGCGGTTGCGCTGCCATTCAAGATCGCCTGACAAGCGGTAATAGTCGAGCCCTGTTTCGCCAATGGCGACGACTTTTGAATTAGTTGCCAACGACAGCAGTTCTTCAACTGTCGGATCTTGCCCTTCCTGATGATCCGGATGAACTCCAACTCCGGCAAACAGATTATCGTGTGCCTCGACTATCGCCAACATGGCAGGGAAACGTTCCAGCGTCACGCCTGCGCATAGCGCCCATCCCACGCCGTTTTCTGCCATGGCAGCAAGTAGTTGACCCTGTTGACTGGCGTAATCAGGAAAATCCAGGTGGCAGTGCGAATCAACAAGCAATGTATTCATCAGGATCGTGGCTGGCTCAATGCAACTGCGCAACGTACCGCCAGATCTTCCAGAAACAGCAGCTCGTTTAATGGGTGACGAGCCGTGGCACGGATCTTGAGCATATCTGCATAACAACGGTTTAGGCGAGCAACGGAGGCTTTGGGGGCGACATTTAGCAAATCACTTTGCGAGCCCGACATATAACGCGGAGTGCTGCCGTTACGAACCCGGACAAGATCATAAAGCCATTTCTGAAGCGCATCGATCAAGTGTTCGAGCAGGAAACCTGGATTCTTTTTGCGCAATGCTTCCCAATGCGCGGCCAGCGCGATTGGCTCCAGCGGCGGACACCACAAGGGTTCTATGGCCTCTTCGATTACTCTAGCGCCACCTTCTTCCTTTAACGCAAGCGCTTTCAGCGGCGCCCCACCAGCCAAACGGAGGAGTTGCTCTGGTTTCTGGATGCCCTCTGCTTTCAACCATGCGCAAGCAACTGCAACATCAGGAATGCCGAACATTATTTGCCGGCAGCGGCTACGCAAGGTCGGAAAAAGACGTTTATCATTGGATGATATCAATAAAAAATAAACACTTGCAGGAGGTTCTTCAAGTATTTTAAGGAGTGCGTTCGTGGCTGCTGTGTTCATTGCATCGGCAGGATTGATAACGATAATTCGCTTGCCCTGGCGATGACTGCCGACAAAAACAAACTCTTCCAGCGCGCGAATCTGGTCGATTTTGATTTGTGTCGAAGGTGCGGCTGATTTTTTTTTCGACTTGGCAGCGGATTTTGGAGTGGATTCCTCGGCGCCAATATCCTCAGAGCCGTCTTCAAGTGTAATTTTGCGATAGTCGGGGTGATTGCCCGTAGCAAGCAAGTGGCAACCGTTGCATTTGCCACAAGCGAACTGAATTCCTTGCGCCGATTCGCAGAGCAAACGGGCTGCCAACTGATCGGTAAACAGGCCCTTGCCGGTGCCTGCCGGACCAATGAACAGCGTGGCATGGGGCAAGTTGTTTGGCTGGGCAAGTAGGCGAACCCATGCCTCTCTTTGCCAGTCTAATATATTATTAACAGTCACTTATAATAACTTCTTCAAGCATTATATGAATATCATTGATACTCAAGCTTGCATCGAAGACATGAAATCTACAAGGAAATTCTCTGGCTCTGTCGAGATAGGCCTGCCGAACGCGCTCAAAGAAATCGGTTTTTTCCTGCTCGAAACGGTCTGCCACCTGCCCGGTACCTTGCAACCGTTTGGTTGCCGTAATGACATCAATGTCGAATAAAAATGTCATGTCAGGTTGTAAGGTTC
>JBASWL010000259.1:0-2001 GCA_049276455.1 Georgfuchsia sp. | reverse complement strand
CTCCCCGCTTTGGGCGTTCCTTGCCGGAACTGGCTCGGTATTTTGGAATCCGACTGTTCAATTTGGCACGCCCACGCCTGGCCGCGATTGACGGAAAGGAGGGTGATGTTTTGGTCATATGCAACAGCTTCATCCGGAACCTCGACTGTCTGCAGATCACCAACGCACGTGCCGTTCGTATGGCCTGTGTCGTTCGCGGCGATGTCGATTCCTTCAACTTCCAGTCGTTCAGCGCGGAAGAAGGAACGGACGGTCCTCTGCATGGGCCGCTTGTGTTCCTCAAACGTTTCGATGCTCACGTTTTCGTCTCTACCCGTACCCGGGACAACTGGACCAGGTTGCTGGGGCCTCGGCATGAGGCCTACTTGTTGCCGAATGCGATCGACGAAAGGGAAGTGAGCGAGTTGTCCGCCAAGCCCATCGAGGCTGTGCGCTCTGAGCTCGGCATGGAGCCGGAAGCCTTCCACGTGGTGGTCGTTGGGACCATCCAGAAGCGCAAGGGGCAGGACATCTTTGCGCTGGCGGCTGACGCCTTGTGCCGGGCCCTACCGAATGTGCGGGTCCACTTTGTCGGTGGCGCTTCTCCCCGTTGGGGCGGAACTGAGATGGTGCAAGCGCTGGAAGCGTCCGGCGGTGACCGTTACCGTATCCTGGGGCATCGCGAGGATGCCTTGAAGTTTGTACGAGCCTCCGACGTGGCTGTCATGGTCAGTCACTCAGAGGCATTTCCACGAACCGTCGCAGAGTACATGGCGTTGGGCAAGGCGATCATATCGACTCCAGTAGCGGGAGCGGATGAGATGATACTGCATGGCGAGACAGGTCTCATCATTCCCATCGGTGATCACGACGAGTTGGTGAAGGCGCTAGTGTCTGTCTCGGCTGATTCGATGGTCCGCAACCGGCTCGGTGAGTCAGCCCGTAGCCGCTACTATTCTGAGTACTCCGCCGCACGACAAGAGGCCCGATTCACTGAGATATTTGAGCAAATTGATGCCTCATTTGAGGTTTAGCAAAACCCGGGGCTATTGCACTCGAACATCATAACGGTGAGACCCAACATGTTCATCCGGATATCGTCGTCCCAAGCCGCCCGTTTGTGTTTCGAGCGCAACCCGGAAGATACGCAGGAAGGTGTCCTGCGAGGGAATGCCGTTCTCCAGTTTCAGGAAACGCCTCAGCCAGTCTGTCTTCATGCGACCCCAGAGCTCGATCTCGTCTAAGCTGTCGGCGTCAGAGAGCATGGCGCACAGGGCAATCACCAATGCTTCCCAAAGTAATGTCGCGTGCCGATGCGTTGATTGTGCTCAAGCAGTCCATCAGGCTCGCCCCAGAAGTAGATTCCATTTCGTCCGCCCAAAGGACGAGAGTAGACCTGATTGGCGCGCTGTATTTACAATACATGCGCATTAGTATATAAGTTTGAACCATTTATTTCATTGTGGCGACTTCGTTGGCATATTTTGGGGTGCTCAATGACATCCGAGTGCGATAGCCCTGGCGAACCCAGAGACTCGATAACCAACATTCAAAAAAATACAATGAACAAGGCTAAATACCGCATTTGCAGCAATTGCATTATGGATTCCGCTGATCCAAATATCTCTTTTGATACTCGCGGATGGTGTGACTACTGCAATAACTTTGAGTCAACAATAAAACCTAACTGGCATACCGATCAGAAAGGCGAGGAAGATCTCAGCTTGCTCGCCGACAAGATTCGGCACGACGGCAAGGGAAAGGACTTTGATTGCATTATTGGGCTTAGCGGAGGCTTGGATAGCTCTTATGGTGCCTATGTCGCCAAAGAAAAAATGGGCTTGCGTCCATTGTTGTTTCACGTCGATGCGGGCTGGAACACTGACCAAGCTGTAGGTAACATTGAAAAGTTGGTGGATGGTTTGGGGCTTGATCTTTACACAGAGGTAATTAATTGGGAAGAGATGAAGGATCTGCAGGTGGCGTTTCTTCGGTCTCAAATACCAGATCAAGATCTCCCAC
>JBASWL010000258.1:0-13544 GCA_049276455.1 Georgfuchsia sp. | reverse complement strand
GCTGACAATCAGTTGTCCCTTTGTGCGTGTCATGCCGACATAAAACAAGCGACGTTCTTCCTCGGGCGTAGACTCAACGTGGGGGAGGTTGCCTTCCTCGGCACCCATGATCCACACATTTGAAAACTCCAGGCCCTTCGCTGCGTGCAAGGTCATGATGGGGGTCCCGCTGCTGATCGATTTGCAGCGAGTGGTGGCTGTCACCACACGGTTCAAAAGGCGCCCGTTCATTCGGCACAAGATGCCTTCAAGACGTTGGAGCAGGGTGGCGTTTTCTTCGGTAGTACGCTCAGCAAGCCATGCGGACACGGCATGAATCACCAGTGCAGGGCGGTCAAGACGGTTTTGCTGCACCCAATCGCGCATCGCCTCTTGAATGCTTGTAAACATTTCCCTATCACTCTTGGAGTTCTCGAGAAGCGGATGATCGTGATTGATCCCGTCGAGCCTTTCGAGGCACGTGGCGTCAGGAAGGACTCGGGAAATGTCATTTACGAGCGCTGGCGCCATGCCACAAAAGAATAGGGTGTTGGCTAGGCCCGTCCAGCTCCCGCCGGCTACGGAGTGCAGCAGACCCATCAGCGTGCTACCTACGGTTTTGTCCCAGACACTTTTACCTCCCAAGCGGTAATACGGGACGTTCCTTTCCACGAAGGCCACTTCCACCGCGTCCAGCATGCTGTTGGTTCGGCCAAGTACAGTCCATGATTCACGATCGCTTTTCGCAGCGATATGGGCCGCAATCAGGTCAGCCTCGCTCCAACGATCAGCGACGCGCATGATGTCGATAGCGCCATGCAACTTATTGAACGCTTCGATGGCCTTCGGTGCGCGATCAGCGTTGTAAGCGATCAGCCGGTTGGCGTGTTGAACGATGTTGTCTGGTGATCGGTAATTGATCGGCAAGGACATCACTGCTGACGAAAGGTATTCCGAAATGTGCTTGAGTCCGGCATACCCCAGGGCATGACGGAATGAGTACAAGCTTTGGTCGTCGTCGCCGACGAGTGTGACTTCAATGCCTTGTCTGGCGTGTGCCTTGACCCATTCCATCTGCACTTCATCCATGTCCTGGGCTTCATCCACCAAGAGCCATCGCACCGAGAGTGGCGGTGCGGATTTTGTATTCATGTCCTGAACGGCCTTGAGCATGAGATCGGAGAAATCGATAGCTCCCTCGGCGTGCAACAGTTCGCCATAGGTCGTGAGTGCCGCCATGATGGCTGCGCTCTCGACCGGCTGCCAGTCAATCTTTGATTTTGAAGAATCGATGGCCTGAATCACGCTCTCCAGCGAATGGCGTTTGGCATGTTGCTTCCAGCATCGTCGGATCAATGACAGACGCTCTCCTTCCGAAATCAGTCGCCCAAGTCCTGAAGATCTGTTCCGGCGTAGTTGTGCCAGAGCAATCGAATGGAAGGTTCCTACAGCCAATCGACTTGCATTGGCATGGCCGCAGGTTGTCAGTATTCGCGATTTCAGCTCCTCGGCTGAATCACGGGTAAAGGTGACCGCACATACTTGCCCCTGCTCATATGCTTCGAGCAAGTGGGCTGCACGCGAGGCCAATACGCGCGTCTTTCCTGACCCCGGGCAGGCTAGAACCGTGCAATGACCGTTGGCAATAACCGCACGTTCCTGGTACGGGTTGAGTTCCACCTACACGGCCGGAACTGACAGCGCAGAAGAGGTTTCAGTCACGGGTGCCGTTAAATCCTTGAGAACCGCCGATTCCTTTTCTTCTGCGGCAATTTCCGCGTTCTCCTTTTTGCGCGCAGCCAGGATGGCACGTGTCGCGAGAGTACGTATCTGGCCCGCCAGACGGAGAATCTTGCGCTTCCACTGATAGGCTTCAATCGCATAGTTGGTATCGTCGATGAGACAGGCCAGCCACAGCGCATCCATCTGGGCGATCAAGCCATCGAACTCACGAATGATGGCCAGAAATCGAATGGATCGAGGTGACGTAATCTGAATCTCGATGGTTCGGGAATTGGTATAACCGATAGTGGTTTCACATCCGTTTGCCTCGCTAAGTTCCTGCATCCGAACCACTTCCTGGCGTATTTCAGCGAGCGTCTTATTGAGAAGCTCATCAACCATGCCTTCTACGGCCTGGGCTTGCTCCTCGGTGCCGATGAAACGCAAAACAACGGTCAGGGAAAAAAGTCCATTGGCACACATCTCATAGCCGCGCTCGAAGATCTGTTGGGCGTGAAGTGAATTCAGGACCGCTTTCTGGGTAATAAAGGGGCGGCTATTACTGAGTCGAACCGTTGGAATAGTCGATGAAGGCTTGTATTGACGAGTTGCCATGTGTGTCTCCCGGTGGAATAAGCCTCGGGAGAGTAGTCATGCGGGATACAACGCGGCGCCCGAAATGTGACCAAAAAGGACGCATTTCGGACGCCCAATCCGATGGTCGGCGACCACAATGCGTCCATCTCATGTCCTCCTTATGGTGGGCACGGTGAAGGTAGCTGGCCTTCCGAAATAAACAGCATTTACTTAACCCCGGCGGGGAAACCCCGTCAGGTAATGACGGCCTTCCTGCCAACTTTTGTCAGGAGGCAACATGGCATCACTTAATAGAGTCACCCTCATCGGCAACCTCGGTGCCGACCCAGAGGTTCGTTACACGCAGAACCGCGAAGCGATCGCAACGATTCGGATCGCAACAACGGAGACGTACAAGGACAAGTCGTCCGGTGAAAAGAAAGAAATCACCGAATGGCACCGTGTCGTCTTTTTTGGTCGCACGGCGGAAGTCGTTGGCGAGTACCTGAAGAAGGGTTCGCCCGTCTACGTCGAAGGTCGCATCCAGACCCGCAAATGGCAGGACAAGGCGGGACAGGATCGCTATGTCGTCGAGATTCTCGCCAGCGAGATGAAGATGCTTGGCGGTCGTCCTTCGGACGGCGATGTACCTGAAGCCAAAAATGGCAAGCGCACCGGCAACGGTAGCGCGAAACCGACGGCGGCCGCAGGCCCTGCGTTCGAGGACGTGCCGGACATGGAACCGTTCTAAGCATCACGTTTCATTTTCCCCACCGGGAGGTCTTCTTCCCGGCGGGGAGCTGATCTCCATTTCTATCAGGAGATTTGTTCATGGAGCGCGTCATTCTCGTCCTGGCCATGCTGGCAGGACTGCATCTGATTCTCTCGTTTCTGCAGTTCGCTGTGGAGGCCATTCGTGGCTATTTCACGCGCTCACCGCATCAGGTCGCTACGACTGAGGTGGTGCAGGAAACAAGCAAGGAATCGGCTGTGGATTGGCAGCAGTACGACATACCGGCGTATATGCGCCGCAGCGGGATTGGCAACGATTCCGGCAGCAAGGGTACGGCTTCCTTCGAAGTCATCGCCTGATTTTTCCAACCCCACGCGGGGGCATCGCCTCCGCATCAGGGGAGGGGTGCCCCCTTTTTCATTTCAGGAGGCATCTCATGGAACTCGTTCTACTCGCTTGCTGCATTTCAGGCTGGATCATCAGTCGTCCGATCGTTCACGCGCTCGGTCTTTGATTTGCAGTATTGCCTGTGGGGGTCATCCCCGCAGCACAAAGCGCTTTCTTCGAAGAGCCCTTTGTCCTGCGGGGATCGCTCCATCTTGGATGCGATTTTCGCCAGGGTCATTTATCAACCTCTGGAGAAAATCATGAAACTGAATCCCTACCTCGTTCGACTGTTCGATCCCCTGCCGATGGCCTTTGCCTGCGATCTCTATCAGCGGCTAAAGGCGGGCAGGAGAGACCCGGAAACCCGCGACATGTTGATCAAAGCACTGGACATAGCGCGCAAGGCCGGTACCGTCGAATGATTACATCGCCCCGGATTTCCGGGGCTTTCCCGAGGGCACTCGTACTGAGCGCCTTGCGGAAAGCCGTATTTGATCGATCGGTTATCCGGTTGATTAAGTAGCGGTAGCTGGCCGCTCGAAACAAACAGCATTCACCAACCCAGCCGGGGTTATCGCCCCGGTTCGGGTCGGCGCTTCCGGCAATTCACTCTGGAGGCACCATGAAACTAAATCATCCCGGCCTGCTGTTAATGCCGGCCACCCAGTATCACGCAGAGAAAGCCATCGGACACTCTGGCATCGTCAAGTTGCTGAAGAGCCCGGCCCACCTGCGCGAGTATCTCGACCATCCGCATACGCCGACACCGGCCATGGCGTTTGGTACCGCCGTTCATACCTTTGTACTCGAACAAGATCGGTTTGCCGACGAGTTTGTGGTGGCGGAAAAGTTTGACCGTCGCACCAAGGAAGGCAAAGAAGCTGCCGCACGCTTTGAAGAGGCGAATCAGGGTAAGACACTGATTACCTCTGAGGACATGGCGACGCTCAGTCTTGTTCATTTGGCCGTGCATTCTCACGTTGGGGCTGCACGGTTGCTCGCTCATGGGGAAGCCGAACTGTCTGCGTTCTGGACAGATGCGAGCTCCGGCCTGAACTGCAAGTGTCGTCCGGACTGGTTCAACGGTGAAGCCATCGTTGATCTCAAGACCTGTATCGATGCCAGCAGTGGCGGGTTCTCACGCTCCATTGCGAACTTCGGCTATGACATCCAGGCGGCGTTCTACGTCGACGGGATCAAGGCCGTAACTGGAATGGAGCTTCCGTTCCTGTTTGTTGCCGTGGAGAAAGAGGCACCCCATGCCGTCGCGGTGTATCGCGCCGATCCGGAAGTGATCGAGGTCGGTCGCAAGAAGTACCGGGCAGCACTTCAACTGCTGAAGTGGTGTCAGGAGTCGGGTAGCTGGCCGGCGTACCAACCGGGTGGCGAGGTCGAATTGATCTCGTTGCCACGATGGGCCGCTAACGCCGAAGCCTTCGAGCTGGATGCCGCATAAGACGTAAAGCGGCGCATTTTTAGAATTCATAACCCCGGCGGGGATACCAGTCCCCGTCCCGGGAGACATGTGTCTTCGCCATTTTTCTTTGGAGAACACCATGTCGCAAACCTTACGCAATATCCAGAAGTCCCGCCAAGGCAGCAGTGCACCGTCCAATGTCGTTCCGTTTCCGGCCATGCTGGAGCAGTTCAAGGGTGAAATCGCCCGCGCCCTGCCCAAGCACTTGAGTCCGGACCGGATGGTACGGATTGCCCTGACGGCATTCCGCATGAATCCGAAACTGGCCCAGACCGATCCCCGCAGCGTGTTTGCGGCGGTGATTCAGTCCAGTCAGCTAGGGTTGGAAGTGGGTCTGATGGGAGAAGCGCACCTTGTTCCGTTCGGTAGCCAGTGTCAGTTGATTCCTGGCTATCAGGGCCTCATGAAGCTCGCACGCAACAGCGGAATCGTGCAGGACATCTACGGTCACGAGGTTCGAGTCAATGACAAGTTCGATATCGTCCTCGGTCTCAATCGGACCCTGGTGCATGAGCCCTTGAAGAAGAGTGGCTTCCCCTCTTCCGATGAGGAGCGTGGAACCATCGTGGGCTTCTACGCCGTTGCAGTTTTCAAGGACGGCACACGAACCTTTCATGCGATGTCGAAAGAGCAGATCGAGCAGGTGCGGGATAACTCCCGTGGTTATCAGATGGCAAAGAAGTACGGAAAGGAAAGCCCTTGGGACACGCATTTCATTCCCATGGGTCTCAAGACCGTGATACGCCGTTTGTGCAATCTGCTGCCGAAGTCGCCAGAACTGGCGATGGCACTTGCCATGGACGAGGTGAATGAGCGCGGTGAAACCCAGAACATCGGAATCGCTGAAGCCATTGAAGGGTCATGGGCACCGATCATCGACGATGAAACCGGCGAAGTGATCTCCACACCGTCAGAGCAGGGCGCAAAGGGAGCAAACCCGGAGCGTTCGGCATCCGGCAAGTTGCTGCAAGACACCTTGGCCAGTATCGGCAAGGCGGTATCGACCGACGAACTGGATGAAGTCTATGTCCGGGCCGAAGGGTCATTTGAAGGTGCCGAACTGGAGCAACTGCTCCGTGCTTACCGCAGTCGCAAGACTGCCTTGGCCACTCCGTCCTCCGCTGGCAGTGACATTTTCGGGGAGGAAGGCAAATGACCATGCTGGGTGACACGGAGTTCGGTGCCATTCGGATCTGTGCCAGAGCGGTGCGTGTGCTCGATAACGTCAGTTTCCTGGCGATGAACAAGGAAGACGATGCCGCCGTTGTGTTGGCGCGCAATCAGCTTTTGAGTGTCATCCACGGTAACGGATACCAGATCGAATACGAGACGTACCGCGTAATCAAGGCCGACAACCGCAACTAGGCGCAACGAATCATCGCGCTTATTCAAGGAGGCGACCATGCACAGGGAAGACGGTCTGGTGCGTCAACTCAACCTGGCTAGCACGGCAGGAAGTGAAGCGAGTTTTGGTGGCGAGCCCCCATGGACCGAGGATGAGATCCTGCGGCTGCATGGCCTCCTGCTGGAGAAATCGCTGCACGACCTGTTTGACTTGAGGGTGTCTGCCGCCACACGGACAGATATCTTCCAGTGGTTGCAGGCCCCACGGGTGGAGTCTGGCGCGTTTACCTATCGGGCGTGTTGTCGTCTGTTTGGCCTTGATGCCGACGAAATTCGGGATCAGGTGCTGCAACGGTATCGGCAACGATATACCCATTAACTTTTCAGCAATTCAACCCGGCGGGACAGTCGCATTCCCGTCCGGGGATGCGGTTGCCTGCCATTTTTCTTTTGGAGGCATCATGCAATTGCAAGCGTCTATCAAGGTCGGGAACATCCTTCCTGGCCGTAATCCTCGTGGCTATTTCGATCCCTCGGAGATGACGGAGCTGGAAGAGTCCGTGAAATCGAAAGGGGTGCTGCAGGCGATTCTGGTGCGGCCTCGCGATGCAGGTCGTTTTGAAATCGTTGCCGGCGAACGACGCTGGCGTGCGGCAAAGAAGGTGTTCGGGGATGAGTATGAAATCCCGGCACTGGTGCGTGAACTCGACGATGGTGAAGCCGATGAGGCGGCGCTGATCGAAAACATTCAACGCGCCAACATGAGTCCCACCGAGGAAGCTGAAGCGGCGGCCAAGATTCTTGGGCGTTGCCAGGGTGATCGGGATGAGGCTTCACGCCGTCTGGGGTGGTCGCGTACCACGCTCGACAAGCGTCTCGCGCTGATGAATTGTTCGGAGAAGGTCCGTCGGGCTTTGTCTGAGCGACGCATCCAGCTTGGCCATGCCGAGTTGTTGGCGGCGGTTACGCGCGATCGGCAGGACGCGGTACTGGAGAAGTTGCTTACTCAGACCAGTCTGCCAACGGTGATCCAGTTTCGCGGACAGCTCGAGCAAATCTCGCGGGCATTGGGAAGCGCTATTTTCGACAAGGGCGAGTGTGCCGGCTGTCCCCATAACTCGGGGAATCAGCAGGCGCTCTTTGGTGAGGCGATTGCGACAGGGCACTGTACCCACGGGGCATGCTTTGATGCAAAAGCCGAGGCTGCGCTGGATGCCAAGAAGGCGTCTCTGAGCGATGACTATCCGACCATTCGGATTGTTCGCGCCGGAGAAAACTTCACTTTGCTGCGACTTGTAGCGGAGGGCGATACCGGTGTTGGCGACGATCAGGCGAAAGCCTGCCGTGCCTGCAAGAACTTCGGTGCCGCGATTTCTGCGGTGCCGGGCAAGCTGGGGAATGTCTATCCGGACCTGTGTTTCGATGCGAGCTGCAATGCCAAAAAAGTGGCGGCGCGCATCAAGGCGGAAAAGGCGAAGGACGCACCAGCGGCGAGTTCGAGCAAGGGTGTGGCCGGCAAGGCCGCGTCGGCTTCCAAGTCGTCAATCAAGTCGGATGCCAAAGCTGAAGCCAAGGTTCAAGACTCTCAACGGGTCAAGGACTACCGGCTGGAGGTCTGGCGCAAGGCGTTTCGGCGGGAGTTAATGATGAACCGCGAGAGCAATCTCACGGTACTCATTGCGCTTTCGCTGTCAGGCAATGCCCGGCATATCGGCGATACCAAGCTGACGAAAGCCTTGAGCGCACTCGTGAAGCAGGAGTACGCGAGTTTCACGTTCAAGACCGACGAAGCAGCGCGGGTCATCGCGCAGTCGGATGAGTCGGTTCGGGAAAAGATGTTCCTGGGACTGGCGGCATCGGCGGCCGATGGCATCGAGGAGAAAACCCTGGTTCAACTCCTCAAGTACCTCGATATCGATCTGGCGCGGCACTGGAAGCTCTGCGAAGACTTTCTGAAGCTGCTCACCAAGAGCGAGATTGAGGCGATGTGCGACGAGATCGGACTGAAGACCAGCATGGGCGGGGCATTTGCCAAGGCCATGAACGGCAAGAAGGACGAAATCATCAAGTCGTTGTTGAACGTTGCATCGTTCCCCTACGAGGGAAAGGTGCCGCGTTCGATGCGTTTCAGCGGCGAATAAGCCTGATTCACTTAACCCACTGCGGGGACCACGTTCCCCGCAAGGGGCGTGGTGCGCCTGCATTTTCTATTGGAGGTACCACCATGTTTTTTCAGGAACTGAAATCGTTGTTGGAAGGCTGCGCCGCGCTGGCAGTCACCTTGTCGTCTGGTCGGGAAGGGACTATTACCGTCACGGTAAGACCCACACCCAAGGAGGCCAAGGATGCAGAAGCATTGGCGATCCCGCTGGTCCTGACCGGATCGGCAGAAGAGCTGGATGCGCAGTTTGTCGGCCTGCTCCGAAGCTATGCCGAAGAGCATCAATCTTTGGCGGAGCAACTGGAAGCGACCCGAAACATTCTTGAGGCGGCGAAGAAAGACGCCAGCAAGAAGGCGGAGGGCGCGATCAGGAAGGGAGCGCCGGCGAAGGTGATGCCAGTGGCCGAGGACGATGATGACGAAGCGACCGAGACGCCCGATGTTGTGGGTGCCGCAGTTGAAGACAACCTTTTCGCATGAGGAGGTGGTCATGACCATTACCGTTCAGAAGCTATTGCGTGCATTTGCCTACAACGGCATTGCCTTGCCCGATCCCGGATGCGAGTTGTCCCCGGAGCAGGTGCGGGATGTCTATTCCGCGACCTACCCGGAGATCACGACGGCCTCCATCGAGGGGCCCGAGCAGAAGGGGGAACGCCTTGTATATACCTTCCGACGTGCCGTCGGAACCAAGGGCGCTGTCTCTGTCAATTCACCACGAACCTCCCGGGTCGTGGTGCGCTGCCGGGACGACGGGCTGACCTATGTCGAACCGACCGTGGTTGGAACCTCGACGGCCGATTATCTGACCAGTGCCCTGCGGCGTTGGGTCGGGTTTATCGATCGCTGGCTCCTGCCATTGATCCGGCGGAGCTAGGTCATGGTGTCGCTCAAGGAACGGCTACACGCCGCGGCCAATGGCGACTTCTCGCACTTTGAAGCGGGGATCCCGGCAGGGATTCCTGCTTTTGATCACGAGGAGATGAAACGATGCGTACAAGCCTTGCAACGCTTGGTGCAGCGGTCCCAAGGGACTGTAGCCCCCGGCGAACGCTGTCAGGTGGCCGCTTCCGTCCAAGCCCTGATCCTCTAAGCCTGCCGCGCTTTGGCAGTGCGCTGACGGTCAATCTTGATCCGTGTCTGGATGTGCGTCGCTGGTCATTGCTGGCCCTGCGCTGGCTCGAAATTGGCGAGCTTCAAGAAGAGGTAGCCGGTTTGCCGCCTTCCCTGGTTCAGCAGGCATTGCAGGACTGGGTCAATCGCCAAGTCGGGACGTTGCAGCATTATTCCTTTGATGTGGCGGTCGCCGCCAGTCCTGCAGCACTCAGTTATGGAGCGCTGTTTCCGGATGCCGAAGAAAGCGAAGACCAATGGTATTGGGCGCTTCAGTCGGAACAGGTGACCTGGTTGTCCATGAAGGAGCGACTGACCCGAATCGAGGCCGCATGCCCTGGTTTGGGCGAGACGGCTCTGTACTGGCTGCACCGGGCATCGGGCCGCACGCTCTATGTCCTGATGCCTGAGTCAGCGCGGGATTTATGCGAGTACATCCACTGGCAAGGCAGCAGCGACCAGGCGGATTGGCTGGAGGAAATGACGTCGATGGGCATGACGGCCGAGGACATGGCGGAATCCATTTCCCCGGACTGGTACGACGGACATTTTCCTTCATGGGTTCTTCACCCGAAGCCGGTACTGGATGAGCTTGCCTTGTCTGAATTGACCGATGCAGAAGGGGATCTGGCTGTCGTTGCAAGAACGCTGCTCGACATTGAGCAGTTGGTAGCAGACGGAGGCCAGTTACCCGGATTGGACGGGCTGGAGGTCGAAAGCGTCTATTTCGGGGCCTACCTGAAGTGGGATGCGGACGATCCCGTAGATCGTGTGTTCGATGACTTTATCGAATACGCGAACTGTGCCAGCGATGGCTATACCGATCTCTACGGGGCTCAGGCAGTACCTCTCGATCCCGAGGGGTTCACCGCCTGGCTGCAAAAGACCGGGCTGGGATTGCAGTTGTTGTCATCACTGGATCGGCTGATCACCCAGATCGCCGAACCGCTGTGAGTGTTTCTAACCCTGCGGGGGTGCTGTCACGCCCGCAAGGGCAGGGCACGCCTCCGCAATTTTTCAAAGGAGGTCGCGATGGCGATCAATGTCAGTACGTTTTCAAGTAATCAGTCCTACCGGCTGACCAATGCCGTTCTGGTCTATCAGGATGCCAGTCGCAAGCCGGCATTCGTCTCGGTGCATGACGTCAAGACCGATGGCGAGGATCGACCGATCATTCAGGCAGGTGTTCCGGCCAGTAAATCCGGTTTGCTCGCGCTGATGCGAATTCTCGACCCTGAAACGCTGCTGCGTCCGGCACTCAAGCCGGCGCATGTCCTCGCGGAAGGATCGGGATTTCTCGTCTGGTACAGCAAGCCCCAAGCACGGCAGGTCTGGTTCGACTGCAAGGAACTGGGAGCGCGCACGGGTCGTGTGCCATGTCCGGGTCTGGTCTTTGTTGTGACCACCAGGGCATGGAAGGTGTTTGCCTACAAGGGGCGGCAACGTCCTGAGGGTGACACGCCACTGTTCATCGCACCGTTCTTCAATGTCTGGAACACGGGGACGGTCTGCGTGGGGAGTGCCCGGTTGCCTAAAGGTGATCAGGTGCATAACAGCGAAGCCTGGGAGGAAGCCTTCTTCCGGTCGTATTTCACGCACCCAAACATCCATACCCCCAAAGGGCTGACCCGTTACCGGGCCGGTCCGTTTGCCTTGTGGCGGGATTTGCTGGACGGTCGTTTCTCACGTTTTCCGACACGCTCGCTCGTTTCGACGGGATGGACGTTGCGGGAAGCCTTCGAGACCGCAGTCTTGGAAGCGGAGGCATGAATGGACGCGAGAGACATTGCCTTGCAGCAGTCGGCGCCGGTCGTTACGGTACCGCGCTATGGCGGCTTCACGCCACTGACCGAGAACGGTCACCGATTTCTGGTGACCGGCGACGGACTGTGGCTCGAAGCTCGGCGTCCTTGGCTGTACCTGCGTGTTCCCTTGGTGCGCCAGAAGGCGGTTCCAATGCCTTATGGGTGCGTGGGAAGGGAGCTATCCCTGTCCTTTGGCACGATTCCACGAAGCCTGGTCGTCGACTTCTACCGGTATGCCGTTGATCGGTGTCCTCAAGAATGCGTCGGCTGGATCGTGTGGAGCGCGACAACCAGCGAAATGCGGTTGGTCTTTTTGGGTGAAGTGTCGTCGGGATGCAGTCATGTGCGTTACACGCGTCCGGTGCTCGGTGACGATGAGCATCTGGTCGTCGATCTGCACTCTCATGGGCATTTATCGGCGTTCTTTTCTACCGAGGATGATCGTGATGACCGTGGCGAATTCAAGATTGCCGGCGTTCTTGGCAATTGCGATCGGGGTCAGTGTTCGACAGCCTTTCGTTTGTGCGCCAATGGCCTGTTTCTGCCCCTGGCATTCGATTCGACGGGCCTGACAGGATACATAGGAGGGTGCGATGGCTATCCATCAACTTTCTGCTGAGCTTCTAACGCGAGAAGTTCGTGTGTCGGTGATCGGTGCGGGTGGAACAGGCTCGCAAATGCTGATGGGGCTGGCGCAACTGCATACGGCCATGATTGCCTTGGGGCATCCCGGTGGACTGGATGTAACCGTGATCGATAGCGACCAGGTTTCGGAAGCCAATGTTGGGCGGCAGATGTTCTATCCGTCCGATGTGGGTCTGCCGAAGGCTTCGGTACTCGTCAATCGCATCAACATGGCGATGGGTACCGGCTGGAAGGCGGATGTCCGGCGCTTGAATGCCAGCGAAAGTTTGCGCACGGATCTTGCGATCGGCTGCGTGGACAATCGATTGGCCAGAAAAGCGATTCTGGATTCCGTGGCACATGGCGGCGGCGGGTATTGGCTCGATCTGGGCAACCGTTTGCATGATGGACAAGTTGTTCTTGGCCAAGTGCCGGCACGTTGGGCCAAACCTAACGCGGAGCGTCTTCCTCACGCTGTTGATCTTCTCCCGGAGATCGCGGATGAGTCGCAGGAAGCCGACGATGACACACCATCCTGTTCGCTCGCCGATGCCCTGGAAAAGCAGTCGCTGTTCGTGAATCGTGGCGTGTCGCTGTATGCCCTGAATCTGCTGTGGGAGTTGTTTCGCTACGGACAGATTGGCTATCACGGCGTCTTCGTCAATCTAAAAAATGCCCGGACGACACCGCTTCCCGTCGATCCCGAAGCATGGGCCCGGTTTGGCTACCCAAAACCCAAGCGCAGTCGCAAGCGTCGGGGCAAAGGTGGTTGATGGCAGGGCTTTCCTCCCGGCGCACACGCAACATCGTGTGCCGGGCTTTCCAGAACGGGTTCCGTTCTATGTGATGCGAGCCCGCTGTGGAAAGCGGATTTCGGTGGTTCTCATATGAGAACGACAGAAAGGCGGTAGCTGGCCGCCGGAAACAAACAGCATTTTCTTAACCCTGTGGGGGCAACCAACCCCACGTGGGGGAACGTGCCTCCCGAATTTCTGGAGGCATGATGAAGAAGTATTTTGCGTTCGACCCGCGTGAAGCGATTCGTGCGGAATGGAGGCCGCGATGATGTTCGATCGCTACCCCCGGTTTGATGGATTTCGGGATACCCCGAGAAAGCGATCTGCCGTTCTGCGCAAGCAGAAGGCCGAACGCGAGGCCTTGCCGCTGTTTGCGGATCAGGTCGCCGCGTTGCAGCCATCGGTCGATGAAGTCATGGCCCGCCGCGCGCAGCGTGCAGACGTTTTTGAGGTCGAGCGCCGGCAATTCACCGCCAAATGGTGGCGGATTGCACGGTCGACCTATTTCAGTCTGCCGGTGGAGCAGAAAGCCAAAGTGCACGCCCGCTGGCATCGCTGGTGGGGTCCGCGCAATTCGAGCTGCCTGCTGTATCTGTGTTCGCAAGCCAAGGCGGAACAGTTGTAACCCATTTCGGCCAACAGGCCATCACCCATCCGGGGAACCCACCCCGGACAGGGCGTGGTGTCTCCGGATTCATTTCTGGAGGCATCAATGTCTTATCGCATCGAGTATGACTGGGTCGCCGTGAGGCTCCCGAAGCAACGCATCGAGTCGGCGTATGAGGATCACTTCATCCTCGCATCGCTCGGTGGTGACAACAACATT
>JBASWL010000257.1:0-30287 GCA_049276455.1 Georgfuchsia sp. | reverse complement strand
ATGTGCGCCCGGCACGGGCGCATTCTTGCGGGTGTAAGTCCCGCCGTAAGTTGATCACAGCGAACGAAGCGAAGCGCAACTGCATGAGGGTGACCGAGTGTGGGGAGGAAGCGTGTAGCGAAGCTGCGAGCCGATGAACAAGAACCGGATAGAAGGCGCTGCTGAGCAGGGCGAGCGGGCATGATTCCGTGAAGCTCTTGTGATCAAGGCGAAGTGGTGTAAATCCGGCGGTTGTGCAGTGAAGGAGTGCGTTCTTACCCGGGGAGATCTTGCCTCATGGCTGAAAGGCCGACGTGGGAACACGGAGCAAGAAGTCAGCAGAGGCCGTAGTAGCTGCCAGTAAGGAGTGAAGGGCCAAACGAGGAGAAGTGTTCAAGGCCATGTTGATGTTGAACGCAACGCGTCAGAAGACCGCACCCGCGGAGCGGGCAGGCGTAGCACACGGTGAAGCCGTGTGTGATCCTGTCAGCGACGAAGCGAGCAACCCGCGACATGACACTGGGAACACAGGGTCGGCGCTGCTGCAAGCGGTGCTGACGAGAGAGAACCTGCAACAGGCGTTCAAGCGGGTAAAGGCCAACAAAGGCGCAGCGGGTGTGGACGGACTGGATATTACCCAGACGGCCCGCCAACTGGTGACGGCGTGGCCGGTGATCCGGGAACAACTGTTATCGGGGACGTACCGGCCCAGTCCGGTACGACGGGTAACGATACCGAAACCTGATGGAGGCGAGCGCGAGCTTGGCATTCCGACGGTGATGGATCGATTGATACAGCAAGCTTTGCTGCAAGTGCTGCAACCGATTCTTGACCCCACCTTTAGTGAGCATAGCTACGGCTTCCGGCCCGGGCGACGAGCGCATGACGCGGTACTCGCCGCACAGGCGTACGTTCAATCGGGTCGGCGGGTAGTCGTAGACGTTGATCTGGAGAAATTCTTTGACCGGGTCAATCACGACATCCTCATTGACCGCCTACGGAAACGCATCCCTGATGCCGGAGTCATCCGGCTGATACGTGCGTATCTGAACAGCGGCATTATGAGTGGTGGTGTCGTGCTGGAGCGGTATCAGGGAACGCCGCAAGGCGGGCCACTGTCGCCGCTTCTGGCGAATGTCTTGCTGGACGAAGTGGATAAGGAATTGGAACGGCGGGGTCATTGCTTTGCACGCTATGCTGACGATTGCAATGTGTATGTGCGCAGTCGCCGTGCGGGCGATCGGGTAATGGCACTGCTGCGGCGGTGCTATGGCAAGCTTCGGCTTAAGGTCAATGAGGCCAAGAGTGCGGTAGCGAGCGTCACGGGGCGGAAATTTCTGGGCTACAGCTTCTGGTTTGCCAAGGAAGGGGTCAGACGCAAGGTGGCCGCCAAACCGCTGGCGACGTTCAGGCAACGGGTGCGGCAACTCACCCGGCGCTCAGGCGGACGTAGCATGGCGGAGGTCATTGAGCGTCTGCGGCCTTACCTCTTGGGATGGAAAGCCTACTTCGGGTTGGCGCAAACGCCGGGCGTCTGGCGAACGCTGGACGAATGGTTGCGGCACCGGCTGCGGGCAATTCAGCTCAAACACTGGCGGCGGGGTAGCACGATCTACCGGGAACTGTGTAACCTCGGCGCAGCCGACCACATAGCAAAGCGAGTAGCGCAGAACGCGCGCTGCTGGTGGCGAAACAGTGCTGGGGAACTCAACCGGGTTCTCACGATTGCCTACTTTGACAAACTTGGCCTACCCCGTCTCTTATGACCTCAACTTCTCGAACCGCCCGGTGCGGACCCGCATGCCGGGTGGTGTGGCAGGGGCGCGACCGATCATGGTCGCCCCCTATGCCGATTTTCTATTACTACTTTTCTGACTTCTGCATCGTATTCACATTCGAGAATGACAACCATGACATCAGATAGTTTGTCCTCGTCTCCTGCCTTGCTCGCAGAGCGCTACCAGTCCGGGATTGAACTACCCGATGGTCCATGGAGCGAGGTTATTGCCACCATGCTCAGCCACCGTTCAGTGCGTGCATACAAACCCGATCCGCTGCCGCAAGGCACATTGGAGAGGCTCATTGCCGCCGCGCAGTCAGCTTCAACTTCCTCAAACCTGCAGGCCTGGAGCGTAGTTGCTGTTGAAGAACCGGCCAGCAAGGAAGTGCTTTTTGAAATTGCCGGTAGCGGACAGCGTCATATCCGACAGGCGCCGCTTGTGCTCGTTTGGCTCGCTGACCTGCATCGCCTCGAAGTTGTTGCCGCAAGCCGCGACATCAAGCCAGAAGCTCTGAGCTATATCGAGATGTTTCTAGTCGGGGTGATCGATGCTGCACTCGCTGCGCAAAACTTTTCTGTAGCAGCAGAATCACTTGGGCTCGGCACGGTTTTTGTCGGCTCGCTACGCAACAAGATAGATGTCGTTGCCGACCTGCTCAAGTTACCGCCCCAAGTGATGCCTGTGTTCGGTCTCTGTGTGGGTTATCCAGACCCATCGCGGCCGGGTACGATACGTCCGCGTCTTGAGCAAGGTGCGATATTGCATCACGAGACCTACAACAGTGCCACGCAGTTGCCAACGATACAACGCTACGATGATGTCATGAGTCGCTGGTATGCATCGCAGCGCATCAACGCACCTGATGGCTGGATCGGGCAAACGGCACAGCGCATCGAGAATGCCGCTGCGCTTTCGGGGCGCGATATCATGCGCGAGTTGTTGTTGGAAATGGGGTTTGGGCTACGCTGAAGAATTCCGAACAGCGCGGAGAAAAGCGGCAGGCATTGGCCGCTCTGATTTGCGTTCTCGCTACAGACCCAGTTCCAGTCTTGCGTTGCTGGTGCCGACTTTTACAGGGAGTGGAGTGGTTGAATGTCTCCCTGCTGTGGACTGGCATTGCCACTTTTCGAGATTCTTGCCAGCAGAAGGGCTTGTGGAATACCAGACAGCCTTTGACCCAGCATAATGGCCGCAGCTTCGCCAAGGCAAGGGGGGCGTATCAAGGGTTTTTGCTCGAATGGCGTCAGCAATGTCGATGCAATTCGTGCAGAGATAAAAATCCATTACGGACATTGTTTCACTGCTATCTGAAATCCCAACGGTAACCGAAATAGACGTAGCTGCGATCCGAGCGAGTCTTGCTGGCTGGACCATCGGTTTTGTCGACTTCTTCGCCTGCTTCGCACTCCAATGAAAGTCTGTCTTTGAAGCGATAGCTCAGACGCACCGAAGGGTTCAGGCGCGTTTGTTTTTCGCCCGTGTCGTTTTTTTGCGTATAGAAGCGAAGGCTGCCATCTAGTCGAAGCGAGTCCATGAGCTGGTTCACGTAATTAAGACCATAGGCCTGTCCGTCGTAGGTCGGTGCAGTAATGAAACTCCCATTCATGACGACGACGTCATTCTTGCGGAAAATACTGTTGCCGATTGCCTGGCCGCTAATAACATGGTTGTTTCCCGTGCCGGGCTGGGCCGGCATCGATCCGCCGCCACCAATCCCGGAAATCGCTGCCAATCGATAATCGGCACCAAATTGCCATTTGTCAGAATATGGCTTTGTGAACCCAACCGAAAACAAATTCGATTCAGCGGTGAGATCCTTGCCGAATTTACGAACTTGATCGATGTTTTCTGTTGCCAGTATGTCATCTATGTTTCGGCCGGCGAATGCCGGAAGAGCGCTCAGCAGGCTTAGCGATGGAGTTTTGCGATGGTCGAGAACGGCAAAATAGTTGGTACCGCCCAGTGTGCGGTAATTGGCCTGCATCAGTGCAATGTTGATATCCTTGAAGTCAATGTCATAGTCGAACAGGCCGTAGAGTGTCAGTTGGCTGTCAAAATAGCGCATGTCTGATCCCAGCGCCCGGCGGTTGACCTCGCCATACAGGGATTGCGTCAAATAATAGATGCTGTAGCCCAGCTGTTCCAGCTGAGCTGGTCTTTCAAGGCTGGTACCGTAAAACTTCTTCTCATATGGAACCCCGAATTCGACTGTTTTTCCCGCGACTGCCTTCACGCGCCAGTCAGGCGCAACAAAATAACCCAGTGAGAGCCCATCGAAACGCTCCAGTACGCCACCGCCGTCCGGGTTCTGGCGTCCGGCACGCACAAAGTAGCCCTTCTGCCGATCAGTCTGCTCGACATAGGCCGAATTGAGCCGGCTGTAGCCCTTTCCCCGACTGAGATAATTATGATTATCGATATATCTGAATACCATGCGGGTGTCGGTAAAGGCATCGCGGCGGCGTGCGTTGATATCAAGGCTGGATATCAATGAATCCTGGTCCGTCAGTGACAGCGTGTCGGTATTGAAAGTTAACTGGCCGGGTGGTGGTGGCGTCGTTGTTTCAATATGGGATTGGCCATGATACCAATATTGAGAAAGGCCCCCAAACACCATCCATTCTGAGGGGCCGGCATCTTTCGGAATTGTTCGCCCCCTTATGTTTGCCTGTCGTGGCGCCTGATTTGGCAGTGCGGCAAGGCGTTCCTTGACGCGTGGTACTTCAGTGCTACTGGGAAATGCCTTTAGAAAAAGTTCGTACTCAGCTTTGGCCTTGGCAATTTCACCATTGAGTTCACGCGCCTGACCAATCAGGGCTTGTGCTGCTTCGGTCTGGTTGTTGGGGGGGAGTCCCAGAGTGCGATTCAGCCGGTTGATGGCTTTTGGATAATCTTTTTCGTCCATTGCCATGCGAGCTTCGGCAAAGAACTTTTTCGCCAGACCCTCTATTTCCTCAGCACTTAAAGCGGGAGGTGGCACAACCCCGGTATTTGTAGTGGCTGTACTTGCTGGCGGAGGCAGCACAGGGGTTTGGGGTGCCGTTCCGGGTTGCGCAGGCTGTGGGCTTGGTGCCGATGTTGATGGCGGTCCGTTAATTATTCCTGTGGCAACTTGTGGCGATAAAGGCATCGGTGCGATCACATGGGCTGTTTCGCGTTCCATGTTTGTAACCGCAGGCTGCATATCCATTTTCGGTGGTACGGGAGGCAATGGAGGCTTCGATTTCACTTCAACTTGCCCAGTTTCGGCCGCGTCTTGCTGAGTGTGACTCTTGACCAAAGTGTCCTTGGCACCTGGCGCTGCCGGTACGGTAATGACAATGCTTCTGGCATCAGCACCTGGCCTGACATTGAATTGCATCGATCGCGAGAAATTGATCAACATGCCATTGATCAACTCGGGATAAGTCACTGTAAACCTGGCAACCATGTCCGTATCAGGAGAAGACAGGGTTTCCTGCAGGAGATCGTTTTCAACTATCTGCGGATTGGTCAGACGAAAAAAGACGCGGAGCTGCTTGCCATGATTTACCGGTACATGACGGAGATACTGAATTTCGGTAGTGAAGCGAATGCGAATTTCAGCTTCCTTGCCGACGTGGTTGATTTCAATCCTGTCCAGAATTTGTGCGTCGGCAGACGACCATACGGCGAGCAGGAGTAGAACAAAAAAAATGCGCAACGAAGTCAAATCTATTCCTTGAGGATGGGATCTTGGTATTGGGAAGAAGCTAATCCCACTTGGTGTAGGGGTTGCCTTTTGACCCAAGCGGTTTGTGGCAGCCACTCATTGAGCAATCATTACCAGCCTTGCTTTTTTCATGGCTACCAATGGTCATCTTCTTTGCGCTGCCAGTAAGATAAGGTGTTGTCCTGTCGTGGCACATCGCACATCCGGTCTGGATCGAGCCATGCTGCATTTTTTCGACAGTGAAGGAAGTTGTGCTGGTATGGCATATATCGCACTGAGAGCCACCTACCATGCTCATTACTGCATCCGGGAAATGGTTTGATGGTGGTTTGACGACCCCGGCGAAATTGGATGTGCTGCCGTGGCAGGTACTGCAGGTGCGTGTCCCCACGGTATAACCGGTGTGGTTATAGGTCTTGTTTGGTACCCACGAGGTCGTGGCATGGCAACTATCGCAGGACACGGTGGTAGGTACATGGTTGGAAACGATGTTGGTCTTGGAGTCGATGCTGGTATAACCGCCATCGTGGCAGGATGAGCAGGAACCCGTCGCTATCCCTGTGTGTGCATACGGTGTCAGCAATGGCATCCAGGAAATTCCAGTACGGTGGCAGCTATCGCACGACTGCGAGGTCGGAATATGCGGCGTTACCTTGCCGGTTGCGTTGACTCCGTTGTGGCATGTGGCACAGGATCCAGGTGCTACACCCGAGTGCGTGAAGCTGGTGGGAATCCAAGCTGTCGTCGTATGGCAGCCATCACAGGATTGGGAAGTCGGAAGATGGGAGCCCGGCTTGGTTTGGGCATTGACCGATGTATATGTGCCGTTATGACAATTTGCACATTGCCCACCGGTGCCGGCATGATCCATTACCGCAGGGGCGAACGCTACATAATTCTTGTGACAGGTATCGCACTGAGCACTGGTCGGAATATGCGATGCTGGCTTGCTCAGGGCATTCATTGCCAAATATGCGCCATTGTGGCAAGTACTGCAATTTGCAGCGGACACCGGAGCCGAAGTTCCGGCATGGTTCATTTGTCCGGTACCGGTAAAAGTAACAAAGTTCTTGTGGCAGGTATCACATTGCGAAGCCGTGGGTACATGATTGCTTGGTTTCCCTAGCGCAGCAGTGCCGTTGTGACAGGTCGAACAGATGGCCGTGACAGGGGGGGATGCTGTGGCGTGATTGAACATCGCCGTTGCCCACGTGGTCGTCGAGTTGTGGCAAGTATCACACTGTGCGGTGGTGCTGACGTGTGTGGGTGTTTTTGTCTGTGCATTGACTGAGATGTAGCTGCCGCTGTGGCAGGAGGTGCAATTGCTCGCTGCCACTGGCCCCGTTGTCGAAGCATGATTCATTAACGCAGGGGCGAAAACGGCATGGTTGTTGTGGCACGCCGAGCATTCTGCTGTGGTCGGAATATGCAGGGCCGACTTGCCCATCGCTGTTGTGCCGTTATGGCAGGTTGAGCAGTTGGTGTCGCCCGCAGCATGGTTATAGCTGGCTGGCAACCACGCCGTCGTACTCAGGTGACAGATGTCGCATTGCTGCGCAGTGGGCAGGTGCGTAACCGGTCTGGCTTGGGCCCCGATAGCGGTATAGATGCCTCCATGACAGGTTGAACATTGTCCAGTCGTGCCAGTGTGATCCATTGTTGCCGGGGCAAATGCGACGTTGTTCTTGTGGCAGGTATCGCACTGCAAGCTGGTCGGTATATGCGAGGCAGTCATTGCAAGCGCGTTGGCGTAGCTGTAGGTGCTGATATGGCAGGTCGAGCAATTTGATGTTGCAACCGGGCCGGTAGTGCCGGCATGGTTCATCTGCCCAAGACCCGCGAACGAGCCAAAGCTCTTATGGCAGGTATCGCACTGTGAAGCCGTGGGAATATGGTTGGACGGTTTGCCCAGTGCGGTTGTGCTGTTGTGACAGGTCGAGCATTGCCCCGTTGCCGAGGTGTCGTGTGCATAGGTAGCTGTTGCCCAGGTTGCGGTGGATTTGTGGCAGGTGTCGCATTGGGCCGTGGTGGCGACGTGCGTCGGCGGCTTGGCTTGTGCATTCACTGCGAGATAGGTACCGCTATGGCAGGTGGAACAATTGCCCGCCGCAATCGGACCCGATGTCACGTCATGATTCATGATTCCTGGAGCAAAAGCCGCATAGCCGGCATGACAGACGTCACACGACTTCGTGGTAGGAATGTGGCTCACATTCTTGCCTAGCGCATTGGTGCCGTTATGGCAGTTGGCGCAACTTCCCGATACTACTCCGGTATGCGAAAAGACTGCGGGTGTCCAAGCTGCTGTATTGTGACAAGAATCGCACTGAGCAGTTGTAACCAGGTGGGTTGGCGGTTTGGCCAGGGCGTTCAGTGCGATATACGCCCCGCCATGACAGGAAGAACATTGCCCTGTCTTCCCGGTATGATTCATCGTTGCGGGGGTGAAGGCGACAAAGCCGCTGATGTGGCAGGTGTCACACTGGTCGGTAGTGGGGATATGCGATACCGGCTTGGCCAGAGCGTTGGCAAACAGGTAGCCGCCGTTGTGGCAGGAAGCGCATTGACCGGCAGCAGCAGAGTGGTTCATCACTGCGGGTGCAAATGTGACGAAATTGTTGTGGCAGGTATCACACTGGGCAGAGCCAGGAATGTGATTGGTCGGCTTGCCCAAGGCGTTGGTGCCGTTGTGACATGCCGAGCAATTACCAGCAGCTGGCGGTGAGGCTGAGTCGTGGTTGAATACGGCAGTTGCCCAAGTGCTGGTCGAGTTGTGGCAGGTATCGCACTGCGCGGTGGTACTGACGTGCGTTGCCGGTTTGGTTTGCGCATTGACGTTGATATAGGCACCGCTGTGGCAGGTTGAACAATTTCCTGTCGATACTGGTCCGATAGCAGCGGCGTGATCCATCTTTCCCGGCGCGAAGGCAATGAAATTGTTGTGGCACATATCGCACTGTGCAGTGGTCGGTATATGACCAGAGGGTTTCCCGAGTGCAGTTGCTCCGTTATGGCATGTTGCACATGTTCCAGAGGTGACGCCTTGGTGAGCATAGGTGTTTGGTTTCCACACTGTCGTGGTGTGACAGGTATCGCATTGCAGCGTGGTGGGCAGGTGTGTCGCAGGTTTGGCCTGGGCATTCTGGGCAGTAAAGCCCCCGCCATGGCAGGTTGAGCAGTTGCCACTTGAGGTTGGTCCGGTCGTTCCGGTGTGACTCATTGTCGCTGGCGCAAATGCCGCATAGCCGACGTGGCAGGTATCGCATTGGGCGGTCGTTGGAAAATGATTGGTCGCTTTGCCGAGCGCATTGGTTCCGTTATGGCATGTGGAACAATTGCCTGCCACAGGCGTAGTTGCGGCAGCGTGATCGAAAGTTGCCGTTGCCCAGGTGATGTTCGATTTATGGCAGGTATCACACTGCGCAGTCGTCGCTATATGGGTTGGCGGCTTCCATTGCGCATTAACAGCAATGAATGAGCCGTTATGGCATTTATCGCAGTATCCGGCCATGCCGGAGTGGTTCATTTGTGCCGGCGCAAATGCGATAAAGCCATTGACATGGCAGGTATCGCATTGAGAAATGGCAGCCGAGGGATTGGGGATGTGGGATATCGGTTTTGTCAGTGCATTAACGGAAAGGTATGAACCGTTATGGCAGGTCGAGCATTTCCCGGCCATGTCGGAGTGATTCATGACCGACGGGGCAAAGGCGACGAAATTATTGTGGCAAGCGTCGCACTGCGTATTGGTCGGGATGTGGTTAACGGGTTTGCCAAGAGCATTGGTACTGTTATGGCAGGTTGAGCAATTTCCTGCTGGTGTAGGGGAAGCAGCAGAGTGGTCAAAGATCGCTGTTGCCCAGGTAGTATCTGATTTATGGCATGTATCGCACTGCGCCGAGGTGGTGACGTGGGTAGGTGGCTTGGCTTGGGCGTTGGCACCGAGATAATTACCGCCATGACAGGTTATACAGTTGCCCTCCGTCCCGGTGTGATTCATCGGCGAAGGCGTCCATGACACATTGTTGTTGTGGCAACTATCACACTGGGCGCTGGTAGGAATATGCGTGGCCGACTTACCCTCCGCATTGGCGAATGTTTTCGTCCCGTCATGGCAGGTGGAGCAGTTGCCGGCTGTGACAGGGCCCGTGGTACCGGTGTGGCTCATTACCGCAGGGGTGAAGGCGATAAAGTTGTTGTGGCAGATATCGCACTGGGCAGTGGTAGCGATGTGGTTGGTCGGTTTGCCCAAGGCATTGGTACTGTTATGGCAAGCCGAGCAGTTGCCTGGGACAGGTGTGGAGGTCGCGTTGTGATCAAAGTTTGCTGTGGCCCAGGTTGTTGTTGAGATATGGCAGGTGTCGCATTGGGCGTTGGTGCCAACGTGGGTAGCTGGTTTTGCTTGTGCGTTTGACGAAAGGTAGCTTCCGTTATGGCAGGTCGAACATTGGCCGGATAGGCCGTCATGGTTCATTGATGTCGGTGCGAAGGCAATTGCTGCCGGTGGTCTGGCGTGGCAGGTATCGCATGCGGCCGAGGTTGGGATATGGCGGACAGGCTTGCCGGTGGCTTTGACCCCGTTGTGACAAGTGATACAGGATCCCGGTGTGATGTTTACATGATCATAGCCGGCTGGCGTCCACGCTGTTGTCTTGTGGCAGGCATCGCAAGAATTTGCAGTCTGCATGTGGGTGGGAGGTTTGCCGGCTGTCGTCACCCCGTTATGGCAAGTTGCGCAAGTTCCAGTAACAACGCCCTGGTGGGTAAACATGGCTGGGGTCCAGCCGCTGGTGCGATGGCAGGTATCGCATGTCAGGTTGGTCGGGATATGGGTGACCGGCATGCGATCCGCCGTTGTTTGGCCGGTAAGCCGGTGGCAGGTAGCGCAGTCGCGGGGTGTGCCGCGAAAAATTCCCTGAACATGGCAGGATTCGCAACGCGCCCGGGCATGGAAGTCCGTCAGCGGGAAACCGGTAGATGTGTGGTTGAATGGCAGCGAAGAAGCGCTATCAGCCGTACCCTGTGCAAAGGTGATGCCGATGCCAACGATTGCAAGCATTGACATGAGCACCTGGATGGTAAAACGAAACCAATTTCCCCATTCCCTCATTTTTTCATTCTCATATGGTTATGCGGGTAAAAACTGCTCAGCTACTAAGCATATCCCGTGCCATGAATGCCCCTGCCTTGATGTAACGACTATAAGTGAAATCGATAAGCCATGCCAATTATTATTTGAGGGTTATTGTCGCAATTTGGGAACAATCTAGACACCGAGAGTCAGCAGTATTTTTGGAAATGTACTTCCTGTTGGTTTGAGATACTTGGTTTGATATATGTCTGCAATTTGCGACATGATTACGCTAATTGCTTGCCTGAGGGCGGTTCAAAATAAATGATTCCATCGAAGGGTAAGCGAGATAAAGCCCAGAAAAGCAAGTCATTTCTTTACGTTCCTCCAGTTGGTCGCTGCGTGACAGCGCTCGCACTGGACGCTGAATCCGCCGAGATGCACATCGTCCTTAGCGTGGCAACTGATACAGGCTCGGCTGATATTTGCCCTTCCTGTAATAGGGGATTTATGACACCCATAACATTCAACTTTCAGGTGTGCTCCATCAAGGGGGTAACGGGTTTTACTATGGTCAAAATCCCAGGATTTCCAAGTCCGGGTGTTATGGCAAATTTCGCAAGCGGTACCGAGACGGCGTTTATGAACATCCTCCTTGTTGTGGCAGGGAACACAAGTTGATTTGGCGTCACGGTAAGCAAGCGAATCGTGGCATTTCTTGCACTCAATCTGCACATGCCCTCCGACCAGCGGGAAACGCGACATGTTGTGATTAAAGTTACCCACCTTCCATGATGCCTCCGTGTGGCATTTCTCGCATTTTTGATCCAGTTGTCCCTTGTGCTTATCATCTTTTTTGTGGCACGCAATACAGTTGGTCGCAAGTTTCTGTTGTTGATACAACAGTCCCTTTTCTGGTACATGGCAGGCATCGCACTTTGTTTGCCGGTGTTTTCCGGCCAGTAGATACTTTGTGTCCTTGTCATGGTTGAAGGAAATTGTTTTCCAATCGGTTTCCTTATGGCAGGGCTCGCATTTTTCGCCGTACCGACCCTTGTGACCTTTTTCCTGGTCATTCTTGCGATGGCATGAAACGCAGGTTTTCTCCATCTTCAGTTTCGCATTCGGACCGGTGACGCCACCTTTGTGACAGGTATCACATTTGGCATCTACATGCTTGCCCAGCAGCTTGTAATCCGTCTTGTCATGATCGAACCGGGTTTTTTTCCAACTACGCTCGTTATGGCAGGTTTCGCACTTTTCCCCCAGTTTCCCTTGATGCCCTTTTTCCTGTTCGACTTTACGGTGGCAAGTGATGCATTTATCAGATAATTTATTTTTCTGATACAAAGATCCTATTTTGGGTAAATGGCAGGTGTCGCATTTAGTGGATACATGTTTACCGCGCAGGATGTAATGCGTGTCGGTGTCATGATTAAAGTGGATGTCCTTCCAGGGTTTTAAAGGTGTTGTCGCTATGGTTGCATCAGGTTCTGGCTGAGGTTCTGAAGATCGGATTGCTCCGGGCTTTGGTATATCAGTGTGGCAGGACTCGCACTTGGTCCCATATCTTCCTTTGTGGCCTTTTTCCTCGTCAATCTTTTTGTGGCAGCTATGGCAATCCAGTGGAGTGTCCTTGTAACGGTTCTCCGCATGGCATTTTTTGCACTCAACTTTTTCGTGTTTCCCGCCGGCGAGGTGAAATCGCGTCTTTTCATGGTCGTAGGTGAACTCTTTCCACTTAAATTCACCGTGACATTTCTCGCATTGATCCCCCAGTTTGCCCTTGTGGCCCTTGGACATGTCGTCCTTGCGATGACAGGAAACACATTCCTTGCGGGTGTCGCGAAACTTGACTTTGGGGGCGTGGCAACTTTCACATTTCATGTGAATGGTTTTGTGGCCCCCTTTGAGCTGGTAGCCGGTACGGTCATGATCAAACTTTTCCTTGTCGATGACTGAAATGTTGGCTTTTCGGCCATTGTGTTCACCATGACATCTGTTACAGGTCGCATCTTCAAGGTGGCCATGCAGTCCCGTCTTGTCGGCTCGATCCTTTGCAATCGGTTTGTGGCAATCCGCACAAAGCTGAGCCTGTGCCTCCTTGTCGAAGCGCTTGTGACAAACATCACATTTATGTTCGTATTTGGCATGACCTGTAATTACCAATCCTGGCATCAGAGCCTTTTCAATGGACTGCGCATTCGCTTCGGAAAATAACAAGCAGAAGGAAATTGCCAAACAACAGGATGCAAGTCGGAGCATTGTCTGGTCAGTACATATGAACTGCTAGGACGTGGAATATCCCACTGATGATAAGAAGATAGAGAAAAGGGACATGAACTAAGTGCCAGTGTGAGAATATATATTGCCACGTCGAAAAGCTGGCTGTTTTGCTAACGGCATTTATATAGCGTTTTACTTGTTGCATTCCAAGTTGATAAGCAAGTTTGGTTTGAGGTGGTGTCTAATGCTGTTGCGCGGCTGATTTCGCTATCGCCTTTCTGACAGGGCCGCTAATAGAATGGACGAGCAATTTTCCTTGAATGCTCAGAGTACAAAAGCGCCAGGCGTGATGCCAAATTCTGTTTTCTTCAACAAATGCGTTATCCCGAAAGTCCTTGAGACGCTGCAGGAATTCAGGTTGAAGGACAATTGCGGAATCAATTCCTTCCAGGCTGGTCTTGAGTTCCGCCTCCGCATCAGCCAAGGTTAATTCTCTGCCATATAGCCCAATATGTACTTGTCTATAAATAAATCTTCCCACAATGCCGCTAGCCATGACAAGTATCATTGCATAGAATGCGACGCGCCCGTTCATCGATCCGATCTTGAACGTGGAATGAAACATAATTAACAGTGGGCCGACGATGCCTAACACCATGTGATATTTGAACCATGATGGCATGGAGCCAAGTTTTTCAAGGAATGGCAGACGCTTGCGTAGCGGGTAAGCGAGTAAGGTTGCCATCAAGACTCCGCCAACCAGACCAAGGTTGTATCCTAGCTGCGACCCCGATTTGTAAAGATTGCCATAAGCTACAAGCCAAGCCAAAAACGATATGAGACTGACAAGAACGAAAATCAATGTGCGCCAAACCCAGCGCACCACAAGCCCGGCATTGGGTTCTTGCCGTTCAGCCTGTAATGTTTCTTCAGAAGAAGCGATGGTTGATAATGACATTAAGAAAAATTAAGCTTTACTTTAGTTGAATTTGGCCAATATATATTACAAATAGCAATAGCAAGGTTATTAAGGGTTTTAGTGGTGTTAAAGCAGTTCTGAATTGATTTGTGAATAGCTAAATAAAGTTAGGGAAACACTGATTAAGTAAGATTCCATCATTGCGAGTGAAGCGAAGCAATCCATGGCGCATGCAAAATCAAGCGCTTGTGGATCGCCACGTCCCTGCGGGACTCGCGATGACGAACTTATTCAGCGCTTCCTTAGTTGTCACCTACCTACCTTACTAATGTTATCTTGAAAGCCTATCGCAAGAATCGGGCCATATCCTCTTCCAGGGAGTAGATTGCAAATATGTCAGATCGAGAACAGAGTAAAAACATTGGGCACACTTCGTTAGTCCAATTCTGGCGCTCGATAGCTTTGCCGGTTGCTATTGTTCTGTTTTCGGTGGAAGTTCAGCGCCATTGGGGGAAGAGTGCAGGATGGGCTTATCTATGCGCAGACCTAATGCTAGTAGTTGTTTGGTCAGGAACCTTGTTGGGTTATAAGCGAGCTGATCGTATTTCGGGTGTGGTGATTGATCTAGCCCTATTTTTTCTTTTGCTATGTGGGGTGTTTCTGCCTTACCTGAGCGATGGCAGAGTTGGTCCAGAGATACTTAGATCCATACTTTTCTGGGCACCAGCGATATGCGGGTGGTGGGCTTTGTCCTACTATGACAATTTTTATCGTGTGGTTATTAATGCAGCACTGCTTTATGCAGGACTATATTTTTTGGATTACCCGGATTCAGAACGCCACTTTTACGAATATGCCCTGATCGGTATCATGATCATTGGACTTGGCAGGCTAATTGCAAGAGGTATGCTTAGCAAGTTCAAGCAGGATATTAAAAAGCTGCATGCCATAACTTTTGATGCTTCTATGCGCGACCCAGTGACAGGTGTGGCGAGCAAAATGTATTTCGAAGCCGAGCTGTCGCATATGGTTGCTGTTGCCAATCGATATCAATTCCCATTTTCGATGGCCATTTGCAGCATAGATGAGTTTGAGCGGTATAAGGAAAAATATGGAGAGGATGCGGCAAATGATTTACTCAAAGCCGTATCCTGGCAAATTGTGGAACGCATACGAACATCCGATACGGTATGCCATTGGAAAGAGAATGAATTTGCTATTCTTCTTTCCGGTACTGTTGGGCAAGATGCTGTAAAGGTCGCTGAGAATATCAGGATGTCAATCCACTCAATCCCAAATGTTGGGAAAAATGAAGTTTTACTTCAAGTAGCCTTCTGTGAACATAAATCAGGAGAAGATCCAATGGCGATATTTGACACAATATATCGCTATCTCGAGCAATCAAAACACGGAACATGCAATCAGCAAATTGCACCTGCCACCACGCCAGAGAACAAATGCTAAAAACACCCGTGGTGGTGTTTCAAGATGTCTGAAACTCTGTTTTATCTAATCCCCGCTCTAATAGTTCTTGTGGCGATCAAGTTTCATGGCGGAGCAAGGAAACATCAATCGCGGCAACATCTTGAGGTGTTGCAGGAAGCCATTGAATCAGGACTTACCGAGCCACCGTCTTTGCATCCGGTTGTTGATCTCTCGGTATGCATGGGGTCGGGCGCATGCGTAACTTCATGCCCGGAAAAGGCATTGGGAGTCATCAATGGCCGGGGTGTTCTTATCAACCCAACACATTGCATTGGGCATGGTGCCTGTGCGACGGCCTGTCCCGTCGGTGCAATTAAACTGGTCTTTGGCACAGCCAAACGGGGCATCGATATTCCCCAAGTCAATCCTACATTTGAAACTAACGTTCCTGGCATTTTCGTCGCGGGCGAACTCGGGGGTATGGGTTTGATTCGCAACGCTATTAGACAGGGGACGCAAGCAATGGCAACGATAGCCAAACGGCCAAAAAAGCAGGTCGATCTGGATGTGTTGATAGTTGGCGCTGGTCCCGCAGGAATAGCTGCTTCGCTTGCCGCGCAACATGAAGGTTTGCGCTATGTCACCGTTGAGCAGGAAGATTCACTCGGGGGCACTACCTATCATTACCCACGAAACAAACTCGTCATGACGGCGCCCATGAATTTGCCAATTATTGGCGAGATCAAGGTTCGAGAGGTAAGTAAGGAACAATTGATGGAGATCTGGCAGGAAATCCTGGATAAGGTCAAACCCGAAATTCGATTTAGTGAGAGGATGGAAGAAATCATTCCTGAAGACGATGTTTTTGTCGTCAGGACTAACAGGGGCAGTTACCGTACTGCGAATTTACTGCTGGCAATCGGTCGTCGCGGTACCCCTAGAAAGCTGGGCGCAATAGGAGAAGAACAGGCCAAGGTTGTGTATCGACTGATCGAGGCAGGCCAATATCGTGGCAAGCATGTCCTCGTGATTGGTGGTGGAGATAGTGCTTTGGAAGCCGCCCTGTCCATCAGCGCTGAACCGGACACTAAAGTAAGCTTGTCATATCGGGGCAATGCATTCAATCGGGTGAAACCAAAAAACAGATCAAGAATAGAAGAAGCCATTACCACCAACCAGATAGACATGTTTTGGGAATCATCAGTAACAGATATATATCCTGAGGACGTTGCCTTAGAACTAGGTAAAGAAAGAATTATTCTCCCCAATGATGCTGTAATTGTTTGTACCGGGGGAGATCTCCCCACGCCAATGCTCAAGAAAGTCGGCGTAAAAGTGGAAACCAGATTTGGAAGCTAAATCGAGGTTGCAAGCAAACGTGATCCCATAACTCTTTCTTGCAATTCAACAAGTTCTTACAATTCATGAATTGCGGCGGGAGATTGGGCTCCTACAATAGGAGCCGACAACAATGTTATGTATGGGCGTGGCCGAAAAGACTCGTAGGTTTTGTCAACGGAATGCTGGCTGATGCGTTTATATGCATAAAGGATGAAAGCCATGAAATATGTCAAAATGCTTATCGTTTTCCTGCTGCTGGGCGTGTCTGTTATGGGTGCCGCTTGGGCAGATAGGGGTCATCACCACTATGGAGGCCGTGGGCATATTGGTGTAATGATAGGGATTCCATGGAGTCCGTGGTATTACCCACCACCCTACTACTATTCACCATACAATCCGCCAGTCGTCGTACAGTCGCAGCCTCAAGTCTATATAGAACAGCAACCGGCTGCCTCGACTGAATCCTATACGGCGGGCGACGGTAATTATTGGTACCACTGTGCCTCAGCCAAGGCTTATTACCCTTACGTCAAAGAGTGCCCCGAAGGATGGCAGAAAGTACTGCCACAACCTCCACAACAACCTTGACCAAAGCGGGAATCTGCGCAATGAAATTACCAATTATTATTCTCGCCGGAGTATTGCCTCTGCTAATCGCGGGATGCGTATCCGTACCGACCGGTCCCAGCGTGATGGCCCTGCCCGGGACCAGCAAGAATTTCGATCAGTTCCGTAACGACGATGCCGAATGCCGTCAGTATGCGCAGATTCAGGTTGGCGGGACCGACGCGAACCAGGCCGCGACAGATGCCGGTGTGCGTAGTGCAGCCGTAGGAACCATTGTCGGTGCCGCTGCTGGTGCGGCCATGGGCGGTCATGAGGGTGCTGGTGTGGGTGCTGGTACCGGACTCTTGGTAGGCAGCATGGCCGGTACAAATGCCGCTCAAAGTTCTGCCTACGGAATTCAACGCAACTATGACAACGCATATATCCAGTGCATGTATGCAAAGGGGGAGCGAGTGCCAGTGTCTGGCGCCATGTCGCGCAGCAGGCAGGTTCCTGCGGCCCCTACAGCAAATTATTACCCACCACCACCGCCTCCTCCGGGATATATGCCACCACCCCCGCAACCGGGATACCCATCACAGTGATGAGGGATGGCAGTGGCCGGGATTTAACCGGCCACTGCAATTTGACAAGCTACCAAATTTCAGGAATATGATAAAAAATGGGTCGTGTGGACTTCTGTAACCACTGGGAATTTGCTCTGAAGAATGTTATCGCTGTCGTGTTCGCTGTTTGCAGTATTCACGCTTTGGCCCAATCCGACTTTGCGGCAGGTGCAGTTCTGAGTTTTTGGTGAAGCGCAAGGCTGAAGTAATGTGACAGCAAGTTGTTCGCAGCTTGGCCCCGCCCTCACAAGTCTAGGTTGAAAGCGACAGACCTTTCCGGTAAAACTCAAAGCGAATCCTGTCCAACGCAAGTTGTGTCCCGCATTAGAATCCATCGGGTTTACTATTCTGAACTCGACCTGGCAGGCTTACTTGCCCGTTGCAGCCACTTCCATGCCAAGTGGAATCTCGTTGTTTTTGGCCTCGGTTTTCCCCGCTGCCTGCAGGGTGAGACGGTCCACCGCTACATTCGCCCCCATCAGTTCCGCCAATGCACTTGCGCCGCGCGCCTCTGCCAGTGTCTGCAAGTGTGCATCGGTAACAACCACTCCGCTGCGCAGCCGCTGGTACAACACTGCATGGAAGTCCTTTCCCTTGAGCTGGGCGACTTCGCTTTCCGACAGAACCTGCTTGCTGTGGAACACATTGGTCATGCCGGAGAGCATCTGGCCAGTGACACTCTCTTTCAATTGGCCAGGGTTGGCTTTGCGGAAGCCTTCCTTCAGTGCCGCCAACTCGCCGCTGCCAACGCGATCTGCATACAGGTCTTCCAGCGCGGTCTGGGTCTTTGGTTGATCAATCGGGATGGGCCCGGGGTCTTGTTCGTCAGCCAGCTGTCCGATTTTAGCGGCGACTGCGCGGCGCAATTGCAGATCCTGCAAAGCGCCACGATCCGGCTCTGCCCATGTGCCGCGCAAGGATAGCGTGAGTCGGGGACGCTTGCCTAGCGCAGCAGCAAGCTTGGCAAGCTTCTCGCGTTCCGGCGGCGTCAGTTGTGCGCGGCCAGCTTCGAATGAAATGTTTTCCAGCGTCTCATCGTCGCCGAACAAAGCACCAAGCGCGCGGAAGGGGGCGGTCGCGACCTTGGTCAATAAGTTGGTAACCACTTTCCAGACAATGCCGCCTAAACTAAACTGCGGATCGTCGAGGCTGCCCGACACCGGAAGGCCGAGATCGATGCGGCCGTCAGAATCCTGCAACAGGGCAAGGGCAAGATCGAGCGGCAGATTCTTGGCTTGCGGGCTTTCAACACGCTCTCCCAGCGTCAGTTGATCCATGACGACCTTGTTTTCACCGAGCAGCTGACGCTGCTTGATCTTGTAGTCAAGGTCTAGAGAAAGCTTGCCTGACTTGATCTTGCGGCCAGCGAATGTTGCGACATAGGGCGTCAGCCGGGTCATCTCGATATTCTTGAAAATAACCTTGAGATCCATGGAATCTGTGGGGTCAGACAAATTGATCTGGCCCGACGCACTGGCCAAACCATAGTCATCGACCTGGCCGTCGAGTTCAATTTGGCCCGACGCACCGGGCCGCGATGAGATTCCGTTGATCGTGCCATGCAGATGGTGAATGTGCGTACCAAAAGGCAGCATCAAAGAATAATCGGAGAACTCCATTTCGCTGCCGGTAATGCGCAGGTGATCGATATCGACGCGGTACGGTGGCGTGCTCCTGCCTGTCTTTGAGGCGGGTGGCGAGGGCGCGATGCCGGGCTGCGGGCGCATTACTCCGGAAAGATTTACCGTCTTGTCCCTGGCGATGATCAGTTGGGTATTGAGGCCATTCAGGGCAAGGTCGCCAATTTGCAGCGCCGCTGGCGTGGCTTCGAGCTTGCGTGCTGTCAGCGATTTCCACACCATGAAGTCGGCCTTGCTCCCTGCTTCGGTCAAACGCAGATTGCTGACTGCCACGCTGCCACTATAGCCCGTGCCAGATGGACCATAGCGGGCGCGGCCTGCAGTGGACAGAACCCCGCTTGCCAGTGTCAGTGTGGTGGCTGCACCGAGATAGGATTGCACCGGCTTGAGCGACAGGCCGACCAATTTGATTTGGATGTCGACCGAGGGTTCCGCGGCAACCACACTGCCTTCGGCTTCAAATCGTCCACCATCACCGGCGCTGAAGGATGCACGCAGCGGCCATGGCTTGTCGAGTTGGTCACTGAGGTTGTCGACATCAACAGCAATGTCCTGCAGCGCCAGTTGCGCTACTGGCGACATGGTCTGATCGCTGATATCCGCCCGCAAGCCGCTCAGTGCTATATGACCGACCCGGTAGTGCCAGTCAGCCTCGGCATTCTGCCTGGCCGGGGTGACCTGCTTTGGTGCAGTCGAGGGTGCAGGCTCTTCCGCTGGCGCCAGCAACAAGTCCAGCACGTTCAACCGACCCTCGGCATTGCGCAACAGGCTCGCGTTGCCACCACTGAAGGCTATTGATGCGATCACTATGTTGCGCTGACGCAGATCAAAGCGACCACCCTTGAGCACGATGTCGTCAAGGGCAAGTAGCGGCAATGCATCCTGCGTAGTCCGCAATTTGAAGCTGGCGATTCTGGCTTCGATCTGGTCGAGCACCAGATCAATCTGTGGTCCGGATAGGCTGAATCGATAGTCGGCCGACAACCCCGCGATGCCATCTGGCGGCGCCAAGTGCAGTGGTAGTTGGGCGATTTGTGCCAGACGTGCCAGCGGTAGTCCGTCAACGTCGAAGTGCCCGCTGACAGCCAGTGGATTGATTGACAACTCGCCCTGCCACAAGATACTGGTGCCAAGGTCGGTGCGTACCGAAAGCCGGTATCTGCCATTGTTATCGGGCAGGGTGGAAAACTCTTCAAGATGCAGATCGAGCGGCTCGATGCGGGCCTCAACTCCGGGTTGGGTACGGCGGTCTGCAAGTTCGAGCTGGCCGCCGGCAATGGTCAGGCTGGCAATTTCCAGTCGCGGCAACGGCGTTGCGGGCTGTGCTGGAGTCTCTTTGCTTTTGAATGCCTCAAGCAATACGCTCCAGTTGAGCCGCTGGCCGGGCAACTCGACGATGCTGGCATCAAGCCCATCAAGTCGTATGACGTCGAACACCCAGGCGCGACGATAGATACTCGTCGCCGAAAAGTCGACCAGCAGTTCCTTGAAGCCCAGTAGTGGCTTCCCGTCCGGCTCAAGCAGGTGAAGGTTATGCAGCCTGAGGCTGAGCTTGAAAGGATTGAATTCGGGCCGGTCCATGGTGAGGCTATGACCGGTTTTTTCAGCAAAGAATTGTTCGGATTGGGACTGAAGCACGCGCGGCAGCAACAGCCAGCTGCCCAGGAGGTAAACCAGCACCAGAACAAGTAGCGCTACTACGGTAGATTTGCGTGATGGCAGGCGCATAGTGACCTAAAAGATTTCATTGAAAAAACTTTTCATTTCCTCCCGGGATCGACGATCCGCCTCTGCATTGTAGGCTGCGCCCCTGGAATTATCATTACCCGATTACGGGTTGGTGAAGGAGCGAACAGCTTTGGAGTATTTCACAAGTTGCCAGTCCGCGTTTTCACCACGCATTTCATCCTGAAACTGCTTGACCTGTTCAGGTGGAACAAATGGATCGTCAGCGCCGTGGAGTGCCAGTATTTTGGTGCGTATGATTTCGGCATCCTGCGGATTGGGTGTGTCGAGTCCGCCGTGAAAACTGACAATGCCATTTAAGTCGGCGCCGGAACGCGCCAATTCAGGTACCGCTGTACCGCCGAAGCAGTAACCGATGGCGGCAATCCGTTCTGGATATATATTTTTCTGACGGCAGAGTTCCTCCAGACCCGCCTTGACCCGATCACGAAGCAGTTTGCGATCGATCTTGTAAAGTGTCGCTGCGGCGGCCGCTTCCTCGGGGCTGTTCGGCCTCACCCCCTTGCCATGGATGTCCGCGGCAAATGCCACATAGCCGAGCCATGCAAGCAACATAGGTTAGTACACCCAGCCCCGTTCGCTAACTTGATTTGACTGCAATCGGTCACTGCCGGTGAGATAACTTATCCACCAATAACTGTGGATATGCTGTTAGGAAACAGTGGAGAACCGGTCAAGTAGGCACATGGAACATAAAGTTAATCATGCCTATCCTGCGCCGCTCAATTTGTAGTCAGCAATTGAACCATTACTGAACTTATGCGCTTTATAAAACAATAATGCCTGTTGCCAGTATGGGTATCTGTGGCACAAAACAAACTCATTCAATGCGGTTGGTTTTTTTGCGGCCCTTCCTATACTGGACTCAGGTGCAAGCTGTTTTCCCTCAGGTTTTAACATGTGGAAGCTCAAAACTTCCGCCGTGAAACGCCTTATATCCATGCTCATGTTGTGCAGTATTTCACAAGCAAAATGATTGGTATTCATTGAAATAACCAAAGGAGCAGATCATGTCAAAACATGTCAATACTACATTTTTGGTTGCTGCCATCCTCGCCGCCGCATTCACGCAGGCTGTAATCGCCGCCGATATGGCGATGCCTGAGATGGTCGCGAGTGACGCAGACCAGGAGCTAATCGAAAGTGCCATGCAGGCTGCACCAGAAAAAGTAAGCGGTGCTGCAACCGTCGTCACCATGAACGCGGATGGAACAATGCGGATTTTGCGCGAGGGAACGAATGGATTCACCTGCATGCCGGACAATCCTGCCACTCCGGGTCCTGATCCCATGTGCATGGACAAGGCGGCAATGCAGTGGGTAATGGATTGGGTTGAGCATAAAACACCCTCTGCCGGCAGGATTGGTTTCATGTACATGCTTGCGGGAGGAACCGACGCCAGCAATATGGATCCATATGCGACCAAACCCAGCGCCAATAATCACTGGATCAAGACCGGGCCTCACGTAATGATTGTGGGCGCCGAGGCGAGCTTCTACGGCATGTATCCAAAAAGCGACGATCCTGACACGGCGGTACCCTACGTGATGTGGGCAGGGACACCGTATATGCACCTGATGATTCCGATCAAATAGCAGGTGTAGCAACCGAGCGGCCACGTTTCCGGATTGCGAAAATCCTTACCCTGTTAGTGGTCAGATACGCAGCTTTATACTGAACATTCCGGATGCCAGAATGGGTTTTGGAGGCTCTGGAAAGATATAGTTTTATCCACCAATGGCTGTGGACAAGCTGTGAACTACTAGTGGAAAAGTTGTCCAGCAATCCCACTGCCCATGAGGTTAATCAGGTTCGTGCGGGCCACTCAATTTGTAATCAGGAAATGAATATTTTTCATGCTGATCTCCTTTGCGCTAATCGAAAGCGTGATCTACGATTAACAATCCCAAATCAGCATTTCCAAACAAAAGGAGACGCCCATGCCTACCCGCCGTGTCAGTGAGGTTATTCGCAACAAACCCTTCGTCGCCATATCGGCCCACTCCAGCGTTCGCGAAGCGGCGTGCCTGATGGAAGCGTATAAAACAAGCGCCGTGATGGTGGTGAACAACAAGAAAATGCTAAGAGGCATCTGTACGGAGCGGGACATAGTGCATGGGCTGGTTTCGAAGGGAATGGATCCGGATCAGGTTCAGGTAGGAACCATCATGACAGGGCACCCGCGTACCGTGAGTGCAGACCGGCCTTTTGGTCATGCCTTGCACATGATGTTTGAAGGCGGCTTTCGCCATGTGCCAGTAGTAGATATCGTCGGTCGGCCCATAGGGATTCTCTCGTCCCATGATGCTCTTGACTCCGACGCACTTGAATTTGGACGCGAGCTGGAGTGGCGCGAAGAAATCACCGTCATCCTCTGACTTTGCGACGCGAGACCTGGCGCCACATTTTTTCCAACAAATCTTGTTACGCCTGAGGCGGACAACCTGAACGCGAGCTGCGCACTGAAAAAAGCGGCCCACCATGAAATCAGTCACCGGATAACAGGGCTGCCTGGCTATGCCAGTCGAATCAGCTACCAGGATTGGATTAGTTAGTGGCCCCAGTTAATCCGTGTCCTGCATCAACATGAGTTGACGGTTTCCGCGCCATCGCGCAGCGGCAAACCTTACCCGCGCTTGGTAATGTCGGCGAGCGCGGCCTGATAGCTGGGTTTAAGTTCGGCCAGGCTGGAGGCAATGATCCCGACATCGCGCAAGTGCCCGTCGTTCAATCCGTAGATCCAGCCATGTACCGTGAGCGCCTGGCCGCGCGCCCAGGCATCGCGCACAACGGTGGTTTGCGCCACATTCACCACCTGTTCGAGCACATTGAGTTCGCACAGACGATCGGCGCGCTTCGGCTCAGGCGTTTCCGCAAGCAGCGCGCCATGCTTGTCGCGCACGTCCTGAATGTGCCGCAACCAGTTATCGATGAGGCCGAGACGTTCGTTGCGCAGTGCGGCACCGACACCGCCACAGCCGTAGTGGCCGACCACCATGATGTGGCGCACCTTGAGCACGTCCACGGCCATCTGGGTCACCGACAGGCAGTTGAGATCGGTAGGCACCACCACATTGGCAATGTTGCGATGGACGAATACCTCTCCCGGCAGGAGGCCGGTGATCTGGTTGGCAGGCACACGGGAATCGGCGCAGCCGATCCACAAATACTGCGGCGTTTGCAGCTGTGAGAGCTTGCTGAAAAACCGCGGATCTTCGGCGCTGATGCCCTCGGCCCACTTGCGGTTGCTTTCCAGCAGATAGCTGAGGTCGGTGTCACTCATGGCGATTCCGTTTATTTACCAAACAGGCCCTTCAGCTGGCCCTTGAGGTTGTCCTGCAATTTCTGCTGGAGTTCCTGTTTTTTCTCATCAATGCGCTGCTTCGCCGCATCATTGACCAGATTGGCGAGTTCCAGCTTGAACGAGGGCTTCTCGAATGGGCCGCTCACGCGTACGGGCACAGTGACGCCTTTTAGCGAATCGAGTTCCTTGCCGCCCTGACCGGCCGCAGAGCCTACCACCGCCGCTTTGAGCAGGTAATTGAGCCGGCTGTTGCCAATGTCGATATCGCCACTGCCGCCAAGACGCAGGAAAGGCGATTTGGCCATGAGATCGTCATTGTGCGCGACACCGTTGGCAATCGTAAACGATGCACTCAATTCGGAGAAATCGGTCTTGTCATTCACATTGGCCTGCTGCGCCACATCACCGCCGCCGAGCCGGGCCTTGGCCGCGCGCAGGGACTGGGCGAGGTTGATGCCCTTGATCGCGCCGTCGCGCAATACGGTGCGAGCATTACCGGAAAGGGCTTGCTTCATCGCCGCGACAGTCGCACCGCGCGTGGCGATATCAAGCGCAACATCACCCTTGCCTTCAATGATGTCCTTGTCCGCAAGGTCTTTCAGCAAGGGCTGGATGTTGATCCCGCTGAGCGACTCTTTCAGCGCGATCCTGTTGCCATCGGCATCGACGGAGGCGCTGCCGCTGACGTGCCCGCCATAGAGGTCAGTCGAATGTGGCGCGATATCAATGCGGCCCTTCGCCGCCTTGAAGTTCACGCGCAGATTGCGCATCTTGATGTTCTTCACTTGCAGCTCGCCCACGCGCAGATTGCCGCTGGCATTAAGGCCCTTTAGTGCGGACAGGTCGATAGTGTCAGCGGCCGGCTTGTTGTCGGCGGGAGGCAGATATTTATCCAGATTGAGTTTGTTGATATCGAGTTCAAAGCCGATATTCATCGGCGCCTTACCGGCAACGTTGAAGTGCGCATCAATGTGAGTTTCGTCGAACTGCGTGGCGAGGTTGCCGCTTACGGCGGGCTTGCTGTAGTCGGACTGGATGCGGCCCTTGATCGGTAATTTGAGCGGATGTACGGGCAAGCTTGGCATGTCGAGCGCAAGTGCGCCGGACAGGTCGGCCAGCAGCACCGTACCTGCGCCAAGGTCGAGCGCCAATGGCGACTTGAGGTTACCCTTGAGTGACTTGTCGCCTATTTGCGCATCGAAGTCCAGCACCAGGCCGCCGATCTTGAGCGCCTGCGGCGAACCTTCGATATCGCTCACTTCCAGGCTCGCCGCTGCGCTGCGCGCTGCGCCCTTGAGATTGGCCTCGAGACTGACTTTAACCGCAGTGATCTGCTCGCCCTTGTGCATAAGATCCGGCACATCAAGCGCAAGATCGAAATTGTCGGCATCCAGCTTGCCGCGCGTGGTCAGCTTGAACGCCTCGACATGCACGCCGTCATTGTTGCCGATGGCGCGGCCTGTCGACAGGCCGAGATCGGCAATCTGCAAAGTACTGCCGCCCTTCTGGTCGCGCCATTCGATTTGCGCATTGGTAATGTCGATGCCGGCCACGTCGAATTCGGGCGGAGGCGTTTTCTCACCATTGTCTTTCTTGCCGCCGAGCAGGTCGTCGATGTTCAGGTGGCCCTCGCGGTCGCGTATCAGCGTCAGTTTGAGGCCTTCGAGTTCGACGCGTTCGACAACGATCTGCTTCGACAGCAGCGGCATGACTTTCACTGCAACATGAGCCGCATCGAAAGCGGCGAAACGGTCTTTGCCGTTGCGTTCGGAAAGCGCAACCTTATTCACTTTCACACCAAGGCTGGGCCAGAAACTCAAGGCAAGATCGCCATCGATGGTAAGGGTGCGGCCGGTCTTGGCAAGCACCGCCTGCGCCACTTCCTGTTTGATCCGCGCCGCATCAAAAGTAAAGGCGACATAGGCCGCCAGTGCGGCGAGCACAAGGACGATTGCCGCGAATACGATACCAACGATTTTGGCGATTTTCATCAGGAGGCTTCAGGAAAACTGGGCGTCGGCCACGTAGGGATTGGTCGCGCGCTCCTCGCCGAAGGTCGAGTTGGGCCCGTGACCGGGAATGAACTCGACGTCGTCGCCAAGCGGGAACAGTTTCTCGCGGATCGAGCGGATCAGGTTGTCATGGTTGCCGCGAGGAAAATCGGTGCGCCCGATCGAGCCGGCGAACAGCACGTCGCCGACCACGGCAAATTTGCCGGGACGATGAAAGTACACCACATGGCCTGGCGTATGGCCGGGGCAGTGCAGGACTTCCAGCGTCTGCTTGCCGAAGCTCACCGTATCGCCCTGCTGCAGCCAGCGGTCGGAAACAAACGGCTTTACCGGCGGGAAGCCGTAGCTGGCGGCCTGTTGCGGCAGGGCCTGCAACAGGAACAGGTCGTCCTCGTGCGGCCCCTCGATTTTCACACCGAGCCGTTGCGCAAGTTCTCCGGCAGCAGCAGCATGGTCAATATGGCCGTGGGTCAGCAGCACTTTCTCAATAGTGAGGCCGGCTTTTTTCACGACTCCGAGAATGCGCTCGATATCGCCACCGGGATCGATCACTACAGCTTGCTGAGTCTCGTCGCAGACCAGCAGCGAGCAGTTCTGGACAAATGGTGTAACGGGAATGATGGTGTATTTCATGATGGTCAGTATACCGGGGCAACGCCTGAATCAATTGGCGCTGCCCCGGTGATGATGTGGCTATTTTTTCAGTGAATCACGTATCTCGCGCAGCAGCACGACATCTTCTGGTGTCGGCGGCGGTGCCGCCGGCGCGGGCGCGGGTTCAGCCCTCTTCAAACGATTGATCTGCTTTACCATCATGAAAATGATGAAAGCGAGAATGATGAAATTGACTGCGACCGTGATGAAGCTGCCATAGGCCAAAACGGGAATGCCCGCTTTTTGCAACTCGGCCAGCTCCGTCAGATTGTCCGGATTCTTGCCGAGCACGATAAAGAGATTGGAGAAGTCGAGGTTGCCGATGATCATGCCGATCACCGGCATGATGAGATCGCTCACCATCGAACTGACGATCTTGCCGAAGGCGCCGCCGATGATGACGCCTATCGCAAGATCCATGACGTTACCCTTGACCGCGAATTCCCTGAATTCCTTTGCCATGCTCATGAGTTTTTCTCCTGTAAGCGTGTGATTCGAGCTTCGATAACAGCAAGGTCGCTACACAGACGTTTAACGTCTTCTGCAAAGACGCCAACCTCGGCATGCTTCACCAACGTCGGATTTTCCTCGACCAGATATTCGCCGATGTTTTCGGCCAGGTTGCGCGCCGCCTTACGCTGCCACTGGGCGAAAGCCCCAAGCGCAGAGATGATCCGGTGCGCGGCAATGTCGCCGACCACTTTTGACAAATCTTCCTCGATGTCCCAGCGCAAATGACGCAGTACCAGACTCAGCGCATTGGCCAGATCGGCCGGGCCGTTGATCCGCGCAGCCTGCATCACCCGTTCGCCACCCTCCGGCGCCAGCATTAGCGTGTCGGCGGGGAAAACGATTTCCAGCTCTGGCTCGTCCTTGCCGCTCTGCAGGCGGCCATCGCTGCTAATGACAAATGAGAGCGACAACGGCAGCATGGCGATGCGTACGTTGCGTCCGGCAAAGGGCTGCAGCTTCTGCCGCGCCCATTCGGCCTGGTCGAGTACATGATTGATCGCCGCCAGCACCGGACTTGAAAACAGCGGAGCAGAAAATAGTGGAGCTGTCATTGTTTTCTCGTACGCCTTTGCCATCCTGTGTTGCATCTTAACAAGTGCCGGCCGCGTTGTGCCAATATGCGCTGCCATGGACAAAGAATCTGACTACGAACGCCGCTTTGGCGGCATTGCACGCCTTTTTGGTGCAGAAGGTGCTGGCCGGATTGCTGCTGCGCATGTCTGCGTGATCGGCATCGGCGGCGTCGGGTCCTGGGCGGCGGAAGCGCTGGCGCGCTCAGGGGTTGGGCAGATCACGCTGATTGATCTTGATCATGTTGCCGAATCGAACATCAACCGCCAGATCCAGGCGGATGATTCGACGCTGGGACAGGCCAAGGTACTGGCAATGCAGCAGCGCATTGCGCGCATCAATCCGCAATGTGCCGTAGTCTGCATCGATGAGTTTATCGATCCCGAAAATGTGGCGACGCTGCTGCCTGCTGGCGCTACGGTGATCGATGCCATCGATCAGGTGCGCGCCAAGGCCGCACTGGCCGCACATTGCAGGCGCCACAAGATTCCGCTCATCATGACCGGTGGTGCAGGCGGCCGCACTGACCCGACGTGCATCTGCATTGTCGACCTGTCGCGCACCACGCAGGACGCGCTGGCCTCAAAAGTTCGGGCACGCCTGCGCAGCGAATATGGTTTTCCGCGTGACCCGAAGAAGAAATTCGGCATCGAGTGTGTCTATTCGCAGGAACCAATCCGCCGCCCCGTGAACGAGTCGTGCGATATCGAGGGGGGAGGGATGAAGCAGGGCCTCAGCGGTCTGAATTGTGCCGGCTACGGCTCATCAGTGACGGTAACTGCGGCCTTCGGCATGGCCGCCGCCGCTCGCGTGCTGAGCCTGTTGGCAAAAGCATAAGTGCCAAGCCCGGTATACTCTGCGCCCATGTCCCGCCCTGTCATTCTGATTACCGGCGCCGCGCGCCGGGTCGGCGCCGAGATCGCCCGCACGCTGCATGCGGCCGGCGCCAATGTCGCGCTGCATTACCGCCATTCGCGCGATGAGGTCGAAAATCTTGCGCAGGCGCTGGATGCGGCATGGCCCGGTTCCGCCATCGCTCTTGCCGCCGATCTCGGCGACGGCGCCGCCGCTCCGGCGCTGATCGATGGTGTGTTGAAACATTTCGGCAGACTTGACGGACTGGTGAACAATGCTTCCGGTTTCTTCTCCACGCCGATGGGCAGCATCGATGAAGCCGCCTGGCAGGAACTGGTCGGCAGCAACCTCAAGGGCCCGCTGTTTCTGGCGCAGGTGGCGGCACCCCATCTGGCGCAACATAACGGCGCCATTGTGAATATCACCGACATCCACACCGAGCGGCCCCTGAAAGGTTATGCCGTGTATTTGTCCGCCAAGGCTGGCCTGGCCGGATTGACCCGCGCCCTGGCCATCGAACTGGCGCCGCAGGTGCGCGTCAATGCCGTGGCGCCGGGGGCAATTGTCTGGCCCGAGGACGACAGTTTCAGCACGGAGGAACGAGCGAGCATCGTGGCGCATACGCCCCTGCAGCGCATTGGATCGCCGGAAGACATTGCGCGCACGGTAAAATTCCTGCTCTTCGATGCGCCCTTCATCACCGGCCAGATCATCAATGTCGATGGCGGACGCAGCATCAGAATCTGAAATGACCATGACACTCACCGCCCGCCAACAAGAGAAGGAACGCTACGAGGCCAACAAGCTCGCCAAACGCCTGCGCCGCTGCGTCGGTCAGGCCATCGGCGACTTCAACATGATCGAGGCCGGCGACAAGGTCATGGTCTGCCTGTCGGGCGGCAAGGATTCATTCGGCATGCTCGACCTGCTGCTCTACCTGCGCGACCATGCGCCGATCAAGTTCGACATCGTCGTCGTCAATCTGGACCAGAAGCAGCCCGGCTTCCCGGCCGAGGTATTGCCCAATTACCTGAAGGGGCTCGGCGTTCCGTTCCACATTGAGGAACAGGACACTTATTCCATCGTCAAGCGCCTGATTCCGGAAGGCCAGACCACCTGTTCGTTGTGTTCGCGGCTGCGGCGCGGCGTTCTTTATCGCGTCGCCGGCGAACTCGGCGCGACCAAGATCGCGCTCGGCCATCACCGCAGCGACATCATCGAAACCTTCTTCCTCAACCTGTTCTTCGGCGGCAAGCTGAAGGCCATGCCGCCCAAGCTGGTGTCGGACGACGGCAGGAATGTCGTGATCCGTCCGCTGGCCTACTGCTTCGAGGACGACCTCGCCGCATGGGCGGACTTGCAGCAGTTCCCGATCATTCCCTGCGACC
>JBASWL010000256.1:0-5587 GCA_049276455.1 Georgfuchsia sp. | reverse complement strand
GTCTTGCTTTCCGCGTCTCGATGGCGACCCGCTGTTTTGCTCCCTGCTGCGGGACGGCCATGGCAAGGAAGATTTCGGATTCTTCGCCATCGATTTGATCGATCTCGCCGATTCGCGACAGCAGTATGTCGACAATACGGCGATCCTGGTGACGACTTTGCACGACAAGCAGGGGGGCTGCATTGAGATTAGCGACTTCATGCCACGTTTCTACCTGCATGGACGGGTCTTCCGACCATTGAGCCTGATACGCCGGGTACGGCGCATAGCCGGGAGCCCGCGCATCCGCATTCGGCTACGACCGGCTTGCCGTTACGGTGCAGAGCGGCCAACAACTACCTGGGGCAGCAATCACATCCGTTACGTCACCCCCGATCTGGTGGTGCGCCTCACGACGGATGCATCGCTGACAGCGATACTGCAAGAAACCCCCTTCTTCCTTGAAAATGAAATCACGCTTTTCCTTGGCCCGGATGAAACGGTGCAAGGCGCGATAGGGCAAGTGGGGCAACGCTTTCTTGAAGACACCGCGAGCTACTGGCGTGAATGGGTGCGCAATCTTGGCATTCCCTTCGAATGGCAGGACGAGGTGATCCGCGCCGCGATCACGCTCAAGCTCAATACCTTTGACGATACCGGCGCGATCATTGCTGCGATGACCACCTCTATCCCCGAAGCGCCCGATAGCCAGCGCAACTGGGACTACCGTTACTGCTGGCTGCGCGACGGTTATTTCGTGGTCAATGCGCTCAACCGGCTCGGTGCCACAAGGACGATGGAACGCTATCTCGGCTACATCGTGAATATCGCAGCCGGGGCCAAGGACGGGTTGTTGCAGCCGGTCTACGGCATCGACGGGCGCGCGAATTTAAATGAAATCGAAGTGCCTTCGCTGCCGGGTTACCGGGGCATGGGGCCAGTACGTATCGGCAACCAGGCGTTCCAGCAGGTGCAACACGATGTCTATGGTTCCGCGATCCTGGCGGCGACGCATGTGTTCTTCGACCGGCGGCTGACACGTTCAGGCGATGCCGGGCTGTTCCAGCGGCTCGAATCGCTAGGCGAAAAGGCGGTTGAACTCTATGCAAAACCCGATGCCGGGCTGTGGGAACTGCGCCGTCGGGCGCGGGTACACACTTTTTCAGCAGTAATGTGCTGGGCGGCTTGCAACCGTCTGGCGCTGATCGCCAACGGGCTCGGCCTGCCCAAGAAAGCAATACGCTGGCAAGCACGCAGCGAGCGCATTCATCGCGACATCATGGAACGGGCCTGGAGCGAGCGGCGCAAGAGCTTTGTCTCCACATTCGGCGGCAGTGAACTCGATGCCAGCCTGCTGCTGCTAGCTGAGGTCGGCTTCATCAGCGCCGAAGATCCCCGCTTTGCCGCGACCGTCGCCGCCATAGAGCGCGAACTCAAACACGGCGATTTCATTTTTCGCTATGTCGAGAAGGACGATTTTGGCGCACCAGAAAATGCCTTTCTGGTCTGCTCCTTCTGGTACGTCAATGCCCTCGTCGCACTCGGACGCAAGGACGAAGCACGAGCGCTATTCGACAAGCTGCTGTCGTTCCGCAACTGCCACGGCCTGCTCGCGGAGCACATCAACCCGAATAGCGGCGAACAGTGGGGCAACTATGTGCAGACCTACAGCATGGTGGGACTCATCAACTCAGCCATCCGTTTATCAATCCGCTGGGATCAGGCTTTTTGACTGTGCAAAAACAAATCGATACGCTGATGGCTGCTGCTCTGGGGCATACCGACGCCATCTTCCGCGTCTTGGTCATCCTGATTGTGATGGCTGTTCTGTTGAAGCTGACGCGGCGAGTCATCCCGCGCGTGCGCGACTACATTGCCGCACAGCAAAGCACTCACGAAGACAGTCGACGGGTATTGACCCTGTCGCGCGTGCTGCGATATTCGTTTAATGTCGTAATTGTGGTGGTGGCCGGCATTCTGGTATTGGGCGAATTTGGCGTCTCGGTTGCACCGATTCTCGGCGCTGCCGGCGTGGTCGGTCTCGCCATCGGCTTTGGCGCACAGAGTCTGGTGAAGGACTATTTCACCGGCTTCTTCCTGTTGCTGGAAAACCAGATCCGCCATGGCGACGTCGTCGAAGCCGGAGGCAAGGCCGGACTGGTCGAGGAACTCACGCTGCGCTATCTCAAGCTGCGCGATTACTCGGGTAATGTGCATTACATTCCCAACGGCAACATTTCCGTCGTCACCAACATGTCGCTGGGTTACGCCTATGCCGTGATCGATGTCGATGTATCCTATGATACCGACATTGATCATGCCATCGTAACGATGCGGGACGTCGGTGAGGTAATGCGACATGCTCCTGAGGTTAGCGACAAGATACTCGATGACCTGGAAATAGCCGGTGTCGAGAACTGGGCTGACTCGGCGATCGTCATCCGCTGCCGCTTCAAGGTCGTACCACTAGGTCAATGGGACGTACGCCGCGAATACCTTAAGAAACTAAAAGAGGCGTTCGATCGCGAGGGAATTGAGATTCCCTTTCCGCATCTCCAGATCGTTACCCGATCTATGGAGACGACGGAGGGTAGTCAAGCCCATCCATCGGACAAATGACCCCAAGGTTTATCTACCTGATTCGAATATCACGTTGCAGTCCAAACAATATTAGGAGGTGAAGTTGAAGAAAATCATAGGATGGATAGTTGTCTTCGCTACTATCGGTGCTTTTGCGTATTACTTTTGGAACCATGCACAGAAGCCTCCGCCAGATCCAGCCGTCGCGAAGGATATTGGTGTGGCATCCGTAACCCCTGCGCCCACCCCTGCCAAGAATAAGCCCGTCGAAACTCTGCCGGTTCGCCCAGCATCATCGCTGCCAAAGCTCGACGAAAGCGATACGAACGTAGCCAAAGAGCTATCGCATCTCTTTGGCAAGGAGAACCTGTTGGCCTATTTAGAGACGGACAAGATGATCCGGCGCTTTGTTGCCACCATCGACAATCTGCCACGCCAGAAGGCGCCAGAACGCATGATGCCGATGAAACCGGTTCCCGGCAGTTTTATGGTTAGCGAGGCTGAACATGTCCTTGCGATTAATCAGGCCAACGCAAAGCGCTATTCAGGTTACGTGGATCTCGTCCGGGCCGTTAGCGTGCCGGCGCTTGTCGATTTGTACGTCAAGTTTTACCCATTGTGCCAACAAGCCTACCGAGAGCTTGGTTTTCCCGCTGGTCAATTCAACGATCGTCTCATTGAGGCGCTGGATGATTTAATAGCCGCGCCTGATGTCCCGCCACCGGTTGGTCTAGTTCAGCCGAAAGTGCTATTCCAGTATGCGGACCCCGAGATTGAGGCACGATCGGCGGGACAGAAGATCATGATTCGGATGGGCGGCGATAACGAGGCTCGTGTGAAAGCTGTGTTACGCAGCATCCGTAAAGAAATATTGCTTCGCACGAACACAGTGTTTAGGAACTGATCGGCCTAAAGAGCCCGATCGATACGCCTCGTAGAGTAGGCCACAAAATGCCGCGCTTTATCTACCGCCTGCCGACATTATGGTCGCGCTTGCCTTTGCAGGCGCGGGCCGTGTTGCCTTCGTTGCCGCATACAGCGCTAACGGTGAGACATGCCTGACGAATTTTCCAGACGACGCCGCAAAGTCCTGAAGTTCGCCGCGGCGAGCCTGACTATTTTGGTCACACCGATCGGGAGAGGGCTTGCGCATGCCGTCACGAGCAGCATCCTCCTCGCGGTGCGTGTCTGGCCAGCCGAAGAGTACACCCGTGTCACGCTCGAATACGACCACGCGATCAAGTATTCGCAACTGCTGCTCAAGGATCCGGATCGTCTCGTCGTCGATCTCGAAGATATTGAATTCAATTCGGTGCTGCAAAGTCTGCCCGACAAGATTTCCGCGTCAGATCCCTACATCAAGATGATCCGCGCCGGTCGCAACAAACCGGACGTGGTGCGCTTGGTCATCGAACTCAAGAATGAGGTCAAGCCACAGGTATTCACACTGACCCCGGTCGGCGAATACGGCCATCGCCTGGTGCTTGACCTGTATCCGTTGGAACCCGTTGATCCGCTCATGGCGCTGCTCGACACGAAGCCCGATGTTCCACCCTACGATGCGCCATCCAAAGAGCCGCCACGCGACATACCCAAGGGCGCTGCCGCGTCGCCGGATGCCGAAAGCAACCCGAATCGTCCAGCGGCGGGAAAAAAACCGGAAATCGTGCGCATGGTCACCATCGCGCTCGATCCCGGTCACGGTGGCGAAGATCCCGGCGCCATCGGCCGCGGCGGCAACTTCGAGAAGAACGTTACCATTTCGATCGCGCGCCGGCTCAAGACCTTGATCGATGCCGAGGACAACATGCGCTCCATTCTCACCCGCAACGGTGACTTCTTTGTGCCGCTTGGCCAGCGCGTTAGCAAAGCGCGGCGCGTGCAGGCTGATCTCTTTGTCTCGATCCATGCCGACGCTTTCATCAAACCTACTGTGCGCGGCTCCAGCGTCTTCGTGCTGTCCGAACGCGGCGCCTCCTCGTCAGCAGCGCGTTGGCTGGCGCAGAAGGAAAATGCGGCTGACCTCATCGGCGGCGTCAACCTCGGCGTCAAGGATCCCTATCTCGCGCGCACCTTGCTCGATCTGTCGCAGACCGCTACCGCGACCGACAGCCTCAAGGTTGGCAAGGCCGTGCTTGGTGAGCTCGGGCGAATCAACGATCTGCACAAGGCGCATGTCGAACAGGCTGCTTTCGCCGTGCTCAAAGCGCCGGATATCCCTTCCATCCTTGTCGAGACCGCCTTCATCTCGAATCCCGAGGAAGAGAAGCTTCTCATTGACAACGATTACCAGGACAAGATGGCCAAGGCCATCCTGCGCGGCATCAAGGCCTACTTCGCTAAAAATCCGCCGCTCGCCAAGTCGAAGCTGGCGTGACCAAATGAGCTACTCAGAGATATGATGAAAAGATTATTTTACGGTACGGCATTCGCGTTGCTGGCTCAGCTTGCAGTAGCGGCGACCCTCGATCAGAGCGTCATTGATGCGCGCGAAGCCTTCCAGCTCGGTGACCGAGCCGGACTTTCCCGACAGATGGCGGCCGTGCGCGGCCATGAGCTGGAGCCCTACGTCGAATCCTGGCTGTTGACACAGCGCCTCGAAGAATTAACGCCGGGAGAGGTCGGCGATTTCGTCACGCGCTATGGCGGAAGCTATGTCGCTGAAAGCCTGCGCGGCAAGTGGCTCAAGGTCCTCGGCCGGCGCCAGCAATGGGAGATCTTCGACCGGATCTATCCCAACATGGTCCAGCTCGATCAGGAACTGAGATGTTACGCAGTCCAAAGCCAGCTGCTCCGGGGTGACACCGAAGGATTGGACGAGGTGCGCCCTCTGTGGTTCCGCCAGCTGGATCTGCCGGAATCCTGCATGCCGGTGATGGAGCGGCTCATCCACGACGGTCGCCTCAGCAACGACGACGTGTGGGAGCGCATGCGCCGCTTGCTGGAGGGTCGGCGTTATGGCGCCGCCAACAGCATCGCCGAGTATCTTCCCAATGCGCAGAAGCCGAAGCCAAAAGCACTCTTACTG
>JBASWL010000255.1:0-2669 GCA_049276455.1 Georgfuchsia sp. | reverse complement strand
TCGCCGGCATGCTCTTCACATCAGGGTTGTAGCGAAAGCGTGTCTCGATGCTGGCCGCACCGGCGGTAATGTCCTGACCGAAGCGGGTTTTGGCGATATCGATCAACCAGCCCTGGTGCATGCCCTGTACATAGCCCTGCACGGTTTCCGCCCGCTGCGGCATCGCGCCGTCGACCCAGGCGCCGATCTGCACCGGGATGCCGCGCTGCACGTCGCGCGCGAAACCCGAGGGGATTTCAATGGCCAGCGACAGCTCGCCGCTGCGCATGCGCCGGTCCAGGTCGGCATAGTCGGTAATCGGCGGGTGCTCGACAAAATAGCGCGAACCGGAGAGGTTCAAGGCATAGTTCTGGCTGAGGCTGGTCTGGTCGCGATCCAGTACGGCGTAGCTAAGATCGTTCACATCCATGGTGATGCCGTAGCCCATGATGAGCATCAGGATCAGGCTGCCGAACAGCGCCATCACCAAACGCACCGGGTCACGTCGCAGTTCCAGTGCCTCGCGCAGTGTATAGCTGAAGGCGCGCGCAAAATCAAAACTGCGGTGCCGCATCCGTGGGTGCGCCGCCATGCCTTGAGGCGCGGCAGAAACAGGCGCCCGGGTCGTGGTGTCGGGTAGCGTCTCGGCCCTGGCCTCTGCATCGGCCGGGTCCGCGTCCTTCAAATAAGCGATAAAAGCTTCTTCCAGCGTCTTGGCGCCGCGCTTTTTGACAATCTCCCCTGGCGCATCGCTGGCCAGCACCTGCCCGTCATTCATCAGCGAAATGCGGTCGCAGCGCTCGGCCTCGTTCATGAAGTGGGTCGAGATGAAAATCGTCACCTTGTCATTGCGCGCGAGATCGACGAGCAACTGCCAGAAGGCATCGCGCGCTATTGGATCGACGCCCGAGGTCGGTTCGTCCAGGATCAGCAGTTCCGGCGCATGCACCAGCGCCACCGCCAGCGACAGGCGCTGGCGCATGCCGAGCGGCAATTTGTCGGGCATGGCATCCGGCGCGCCTTCCAGCCCGAAACGGGCCAGAAGTTCGCTTACCCGCGACGGGATCGCCGATTCCGGCACGCTGAACAGGCGCGCATGCAGCACCAGGTTCTGCTCGACGCTGAGTTCGGAGTACAGCGAAAACGCCTGCGACATATAGCCGACGCGCCGCCGCGTGGCGATGTCGCGCGCGTCCGCTTGCTGCCCGAACAGCCAGGCTTCGCCCTCGCTCGGTGGCAGCAGTCCGGTGAGCATCTTCATGGTGGTGGTCTTGCCGCAGCCGTTGGCACCGAGGAAGCCGAAAATCTCACCCCGCAGGATGCGGAAGTTGACGTGATCAACCGCCGTGAAATCGCCGAAGCGCATGGTCAGGTCGCGCGCTTCGATGGCAACATCCTCGCCATCGGCAAACGGCGGCACCACGATTGCCAGATGGCCGCGCTTTTTTTCTTCCGGCAGCAGCGCGATGAAGGCCGCCTCCAGCGTCGCAGTGCCGGTGCGTTCGTGCAGTTCTTTGGGCGACCCTGTGGCGAGAATCTGCCCCGCGTCCATCGCCACCAGCCAGTCGAAGCGTTCGGCCTCCTCCATGTAGGCGGTGGCGACCATCACGCTCATGCCCGGACGCGCTTCACGGATATGGGCAATCAGTGACCAGAACTGAGTGCGCGCCAGCGGATCGACCCCGGTGGTCGGCTCATCGAGAATCAGCATATCCGGGTCGTGGATCAGGGCGCAGCACAGTCCCAGTTTCTGCTTCATGCCACCCGACAATTTGCCTACTGGACGATCGAGGAAAGCATGGAGGCCCGTCGCTTTCGTCAGTTCATCGATGCGCCGCCTGCGTTCAGCCGCATTGTGGCCGAACAGGCGGCCGAAGAATTGCAGGTTGTCTTCGACCGACAGGGCCGGGTAGAGATTCTTGCCCAGACCTTGCGGCATGTAGGCAATGGCGGGGCATACCCGGCTGCGGTGGCGCCTTGATCGCATGTTGCCGCCAAGCACTTCCACATCGCCTTGCTGCACCCTGCGCGCGCCGGAAATCAGGGCCAGTAGGCTGGACTTGCCGACGCCATCCGGGCCGATCAGCCCGACCATGCAGCCAGCAGGAATGACCAGATCGATCGCGTCCAGCGCCACTATCTTGCCGTAGCGCAGGCTGATGCCGGCAAGGCGGGCGGCTGGCGTGTCGCCAGGGTGAAAAAGCGTCATTCAGGGAGCTTCACCGTGAGATTCTGCGGCCACTCGGCCAGCGGATCCAGCTTGATCCAGGCCATGCCGGGCAGGCCGGTCTTGACCTGCCTGAGGTGTTTTTTCAGCAGCTCCGGATCGATGCGGGCTTTCACCCGGAACATGAGCTTTTGCCGTTCAACCGCGGTTTCCACTGTTTTCGGCGTGAATTGCGCAACACTCGCGACGAACGACACTTGCGCGGGAACCACATAGCCGGGCGCGGCATCCAGCACAAGACGCACATCGCTGCCCAGCGCGACTTTGCCGGCCACCGTCTCGGGCAGAAAGAAGGTCATATAGACATCGCTCAGATCCACCATATTGAGCACCTTGCCGCCGGCGCCCAGCACTTCGCCAGGCTGGGCCACGCGATACTGCACGCGGCCATCGCGCGGCGCCTTAAGCTGGCTGTCCTTGATGTCCGCCTCGATGCGCGCAATCGTCGCGGTGGCGGCCTCGA
>JBASWL010000254.1:0-30865 GCA_049276455.1 Georgfuchsia sp. | reverse complement strand
GGTCCGCTCACTTCTATTCGTTGGGGGTCTCACTAATGCACCAGCGGCTGCTCGACATCGGCTTCCGGAAAGTTGGCGAATGGAAGCTCTCCGCCAGCGGCATAACGTGTACTCTGGATGCTGAGGCGAAATCACGAAACATTCTTTACGCCTTCGAGTCAGAGCGCGAAATTCTGTACATCGGCAAGACTGTACAGCCGCTGAAAGCCCGAATGTACGGCTATCAAAACCCCGGCCCGACGCAGTCCACCAATATCAGAAACAACGCGAACCTCAAAGAATGCCTTGGTGCTGGAGGTACAGTTTCTATCCTTGTCCTTCCAGACCACGGCTTACTCAAGTACGGTGGCTTTCATCTCAATCTGGCGGCCGCCCTTGAAGACGATATCGTTTCCCAGCTAAAGCCGAAATGGAACAAGACTGGCATCTGACCCCCAATCCATCCATCAACACGGCCGCTGCGCGATGAAGCCGCGCAGCGCCGGTGACCTCCACCTTAGCCGCCGAAAGAACTCACCATGCCACTATCTACTGCTCAAATCGGACGCTGTGGCGAACTCCTTGTTCAATACGAACTGCTGTTGCGCGGTGTAGAGACCGCCCCACTCAGCACTGATGCAGGCGTCGACTTGGTTGCCTACACGCCCAAGGCGAAGGCTGCCCAGACTATCCAAGTTAAGGCCAACCACAAACCAAAGCCCGGCGGCGGCAAAGGCAAAGAAGCTCTCGACTGGTGGATACCAGAAAACAATCCTGCTCAACTTATCGCTCTCGTTGATCTCTCATCGAAGCGCATCTGGATATTCAGCCAAGCCGAAATTGCCAACTTCGCACAGCAACATTCAGGCGGCCGTTATCACATCTACATGTACACAGACCCAACGCACAAGACAAAAAAGACAGATCGTCTTGCGCACCTGCATGAATTCGAGGGGTTCCGTTTGGAGAACCGCGCTCATGAACTGTTCGGCGGCAAACCCATCCATCATCACGGCCGCTGCGCGATGAAGCCGCGAAGCGCCAGTTATGTCAGGCGTTGGGCCGCGCAACCACCTCCGTATCAGCAAGACCCGTATCTCCCGCCAACTACTGAGACCAGCGACGGTGCCCAACAAACCAGAAATCGAATTGCTCGAGGCTGAACGCCGGCTGCTCACGTTTGCCGAGTCCTACGACAAGGCGCCGGAGACGGCCACATTGAATGCGATCTGGGAGCGGGCGCGGGAAACTGTGAAGAGCGCCAGCGGATCTTGGTTGGGCTATCACGCCAACATGTACTACAAGGACTTTCGGCCGCCTCCCGCTGGCGTCCACTTCGATGTTGATAGCCGTTTGCAGCTTCCGCCGCTGCCTCGGAACGGCGGAGTCCCTTTCTTTTGTTGGGTCTCTTGGTTATGAATCCATGCTCCGCCGCGCATAACCCATGCTAGTCGACGCTGCTTGCCATTTAGGGGAATTACGATGCTAAAGTCCAATGTGGCTAAGCTCTCTATTGCCGTAGTTTTTATGCTGTTCGGAGTATGGTTTTACTTTGCGCCGTACATCGCGGTAAGAGGTATGAGATCAGCCGCTGAGGCAAAAGATGCGGCCACACTTTCTAGCTACGTAAATTTTCCAGCACTCAGAGAGAATTTGAAAGCAACCGCCAATGCCAGGCTTTTTTCTCAAGTTGTGAATGAAAACGATCCTTTTGCCGCTCTGAGAGTTGTGATGGCGGGAGCGCTGATAAATCAGATTGCTGACGCGTTCGTAACGCCCGAGAGCCTGACCTTGATGTTGCACGGAGCCAAACCGCAGTCAGGAAGCAACATTCCCCAGCCGACCCAATCCGCGCCTGAGACGGATACGACCATGTCTTATGAGAGCTTTGATCGTTTTGTCGTTACCGTAAAGGGAAAGGAGGATACGGGCGATCCCGTAGCCCTTGTTTTCAATCGCGAAGGGATATTGTCCTGGAAGCTCTCAGCCCTAAGGCTGCCAGATGGAATGTTTTCGACGGAAGCAAACAAAAAGAAGTCTCGCGCAAAAAATCCACGGGAGGACGCTGAGTTTATTGGCATTGATGCATCAGACCTCCATCCCGATTCAGCGAATCCTGGCGCACTAATACTGACAGCGAGTGTAACGAACCGGGGTTCGACCACACAAAACTATCCCTTGTTAGAACTCACGTTGACTGATTCAAATGACAGAACTTTAGTGCGGCGGGTGCTAATGCCCAATGACTATCTTGACAAGGACATGAGTCCTGAGTTTGTTGCTCACACTACGTTACCGATTGGGCTCCGACTGACTGCATCGTCTGTGCAGGCAAGCGGATATCGTCTATATCTTTTTTACGCAGGCGAAGAGCCGGAGCGTCTCAATCAGCAGTTAAAGCCGGAGGCCATAAAGCTATCACCGCCCTTAACAAAACCTGAGAAGCCTCTAACCGATTTAACGGAAGGTGAATTCAATGAACGGTTTCGTTGCCCAGAGACGTACGCTACCGAAGCTGAAGGCAAAAACGCACTGGCGGAAGCGCTGAACTGGTATGGAGCACACAATAATACAGTTACAGTAAAGAGTTTCATCGAATTTAGAATGAAGCTTCTCGCCGATCATCGATGCTACAAGACGCTGAATAATATTGGTGGCGCCGCGATAAATTAGCCACTGCCAATTCCAGACTACGATAGCGCACGTCCGTAAGTTATGCCAACGCTCGTTATCGATACCGGCCAAGACATCGTTGGCATATTTTGCGTTGAGGAACGGAAGTATGTTCCCTATCGAGGGGATGACATTCCACTCGCAATTCAGCGCATCGAAACAGCGGAGGAAGTCGTTACCTACAATGGGAAAGACTACGACCTAGAAGAACTTGGAAAATGTGCTGGGCTAGCTAGCGGACAGAGGCTGCCGCTGAAAGGCACTCACACCGATATGCGCAGCATTTGTTGGAGTGACCGAATTAGAGGCAGAAGCCTCAGCAACACCTATCTAATGCACTTCTCCGATTGCCCTAGCTTCCCAGACACGCATGAAGGTTCCAATGAGGCAGACGTTTTCATGACATTTAAACTCTGGGAGCTTTGGAAACTAGGGCAGCTCAAAGTTCTCGATGGACACGATGGTTTACTACCCGCACCACCCTAGCCATCCATTGCTACCGTACTGGCTTCGCCCTCCGGCGACCCATTACGCTGAACGTAGGGAACCATGCCGAGTGTCTGCTTTCTAGACTGGTCAGGTCCGCTCAGGGCACAGAGTACTCAGTCGCCACCGGCAGCTATCCGGAATCAGAATTACCATCTGTTGGCCCCTGAATTGGCCATCACAAATTCACGCCTGCCAAACCCCATACCCACCTTCACGCAGGTCAATCGCCAACTCCACCTCCATGTCGCGCGCAGCATCGTAGGACATCGGGTTATAAGCCTCGTAGATTTCAGGCAATAGGTGCAACCCATATTGTTGTGCGTATCGATTGGACTGAATGCCTGCCTTGTGTTTGTCGAAGCGCACGTCGGGATCCAAGCCAGTCATGCCGACGTATACGCACGGCTTGCCTGGGACGTAACCGGGATTACATTTCTTGAAACGTCCTTCGTTGAGAACTTCTTTCGACAGTTCGATCACATAGACGTAGTAGTGGTTACGGCGGCCCATGCTTGCGGTAGCTCACGAGCTACCAGGATCGGCCGACGCGGCGAGAGCCTCAGCCTGCGCAAGAATCCGGCGAGCGGCATGGACGCTGATGTGCTTGGTGTGGCGCAAGGACGGCCACGCATCACGGACGGCAGGTGTTACCTTGCCGAAAAAGCGGTGTGAGAGAAGGAGGGCGGCTTCATCAGAACCATTCTGGGCCTGTTCAAGTAGAGCTTTGTCGCTAAGCGCGGCGAGGTGAGACGGCATGGCTAATTCATTAGGAGAGAAATTGACAGCTGAATCATGACACGGCTTGGGCGCCGAATGTCACGCAATGCTCTCTGTGGGACGAAGAACCAATGCACTGACTTGTTGACTCAGCAGAACGCCAAGGCCAGCATTGCCGGATCGTCCAGCAAGCTCATCATGAAATACGCGGCGAGACGGTAGGCCAGAGGCTCAGCGGATTCGGCCAATTGCCTCAGTATGCCGAAAGTGGTGTCACTCACAGCTGGGCTTATCTCCCTGCGACCAATCGCTCAGCGTTGACCCTCGATTTGATCCGCGCCTGACTATCTGACTTGTTGATGGCGGTGACAGTTTTGCCAAATGCGCCGCGCTGTGTGGTGCTTTTCTTGGTAGCCTCAATGGAATTAACGCAACGCCACTTCTTGCTACCCTTGGTTTCGATTCGGCGCATTTCCTCGCGAGGGTGATATCTGCGACAGTGGTAGCAGTAAATGGATTCGTCAGAAGGCATGGGGGTACTTGGAAAACTTTGGATTGCGGTGCTGGTGAAAGAGGGAGGGGATGTATGGCTACTGTCGAGCAGTACTTCCCACAGCCGCCTTCAGCTTGGCGCTGGCGTGAAAGGTAACCACCCGACGAGCTGTTATCGGAATGGGTTCGCCGGTCTTGGGGTTTCGGCCTGGACGTTGCGGTTTCTCCCGCAAGTCAAAGTTGCCAAAGCCGGAGAGTTTTGCTCCGTCGCCACTTTCAAGGGCCAAACATATTTCTTCGAAAAAAGCTTCGACCATATCTTTGGCCTCACGCTTGTTCAGACCAACCTTTTCGAACAATAGATCGGCAAGCTCTGCCTTGGTCACGGTCACTGCCATTTCCTTTCAGTCAATTTCGTAGAACTATGCGGCAATTGCCTTCCAAAGGCACTGCCCGCTCCATACCGTCTTATATCTTCTGGCACGCAACTCAGCGCCGCATCAGCTTTTCGGCAGGTGTTAGCGCGTCGATGAAGCCCTGGTGAGAAAACACCCTGTTGGCGTATTTCATCAACGGCGCCGCAGATTTCGGCAGAACGATGCCATACTGATCAAGTCGCCACAGCAGCGGCGCAAGTGCGACGTCGAGCATGGAAAACTCTGCGCCAAGCATGTATTTCTGCTTGCTGAAAATCCCGGACAGATGGATCAGGCGATCGCGAATGGTAGCCCGCGCCTTATCCGCCGCTTTGGTGCTCTTTTCCAGCGCATCGATATGGCTAAACATCTCTTGATTCATCGTAAACAGCATCTGGCGTACGCGCGCCCTAGACTGCAGATCCGGCGGCATCAGTTGCGGATGAGGGAAGCGCTCGTCCAGATATTCGCCGATGATATTGGCGTCGTGGAGCACGAGATCACTGTAAACCAAGACAGGCACACTGTTGTACGGATTGACGATGGAGTTCTCTTCCAAGTTGGTGAGTAGATCGACGTCGATCAACTGGAAGTCCATCTGCTTCTCGAACAAGACGAAACGGCAGTGATGACTAAATGGGCAGGTCGTTCCTGAGTACAGAGTCATGGTGTTCTTACCCAGGGGGTAGTCGACATCTCCCACTACTTTACGGACAGGATGCGCATTCATTTCATACTGCATGGTCTGAATTGATCAGCATCGGTCAGAGCTTTGGTGGTGGCAACGGCCTCTGCTATGGACTTGGAGATCGTTTCGGCCATGAGGACGCCTGGGAGTGGGGGCCGACATTTTCACAGATCACCCTGTCGAAATCCAACTTATCTGGACAACGGGGGATTTGGGGCCAGAGGAGGGACCGGATGTCGCAGTCTTGGATGAATGGGGTTTGTGGCGGCGACCTTAACTTGGCCACTGGTTGCGAAGGACGCTTGGCTGCGGTTCTGCTTTTCATGGAACAGAGCCATCGATTGCGAGAGTACAGCGTCGGCAAATGGAATTGCATGTGAGCTGCGGAATCCTGATAGCCAAGTAGGGTGGTGCTTTGCCCTTTGGTCGGAACAGTTTGGGAACAGGCGGGGTGGGATAGGACGGGATTTTCGGGAACAATTCGGGAACACTTGGGAACAAAAAGTGGTGGTTATCCACAGGATACGCACAGCTAGCGAAAGCCTGGAATATACCAAATCCATAAAATGAAAAACCCGCAGAGCCTTGTACTGTGCGGGTTCTTGGTGAGTTTCTTGGCGGAGAGGGAGGGATTCGAACCCTCGTTAGGATATTATCCTAAACACGCTTTCCAGGCGTGCGACTTAAACCGCTCATCCACCTCTCCGGGTCTAAAGCGCGGCGAATTTTAACAGAAGCCCTGACTAATTCTCGCAGTCCCCGGGTTGAGACATGCTGATTATTGGGAGTTTGCAGTGAAAGGTTTTGGCCTAGGGCCTAAGGACAGTGTTGCGCGCCTTGGACAATAGTTGCGGATAGTCGAGGCTGTAGTGCAGTCCACGACTTTCCTTGCGCTTTTTGGCGCAACGTACGATGAGGTGTGCGTTGAGGACGAGATTACGCAACTCTATAAGGTCATTACTGATGCGGAAGTTGGCGTAATACTCTTCGATCTCGCGTTCGAGCAGGCGGATGCGGTGTAAGGCACGGGCCAGCCGCTTGTCGGTGCGGACAATGCCGACATAGTCCCACATGAATCTGCGCAATTCTTCCCAGTTGTGGGAGATGACAACTTCTTCATCGGCATCTGAAACGCGGCTTTCGTCCCAAGGGGGCAGTTTGGGTGCAGCGGGAGGCTTGAGCTGATTGCGAATATCGTTTGCTGCGGCTTGGGATAGCACGACGCATTCGAGCAGCGAGTTGCTGGCGAGACGATTGGCGCCATGCAGGCCGGTACAGGCGGCCTCGCCGACTGCATAGAGGCCGGGCACATCGGTGCGCGCGGAAAGGTCGGTAAAGATGCCGCCGCAGGTGAAATGTGCGGCAGGTACGACGGGAATCCACTGCTCCGCGATGTCGATGCCGAGTTCCATGCAGCGGCTGTAAATGTTGGGGAAGTGCTCAAGCAGAAATTCGGCGGAGTGATGCGTGATGTCGATGTAGACACAGTCGATACCATGCTTCTTCATCTCATAGTCGATGGCACGGGCGACGATGTCGCGCGTGGCAAGTTCGCCACGCGGGTCGTGCTGATGCATGAAGCGCGTGCCGTCAGGCAGGCGCAGCAGGCCTCCTTCGCCACGCACGGCTTCGGAGATGAGAAAAGACTTGGCCTGCGGGTGATAGAGGCAGGTCGGGTGGAACTGGATGAACTCCATGTTGGCGACGCTGCAACCGGCGCGCCAGGCCATGGCAACGCCATCGCCGGTAGCGGCGTCCGGGTTGGTGGTGTAAAGGTAGGCTTTGCCTGCACCACCAGTGGCAAGCACGGTATAGGGGGCACCAATGGTAACCACATGGCCGCTTTGTATATCAAGGACGTAAGCGCCCCAGCAACGCTGGCGCTTGAGGCCCAGTTTGGCGCCGGTGATGAGGTCGACAGCAATGTGGTCTTCGAGTACGGAAATGTTGGGGTGCTTGCGCACTATTTCCGTGAGGGTCTGTTGCACGGCGTTGCCGGTGGCATCAGCGGCGTGAATGATGCGGCGGTGACTATGCCCGCCTTCGCGGGTGAGGTGAAAGCCGAACGCGGTTTCATCACGCGTAAAAGGTACGCCTTTGTCGATCAGCCAGCGCACTGCTTCGGCACTGTGCTCGACGATGTAGCGCGTGGCGGCTTCGTCGCACAGACCTGCGCCGGCAATGAATGTGTCTTCGATGTGGGATTCGATCGAATCGGTGGTATCAAGCACGGCGGCAATACCACCCTGAGCTCTTGCCGAGGAGGAGTCTTCCAGCTTGAGTTTGGTAACAAGTGCCACTTTGTGCGAGTCGGCGAGTCGCAGGGCTAGCGATTGCCCGGCCAGACCGCTGCCCAGGATCAGCACATCAAAGTGTTTTATAGGGGAGTGAGTCGAGGGGGGGCACATGAGCGACGCGACTATATCATGTGGAACTTATCTGATTGTTACTGGTCTCAATTAAAAGAGGGTAGTACGGGGGGCGGTGACAGCTGCCAAAAAGGTGGCCACATTGCTTCAGATATACTTGACAAGCAGATGAGATAGAACCATGGCCGTCAACAACAATCGGGGAAATCCTGCGGATGGGAGAGCGCGAAGCGGATCAGGTGCTGGTAAAGCGCATCCAGGCTGGCGACCAGCAGGCTTTCGGGCTGTTGGTGACGAAGTATCAGCGCAAGCTGATGCGGCTGGTCATGCGGTTGGTGCGTAACCCTGCCGAGGCCGAGGAGGTGACGCAGGAAGCTTTCATCAAGGCCTATCGGGCATTGCCTGGCTTTCGCGGCGAGAGCGCGTTCTACACTTGGTTATATCGCATTGGTATCAATGCGGCCAAGAACTGGCTGATGTCAAATGGGCGCAGTGCTTCGACGCTATCCGATGTAGACAATGAGGAAGCGGAAGTTTACGACAGCGGTGAGTTGCTGCGCGATATGGATACGCCCGAGCGTATCCTGATGTCGCGGCAGATTGCCGAGACGGTGGATGCGGCCATGGATCGTCTGCCGGAAGATTTACGCACTGCGGTTACGCTGCGTGAAATTGACGGGCTTTCTTATGAAGAAATCGCGAATGCGATGAATTGTCCGATCGGCACTGTGCGATCCCGGATTTTTCGCGCCCGCGAGACAATTGCGGAAGAGTTGAAGCCCTTGCTGGATGCTTCGCCTGACAGGAGATGGTGATGAAAACGAAAATTTCGGCCCTGATTGACGGGGAACTTGATGACCATGAGATGCACGAGGTATGCATTTCGATGCGTCACGACGAAGCGTTGCGCCGTACTTCCTGCATCTACGCGCTGATCAGCGACACCTTGCGTGGCGAGCCACACCTCGCATCCGAGATTACTGGTGCGGTACTTGATCATCTGGCTGACGAACCGGTGGTGCTGGCGCCGCAAAGGTTTTCGAATTTCTGGCGCGATCACAGGGAATGGCATCGTCCGCTAATGGCACTGGCTGCAACCCTGGCGGGGGTTGCCGTGGTGGCATGGCTCGGTCTGACTTCGCCATTGGCGCAGAAGGGAAATCCAATGGCGGAACAGAAAGCAGTGGCGCTGGCCCCCATCAATAACGCAGACATGCAGGAATATCTGATTGCGCACCAGCTATATAGCGGATCGATCTCTCTTAATGGTGATGCACAGCGCATTCGGACTGTTTCGCTGAACGGAGCGCAACAGCGTCGATGAAATTTTGCTTTGCCTGCCTGACTGGTTTTCTGATTACAGCTTCCGCTTGGGCGGACAGCAACATTGACGCCTTGCAATGGCTGCATCGTGTGGCAGTGTCCGCAAAAAGTCTCAGCTACAGCGGCACCTTTGTTTATCAGTGCGGCTCGAGCACAGAGTCCTCGCGCATCAGTCATGTTGTTGATGGCGACATTGACATGGAACACATCGAGATGCTCGATGGTAGTCCGCGCGAGGTCGTGCGCATCGGCGATGAGGTGAAGACATGGCTTCCTGAAACGCGGCGTTTGGTGATTGAGCGACGTAGCGTCCAGCCAAGATTCCCAGCTGTTCTTCCGGCCGGACTCTCTGAGTTGACGGACTACTACTCCATTCGTCGTAGTGCACCAGACCGGGTTGCCGGTTTTGATGCACAACCGTTGCTGCTTGAGCCGCGTGACAATTACCGCTTTCAGCGCCAGTTATGGATCGACCGCAAGACAGGATTGTTGCTGAAAGCCGAGACCTTCAGCGAGAATGGCCAGCAGCGCGAGAGTTCTGCATTCACCGAGTTGCATGTCGGTGCGGCGATCGACCGAGAAGCGATCAAGGCGCGTTTCAACCGCCAGGCCAAGGATTGGCGTGTTCAGGATGTGCGTTCCAGGGAAACCGGGAGTGACGATGGCCTGTGGGAGTTTCGTGCTGTGCTGCCCGGATTCCACCAGGTTGCCAGCGTGATTCGACAACCGCAGCCCGATTTACCCGAAGGATCGCAACTGGTGTTTTCAGACGGGTTGGCAGCGATATCGGTTTTCTTTGAGCCGCTCAAAGCTGACGCTCCGCAGCCTGCCGTGGGGCAGTTTGCAATTTGTGCCCTGAATGTTTATAAGCGCGTCATTGGCAAATATCTGATCCTGTTGATGGGGGATGTGCCCAGCCATGCACTGAAGAAGTTCGGTGACGGCATCAAAGCTCGTAAGCCATGACCGGAATCCGGGGCAGTGCGCTGTTACATATGTTTGCAAAACGGCAGGAACATAAACGCGGGATGAGCTTCAAAATGAATACTCCTGCCTTCAAAGGAATTCCTGAGTATGAAAAACATGATTAGAAATGCATTTGTGGCAGCCTGCTTGATGTTAATGGCATCGCTGGCATCAGCGCAATCACATGACTTGCCCGACTTTACCGGTTTGGTTGAGAAGCAAGGGGCTGCGGTGGTGAACATTAGCACGACCCAGGTCGTTCATGCGTCGCGCGGCGGGCCGCAGTTCCAGTTCCCTTTTGACGAGAACGATCCGATGTCGGAGTTTTTCCGTCACTTTGGGCCACGTATGGCGCCAAATATCCCGCACGACTACGAAAGCAAATCACTTGGTTCCGGTTTTGTCGTCAGCGCAGACGGATTGATCCTGACTAATGCCCATGTCGTGGCGGATGCTGATGAGGTGCTGGTCAGGCTGACCGACAAGCGTGAATTCAAAGCCAAGGTATTGGGCGCCGACAGGCGCACTGATGTGGCGTTGATCAAGATCAATGCCGATGGCCTGCCGACAGTCAAGCTGGGTGATGCGTCGAATCTGAAGGTTGGAGAATGGGTGGTGGCTATCGGCTCACCCTTTGGTTTCGACAACTCGGTTACGGCTGGTATTGTCAGCGCCATAGGGCGCCAACTGCCACAGGAAAACTATGTACCCTTCATCCAGACCGACGCGGCCATCAATCCTGGCAACTCGGGTGGTCCGCTGTTCAACTTGAAGGGCGAGGTTGTAGGCATCAATTCGCAGATATTCAGCCGCAGCGGCGGTTACATGGGCCTCTCCTTCGCAATTCCTATCGACGTGGCGCTGGATATCAAGAACCAGCTGCAAGCGAGCGGCCGCGTATCGCGAGGGCGTATCGGCGTTGCGATCCAGGAGTTGACCAAAGAGATGGCTGAATCTTTTGGCCTCTCCAAGCCTGAAGGCGCGCTGGTGGCCAAGGTCGAGAAAGACTCGCCGGCCGATAAGGCTGGCGTGAGCGAGGGCGATGTGATTCTCAAGTTTGATGGCAAGGCGGTGGCTCAGTCGGTGGATTTGTCGCGTTATGTCGGATCGACCAGACCTGGTACGCATTCAACGCTGCTGGTATGGCGTGATGGCAAGCAGAAGACGCTGACCATCACTGTAGGCGAAATGCCCGACGAAGACGCTGAGACGGGTAAGCGCCCGAATAAACTTCAAGGCAAGCAGGTTGAGCCGGAAGCAATCAACCGCCTGGGCCTTGCCCTCTCCGATCTGACGGCCGAGCAGAAACGTCGGGCGGGTATCGACAATGGCATCGTGATCGAGGATGTCAAGAATGGCCTGCGCGGCGACCTGCGTCCCGGCGATCTGATTCTGGGCTTGATGCACAAGGGTATTCAGACCGAGGTGAAATCGGTCAAGCAGTTCAACAGTTTGCTCGGCAAGATCGACAAGTCAGCCGTGCTGACGTTGCTCGTGAAGCGTGGTGAGGCTCAGGTTTTCGTGACCATCAAGGGTGAGAGTGGGAAGTAATTGTGCCCCCCGGTTCGGGCTTTTGGCCCGAACCGCCTCCTGCGGCGCCAAGCCAATCGGGGGACGAAATTGGCGTTGATTTGCAATTTGATGCTTTACAGTCGCACCTACTGCCACCTTTGTGATGACATGCTTGCCGCGCTGCAAAATTTGCGTGGCGAGTTTGTTTTCGGGGTGACCGTGGTGGATGTCGATGCCGATCCGTTATTGGAGATGAAATACAACGAGCTGGTGCCTGTACTTGCAGGTGAGGAAGGACAGGAGTTGTGTCACTACTTCCTCGACGTGCCGAAAGTGCGTGAGTATTTGGCCCGCTTCCAGTAAAATCCCGCCCCTTGGATTCGCGCCTGTTAACCCATCCTCATTTGCCATAAGGTGCTGAAGAAGCACCTTTTTTATTTTGAAGCACATCCGAAACTTCTCCATCATTGCCCATATCGACCACGGTAAATCGACCCTGGCGGATCGCATCATCCAGCGTTGTGGGGGGCTTTCTGACCGTGAGATGGAAGCACAGGTACTCGACTCTATGGACCTGGAAAAGGAGCGCGGTATCACCATCAAGGCTCAGACTGCGACGCTTTCATACTTGGCTAGCGACGGCCAGCGTTACAACCTGAACCTGATCGACACCCCGGGACATGTGGACTTCTCTTACGAAGTCTCGCGTTCGCTCTCCGCCTGTGAGGGCGCGCTGCTGGTGGTGGATGCCTCACAAGGTGTCGAGGCGCAGACCGTGGCTAACTGCTATACGGCGATCGAACTGGGTGTTGAAGTCGTGCCGGTGCTGAACAAGATGGACCTGCCGCAGGCCGATCCCGACAGTGCCCGGCAGGAAATCGAGGACGTGATCGGCATTGATGCGACCGATGCCATTCCCTGTTCGGCCAAGTCGGGCATGGGTGTGGACGACGTTATCGAAGCCGTCATTGCGCGCATCTCGCCGCCAACAGGTGATCCGGAAGCGCCGCTCAAGGCGTTGATCATCGATTCCTGGTTCGACAATTATGTTGGCGTGGTAATGCTGGTGCGGGTGATGGACGGCTGCTTGAAGTCAAAGGACAAGATCAAACTGATGTCAACCGGCACCGTGCATCTGTGCGAGCAGGTAGGCGTGTTCACGCCCAAGTCGCGGCAAAAGGAGACGCTCACGGCGGGCGAGGTAGGTTTTATCATCTCCGGCATCAAGGAAATCAAGGCCGCAAAAGTGGGAGACACGGTCACCCGGGCGGACAAGCCCGCAGTGAAGGCGTTGCCTGGCTTCAAGGAAATCAAGCCGCAGGTGTTTGCGGGCCTCTATCCGATCGAGGCAAACCAGTACGATGTTTTGCGCGACGCGCTGGAGAAGCTCCACCTCAACGACGCCTCGTTGCATTACGAGCCGGAAGTTTCACAGGCGCTGGGCTTTGGTTTCCGTTGCGGCTTCCTCGGCCTCTTGCACATGGAGATCGTGCAGGAGCGACTGGAACGAGAGTTCGATCAGGATCTGATCACGACCGCGCCGACCGTGATCTACCAAGTGCTGCTACGTGACGGCGCGCTGATCCAGATCGAGAATCCTTCAAAACTTCCTGAAGTGCAGAAAATCGAGGAAATTCGCGAGCCGATCATCACCACCAAGGTATTCGTGCCGCAGGAATATCTCGGTGCGGTCATTACGCTGTGTGAACAGAAGCGTGGCCGGCAGATGGACATCGCCTACCATGGTCGCCAGGTGCAACTTACATACGAAATGCCGATGGCAGAAGTGGTGATGGATTTTTTCGACAAGCTGAAGTCCGTCTCGCGTGGCTATGCTTCTCTCGATTACGAATTCAAGGAATACCGCACCGCTGACGTAGTCAAACTGGACGTGCTGATCAACAGTGATAAGGTGGATGCACTGTCCCTGATCGTGCATCGCGTCAATGCAACCTATCGCGGCCGCGAACTGGCTGCCAAGATGCGCCAGCTGATTCCGCGTCAGATGTATGACGTGGCGATTCAGGCCGCGATCGGCTCGAACATCGTGGCGCGCGAGAATGTCAAGGCAATGCGCAAGGACGTGATAGCCAAGTGTTATGGCGGCGACATTACGCGCAAAAAGAAATTGCTTGAGAAACAGAAGGCCGGCAAAAAACGCATGAAGCAGGTCGGCCGCGTGGAAATTCCGCAGGAAGCCTTCCTCGCGGTACTGAGGGTAGGAGACAAATGAACTTTGCGCTGATTCTGTTCGTGCTGTTGGTTGCTACCGGCCTGCTCTGGGCGGCAGATCATTTCATCATGAGCAAACGCCGCAAGCCGGGGGCACCGAACCCATGGTGGGTCGAATACGGCGCGAGTTTCTTTCCTGTCATCCTTGTCGTGTTCTTTCTGCGCTCGTTTCTGGTTGAGCCGTACAAGATCCCGTCGGGCTCAATGATCCCGACATTGCACATTGGTGATTTCATCCTCGTTAACAAGTATACCTATGGCATCCGCCTGCCGGTGATAAACAAGAAAATCATCAATATCAACACTCCCCGGCGCGGCGATGTGATGGTGTTTCGTTACCCCGTGAATCCTTCGCTCGACTATATCAAGCGCGTGGTTGGTCTGCCCGGTGACAGGATTGCTTATTTCAACAAGCACCTCACGATTAACGGCAAGGAAGTATTGCAGGAAAAGGTTGAGCCCTACCTCGGAGCGGGTTTGTTCTATACGCCGCGCTATCAGGAACAGCTTGGTGAAGTGAAACATTTCATCCTGCTTGACCGCGAAGTTGAGTCACCTATCCTGCCTATTACGCGGTTTACCTATCGTGGGGATTGCCACTACAATGCAGAAGGCGTTGAATGCGTGGTGCCGGCCGGCCATTACTTCATGATGGGCGACAATCGCGACAACTCGCAGGACAGCCGTTACTGGGGGTTTGTGCCGGAAGAGAATATTGTCGGCAAGGCCTTCTTCATTTGGTTCAACTTCAGCGACCTGAAGCGCATCGGGTCGTTCAAATAGAGAGAAGACGATGAGGCTATTCAATACAAGGCAAAATGGCATGTCGTTGATCGCCCTTCTATTGCTGTGCGTCATCCTGGGAACGGTTGCCGTACTAGCTGCCAAGATTGTCCCTGAGGTAAGCGAGTACATGGACATCGTCAGGGTGGTCAAGACGGTGGCGGCAGATCCGGCTGTACGCGGTTCTGTACGGGATATCAAGATTGCTTTCTCCAAACGGGCAGATGTTGCCTACATCAAGAGCATCACGGCCGATGATCTGGACATCACCAAGGATGGGGATGATATTTTGATTGATTTCGCATACACGAAAAAAATTCACCTTATTGCAAATGCCAGCCTGTTATTGGAATTTGAGGGTAGTTCGTCCCAGCAGAAGGAAGAATGACGCCAGACGGCCTGGAGCGCGCAATCGGCCATCGCTTTGCCCGCCGCGAACTGCTTGCGCAGGCGCTGACTCACCGCAGTCACAGTGCGCCGCATAATGAGCGGCTCGAGTTTCTTGGCGACAGCGTCCTTAATTGCAGCATGGCTGCGTTGCTATACCGCAATTTCCCCGCGTTGAAAGAAGGCGAACTGTCCCGTCTGCGCGCCAGTCTTGTAAAGCAGGACGCATTGGCAGATGTGGCCATGAGCCTGAAACTTGGCAGCTATATCAAATTTGGCGAGGGAGAACTGAAGAGTGGCGGTGATCGCCGTCCCTCCACGCTTGCAGACGCGCTTGAAGCTGTGTTCGGCGCCGTCTACCTTGACGCTGGCTTCGATGCCGCAATCAAGATAATCGAATCGCTTTATCAGCCCCAGTTGCAGCGCATTGATCCCGCTGTTTCTGGCAAGGATGCCAAGACGGAATTGCAGGAGTTTCTTCAGGGCCGACGTCTCGAATTGCCGCGCTACGAACTGCGTACCACGCGCGGCGAAGCACATGCGCAGCAGTTCGACGTGGATTGCCTGATTCCGCATCTCGGTATCCGTAGCAGTGGTACTGGTGCCAGCCGTCGCATCGCAGAACAGGAAGCCGCCCGGCGCGCGTTGGAGATGGTAAAAATAAAATGAGCAACGATTTTCATACAGGCTATCTGGCCGTGGTAGGCCGACCCAATGTCGGCAAATCAACACTGGTCAATCGCCTGGTTGGCGCCCGCGTCAGCATCACTTCAAGGAAGGCACAGACTACGCGCCACCGTATTCACGGCGTGCTGACCAACGCTGATTGCCAGTTCATTTTTGTGGATACTCCGGGATTCCAGACAGCCCGCAAGAATGCGCTGAATCGCCTGATGAACCGCAGTGTGTCGCAGACGCTGGCTGATGTCGATGTCGTGTTGTTCGTGATTGAGGCGGGACGCTGGGGGAAAGACGACCAGGAACTGCTGCCGCAACTGCCTACCGAGCGGCCGGTGCTGCTGGTCATCAACAAGATTGATCGTATTGCTGACAAGACTGCGTTGCTGCCCTTCATCCAGAAGGTCTCGGCCGAATACGCCTTTACCGAAATCCTGCCACTCTCTGCCGAATCCGGTTCCGGCCTTGATGAGTTATTGAGGACTGCAGGCAAGTACCTGCCACCGGGAGAGCCGGTATTTTCGGCGGATGACATTACCGATCGTTCCGAACGATTCCTCGCTGCCGAGTTGCTGCGCGAAAAACTGTTTCGCAATCTCGGCGAGGAACTGCCATACGGCATCGCTGTCGAGATCGAGAAATTTGAGCAGGAGAATGAACTGCGCCGCATCTTTGCCGCCGTGATTGTCGACAGGGAGGCGCACAAGGCCATCGTGATTGGCAAGGGCGGCGAGCGCCTCAAGCGTATCTCAACCGATGCGCGCAAGGACATGGAAAAATTGTTTGGCGGCAAGGTCTGGCTTGAAACCTGGATCAAGGTCAAAAGCGGTTGGGCCGACGATGAACGGGCCTTGAAGTCTCTGGGTTACGAATGAGTGCCGTCCCCAGGGCCGCCCCAAGGACGGCACAGCCATTTATCTGGAGCGGGCAATATCTGCGAACACGCGTCACCCTCTTTCATGGGGCGAAGGCAGGAATTCGCCAAGCACTGCTTGCCGCTGCCGTAGCGGGCGAACTGTGCAAAGCGAGCCCTGCGGAGGCTGGGGGAAAGAGACTCAGGTGAGCGCAAAACAGCGTATTGACGGTGCGCAGGCCTTTCTGCTTCATGCGCATCCCTATAGCGAGACCAGCCTGGTGCTCGATGTATTCGCGCGCGATCACGGGCGTCTGCCTGTGTTGGCGCGCGGCGCACGACGACCACGCTCGGCGCTGCGTGGCGTATTGATCGGCTTTCAGTTGCTCGAGCTGGGCTGGTTCGGTGGTGGAGAAGTCAAGACCCTGGCCCGCGCCGAATGGTGCGGCGGCACGCCATTGCTGCAGGGACGCTGCCTGTTGCTTGGCTACTACCTCAATGAACTGCTGCTCAAACTGCTGCCGCGTGAAGACGCTCATCCGGCGCTTTTTGATAGTTATGCCGCAGCGGTGGGCGCTTTGGCCACTGGGGCAGCAGATGCGCCGGAGTTGCGCCGCTTCGAAAAATCCCTGCTCCGTGAAATCGGCTACGGTCTGACCTTCAACCATGATGCCAATGGCGTCCCGATTCGGCCGGAGTTGCGTTACAACTATCTTGTCGAACGCGGTTTGATTGCCGTCGAGGGTGGCGAAGGGTTCACCTTGTCGGGCAAGACACTGCTTGACATCGACGCTGACGATTACCGCGACCCGCGCACCCTGGCAGAGAGCAAACAGCTGATGCGACAACTGGTTGCGCACCAATTAGGTGGCCAACCCTTGCAGTCGCGGCGAGTATTTATGGAACTTCAGGAATTATGAGAACCTACCCCTCATCCCCCTTCACATGGAAGAGGGTGCGCTTGCGCACCCGATGGGTAATAAATTGGCCCATCCCCTATCCCCTGCCCCAAGGGCAGGGGCGATTAGTCACCTCCCTCCCTTGGAGAGGGAGGATGGGAGGATGGATACAGTCTTTTCCGGCGCTGGCGCCGGGCGGCCCATCGGAGGCAATATGATCGAACTCGGTGTCAACATTGACCATGTTGCTACGCTGCGTCAGGCGCGCGGCACCAGTTATCCTGATCCGGTACGTGCGGCCTTGCAGGCGGAAGATGCCGGGGCGGATGCCATTACGCTGCATCTGCGCGAAGATCGCCGCCACATCCAGGATCGCGATGTCGAAATCCTGCGTGGCAGGCTCGCAACGCGCATGAATCTTGAGTCGGCGGTGACAGATGAAATGATCGCTTTTGCCTTGCATATCAAGCCGCACGATGTCTGCCTGGTGCCGGAAAAGCGCGAAGAACTGACCACCGAAGGCGGCCTTGATGTCATTGCCGGTTACGATCGCGTGCAGTCTGCGGTTAAACGTCTGGCCGAAGAGGGGATTCGCGTTTCGCTCTTCATTGATGCCGATAAGGCGCAGATTGATGCGGCCAAGCGCACTGGTGCGCCGGTGATCGAAATTCACACCGGCGCCTATGCCGATGCCGTGGGGGCTGCCGAGCAGCGCGAGTTGAAGCGAATTCAGGAAGCAGTTGCTTACGGCTGCGGGCTCGGGTTCAAGGTCAATGCCGGCCACGGCCTGCATTTCGGCAACGTCCAGCCGATTGCGACAATTGTCGGCATCGCCGAACTCAATATCGGCCACGCCCTTGTCGCCGAGGCAGTGTTCATGGGCTGGCAACCGGCAATTAGGCAGATGAAACGGCTCATGCAGGAAACCCGTCAGTGATTTTCGGCATCGGGACCGACATCGCGGAAATTTCTCGGCTCGGTGATCTGCACCGGCGTCAAGGCGAACGCGCCCTGGAAAAAATTCTTGCGCCGTCGGAGCGTGTGGCATGCAAGAGCAGTGCCGACCCGGCCCGCTTTCTTGCCAAACGCTTTGCCGCAAAAGAAGCATTGGGCAAGGCTTATGGCACGGGCATTCGCGCACCGGTATTGCTACCCGATATTGCCATTGAACACGACGAGCTTGGAAAACCTTTTTTTGCTTACTCCCCCCCCTTGGCTGCAGTGTTTGCCGAGCGCGGCCTGATTGCGCACTTGTCGATTTCCGACGAACGTGAGTTCGTCTTAGCTTTTGTCATTCTGGAACTGCCTTGAAGAAACTTCCACTTGGCCCGCTGATGATCGACTGCGCCGGTACCGCATTGAGCGATCTGGAGCGCGAACATTTGCTGCATCCCCTTGTCGGCGGTGTGATCCTCTTTTCGCGCAACTATGAATCACCGGCCCAGCTTGAGGCCTTGTGCGCCGGGATTCATGCGCTCCGCGAACCCAGACTGCCGATCGCCGTCGATCACGAAGGCGGGCGTGTGCAACGCTTTCGCGAGGGGTTTACACGACTGCCGTCAATGCGCTGCCTCGGCGAATGGTGGGAACGCGATGCGCCTGCAGCAGTGGAGGCGGCCCGCGGCATCGGCTATGTACTGGCTGCCGAGTTGCGCGCGCGCGGCGTCGATTTTTCCTTTACCCCCGTGCTTGATCTGGACTGGGGACGCAGTGGCGTGATTGGTGACCGTGCTTTTCACTCAAACACGGAGGCTGTGATCCAGCTTTCCGAAGCCTTGATCGAAGGCCTGCGTGCGGCGGGCATGGGTTGCTGCGGCAAGCATTTCCCCGGCCATGGCTGGGCCGAAGCTGATTCGCATGTAGCGATTCCGGTTGACGAGCGTTCGCGGCAAGAGATCGAGACCGACATGCGGCCGTATGCCACACTCAGACTTGATGCCGTGATGCCTGCCCATGTGATCTACCCGCAGGTGGATAGCCGCCCAGCCGGGTTTTCACCGGTCTGGATCGACATACTTCGCCAAGACTACAAGTTCGATGGTGTGATTTTCAGCGATGACTTGTCGATGGAAGGCGCCAGTGTTGTTGGCGACATCGTTGCGCGCGCCAATGCTGCATGGGAGGCGGGATGCGACATGTTGCTGGTATGCAATGCGCCGGATGCGGTGGCCGAATTACTGGTGCGGTGGCAACCGGTACTCGACTCGGTTCGCGCCAAACGTTGCGAAAGGCTGCTGCCGCAGCAGCCTGCAGCCAGATGGACAGCGCTGGCGAACGATGGGCGTCGTCAAGCAGCGTTGGCTGCCATCGAGTCCATGATGGTCTGAATCAGATCACACCTCAAGAAATTGCCCGTTTGATTTCCTGCTGCCAGCGAGCCAGGCGCTCGCAACGTTCCGCATCGGAAATCGAAGGCTCGAATCGCCTGTCAATCTGCCAGTGGCTTGCCAGTTCCTCTGGCGACTGCCAGAACCCGACGGCAAGACCCGCCAGATAGGCTGCGCCGAGCGCGGTAGTCTCGGTCACGCGCGGCCGCACCACGGGCACTCCGAGCAGGTCGGCCTGAATCTGCATCAGCAGATTGTTGTTTGCTGCGCCGCCATCAACGCGCAGTTCGGCCAGTTTGATGCCAGAATCGCTTTCCATCGCCGTGAGCAGGTCGGCACTTTGCAAGGCAATCGCATCGAGCGCCGCGCGTGCGATATGCGCCCGTGTACTGCCGCGCGTCATGCCGGTCAGTGCCGCACGCACATCGGGTTGCCACCAGGGCGCACCGAGACCGGCAAAAGCCGGGATCAGCGTAACGCCGTCGCTGTCCGGCACGCTTGCCGCAAGCGCTTCAACGTCGGGTGATGCCTCGATGATGCCAAGTCCGTCGCGCAGCCACTGGATGATGGCGCCGCCCATGAACACGCTGCCCTCAAGCGCGTAGCTGGTTTCCGCGCCGAGCTTCCATAACACGGTGGTGAGCAGTCTGTTGGTTGAGGGCACGGCCTGCTGCCCGGTATTCAACAGCATGAAGCAGCCGGTGCCGTAGGTGTTCTTTGCCATGCCCGGCGCGAGGCAGGCCTGGCCGAAAGTTGCGGCCTGCTGATCGCCGGCAATGCCGGCAATCGGAATCGCAGCGCCAAAACAGCGCACATCGCAGTCGCCATAGATTGCGCTACTGGCTACGACTTGCGGCAGCAACTCACGCGGGATATCGAGCAGCGCCAGCAGTTCGTCATCCCAATTGTTGCTGTGGATGTTGTAGAGCAGGGTGCGTGAGGCATTCGACGCATCGCTGATATGCAGCCGGCCGCTGGTCAGATTCCACACCAGCCAGCTATCGATGGTGCCGAAGGCAAGTTCACCACGCTGCGCACGTTCACGCGCGTTCGGAATATGGTCGAGCAGCCAGCGCAACTTGGTGCCGGAAAAGTAGGGATCGAGCAAGAGGCCGCTGCGGGCGGTGAATGTTTGCTCATGTCCTGCTGCGCGCAGTGCCTCGCACAGCAGCGCAGTACGCCGGTCCTGCCAGACAATGGCACGGTGCAGTGGCTTGCCTGTGGCGCGATCCCACAACAAGGTCGTCTCGCGCTGGCTGGTGATGCCGATGGCTGCAATCTTATCGGCAACTGAGTGCGTATCGATATTGGCTTGCTGCAATACGCTGCGTGCGACATCTATCTGGCTTTGCCATATTTCTTCCGCGTCGTGCTCCACCCAGCCCGGCTGCGGGAAATATTGTGTGAACTCACGCTGCGCTTGAGCGCGGATATTGCCGTCATGATCGAACAGGATCGCACGCGAACTGGTGGTGCCCTGATCGAGGGCAAGAATGAATTGTTCTCCGGTTGTCATCGATTCCGTTCCAGCCACCGGGTGAATTCGTTGCGCTGTTCCTCGCTCATCCGCAAACCTGCCTTGGTTCGCCGCCACAGGATATCGTCTGCATCATGCGCCCATTCGTGCTCGATAAAGTAACGCACATCGCGCTCACAAAGGCCGCCGCCGAAAGTGTGGCCGGCATCGGTACCAGTGTCTATCGAGCGGTCTGGCAATACGGATTGTGCTGTCCATGCCGGCCCCATTTGCGGGAAGGTTGGCGCGAGTCTGTCCAGCGCCTTTTCCGCAAGACTGCGATAGGTGGTGAGCTTGCCGCCGATGATGGTCAGCAGTGGCGCGTCAGCTGTACGGGGCCGGTCGAGCACGAAACGATATTCGCGGCTGACCTTGGAGACGTTCACTTTGCCGTCGTCGAGCAAGGCGCGCACGCCGGCAAATTTCCACACCACATCCTGCGGCCGGATCGGGGTGCGCAGATAGCGGTTTGCGGCGCGGCACAGATAGGCCACTTCCTCGTCGCTGGCCACAGGCAGTTCGTCGGGGTCGCGAAGTTGCACTTCGGTGGTGCCGATCAGCGTGAAGTCGCCATGAAACGGTAACAGAAAGACGATGCGGCCATCGTCGTTCTGCAGGGTATAGGCATGGTCGCCATCGTATACGCGCGGCAGCACGATATGGCTGCCGCGCACGAGCTGGATGCCGATGCGCTCGTGCCCGCCCAGCAGCGTGTGCATCTGTGCCGCCCATGGCCCGGCGACATTGGCGATGGCACGGCAGCGAATCTCAAACGCTGCGGTGCCCGTGGTCTGAAGTGCGCAAATCCATATGCCATTTTCGCGAGTGGCACCGACGAGTCGCGTGTGCGGCAGAATCAATGCGCCATAAACAGCGGCATCCCGCGCGTTTTCAATGGTCAGTCGCGCATCATCGACCTGTACATCGGAGTAAACATGGCCGTCGCGGCAAGCCGCTTGCAGCGCGATGCCGTAGGGACTGTTGGCAAACGATACAGATGCGCTCGGCGGCAGGGTTTTCGCGCCGCCGATATGGTCGTAAAGCCAGAGGCCTAGGCGGATCATCCAGGCCGGACGCGAAGCGGATGAATTTGGCATGACAAAACGCAGCGGACGCGTCAGATGCGGCGCGATGCGCTGTAGTGTCTCGCGTTCCCGCAGCGATTCGCGCACCAGTCTGAAGTCGTAGTGTTCCAGGTAGCGCAGCCCACCGTGGATCAGCTTGCTGCTCGCCGAGGAGGTCGCGCCCGCGATGTCGCCTTTCTCGCACAGCGCCACGGAAAGCCCGCGTCCTGCTGCGTCACGAGCCATGCCGACGCCATTGATGCCGCCGCCGATGATCAGCAGGTCGTGGATGCGCGCCGGGTCGCTCATGAACTCCCCTCAAGGACTTTGCTGAAAGATAACACTGCATTCAGCCTTGTGCGACATGAATATTGACATTTATCAATGACAGGATACCAGCCGGATGTATATTGCTTGTATAACTTTAGTTATATAGAGTTCGCCCGCAAAATCCGGTGTCAAGGCAGGTTTGAAGTGCTATATATCTTGGCGTTTTAGAGTGAGAAATGAGAGGCATACCGGTTGATGAGGGAATTTTCCTTCCTTGTTCTACAAGGCGCAGAACGGGTTGGCTCATTGCCACATGATCTACGAGTGCAGCCCTGCAATTATCGGTTTGCTACAGGATATCTCTGAAAGAAAGCATGTCAGAGAGTTGATCGAGCGTTATATGATACTGATCAAGTCTGCGGTCAAGAGTGCCGATGGGGCAACGACGACCATTAGCGGAATGCGGGAACTCTTCACAGACGGTCAAGAGAGGCGCGCGACGGAGATTGTCGCAGTCATTGGTGCCGACTCGGCTTAGACGAGAGCCGGCAGAAAGAGGCATTGTTCGATCCTGTCGTTGTTGACACCTGCCTGAAAATATTTCGCGAAAAGAGCCATGCCGTTCGGCCTCAAGTCGAGCTGGACGATTTATGTGGAATCCTGTGCGCAAACAGATAGAAGGATACGACATGATTTCCCACCGGACGGCATAACGGACAATGGATTCCCTGAACCCCTCAACGCTGGTTGTACCGGCCGAAGACAAGCTTATCCGGACTCTGGAGCGGCTGGCGCTGGGATTCGCTCTGGTGGTAGCGATCGGGCTGCCGGGCGCGTATTTCGGCTTGCAATATACGAACCATGCCGAACATGTCGTCGTTTCGGCCAAGCTTACGGCCAAGGATATTTCCGCCCTGGCTACCGCCGATCCGATGTTGTGGGCCAGTCGGGTGCAGCCCTTGCAACAAATGCTGGGTTTGCATCCCCCGTGGCTTGATGAGACAGACGAAGACGATATGGCAACCGTCCGCGATGCCGCGGGCAAAGTTCTCTCCACCGTGGGCTCCCCTTTGTCCGCTCCGGTCATGATCCGATCTGAGCCGGTCTACAGTTCGGGACAAGTGGTGGGCCGGGTCGAGATTGCACATTCTTATCGTAATGTGGTTTTCGCAGCGCTGCTTGTGTCACTGTTCGGTCTGCTATTTGGCGGCGCGGTGTACTCCACGCTGTTGTTCCTGCCATTGCGAGCGCTACGTCGTATGAGAGTTGCACTGTTGTCGGAGCAGGCCGCGCGAAGCGTGCGTGAGGACCGCTTCAGACTCCTGTTCAACCGGGCCAGCGACGGCATCATGGTCCTGTCGCTGACCGGTAAAATTTTCGAGGTTAACGAGTCCTTCGCCCGAATGCACGGTTACCGTGTGGAAGAAATGTTGAACATGAGCCTGACGGATCTGGATACTTTAGAAACCTTGCGGCATGTTCCCGAAAGGATGCAGGGCATCCGCTCAGGGGAATCCATTTCTTTCGAAGTAGAGCACTACCACAGGGATGGTCACATTTTCCCTATCGAGGTGACGATAAGCCTGATAGTGGCTGGCGGTGAAACCTTGATTCAGGCCTTTCACCGCGACATCAGCAAGCGCAGACAGGCGGAGAATGAGTTGCGCGCCGCGGAAGAGCAGTTCCGCGGCCTGGTCGAGCAGTCGATTGCCGGCATCTACATTATTCAGGACGGCAAGTTCGCCTATGTCAATCCGCGCTTCGCCGAGATACGCGGCTTCAGCACCGCAGAAGAATTGATCGGGCTTGACCCTCTGCCAATGGTCGCTGAAAAGGATCGCAGCACCATCAAGGAGATCAACCTCAGCCTGCTCGCGGGCGAAAAGCGCGATGTCAACTTTAGCTTTACCGCACTGCGCAAGGATGGTTCATGTATCGAGGTCGGTGTGCACAGCTCCCGGGCAAGCTACCATGGCCGGCCTGCGATCATCGGCCTGCAGCAGGACATCTCGGAGAAAAAACGCGCCGAGGAAGCGATCCAGCATTACATCACGCAACTCAAGACCGCGTTCATGAGCACGGTGGAGGTGGCGACGGTCCTGAGTGAGTTGCGAGATCCCTATACCGCCGGCCATGAGCGGCGGGTGGGTGAGATCGCAGTCGCCATTGGCACCGAATTTGGCCTCGACACTCAGCGGCTGGAAGGATTGATGGTCGCCGGTTACCTGCATGACATCGGCAAGATCATCATCCCGTCGGAAATCCTTTCCAAGCCCGGCAAACTTGGCACGATCGAATATCAGCTGATCCAGGGACATGTACAGGCGAGTTACGATGTGCTGAAGTCGGTGGAGTGGCCCTGGCCGGTGGCAGAGGCTGTGCTGCAGCACCATGAGCGCATGGACGGCAGCGGCTATCCGCAGGGGCTCAAGGGCGATGAAATCCTGCTCGAAGCGCGCATCCTGGCGGTGGCGGATGTGGTCGAAGCGATGTCCTCGCACCGGCCTTACCGCTCGGGGCTGGGGATTGAAGCGGCACTGGCCGAAATCGAACACGGGCGCGGCAGCTCGTACGACGTTGCAATCGTCGACGCCTGCCTGCGCTTGTTCCGGGAGAAAGCGTATGCGCTGCCGGAACCGATTGACAGCGCGTAATTCAGGTAATTAGGGCTGCAGCGTCGCTTCTTCGACCAGCACCTTGAAGGAATAGCCCGCGCCGAAATCCTTGTTGGTATGGACGACCCCTTTTGCCGTAACGATATCCCCGACCTTTGTAACGCTCAGGGTCGTCACCAGAATGTCATTCGTATTGTCTGCCGCAGAACCCGTGCCATCGCGCAGATGAACCCAATTTTTCCCCATGATCCCCTGGTTGTATTTCACGACCTTGCCGCGGACCAATACCGGCTTGTCCTTCAGTTTGGCGCCTTGCGCCACAACTTCCGCAACCGTCCTCGCGTTCGCGCCTGTGGCCTTGGCAACATGGACATCGCCGAGATCAGGCGTCTTGGTGGTGCTGGCATGAGCTGCCATCGGACTAATGGCGCCGCCGGCCGCCTTTCCCCCCGCACTACCCAAGGTGCCGAAAAGAATCGTCGGGAAAGTCTTTTTCAGCGTTGGGCTCGGGAAATTGTTCATGACCATCGGGTTTTCAATCGTGACTTTGTCACCTTTCTTGACCGAAGTCTTTGGTACCGCAGCCCAGGTTTCGCCGTTCGTGGTTCTGAGGCGGAGATAGGTATAACTTTCGACGTCCTTGACCTCAAGTACCTCGCCCTTGGCAGAGGCAGACAGAGGGGCGACAGGGACAGGTTTTTCAGCTGCGAATAGGGTTGTGGCAGTAACAATGGCGAAAATCGCCAATAGTGATTTCATGTTTTGATACTCCTTAAGGACAGGCCGCGAAGCATAACATTGATGCCCTGTAATTGATCTCCGCTGACGAGTTCCGAATCAGGGCAATTGCAACAAAGTGATTCATGTTCGGTGGCAGGTTTCGCGATACGAATCCGAAGCGGCGGCAAGATATTTCACTGGGGAAACGGCTATTTGGCGGCTATCAACGACAATTGCCTGATATTGGAGGTCACCATATAATCCATCGATATCCGCCCAGTGTGGGCTAATTAAAGGAGAGGCGACAGCATGGCCAAGACGTACATACACATCCGCAGCAACCCCTTGCCAGGCAAGGAAGCCGAATACAACGCCTGGTACGACAACGTACATCTGCCCGAAATGCTGCAAATTGAGGGTGTCAAGGCATTTCAACGATTCGTTCTGGCGAAGGATCAGATGAACGATAAAGAACAGTCCCATAAGTATCTGATACAGCTGGAGATTGATGGCAACGACATCCCTGCAACGATTGCGCGCATGTATGCAGCACATCCGACGATGCGCATGGAACCCGTCGCCGACTTTGAAAACCTCGAATTGTCAGTGGTGCAGACATTTACCGAGGAAGTAAGAAAAAAAGGACAGTAGCAAAATCCTGACCGGAACAATCCATAGCTTCACAGGGTGCGATTGTTCAGAATCGCGCGTCCGGTGTGAAATATGTGCAGTTCATTCCATGCAACGCTGACTTGGCGGTCTGAGGGAGGTGCGCGGTATCACCTTGATCCTACAGTCCGTTAAGCAAAATCTCGCTTCGAATTTGAACTCAAGTGCGCACATCAAAGGGTATAATCGCGCACGCTTGGCCGGGTTCGGTCAGGCAAATCATGGAATGCAGGCTCTATCAAACCGGGGCGGCATTCTTTACTTAACCGAGTTTGAGAGACTAAAAATGACTATCACTACTTCCTCCAAGGCCGGCATCGTCGCCGATTATCAACGCGCTACCGGCGATACTGGCTCACCTGAGGTGCAAGTTGCCCTACTGACGGCGCGCATCAATGACCTCATGGGGCATTTCAAGGAACACGTCAAGGATCACCACTCACGGCGCGGGTTGTTGCGCATGGTTAACCGCCGCCGCAAACTCCTCGATTATCTGAAAGGCAAGAATGCAGACAGTTATCGGGCGCTGATTCAGCGTCTCGGTCTGCGTAAATAAGCGCAAGCAAGACAGCACAAGTGCCACAACAACATTCGTTGTTGCATGAGTGAAACCGCCGGTGTTGGGCCAGGCCCACGCCGGTTTTGTTTTTTTCGGGCGGTAGTTGATTGCAACTGCGAGTGATGCCCGCTGTGAATGATGAAAGGAAATCCACTTGTTGACCCCAATTCGTAAGAGTTTTGCCTACGGTGCACATACCGTCACGTTGGAAACCGGCGAAGTTGCCCGCCAGGCTGGCGGCGCCGTAATGGTGAGTATGGACGATACCGTGGTGCTGGCGACTGTCGTCGGCGCGCGTGTCGCCAAACCCGGTCAGGACTTCTTTCCCCTGACCGTCGATTACATCGAGAAGGTCTATGCGGCTGGCCGTATCCCGGGCGGCTTCTTCAAGCGTGAAGGGCGTCCGTCGGAAAAGGAAACCCTGACGTCGCGTCTGATCGACCGGCCGATCCGCCCGTTGTTTCCCGAGGGCTTCTACAACGAAGTGCAGGTGGTTTGCACGGTGATGTCGAGCAATCCTGAAGTCGATCCTGACATTCCGGCGCTGATCGGCGCTTCGGCGGCGCTGGCGATTTCCGGCATTCCCTTTAACGGCCCGATCGGCGCTGCGCGCGTCGGCTACATCAATGGCCAGTACATATTATGTCCGAGCTTCTCGCAACTCAAGGACAGCCAGCTCAATCTCGTCGTTGCCGGTACGGCAGCGGCGGTGCTGATGGTCGAGTCGGAAGCGCAGCAGCTTTCCGAAGAAGTCATGCTCGGCGCAGTGGTGTTCGGCCACGACCAGATGCAGGCCGCTATCAAGGCTATCAACGAACTGGTCGAAGAGGCCGGCAAGCCGGAATGGGACTGGCAGCCAGCTGCCAAGGACCAGGCGCTGATTGCCCGCATCCAGGAACTCGCCGAAGCCGATTTGCGCGAAGCCTATCGCATTACCAGCAAGCAGGAGCGTACGCAAAAAACACGTGAGATCACCAACAAGGTGGTTGCCGCGCTGTGCGAAGGCGAGGGCGCTGCCGACATCAATACAGTAAAAAACCATCTTTTCGATATCGAAGCCCAGATCGTGCGCAACCAGATCCTCGATGGTCTGCCGCGCATCGACGGCCGTGACACGCGCACCGTGCGTCCGATTGCGATCCGCAATGGCGTATTGCCGCGCACTCATGGTTCGTCACTGTTTACCCGTGGTGAAACCCAGGCCATGGTGGTGGCAACGCTCGGCACCAACCGCGACGAACAGATCATTGACGCGCTGCAGGGCGAATACCGCGAGCGCTTCATGCTTCACTACAACATGCCGCCCTACGCCACTGGCGAATGCGGCCGCGTCGGTTTTACCAAGCGCCGCGAAATCGGCCACGGCCGCCTTGCCAAGCGCGCACTGCTCGCCGTGCTGCCGACGGCCGAAGAGTTTGCCTACAGCATGCGCGTAGTCTCTGAAATCACCGAGTCGAACGGTTCGTCTTCAATGGCTTCGGTCTGCGGCGGTTCGCTGGCGCTGATGGATGCCGGTGTGCCGCTCAAGGCGCATGTGGCGGGCATCGCCATGGGCCTGATCAAGGAAGGCGGTCGTTTCGCCGTATTGACCGATATTCTTGGCGACGAGGATCATCTCGGCGACATGGACTTCAAGGTGGCGGGTAGCGATGCAGGCATTACCGCATTGCAGATGGACATCAAGATCCAGGGCATCACCAAGGAAATCATGCAGGTCGCACTGGCCCAGGCCGAGGATGCACGCCTGCATATCCTCGGCTTGATGAAAGATTCGATGTCAGGTGCGCGTGAAGATGTCTCGGCCTACGCGCCTCGCATGATCACCATCAAGATCAACCCGGAAAAAATTCGCGACGTGATCGGCAAGGGCGGTGCGGTGATTCGCGCGCTGACCGAGGAAACGGGCTGCGTAATCGATATCAAGGACGACGGCAACGTGACTATTTCGTCGGTCAATGCCGACGCCGCACAGGCGGCAAAGAAACGCATTGAAGACATCACGGCGGAAGTCGAAGTGGGCAAGATCTATGAAGGCACTGTGCTACGTCTGCTCGATTTCGGCGCCATCGTGCAATTGCTGCCGGGCAAGGATGGCCTGCTGCATATTTCACAGATTGCCAATGAGCGCGTCAATGCCGTCGCCGATTATCTCAAGGAAGGCCAGAGCGTTAAGGTCAAGGTTATCGAGACCGACGACAAGGGCCGCGTCCGTCTGTCAATGAAGGCAGTGCTGGTTGAGGCGGCACCGGCGCAGGTGGCCACACCACAGCAGTAAGCGAAGTTTCATCCAACAAAAAAGGACGCTGTGGCGTCCTTTTTTGTTGGTAGTGCTGTTGCTTTTAGTTCCAGTTCACTTGGGGGCCATGCCAACAAATTAGCCTTCACCAGAAAACAGATAGCGAATTATTTCGCTATCTGTTTCTCGCGTATTTCCTCCAGCGTTTTGCAGTCTATGCATAACGTGGCGGTGGGCCGGGCTTCGAGGCGCTTCAAGCCAATCTCGATGCCACAACTCTCGCAATAGCCGTAGTCATCGGATTCAATCAATGCCAATGATTCATTGACCTTTTTGATCAGCTTGCGCTCACGATCGCGATTGCGCAGTTCGAGCGCAATGTCCGATTCCTGGCTGGCGCGGTCGTTGGGGTCGGCGAACACCGTGGCTTCATCCTGCATGGTGTGCACCGTGCGAACAATGTCATCGGCCAACTCTTCCTTCAGCGCCTGGAGAATCTTGCGGAAGTGCATGAGCTGTTTCGAGTTCATGTATTCCTCCCCCTTTTTTGGTACATAGGGAGGGAATTGTTTTTTGTGCAGCAAATCTTCAGCCATCGAATAAATCCGTCTGCGTGGAAAGTGCGCTTTATAAACGAAACCCCGATGTACTGCAAGCGGCACATCAAGGCGGGAGCGAGTCAAAACAGGGGCGCATTATTCCACCGTTCACAGAAAATATGCGTAATTTCGATAGAAAGAATTTGACCGGGCAGCATAGCGCCGCTAGAATCGCCGCCTGCTCGGGGTGTAGCGCAGTCCGGTAGCGCGCTTGCTTTGGGAGCAAGATGTCGGAGGTTCGAATCCTCTCACCCCGACCAGATCGCTTGCCCGATTACCGCGCCCAGCCGCCCGTAGCTCAACCGGATAGAGCACCGGCCTTCTAAGCCGGGGGTTAGGGGTTCGATTCCCTTCGGGCGGACCAGTTTTAACGGCGGTGGCCGTAGCTCAGTTGGTAGAGTCCCGGATTGTGATTCCGGTTGTCGTGGGTTCGAGCCCCATCGGCCACCCCACCGCAACATTTCAAGAAGGCTCATAACAGCCCATGCTATTAAGTAAATCAACAACTTAATAGCTTTATTGTTGTCATGACGTCTCTCTGCATACTTTGACATCTCAAGGGAACACGGGGTATATTATGGGGAACAATCGGTCTTGTCCCTGTATCTTGGAGAATTGTTCCCCATGCTCACGAACCCCGAGTGCAAGAACGCTGCATGTCCCGAGAATAAGGCACGCATTCGTTTGACGGATGGTGGTGGCCTTTATCTTGAAGTTGCCAGCAATGGTTCCAAGCGGTGGTTTTGGAAGTACATGTTCGATGGCAAGGAGAAGCGGCTTGCGCTCGGCGGCTATCCCAAGGTTATGTTGAAGGCCGCTCGCTCGGCACGGGAC
>JBASWL010000253.1:0-59963 GCA_049276455.1 Georgfuchsia sp. | reverse complement strand
GTTTCACTCCCTTGCAAGTCAGTTCCGTGTGTCAGTAGAAGCCATGGCCATTCGGCTCGAAGAGTTGGAATTGGTAACAATTAAAGTTGATTAGGTTGCGTGTACGCATTCCCTGCCCGATATTTGTGCGCCGGGTGCCGTACATCTGCATCAACCCGGCAAAAAGCGCCAGCGCTATTGCATTCGTAGCTGTCCCCGCTATAATGCGGCCCTCGCGTCCAAGGACGACTTCCTCCGGTTAGTAGGTGCCTGAAAAGGCATGCTGGCCGTCAAAGTGGGGATATGTTCATGTCGCCGTGGGGACGCCAATCTGCAAGCGTTAGCTTTACGAATCAAGGCCTTGAGAAATCAAGGCTTTTTTCGTTTACGGCTGCTACAAAACTCAGTGAGCCAACCGGTCAGAGTTGCAAATGACAATTTTTAACCGTTTGTGGATGTTCCCATGTCCACTCAAATATCACTATCCCCTGCCGGTCGCTTGCCGGCGGCACACAGCACCGCATGCAACGCATCACCAGGGTGGCCTTGCAACCGGTAATCCCCCCGACAGATAGAGGGAGTCAGAAGTAGAATTTTCTCGCATGGAGGGAGTTCTACATAAAGATCGGACAGCCAGATCATGGATGCGCTCAAGCGCGTTGAAGGCAGATTGGCGGTGACGGAGATATGTCGGGAGCTGTGCATCAGCTCGGCGACGTTCTACAAATGGCGGTCGAAGTACGGTGGCCTGGATCGCTAACCTTAGCCGGCAATAGTGATTCTATTTGTTCAAACCAATCATCTCGCAACTATTCTCGTACCACGCAAACCACACCCAAATGGTATGATATGGCCATATATCAAGGGCCATGAATAACCCCCGCCTACTCGCTGAGCGTGAACTGCTGATTTGCCCTGAGCCGCTGGACATCCCATAATATAAAGGCCATAATTCATACATGGTGACTGTAGGGTGATTTCTTGACGCAACTTCGTAGAGCGCTGATTTCTTGCGCAACAGCGGGTTGTGATCAGTAGCAATACCGCATTGAACAGCATGTTGTACAGTGTCAATAGGTTAGTTTATTTTTTTCACTTAACGGAAAGGGGTAATAATATGAAGTTCGCATGGCTAGTAGCAATGGTTATGGCGATGGTTTTGTCAATGGGAAGCGCAATGGCTACCCCAAAGGGGAAGACTGTTGAGTTTGTCGGCGGTGATAAAGGTACAGTGGTGTTTGACGGCACGGTACATGCTGCTAAAGGTTTGAAATGCGGCGGCTGTCATACCAACCCCAAGCTCTTCGCCATGAAGAAGGGTGCGGACAAGATCACCATGGCTGACATCAATGCCGGCAAGTTTTGTGGCGCTTGTCATGACGGCAATAAGGCCTTCAAGGCTGGTGATGAGGCAAACTGTGGCAAATGCCATAAGAAGTAAGCAAAGCGAGAATCAAAAAAGCGACAGCTTGCTGTCGCTTTTTTTTTTAGAAAATCCAAGCTGGGTTGCCACTTCGTCACTTACCGACCGATCGGCAATGAAACGAACCCACCCAAGCCGCCTTCAGTGAAGAATTCGCGTAGGGCCTCCAGGCCAGTATTTCCTGGTTTTTCTTGGCTGTCAGCTGTTAATCACTGCCTTGATCGAATATCTTCTGAGCAATCTTGGTCTGGCAACCTATGGCATTGATGATAACGATGCAGCACTTGAGCATCAGGGTGTCGAGCAAGGCCTTGATCCCGGTAACCCCGCATGCCTTCCTGCTCCAGGCCGCTGCGCGTGGCGAAGGAGCTGATCATGTGTAGCTCCGTTTCAGGATCTGCAGAGCGTTTTACCGTCCAGTTCCACGCCAACGATCCCGACCAGTCTGCTGATCCATCCACCAAAGACTACTCAAAGACAATGACATCCAGTATCCAGGATGTCCTGCCAAATACGTCGTGAGAATGCGTTCCTCGCTCCAGTTCCAGATATCGGCGCAGCCATAAGGCGTTTTGTTTACCGACAAGTCTCAGCCAGCTCATGTGGTGAGCCGGTGAAGGCATGAAAATACGGCAGACATAGAAAAGAAGGTCTGCCATGAAGATGAACCGGGTGCAATTTCAAAGAGGGCTGTCGTTGTCAGAATTTATGGAACATTACGGAACGGAAGCGTAATGCGAAGCTGCGCTGGCCGTCTGGTTTCGTCTGCATGCGTTACCGGGATGACCAGCCCTCCTGTTTCGGGCAGGGGAACCAACGCCTCTGGCAATGCCACCGTTGCCGATAACAGATCAGTGTCACGGCAGGCACGATATTCGAGAACACCAAGTTGCCGCTGAGAAAATGGTCCTGTCCATGTTTCTCATCACTCAGTCCAAGAACAACATCTCGGCTTTGTCCCTGAAACGGCACCTCGGTGTCAGTTGCGACACTGCCTGGCTGCCCAAGCACAAACTCATTGCCGTGATGGGCGAAGCCGAATCCAGCCGCAAACTGAATGTCCGCGTCGAGATTGACGATGCCTAATTGGGCGGAGTCCGCGCTGGCAAGCGCTGGGCGCGGCCCCGAGAACAAAGTGTCATTTGTGGCTGCGGTGGAAACAACCGAAGAAGGTCGCCCCCTTTACGTCCACTTATCCCATGCCTTCAACTTCGCCAAATACGCCAAACGCTATTTCGCCGAATAGGCTTACCGGTTCAATCGCCGTTTCGATCTGTACGCAATCGTCAGCAGCCTCAACCATGACTGTGCCGGGATGTTGCCTCATAAAACGAACGCATGATCAGGTTGGCTGAGAGTCATCGATAATCAGAAAGGATATTGTTGCCGTGAAACAAACAACACGCTTCGCTTGCTCGCCTTGGCTACCCAGCTGGCTCTTCCGCTCGGGGGCTATGCGCCGGAAGTTATTGATCTTGCCTTTGCCGGATGGTAGCGGTTGGCCCATCATGCTTCTTCAATACCAGTATTCCCATTATGGATTTCCACCTGGTTACATCGCACCTATACTGCCTATGTAACGCAACACGCCAACAAAAGAATCGTTCGATCCTGCAATAAGGTCAAACCGCAATCCAGAACGTTGAGTCAACCTGAGAGGAGCATAAGTGATGAAAAACGCAACTGCCAAGATGCTGCTGTTGATGCGGGGCAACACCGGGGATGAGATTGCCGAACTGAAGAAGGCTATACGCAAAGCGCTGGGCAAGGAGGCGGCGGCCTATCAAGGGTTGAGTGGTGGAGATGGATTTGATGCCGATACCGAAACCGCCCTGCGCGCCTGGCAGTCCAGCGTGGGCATGGTGGCTGATGGCATTGCCGGGCCGTGCACCTTATACGCCCTAGGCATTTCTCCTTCGGCAAAGCTGGCGGTCAATGTGGATACTGCCCTGGTATGCACGCTGTTTCCCTTCACCAGGAAATCCAGCATTGCCCAAAATCTGCCTTATGTCACGGCAGCGCTGGCAGCCTTCAACCTCACCGATGCAAACTTGATCGCTGCTGCGCTGGGTACGATACGAGCCGAGACCGAGGGCTTCACGCCAATTGCCGAATTGCCATCGCATTTCAATACCCTGCCCGGCCAAGCCATCTTCAGTGCCTACGATTACAAGCTGGGCAACAAGAATCCGGGCGACGGTGCGCGTTATCGGGGGCGTGGCTTCGTGCAATTGACCGGGCGTGATAATTACCTGAAATACGGCAAGGTGCTCGATATTCCTCTGGCAGACAACCCGGACAGCGCGTGCGCGCCGGAAGTTGCCGCCTGCCTGCTGGCCGCCTTTCTCGATGCGAACAGGGAGAAATTATCCAGGGCACTGGAAAAGAATGATCTGAAGGCGGCGCGCAAGGTTGTCAATGGCGGCAGTCATGGTCTGGATCGCTTTTCCGATACATTCAACAGGGCGCAGCAGGCTTGGGCTGCCGTCGCGAAGCCGATGGCCACAGCCAAGAACAAGGCGCGGGCCAAGGCGGTGGCCCCCGTCACCACGCGTCGGAGCAATCTCAATGTGACGCGTGACCCGGCAGATTTGCGTGATCGTCAGTACATGCCGCCGCCACGCTCGCTGCCGCAGATATTTCCCGAGGATGGCGACATTAAACATTTCATGGGCACCTATACCAAGGCAGGGCTTATTCTGGATCAAGGGCAAGAAGGTGCGTGCACCGGTTTTGGCCTGGCCTGCGTTGTCAACTATCTGCGTTGGCGATCTGCGGGAATGCCGAAGGAACTCGAGTCTGTCAGCCCGCGCATGTTGTACCACTTTGCCCGACGCTTCGACGAATACGAGGGCGAGGACTACGATGGATCAAGCTGTCGCGGTGCGCTCAAGGGCTGGTATTACAACGGTGTCTGCCTTGAATCCAGTTGGCCGTACGCAGGTGGGGATGCCGCCCTGCCCAAACCGGGCTGGGATGGCGATGCCGTGGAACGGACGCTGGGGGTTTATTACCGTATAGATACTCAGGCCATCACCGACTTGCAGGCGGCGATTCTGGAAGTCGGGGCAATCTACGCTTCGTCTTATACCCACAGGGGCTGGGATACGGTCAAGACCAGTGTCAAAGCACCCTCTTCGCATGCCGCACTCCCGGTGATTGCCTATGACGGCAAACCGTCGCGCAAAGGTGGCCACGCGTTTGCTCTGGTGGGTTTCAATCGTACCGGTTTCGTGATCCAGAATTCCTGGGGCAAAGGCTGGGGCGCCGGTGGTTTCGCCGTCATTAGTTATGCGGATTGGCTGGCCCATGCCCTGGATGTCTGGGTCGCGGGGATGGGTGTGCCGGGAGTGGTCTCGGGCCGTCTGGCATCGGGCGACAAACAAACGGGGAGCGCAGCGCAGGCTGCCGCCGCCCATGCCAACTGGTGGGATGAGGGCAAGGCCTACCAGCACAGCATCGTGCTGGGCAACAATGGTCACGTGAATCACTTCGATACGCTGGACTCGGTAACCCGCACCCTGCAAAACCAGGCTTGCGTGCTACCGGATAATTGGTTCCGGCAAAACCCGCATCAGAAAAAACGTCTGGTGATTTATGCGCACGGCGGACTCAACAGTGAGGGAGATGCGATCAAGCGTGCCCAGGCCCTGGGCCGTTATTTTCTCGGCAACGGCTGTTACCCGCTGTTTCTGGTGTGGAAGAGCGGTCTGCTCGAATCAATTGGCAACATCCTGTCGGACAAGGTCAGCCCCGGTGCGGCAGGTGCGACCAGAGGGGTTGGCAACTGGCTAACCGACAACTTGAGCGACCCCATTGTGGAAAAAACCATCGGCCGCCCGTTCGCCCGCCCGCTTTGGAGCGAGATGAAGGAAAACGCCGAACTTGCTGCAGCCAGCGGCCGCGGCGGCGACCTGCTGACCGAAGCGCTACGCTCTCTGGTCAGCAGCTGGGGCGATAAATTTGAACTGCATCTCGTGGGCCATTCCGCCGGATCCATCGCCCTGGGCAGACTGCTGGACAACCTGGCGCAAAAAAATCTGACCGGCAGCATCAAGTCGGTACATTTGTACGCGCCGGCATGCACGGTCGCCTTTGCCAATCAGCATTACGCGCCACATACCGAGATTATGGACAAGCTTCATATGGACATCCTGAGTGATCAGTGCGAACAGGATGACAGCGTGGCGTACATCTACCAGAAGTCTCTACTCTACTTCGTTTCCAATGCGCTGGAGTCCGATTCGCGCACGCCTATACTTGGCCTTGAAAATGTCATCAATCCGCGCTATTCCAATTGGGATGGGTCATCCTGCACCTCCGAAGACCTGACCAACTGGCGCAACGCCATGGAAATCAGCAAACTGTGCGGTCGGACGACGATCCATAAGGAGGAAAAAATCGTCACCCGGCGTGGCAATGGCGCCGACTTGCAAGAGAAGACCGAAAGCGCGACCCACGGTAGCTTCGATAACAATGTCGACGTCATCAGCAGGACGCTGGAACGGATTACTGGCGCGGAACTTGAATTGCCTGTCGATGATCTGGTCGGGTTTTAGGGCGTGCTCTCAATCAGGACCACAGGCCTCAGGGAAATTGGGCATTTCACTCAATATGAAGATTCTTCTATCCATGAATATCTGAGGAAACAACGAATAGGTCTGTCATCGCAAGCACTGAAAGGGCGTGGCGATCCACAAGCCATTGACTGTAGATATGCTATGGATTGCTTCGCTACGCTAGCAATAATGGGATGGTCGCCCCTTCCTGAAACGGCATCAAAGTGCCAAAGTGGAAGTGCTGTTTCAACCACTTGAAAGAAAGGGACGACCGAAATGAAGCTTACGACAATTGGGATGGATTTGGCAAAGAACGTCATGCAGGTACATGGAGCGGACGATAAAGGAAGAACTGTGCTGAAGAAGCAGCTCAAGCGCGCGCAGGTGCTGCCTTTCTTCGCCAACCTGACGCCGTGCCGCATTGGCATGGAGGCTTGTGGCAGTGCGCACTACTGGGCCAGAAAGCTTCAGGCCCTGGGGCATGCGGTGCAACTGATCGCGCCGCAATATGTGAAACCCTTCGTCAAGCGCAACAAGAACGATGCTGCCGACGCCGAAGCGATCTGCGAAGCGGTGACACGCCCCAATATGCCGGCGGTACCGATCAAGAACGCTGAACAACAAGCGATCCTGTCTGTCCATCGTGCCCGCCAAGGATTCGTCAAGGCGAGGACCGCGCAAGCCAACCAGATCCGTGGCCTGCTGGCTGAATACGGCATCGCGCTGCCACAGGACATCAGTCACATCGCCAAGCGGGTGCCGGAAATTATTGAGGATGGCGAGAACGATCTGCCGGGAAGCTTTCGGCTTCTCATCCAACGGCTGGTCGATCACCTCAAGGAACTGGACCGGCAGGTCGGGGAGATGGAAATCGACATCCAGCGTTGGCATCGGGAGAACCCCGCGAGTCAGAAACTGGCGAAGATTCCCGGCATCGGCCCGATCACGGCGAGTGCAATGTCGGCCTCGGTGGGAGATGCCCGGAACTTCAAGAACGGACGGCAACTGGCAGCCTGGCTGGGGATTGTTCCCCGCCAGCATTCAACAGGCGGGAAATCAACGCTGCTGGGAATCAGCAAGCGGGGCGACACGTATCTGCGCACTCTCATGATCCACGGCGCCCGGGCGGTGATTCGCGTGGCGGAGAACAAACCCGATGCCGATCCGTGGATCAAGAAACTCGTGGCCCGGCGCAACAAGAACATTGCGGCGGTGGCGCTGGCGAACAAGAACGCGCGCACGATCTGGGCGCTCCTGGCGCACGACCGGGAGTACGAGGCCCACTACGGGATGGCGGCATGAACACGGGTTTCCCACCGCGCCGCTCACCTCTGGTTATAGAGGAACCGCCGGTGATCGGCGCCATGGAAAACCCTGCAACGTAGCAGAACAACGACGACAGACTTCGAAAGGAGACCCTCCAAAGATTGCACAGGCAATCATGACGTGATGGCAAGACAGGTCAGACCGTGGTCAGGAAACTCCAGTTCGGTCAGGGCGCGAAAAGCGCGGCGCAATGATTGGAACCTGGCCAGCTTATTCCATCAGGGACAGAGGCTTCTCGCCTCGATCAAAGTCCGGATCTATGGCTGCAATCTTTACCTTCTTACCGTCATCGATTGAATGCTTGGCAAAATGGGGGCGACCATCTATGACCGGAGGGAATCCCTGCGGGATGACGAAATCGGACTTAATCTGTGTTTCCCAGGATCCCCCTGTGCGGAGCGCAGGGAACGCTGTGCCGGGTGTTCCGGTACGCCTGATCAGATAGACTGCACATAATGAAATCAGACGAAGACGATACAGGAGAGGGACTCATCTATGCGCTGGTTTTTGACGGCGCTGGGGGTGCCCGTCAACTCGCCTGGAACGAAGTGGCTGCATGGTCGCCCGAGCAGGGCATTTTATGGCTGCATTTCGACTACACCAAGGAAACGGCACGCGAGTGGATACGGGGCAAGGCAAAGCTGGATGAAATTGCCGCGGATGCCTTGCTGAGCCAGGAAACCCGACCGCGCGCCATCGCCGATGCCGATGCGGCTCTGCTGGCGCTGCGGGGCGTGAACCTGAACCCGGGCTCCGACCCTGAGGACATGGTGTCGATTCGCATCTGGCTGGATCAGAATCGGATCATCAGTACCCGCAAAAGAAGGCTGCTTTCTGCCTCCGACATTGTTCGTTTGCTGGAAGCTGGACACGGCCCGCGCACCACGAGTGAATTTATCGTCACGCTTGCGGACCTGCTGACAGTGCGCGTCGAGGGGACCATTGCCGAAATCGAGGAGCGCGTCGATGAAATGGAGGCGGATGTCGTCGCAGGTGGCAGCCAGTCGCTACGCTACGCGCTCTCGGAAGCACGTCGCGATATCATCATGCTGCGGCGCTACCTGGCCCCCCAGCGCGAAGCGGTCCTCAGGCTTTCGACTGAAAAACTATCGTGGCTGGATGAACGCGAACGCTTGAACCTGCGCGAAGTTGCGGACAAGTTGACGCGTTACGTCGAAGAGCTCGACTCGGTCCGCGATCGAGCGTCCCTGACACAGGAGGAACTCGTCGGCAAGCTGTCTGAACAGCTCAATTCCCGCATGTATGTACTGTCGATTGTCACAACGATTTTCCTGCCACTCGGTTTCATGACCGGTCTGATGGGCATCAATGTCGGCGGCATCCCCGGCGCAAACAGCGAGTGGGGGTTCCTGGTGTTCTGTCTGATCCTGTCGGCCATTCTCACGCTGCAGATATGGGTGTTCAAGAAGAACAAGTGGCTTTGACGCTCTGACCACATGCTCTTCACTTCGGACCAGTGAAGAGCCAGCCCGCCGTGGCGGGCTGGCGTATTTCTCTACAACTGCGGATTAAGTCGTTCCGTATATGTCTGCAATTTGTTCAGTGCATTGATGTAGGCGCGCGCCGAGGCGACAATGATGTCGGTATCGGCACCGAGGCCATTCACAATGCGCCCACCCTTCGCCAGACGCACGGTCACTTCGCCCTGCGCATCGGTGCCGGTGGTAATCGCATTGACCGAATAAAGCTGGAGCTCGGCACCGCTTTTGGCCATGCTCTCAATGGCCTTGAAGGCGGCATCGACCGGACCGCTACCTTCGGACTCGGCGCGATGCTCAGTACCGCCAGCGGACAGCGTAACCATGGCATGCGGGATTTCGCCGGTCTCCGAATGGAAGGCAGACGCAACTAACTTGTAGTACTCGACTTCAGGCGTGACGACTTCTTCCGACATCAGCGCATGCAGGTCTTCGTCGAAAATATCGTGCTTCTTGTCGGCAAGTTCCTTGAAACGGGCAAAGGCGTTGTTCAGCACCTGTTCCGAATCGATCTCAATGCCGAGTTCCTTCAACCTTGCACGAAAAGCAGTGCGGCCGGAATGCTTGCCGAGTACGAGCTTATTGGCATTCCAACCCACTTCCTCGGCGCGCATGATCTCGTAGGTCTCGCGATGCTTGATTACGCCATCCTGGTGAATGCCGGATTCATGGGCAAATGCATTGGCACCGACAATGGCCTTATTGGGCTGGACCGGGAAACCGGTGACGCTGGAGACCATTTTCGACGCCGGCACGATATAGGTGGCGTCGATGCGTGTATCGCAGGGGAAGATATCCTGCCGGGTACGCACCGCCATGACGATTTCTTCCAGCGCGGCATTGCCGGCGCGCTCGCCGAGGCCGTTGATGGTGCATTCGACCTGGCGCGCACCGGCTACTACTGCAGCGAGCGAGTTGGCAACAGCCAGGCCGAGGTCATTGTGGCAATGCACCGACCAGATCACCTTGTCAGAATTCGGCACGCGTTCGCGCAACTGGCGAATACGCTCGGCGAACTGCTCCGGCATGTTGTAGCCGACAGTATCGGGAATGTTGATGGTCGTCGCACCTTCCTTGATCGCCGCCTCGACAATGCGACAGAGGAAATCTATCTCTGAACGTCCGGCGTCCTCGCAGGAGAACTCGACATCATCGATGCCGTTGCGGGCAAAGCGCACGGCGCTCTTTGCCGCCTCAATGACATCATCGGGTGCCATGCGAAGCTTTTTCTCCATATGCAGGGGACTGGTTGCAATGAAGGTATGGATGCGCCCGGCGCGCGCCGGCTTGAGTGCTTCCAGCGCACGCGAAATGTCCTTGTCCGAGGTACGGCACAAGGCGGCTATGCGGCTGTCCTTGATGGCTTCGGCCACCGACCTGACAGCATCAAAGTCTCCGTTGGAAGCCGCCGGGAAGCCGGCCTCGATGACATCGACGCGCATTTTTTCCAGTTGTCGCGCGATGCGCAATTTTTCTTCGCGCGTCATCGAGGCGCCGGGGCTTTGTTCGCCATCGCGCAAGGTGGTATCGAAAATGATCAAATGTTCTTTTGTCATAAAACTCTCCGGCGAAATCAATATAAGCGATGCCGGCGGAGTGTTCCGCCGGGCCATGCAGTTACTCTAATTGTGGGGATTTTATTTGCGCGCGCAGCGCAGCAGTGGTAGCAGCTTGGCGCGCACGGGCTGGCGCGCCAGCAGGGCACCGGCAAGAAGCAGGAATAACGCAGCGAAGAGGAGACTCGCAAACATGGCTCGACTATAAACGCTTTATTTCTGCCCTGCAACCGTCTTGCGCCGACTCAGCCAGTCCCACACGGAGAACACATAACCGGACAGGGCATAACAGAGGAACAACGCGAACAGCACACCGGGGGGGTAGCTCGATACGAGAGCAAAGAACAAGGCGATCCCGGCGATGAAAATGAATGGCACGCTGCGTCGAAGATTGATGTCCTTCCCCGAGTAATAGCGAATGTTGCTGACCATGGTGAGGCCAGAGAAGATGGTCAAAACGCAGACGTACCAGCGGGCTTCGTCGCCACGCCAGCCATAGTCGATCATGACCCAGACCAGCCCGGCGATCAGCGCTGCTGCAGCCGGGCTCGGCATGCCCTGGAAAAATCTCTTGTCATGAAGTTTGCCGCCCTCTTCGATCTGCGTATTGAAGCGCGCCAGCCGCAATGCCGCCCCGGCGCAGTAGATGAAGGCAGCGATCCAGCCCAGCTTGCCCATGCCCTTCAAGGCCCACTCGTAGGCAACGAGCGCAGGCGCGACGCCGAACGACACCATGTCGGACAATGAGTCGTATTCGGCACCGAAGGCGCTCTGAGTGTGCGTGAGGCGGGCAACCCTGCCATCCAGTCCGTCGAGCACCATGGCGATGAATATGGCGACGGCAGCAATCTCGAAGCGACCGTTCATGGCCTGCACGATGGCAAAAAACCCTGCAAACAGCGCTGCTGTCGTAAACAGGTTGGGCAGTATGTAGATGCCGCGGCGGCGTAGTTCTGGGTTCGCCAAAGCCTTGTTGCGGGGGATCACCGGCATACGTCAAGCCTTGAAAGGGATGCCGCTATTGTAATCGGCACAAAGGATATGGCGGGAATCATGGTAATTCGGCAAGAACCGTGCTGGTCGCACTGACCTTCTCGCCAATGACAACAAGCACGCGGGAATCAGGCGGCAGGTACAAATCGACGCGTGAACCGAAACGGATAAAGCCGTAGCGCTGGCCACGAATTAGTTTGGCGCCGGCCTCGACATAACAGAGGATACGGCGCGCGATCAGGCCAGCCACCTGCACACAAGTAACATCCTGTCCCTTCGCATTGCGCAAATGCAGCGCATTGCGTTCGTTCTCGACCGAGGCCTTGTCCAGCGCTGCATTGACGAAGGCGCCGGGGTGATACCAGCGCTGAATCACATCGCCATCGATCGGACTGCGGTTCGAATGCACGTTGAAGACATTCATGAACACACTGATCTTGAGCGAATCTCGCTTCAGCCAGGGGTCCTGAGTTGGCACGATGGCAACGATACGGCCGTCGGCAGGCGCCAGTACATTTTTTTCGCCTGTCGGCACTTCTCGCGACGGGTCACGAAAAAACTGCAGCACGAAAAGGAAAATAATCCAGAGCGGAACCGCCCAGCACCAGCCGGCCAGTACTGTCACCAGTATCGCCGCGGCAAGGGAAGCCGCAAGGTACGGCCATCCTTCGTGGGCTATCAGGGGATGCGGGTATTGGTTGCTCATTTGTGCTGCCTTAATGTGACGAGGGCACAGCGTTCAGCTGTGCCCTCTGGCCAGGAAGCGTCAATGCAAGATCAGTTGCGACTCTGGTCGACCAGCTTGTTCTTGCTGATCCAGGGCATCATCTTGCGCAATTTGGCACCAACCTGCTCAATCGGGTGCTCGGCGGTCAGACGACGACGGGCAATCATTTCGGGGTAGTTGGTATGCCCTTCGAGAATGAAACGCTTGGCGTAGTCGCCGTTCTGGATGTTGACCAGCGCTTCCTTCATGGCGGCGCGCGCCTCGCCGGCGATCACCTTGGGTCCAGTGACGTACTCGCCAAATTCCGCATTGTTGGAGATCGAGTAATTCATGTTGGCGATACCGCCTTCATAGATCAGGTCGACGATCAGTTTCACTTCATGGAGGCACTCGAAATAGGCCATTTCGGGGGCATAGCCGGCATCGGTCAGGGTTTCGTAGCCAGCCTTGATCAGTTCAATCAAGCCGCCGCAAAGCACGGCCTGTTCGCCGAAAAGATCGGTCTCGGTTTCCTCGCGGAAGGTGGTCTCGATCACACCGCCCTTGGTGCCGCCATTGGCAGCCGCATAGGACAGGGCAACGTCGCGTGCCTTGCCGGTCTTGTCCTGGAACACGGCGATCAGGGAAGGCACACCGCCGCCCTGGGCATAGGTGGCGCGTACGGTATGGCCGGGGCCCTTGGGGGCAATCATGATGACGTCAATGTCGTCACGCGGCACGATCTGCCCGTAATGAATGTTGAAACCATGCGCAAAAGCCAGCGCGGCGCCCTTCTTCAGGTTGGGCTCGATCTCGTCCTTGTATATCGGCGCCTGCAGTTCGTCCGGCAGCAGCACCATGACCACGTCGGCACCCTTGACGGCCTTGGCGGTTTCATCGACCTTGAAGCCGGCGGTTTCAGCCTTCTTCCAGTTGGCGCTGCCCTTGCGATCCGCAACCGTCACCTTGACGCCGGAATCCCTGAGGTTCTGCGCATGGGCATGGCCCTGCGAGCCATAGCCGACGATAGTGACCTTCCTGCCTTTGATGAGGGAGAGATCGGCATCCTTGTCGTAATAAACTTTCATGTACTACCCTTTCTGTTTCAGACTTTGAGAATACGGTCGCCGCGGCCTATGCCGCAGACACCGGTACGGACGGTTTCGAGAATCAGTGCGCGATCAATGGCTTCAATGAAGGCATCGAGCTTGGAGCTGTTACCGGTCAGTTCTATGGCATAGGTCGAATCGGATACGTCGATGATGCGACCGCGGAAGATATCAGAAATACGCTTCAATTCCTCGCGATCCTTGCCTGTGGCACGCACCTTGACCAGCATCAGTTCGCGCTCAATGTGCGCGGCCTCGGATAAATCCACCACCTTGACCACATCGATCAGTTTGTTGAGCTGCTTGGTGATCTGTTCAATCACATCGTCGGAACCTATGCTGACGATGGTCATGCGCGACATGGAGGGGTCTTCGGTCGGCGCGACAGTCAGCGATTCGATGTTGTAGGCCCGCGCCGAGAACAGGCCGGACACACGCGACAACGCGCCAGATTCGTTTTCAAGAAGTATGGAAATAATGTGTCGCATCGTTTTTACAGATCCTCGGCCAGAATCATTTCCGACAACCCCTTGCCGGCAGCGATCATCGGAAACACGTTGGCTTTCTGGTCGGTGATGAAGTCCATGAAAACCAGTTCGTCCTTGTGGGTGGTAAATGCCTCATGCAATGCAGCCTCAACATCCTGTGGCCGCTCAATGCGCATGCCGACATGGCCGTAGGCCTCGGCCAGCTTGACGAAATCGGGCAGGGCATCGACATAGGACTCGGAATAGCGGTTGCCATGGAACATCTGCTGCCACTGGCGCACCATGCCGAGATAGCGGTTGTTGAGATTGATGATCTTGATCGGCAGGCGGTATTGCTTCGCCGTGGACAATTCCTGAATGCACATCTGGATCGAGCCTTCGCCGGTAACGCACGCGACAGTCGCGCCGGGATTAGCAAGCGTGACGCCCATCGCATAGGGCAGGCCGACCCCCATGGTACCCAGACCGCCAGAGTTGATCCAGCGCCGCGGCTTGTCGAAACCGTAGAACTGGGCGGTGAACATCTGGTGCTGGCCCACGTCCGACGTGATAAAAGCATCGCCCTTGGTCATCTCGAAAAGTTTTTGCACCACATACTGGGGCATGATCAACTTATCGCCCTGTGGATACTTCAGGCATTGACGGGCACGCCACTCCCCGATCTGTTTCCACCAAGCCGAAACGTCTTGTGAGTCCTTGTTGAGGCCCAGGGCATCGATCTGGACAAGCATGTCCTTCAGCACATCCGCCACATCGCCGACGATGGGCACATCCACTTTCACGCGCTTGGATATCGACGAGGGATCGATGTCGATATGTATGATCTTGCGCTTGACTTGGCCAAAATGCTCCGTGTTTCCGATCACTCGATCATCAAAGCGTGCACCAATTGCAAGCAGCACATCGCAGTTTTGCATCGCCATGTTGGCTTCGAAGGTGCCATGCATGCCGGGCATGCCGAGAAACTGCGGATCGCTGGCCGGATAGGCGCCAAGGCCCATCAGGGTATTGGTGATTGGATAGCCGAGCTTTCTGACGAGACAGGTCAAGGGATCCGTTGCGTTTGACAATATCACCCCGCCACCGGTATAGATCATCGGCCGGCGGGCACCTTGCAGCAGTTGCACCGCCTTCCTGATCTGACCGCCGTGTCCCTTGAAGACGGGGTTGTAAGAGCGCATCGAGATCGTCGCCGGGTACTCAAAGAGTGAGGGACAGGTTTGCGCTGACACGTCCTTCGGAATATCAACCAACACCGGACCAGGGCGGCCGGTACTTGCCAAGTGGAAGGCCTTTTTAATCGTAATGGCAAGGTCTTTTACGTCCTTGACCAGGAAATTATGCTTCACGCAGGGGCGGGTAATACCCACGGCGTCGCATTCCTGAAAGGCATCGAGACCGATCGCGGCGGTCGGCACCTGGCCACTGATCACCACCAGCGGGATCGAATCCATGTAGGCCGTGGCAATACCGGTAACGGCATTGGTGACCCCCGGCCCAGACGTCACCATGCAGACCCCGGTCTTGTTCGACGAGCGCGAGTAAGCATCGGCGGCATGCACCGCTGCCTGTTCATGCCGTACCAGAATATGTTTGACCTTCTTCTGCTTGAACAGTTCGTCGTAGAGAAACAAGACGGAACCGCCGGGATAGCCGAAAACGTGCTCGACCTTCTCTTCCTGAAGGCACCTGATTACAATCTCTGCACCCGTCAACAACTTGTCATTTGCCATATACTGCTGCGCCCGCAAAATACGCTGGAAAACCCGTTACATTAGCGACTAGCATGCCCTAGGTCAAGGTTTTTCAAGCAATTACCAACCACGTTCGATGAAGGGGCTACTGGCTTTTGGCTACTCGTAACGAACTTTCCGAATTTCTTGCCGCTATCGAGCGCCGCGCCTTCAAACAGGCGTTGTACGCTGTGCGCAACGAGGAAACTGCACTCGACATCGTACAGGATGCCATGCTGAAGCTGGCCGAACGTTATGGAGACCGGCCTGCCGCCGAACTGCCGCCTCTGTTTCAGCGCATCCTGCAAAACACCATCAAGGACTATTACCGCCGCCAGAAAGTGCGGTCACTATGGACGACGCTGCTCTCCAGTTTTAGTGGTGGCGATGGCGACGAAGAATCCGACCCACTGGAAACCCTTCTCGTCGAAGATGGGTCGAATGCCAACGAAACACCCCACGGCAAGCTCTTGCAGACGCAAGTCCTTGCTATCATTGAGCAAGAAATCTCCAAATTGCCCTTGCGTCAACGTCAGGCCTTTCTCATGCGTTATTGGGAGGAGATGGATATCGCTGAAACTGCTGTTGCCATGGAATGTTCGACGGGAAGCGTCAAAACCCACTGTTCACGTGCCACCCAAACACTGGCTTCAGCACTCAAGGCAAGGGGTGTTGAGTTATGAAAAAAGAATTTGAAGGCATGCAAAAAGTCAGGCAGGCGCTGGAACAAGGCACTGCGGATCTCGGCATGTCAATAACCGCCCGCCTTGCCAGCGCGCGAAACAATGCGCTGGATCATCAAAAGGTGGCCGCTGCGGGCCTCGGTCTGGCCGGTTTTGGTTCAAGCATGGGCGAGGTCCTGTTACCCCGCACCCGCATGCTGATTGCGATTGCCGCTCTGACTTTGGGCCTTGTAGGCACCTACTACTGGAACGCATTCGAGCAAGCTGACGAATACGAGGATGTCGATAGCGCCCTGCTCGCCGACGAACTTCCCCTCGACGCGTATACCGACCACGGTTTTCAGGCATGGCTAGAGCGCTAGTTACAATCCTCGTTGCAATAACGCTGTCGTTCGCGCTACCGGCCGGGGTCGCCGCGGCAACGCCGCAGGAACAACTCAAGTGGTCACAGCTCACGCCCCAACAACAGCAGATACTGGCGCCGCTGGCGAAGGACTGGAATGAGTTCAGCGGCCACCGGCGCATGAAATGGCTGGGCATCGCCAAGCGTTATCCTGCCATGACGCCTGAAAAGCAACAAAGGGTTCAGTCCCGCATGAAGCGTTGGGCAAGCCTGACACCTGAAGAACGCGATGCAGCTCGCGCCAAATTCAGGAAGGATAGGGGGACGCCAGAACAACGCCAAGCCCGACGCCAAAAATGGAAGCAGTATCAAGCCCTGCCTGAATCCGAAAAAAAGAAATTCAGGGAAATGGCTAACAGGAAAGCCCGGTCCAGACAGACAGACAGACAGCCTGCCCCGCCCCTATCTGGCTCGGCGACAGCAAAGTGACAAGCGCACCAGTAGCACTGCCCGGCATTCGCCGGCGTCTGGCCAGCGCGGCCTACGACTTCATTCTGTTGCTAGGCGTGGTTGCGGCAGCATTTATCCTGCCGCACGTGCTGATTGGTCTGTTTTTCCATATCACTGCACCTGGCCCCGTGCTGGTCGCGCATCTGGTTATCGTGCTCGCCGTTTACTTCCTCTGGCACTGGCGCCACGGCGGACAGACCCTGGCCATGAAAACATGGAAAATACGGCTGACTGCAGTCAACGGTGGCACGCCATCCTGGCGACAGTTGATTCTGCGTTTTTTGCTGGCTTGGCCGAGCATCTGCTGTTACGGTGCAGGGCTGCTGTGGGCTCTGTTTGATCGTGACCGGCAGTTCCTGCATGATCGCCTTGCCGGTACACTCATCGTGTTCACAAAGTAAGTTAGCGCCGCTCAACCCACCACAGCATGCTGCCTGCCCCAAACAGGAATATCGCACTCGGCGTAACCGCCGCTAGCAGGGGCGTCCAGTTGTTGATGACGCCAAGGTTCGAAAACAGTCCGTTCAGCATGTGAAAGCCAATCCCGAGCATGATGCCGGTAAACACACGCATGCTTACCGTACTCCCAAGCGTGGGCAGAAAACTGAAAGGCAGCGCCAAAATCATCATCACCAGCGAAGTCAGCGGGTAGGCCAGTTTCTTCCACATGGCGATGACGTAACGCTCGGTTTTCTGCTGGTTCTCGGCAAGATGCTTGATGTACTGATAGAGGCTGATCACCGACATTTTCTCCGGTTTCACCAGCAGCACGGAGAGGATGTCCGGATTGAGGGCCGATTTCCATAGCAGTTCAGGCATCTGATCCACCTGCGCGCGTTTGCCATTTGCATCGAAAGAGGTGCGTGTAACATTGCTCAGCCGCCAATGATCTGGCGCAACGAACACGCCGCCAGACGCATCGCTGATTGAGGTAAGACGATATCCTGGGTCGAATTCATAGATGCGCACATCGCGCAAGGTGGTATCAGGCTGAACATTGCGTACATTCACGAAGGAGCGCTCATCCTTGACCCAGAGGCCAGAGCGAAATTCCTGCGCCGCCATGGAACTCATCGCTTTCAGCCGCAACTGCTGCGCGGCCCGTTCGGCGGGCGGCGCGATCAACTCCCCGATCACCAGCGTCAGCACCACGAACACCAGTCCGATGCGCAGCAGGGTACTGATGAATCCGGCGGTCGACAAGCCTGAGGCGCGCAGTACTGTGATCTCTGAATGGCGCGCCAAAGTAGTCATCGCATAAAGCGTGCCGATCAATACCGCAATCGGCGACAACTCGTAGATACGCCCGGGTAGCGTTAGCACCACGAAGGCGAGAATGTTATGGAGCTGATAGCCGCCGCGCCCAAGATCCTGCATCTCGCCAACCAGGTCGAAAAAAGCGAACAGCATGAGAAAGGCTGTCAGCACCAGTGCCGTGGAGGTGTATATCTGGCGCGCGAGATAGCGCTCGTAGACTTTCAGCGCCACAAACGCCACCATTTGACCGGGGTCAGCCGGTGCCAGAACATTGCAAGCAGCAGCACAAACATCACGGCATGCACACCCCAGATACCGAGCTCGAAGGACAGCTTGCCCTGCCGAACCCAAGCCTGGCTGACACTGATCAGGTTGTTGTAGATCATGTAGATCAGTATCGCGAATATCAGATTGGTGGTCCGTCCGGCGCGCGGATTGACAAAGGAAAGCGGGATAGCAAGCAGGGCCAGCATCAGTGCGGCCACCGGAATGCCTGTGCGCCAGACGATCTCGGCGAGATTTGCCGCCGTGCGTTTTTGCAGCAACTTGGGAAAGGGCATGTTACCCGGCGTCTGCGCAATACCGCGCGCCTCCACCGGCTCGATGCGCACCGCATACCGGCCAAATTCCATCACGCGGTATTCGGGATTGCCCGGTGTGCCTTCGTAACGTCGGCCATGCTCCATTACCAGAAAACGATCGCCATTGGCGGCGACTTCGGTAAATCCCTGCGCCGCCGCCATCACCCCGACCCGGCCGTTCTGGGTCGAGCTAACAAAAATGTTCTTCACGCGTCCCTCGGCGCCGCTCATGCCCTCGACGAAAAAAACGCGCTCCGCACCGGAAGCCTCATTGAATACGCCGGGCGAAATCTGCGACATGTCGTCGCGCTTGTCCATACGCTGGCGAAACTCGGCACTCTTCTGCAACGCCCAAGGTGAAAGGAAAAGCGAAAGCGCCGCAATGGCGAGAGTCAGCGGCAGCGCGAAACGCATTACCGGCCCGATCCAGGCCGTAAGTGGCAGCCCCGAAGAAAACCAGATGGTCATTTCCGAATCGTGGTACCAGCGCGACAACGTGAGCAGCACCGCAACAAACACCGTCAACGACAGCACCACGGGCAGATAGTTGATGGAACCAAAACCAAGCAACGCGATAACAGCCTGCGAAGCCAGCTTGCCACCGGCCGCTTCGTTGAGCAATCGGATCAGTTGCGTGGATAGCAGGACAGCAAACAGTGCGATGAATACCGCCGCTGCCGTCTGTGTAAACTCGCGCAACAGCGCGCGGCGGAAGATCATAGGCTTTACTTGAAACGAGAATAGCGGGGATAATCAATACAAACAGGTTCACAGCAACAGCAGCCTGACCCCAACCAAGTATGAATAAATCAAGGAGCGGCACGTGGAATTTAGCATAAAGAGCGGAACCCCAGAAAAGCAGCGTAGTGCCACCATGGTAGTTGGCATATTCGAATCGCGCACGTTATCGCCCGCGGCAGCGGCCATAGACAAAGCTTCGAAAAATCACCTGGGCAAATTGCTCAAGAGCGGCGATCTCGATGGCAAGACCAGCTCATCGCTGCTGCTGCACGGTGTTCCCGGCATCATGGCCGAGCGGGTGCTGCTGGTCGGTCTGGGCAAGGAAAAGGAGTTCGGTGACAAGGAATTCCGCAATGCCATCGCCAAAACGATTGCAACGCTCAACGACATTGGCGGCAGCGACGCCACGATCTGCCTCACCGAGCTTGCCGTTGACACACGCGACGCCGCATGGCGGGTGCGTCAGGCCGTAATCTCGGCTACCGATGCGCTGTATCGTTTCGACCAGCTTAAATCGAAGAAAGATGACAAGCGTCGTGTGCTGAAGAAGCTCAGCTTCAGCGTTGCCACAAAGGATGCGGCTGTAGCCGAAGCCGCCTTGCGGCAAGGCGAGGCCATCGCTGAAGGGCACAATCTGATGAAAAATCTTGCCAACCTGCCTGGCAATCACTGCACGCCCTCCCATCTAGCCGACCAGGCACGCGCACTGGCGCGCGAACACAAACTGGGCATTGACGTGCTCGACCGTACCCGGATGAAAAAACTCGGCATGAACACCCTGCTCGCCGTGGCGCAAGGCTCGGCCGAACCACCCAGGTTCATTGTGATCAAGTACAACGGCGGTGCCAGGAACGAGAAGCCAATCGTCCTCATCGGCAAGGGGATCACTTTTGATTCCGGCGGCATTTCGCTCAAGCCGGGATTCGAAATGGACGAAATGAAATACGACATGTCGGGCGCCGCCAGCGTGCTAGGCACGCTCAAGGCAGTGGTACGCATGAAACTGCCGCTGAATGTGATCGGCGTCATCCCCAGCACCGAGAACATGCCGGGTGGCCGCGCCATCAAGCCTGGCGATATCGTCACCTCGATGTCGGGCCAGACTGTTGAAATTCTCAATACCGACGCCGAAGGCCGCCTCATCCTGTGCGATGCCCTGACTTACGTCGAACGCTTCGACCCGGAATGCGTGGTGGATATCGCCACGCTCACTGGCGCTTGCGTCATCGCCTTGGGTAGCATCGCCAGCGGCCTGCTTGCAAACAACGATGCGCTGGCGCAGGAACTGCTCGCCAGCGGCCATGAATCCGGTGATCGCGCCTGGCAGCTGCCGCTGTGGGAAGACTATCAAGAGCAGTTGAAGAGCAATTTTGCCGACATGGCCAATATCGGTGGACGCATGGCCGGCACCATCACGGCGGCCTGCTTTCTTGCCCGTTATGCCAAAAAGTATCAATGGGCGCATCTTGATGTCGCCGGTACTGCCTGGCGTAGCGGTGAAAAGAAGGGCTCCACCGGGCGTCCATTGCTGCTGTTGACCCAATTCCTCATCAATCGCGCAAGCAAGGTCAAACCGGTTGCCCGCAAGAAGAAAACGGCGTGACCAAAGTCCATTTTTTTCACGGTGCCAGTGACCGTATAGAAATGGCGGCCTCCTGGATCCATCTCGCGTGGTCGAAGCGCCAGGATGCTTCCGCACAGCAGATTGTTGTTTTCACGCCTGACGCTGCACTTGCAGATCGCATTGACCGGCAGCTCTGGCTAAAGCCGGCGGGCAGTTTTGTGCCGCACTGCCGCACCGGGTCGCCACTGGCTTCGGAAACGCCGGTCATCATCAGCGACTCTTTGACATCACTCAATGCACATCGGCAATTGCTCAACCTGAGCGATAACGTACCGCCCGAGTTTTCGCGCTTCGACGAAGTGGTGGAAATCGTCAGCCAGGCCGGGCCGGACAAACTGCCCGCACGCGAACGCTTCAAGTTCTATCGCGAGCGTGGCTACGAACTTAAAAATCAGGATATATCGGCAGGGTTCCCATGAGCGATCACGACGGTTCCGACGACAGTCGGCCCGATGTACTCAGCAAGGCCGACGAGTTCATCAAGCGTAGGCGCGCACAACTCGGTGGAGCAGTAATGGATGGCCCACTGCAAACCGGGCTGGTGGATGACATCCCGCTGCTTACAGAAATCGTCTGTGAAACCGGTTTTTCGGCAGTGCTCCCTGAACCGGAATTGCCGCCGCACAAAGACTTGAGCAGCGATATCGCCCGCGAACTCGACATCTGGCTTGACGAGAACCTGCCACTGGCTGTCGTGCATGTCATGGATGGCATCACCGACAAACTGATCCAGCAAATTCATGCCAGCGCCCGCGAAGAGCTGCTGCCACACCTCAAACGCGCCTTGCGCGAAGACGTCGACGACGAAGGGAATTAAGCAAGTCAATCGCCGGGCCGCCCCAGGATTGACGTTTGCCGCCGCAGGGCAGCCCCGGCCCAGAGACATGAGCCCGGAGGTACAGGAAAGCCTCCGTTATAATTCGCGGCTTTCCGCGTACTGACAGCCTTTTCCCCATGGAACTCGCCAAGAGCTTCGAACCCGCCGAGATCGAGCGGCACTGGTATCCCCTCTGGGAATCCCGCAATTATTTTGCCGCCGGACTGGATACTGCCAAGGTCGATAATTTTTGCATCCTGTTGCCGCCCCCCAACGTCACCGGCACACTGCACATGGGTCATGGTTTCAATCAGGCCATCATGGACGCGCTGACGCGCTACCACCGCATGCGCGGCGACAACACGCTGTGGCAGCCGGGCACCGACCACGCCGGCATCGCGACGCAAATCGTGGTCGAACGCCAGCTCGACGCGCAAGGCATTTCGCGCCATGATCTCGGCCGCGAGAAATTCCTCGAAAAAGTCTGGGAATGGAAGGAATTCTCCGGCAACACCATCACCCGGCAGATGCGTCGCCTGGGCACTTCGCCCGACTGGTCGCGCGAGCGCTTCACCATGGATGCCGGGCTGTCGAAGATCGTCACCGAGACCTTCGTCCGGCTCTACAACGAAGGCCTGATCTATCGCGGCAAGCGGCTGGTGAACTGGGATCCGAAGCTGATGACCGCCGTCTCCGACCTCGAAGTGGTGCAGCAGGAAGAAGACGGCTTCATGTGGCACATCCGCTATCCGTTGGCCGACGGCAGCGGACATCTCACCGTGGCAACGACCCGTCCCGAAACCATGCTCGGCGACGTCGCGGTGATGGTGCATCCCGAAGACGAACGCTATCGGCATTTGATCGGCAAACATGTCGTATTGCCCTTGTGCAATCGCGAGATTCCTATCATTGCTGATGAGTACGTCGATAAGGAGTTTGGGACTGGTTGCGTCAAGGTCACGCCCGCGCATGACTTCAATGACTATGCCGTCGGGAAAAGACATGGCTTAAAGCCAATTAGTATTTTTACGTTAGCGGGAAAAATAAAGGGTTCCGAGTTCGACGACTTTGACTTCGGACATCGCGCATCCAAATTTCCGGATGTTGTGATGGCCGATATGGAACAAGTTGGGCCGGCTACTAGCGATTTAATTCCCGAAGCTTACAGAGGACTTGATCGCTTCGAGGCACGTAAACAAATCGTTATCGATCTTGAAGCGCGGGGGTTACTCGTCAGCGTCAAACCCCACAAGCTGGTCGTGCCACGCGGCGACCGTACGCACGAAATCATCGAACCCATGTTGACCGACCAGTGGTTCGTCGCCATGAGCAAGCCCGGCGCCGATGGTACGAGCATCGTCGGCAAGGCGCTCGACGCCGTGTCTTCCGGCGAGATCAAGTTTGTGCCGGAGAACTGGGTCAATACCTACAACCAGTGGCTCAACAATATTCAGGACTGGTGCATTTCGCGCCAGCTCTGGTGGGGTCACCAGATTCCAGCTTGGTACGACGACAAAGGCCGCGTTTACGTAGCCCACAACGAAGCCGAAGCCAAAGCACTTGCTGCAAAAAACCGCTATGCGGGCCCCCTAACACGCGATCCTGATGTGCTCGACACCTGGTACTCCTCCGCCCTGTGGCCCTTCTCGACGCTGGACTGGACGCCGGAATGGCCGGCGAAGTCGAACACTGCGCTCGACCTCTACCTGCCCTCGACGGTGCTGGTGACCGGTTTCGACATCATTTTCTTCTGGGTGGCGCGCATGGTGATGATGACCAGGCACCTCACCGGCAAGATTCCCTTCAAGCACGTTTATGTACACGGCCTGATCCGCGACGCGGAAGGCCAGAAGATGAGCAAGTCGAAGGGCAACGTGCTCGACCCGATCGACCTCATTGACGGCATCGGCGTGGACGATCTGGTGAAGAAGCGCACCACGGGCCTGATGAACCCGCGTGACGCACAGAAGATCGAAAAGCGCACACGCCGGGAGTATCCGAACGGCATCCCCGGTTTCGGCACCGATGCATTGCGCTTCACCTTCCTCTCGCTTGCCTCGCCCGGCCGCGACATCAAATTCGACATGCAGCGCTGCGAGGGCTACCGCAACTTCTGCAACAAGCTGTGGAACGCGACGCGATTTGTGTTGATGAATTGCGACGGCAAGGACTGCGGGCTGGAAGCCCACGCCCCAGGCAGTTGTGGCACGGGCGGTTATCTCGATTTCTCTCCCGCCGACCGCTGGATCGTCAGCATCCTGCAAAAAACCGAAGCCGAAGTCGCGAAGCATTACGAGGACTACCGCTTCGACCTGCTCGCCAAGGCGATCTACGAGTTCGTCTGGGACGAGTACTGTGACTGGTATGTCGAACTCGCCAAGGTGCAAATCCAGTTCGGCAATGAGGCTCAACAGCGCGCCACACGGCGCACTTTGCTGCGCGTGCTGGAAACCGTGCTGCGTCTGGCCCATCCGCTGATTCCCTTCATCACCGAAGAGTTGTGGCAGACGGTGGCGCCACTTGCCGGGAAGGCTAAAGGCGATGGTAGCGAGTCGATCATGACGCAGAGCTACCCCAAGGCCGACCTCAATCGTTGCGACGAAACATCCGAAGCCTGGGTGGCACGACTCAAGGAAATGGTAACTGCCTGCCGCAGCCTGCGTGGCGAAATGAATATTTCACCGGCGCAGAAGGTGCCGCTGATTGCCGCCGGCGACACTAAAGTTGTGAGCGCCTACTCGCCCTACCTCGCTGCGCTGGCCAAACTTTCCGACGTTCAGGCGAGCGGCGACGCACTGCCCGAGTCCGACGCACCGGTGCAGATCGTTGGTGAGTTCCGCCTGATGCTTAAGATCGAGATCGACGTCGCTGCCGAGAAGGTACGCATCGCCAAAGAGATTGCGCGCGTCGCGGGCGAAATCGACAAGGCCGAGAAGAAGCTGGCGACGCCGAATTTTGTCGACCGCGCACCGGCAGCGGTCGTAACGCAGGAAAGAACACGACTGGCGGACTTCGTGGCGTTGGTGGATAAGCTCAAAACGCAGCTATCGCGTTTGAGTTAATCCGTGTCGTTCCCGCGCAGGCGGAAATCCAGTGACTTGACTTATCAACGTCCGATGACCGGGACTCGCCCCGGCACTACTTCCGCTTCATGAAAAACTCGAACTCCTTGTCCTTCTGCGTATGCTCAAGCAGTTCATTGCCAGTCTGGTGCGCGAAGGCCTGAAAATCCTTCACCGAACCTGGATCGGTGGCGATGATGCGCAGTACCTGCCCGCTCTTCAACGTCGCCAGCGCCTTCTTGGTGCGCAAAATCGGCAACGGACAAGCCAGACCGCGTGCATCAACCTCGAGATCAAAATCCATCGTGATGCTCTCCCTTCCAGTTATGGCGAGGTTCCCTGCCCTGCTCCGGGCGTGGCTTGGCGGATTCTATCGCGCGCAATGCACGTAACCTCGCATCAACCTCCGAGTGTTCGTAGAAATCACCATCGGGCGCCTTCTGTGCCAGCATGAGCTGCTCTATGGCGGCAACATTCTGGCCGTAGAGCGCATAGGCTTCCGCCTGGGCGCGATGTTGCTGCAATACCTTGCCCAGAGCAGTGTAGGTGCGTGCCTGAAATTCATACAGTTTGGGATCGGTGGTGTAGCTATGCAATTCGCGTGAACCTAGTTTCAGGGCTTCCTGCAGGTGTCCATTGTGGATCTGAGTGTCGAGCAGCAGGTACACCACGGCCCGGCTCTGCGGGTATTTCGCATAGGCCGCCTGCAGGATGGCTAGCGCAGCAGCCGGATCACCCTGCTTCAGTTTGAGATTGGCCGCCAGCGTCTCGAACATTGACGAAGTAACTTTGTGCTTGCGTGCCTCCAGCAATTCTTCCTCGGCTCCCTGATAGTCCTTGTTGCGCTCCAGCGCCAGCGACAAGCCATAATGCGCCGCGGCCTCGGAGCTGAACTTGCGATCATTGATCTGGGTACGGAAAATGGTCATCGCATCCTGCGGCGTAGCATCCATCGCCGTGAGCTTGGCACGCACCAGCCAGTATGCCGGCGAATCCGCGACCTGATGATATGGCAGCGATTGGATGCGATTGTCCATGTCGGCCATGCGCTCGCTGGTCAGCGGGTGCGTCATCAGGTAGGACTGGGCATTGGCTTCATAGAGACGGTTGTTCTTCTCCATGCGGCCGAAAAAGGTTTCCATCGCATGAATATCGAAGCCCGCACGTTGCAGCAACGTAATTCCCATGCGGTCGGCCTCACGCTCGAAATCGCGCGAGTAGCTGAGCTGGGTCTGGATTGCGGCGCCCTGCCCGGCCAAGATCGCCCCCTGTGCCAGATCAGGCCGATTACGCGCTGCAATCAGCGCCACCATAAGAGACATCATGGCAAGCAACTGCGACTGCCCCTGCGGCCGCAACTGGCGCGCCAAGTGGTGCTGAGTGACGTGCGAAATTTCGTGCGCCAGCACCGAGGCCAGTTCGGATTCGGACTGTGTCAGCATGATCAGGCCGCTATGCACGCCAATAAACCCACCTGGCATGGCAAATGCATTCACCGTCGCATCGCGTAGCGCGAAGAACTCGAACTCCTGATGCGCATCATCGGTCTGCGCGGTAAGGCGATGACCAAGAGCGTTGAGATAGGATGCGATCTCCGGGTCATCGAGATAACTGGGCTCGTGCAGACGAATATCGTTCATCACCGATTCGCCAATGCTCCGTTCGGCAAAGGGTGACAGCTCGACCTGCGAGGATTCGCCCAGATCGGGCAAACCGTCAGCGAAGATCGGGGGCGGCAGGGCTAGCGCCAGCACAAGCAGGAACAGCAGTGGTTTCCTCATACGGCTATGATAGCGTCTCGGAGCTTCGATTCGGCGTCCCGCCTTGAGACGGGTGAAACGAAGTGTTACCGCTGGTTAATCAAACAGACAATATCCTTTATGGAACTCACCCATTTCGATCCGCAAGGCCATGCACATATGGTCGATGTTGGCGCCAAGCCGGAAACCCATCGCATCGCCCGCGCAGGCGGCCGCATTGTCATGCAACCCGCCACTTTTGATCTGATCCTCGCCGGCACAGCAAAGAAAGGTGATGTGCTGGGTATCGCGCGCATTGCCGCCATACAGGCCGCCAAGCGTACCGGCGAACTGATTCCGCTATGTCATCCACTCGGACTCACTCGCGTCGCCATCGAATTCGCGCCCGATGCAGGCGCGCATGCCATCGACTGCGAAGCGATCAGCGAGACCTTTGGCCGCACCGGCGTCGAGATGGAGGCACTGACAGCAGTCTCCGTCGCCCTTCTCACCATCTATGACATGGTCAAGGCGGTCGATCGCGGCATGATCATCGAAAACATCCGGCTGCTGGAAAAAGCCGGCGGCAAGTCGGGGCACTGGGTCGCCAATCAAAAATAAAACAATGGCCCAGGAAGTCGAACTGAAACTTTGCCTGCCCGAAGCCGAGCAGGGCCGTTTTTTGCGCAGTCCGCTGCTGCGCCATGCGGCCCGGCGCAGCACAGAACGCCTGGTCAATATTTATTTTGACACTCCCGATCTTGCCCTGCATTGCAGTGAGATTGCCCTGCGGTTGCGCCAGAGCCGGCGGAACTGGCTGCAAACGGTCAAATGTGCGGGACTCTCCCACGCCGGGCTTTCGTCCCGGCCCGAGTGGGAAGGCCCCTATGGCGGCCATTTCGATTTCAGCGCCATCGACGACCCCATCACGCGCAAGCGGCTCGACCGGCTCAAGCCACGCCTCGAACCGATATTCGAGACCAATTTCCGTCGCACTACATGGAAAATCTGCGAAGCCGGTACCGAACTGATCGTCGCTCTGGATCGCGGCAGCATCGTCGCCAATGGCAATATCGTTGCAATCTCGGAAGTGGAAATCGAGTTGGCCGGCGGAAACTTCGATCAAATTTTCACCTTTGCTAGCCGGATGGCCGAGCATTTCACCCTCACCCCGGGCCCGTGGTCGAAAGCCGAGCGTGGCTACCGCCTGTTTCTCGGCACACCAGACCACCCCACGCATGCTGCACCGGTGACACTGGGCAGCACGATGAAGCCTATCACCGCGTTTCGTCTCATCGCACAGTCCTGTCTCAACCACTTGCAACAGAATCACCACGGCGCGATATGCAGCAACGATGCCGAATACATTCACCAGATGCGCGTGGCTCTGCGCCGTCTGCGAGCTGCCATGCGCCTGTTCCGCGCAGTACTGCCTCCCGGCCTCGACAAACAGCTGCTGCCGCCGCTACGCGAACTGATGATGGTGCTTGGCGCCACACGCGATCTCGACGTGCTGGAAGCAGAGATCGTTGCTCCCGTCGCTGCGGCACTGCCAGAGGAACCGCGCATTGCCGCGCTGGCCAGCCTGGTTGCTGAACGCCGCTACCGCGCTCGGCAACAGCTCGTTGCCCTGCTTGGCGCACCCGAATACGGACGCCTGATGCTGCTTGTCATGACCAGATTGAACGGCATTGCCGCTGACGAAGCCGAAGCTGCGGAAACGTCGCTTGTCGCGTTCGCCGCCACATATCTCAAGCGCCTGCAGCGCAAAACCCTGCGGCTCGCCCATGCAGTGCACCAGGATGACCCGGTCAGTCTCCATGCGCTACGCATCGCAGCAAAGCGTCTGCGCTATGCGCTTGAGTTCTTCTCCCCGCTACTGCACACCAGGCGTGCCGCCACGCTTCTCAATCACCTGACGCAATTGCAAGACAAGCTGGGGCAGCTCAATGATTTGGCCAATGCTGGCGCGCTGCTGATGGATTGCGCTGCGGCCAATGCCGGTCTGCGCGAAGCCGTGAGCCTGATCGGCGGCTGGCATGGCCAGCGCTATGCCAGCCTGCTGGCGAGAATGCCGCGCACGCTGGCAAAACTACACACACTGCGCTTGCCGAAAGGAATATGAATGGATCTCCTCCTCTGGCGTCACGCCGAAGCAGAAGACATCCACGCTGGTGGCCGCGACCATGAACGCAAGCTCACCACGAAGGGGAAAAGACAGGCGCAGAAAATAGCCGACTGGCTTGCCCTGCAACTACCGCAAGACGCACGCATCCTCGTCAGCCCTGCCCTGCGTACCGTACAGACTGCCGAAGCACTCAAGCGAAAGTTTGAGATCAGTGAGCAGCTCTCTACCAGGGCATCGCTCTCCGACCATCTCGCCGCAGCACGCTGGCCGGACAATGGCAACGTGTTGCTCGTCGGCCATCAACCCACCCTCGGCCAAATCGCCGCTCTGCTTATGAGCGGCCATCCGTCCGCGTGGGAAATCAGGAAAGGCGCGCTGTGGTGGCTGCGCTCCGCACCTGAAGGAGGCAAACTGCATGCGACGCTGCGGGTTGCAATGCTGCCGGGGATGCTGGAGTAGTAAAGCGGATCAGGGCCTGGATTTGCCGCAAACTGCTTGGGCCCTTGCGAAATTTCAAGGTTCGCTTTTCTCCATTTCCGTCAGCTGGTACCAAGCCACACCATCGGCATCGATCTCGCGACGAACCTCACCTTTGTGCAAAAGGTAGTTCAGGCAGGCGATGCCTTCACCGGTCGCCATGCTGAACAAATTGACGTTGGATGCGCCGATGGCACGCCCGAAAAGCACGCTGAAAATGTCGGTAACCCGCTTTGGCTCGCTAAGCTCGGGCCGCAGACGCCCAAGAGTTTGATCCAGATCCTTCCTCAATGCATCGATCCGTGCATGCAAGCCGTGGAAACACATCCCATGCGCGGGAAGTACCAATACATCGTCAGGCACTTCCCCTTTGATCTTGGACAGCGAGTCGTACCAATCGGCCATCGGGTCGGCATCAGGTTCTGTCGGGTAGACCGACACGTTCGAGGATATCGTGGGCAATATCTGATCCCCTGAAATCAGGATCTTCAGCGTGGGGCAATAGAGGCAGGCATGCTCGGGAGAATGCCCCGTGCCGACGACGACACGCCAGGGATTGGTGCCAATGCGCAGTTCATCACCGTCATGCAATCGGCAATAACTGTCAGGAAGGGCATGGATGAACTTGCCGAAATTGCCGAAGCGCGCGCGGTAATGCTCGATTGACGGGGTATCCCAGCCGGCACGGTGGTAAAACTCGATCCCGGCCGACGGCGCCTCGCGGCCGGTGTCCGCCGCCATCGCCCGGCAGCTAAGATACTCGAGTCGCGTCATCCACAGGCGGATGCCGAACTTGCGAGTCAACCAGCCAGCCATGCCAATATGATCCGGATGCATGTGCGTGACAAAGACCCTTGTTAACCTGTGGCCGTTAGGGGAATTCGTGAACAGTTCGCGCCATGCCAGCGCAGTGCCGTCATTACGCATCCCCGTGTCAACCAGGGCCCATCCATCATCCTCGCGGATAGCCCAAATGTTGATGTGGCCAGGCGCAAATGGAAGCGGCATACGCATCCAGTGAACGCCTGGCGATACCTCGATGCTGCGTCCCTGCTCCGGAGAGGCTGAAAAGGGGTATTCGAGTTTTGGCCCGGCAACGGGAATGGCATCTTCTAAACCATCCGACATATGCAACTCCTCCAGCAAGCGCTCGGTTCCGGAAGTACAGACGGCGATGAGGTTGAGAATGCCAACGCCATGACTGCCGGCATGGCAATGTTCGTGGAACAGAACCAGCCATAAGGGCTACTTTAACCCAAGCCGACAAAGCTGCAATCAAAGCGCAAGCGGCTGCAACCAAAACCGGCTCGGAGCCTGGCGCAAGTCATGCCTGAATCTTCAGATTTTTGCAAACAAAAACCCCTCCGTCTGGCGAGGGAGGGGGTGGTTTGGGTGAAGATTGATCAGGCGCTGGCGGCCGCCGCTGCGATCGCCTTGCGCGTCTTGCCGGCACGCGCCGGCATATGGCAAAGACCGCAGACATAACCCTTGGTCGGGTCATAGGCATGGGCGACAAAGTTGCCGCCGCATTCCTTGCAGGTCGCCATCTGCAGCATCCTGGCCTCGAAGAAACGCACCATGGTCCAGGCACGGGTCAATGACAGCACGCGTTCCATCTTGCCGCGCTCGACCTGCTCCAGATACATCTTGTAGGACTTGATGATCAGTTCCAGTCCGCGCAGCTTGGTATGCCGTTCGAAGAAACGGAAATAGGCCATGAACAGGGAAGCGTGGATATTGGGCTGCCAGGTCATGAACCAGTCGGTCGAGAACGGCAGCATGCCTTTGGGAGGAGACTCTCCCCGCACTTCCTTGTAGAGCTTGAGCAGACGTTCGCGTGACAACTTGGTCTCGGCCTCCAGCAACTGCAACCGGGCGCCGAGTTCTATCAATTCGACGGCAAGACGAATATCACGCGCTTCCAGAATCAGCGACTTGTTACGCATAGGAATGCCCCCCGATCAAATGACACTTTCGACAGGCTTGCCGGCGGCAAGGATGGCGGCGTGAAAATGGCCAACGCCGCGTTCGCGCTCGTGATTTGAGAGGAGGTTCAGTAACAGGGTATCGTCAAACCGGAAATTGCAGATCAGCATGTCGGAAGATGCCATCTTGAGAACCTGTCCCGGCGTCAATCGATCAAGAATATCTGCAATTTCATCGCTTATGCCGAGGCGAAAGATAGCCCCTTCGCGATCGGCCCGCACCATGTTCTGTGCCAGCATCAGGTAGGCGAGATTGACTTCCTTTATATCGTTATGGGTATCGGCCAGATTCATCATGCTCTCCCTAAAATATGTCGCCCGTAAACAGCTGAGGCAATGGATACATTCTTGATTACCCACAGACTTAATAACAGAGGTGGACAGCGGGATTTTTTGTCAGAAGAAATAGCATTTCCTTGTAAGAGAAAACCTTACAAAGTATGTCTATTTGTTTGACTGCATGAATTAAAACATGCAAGGAGATACTGGCTTCGCATTTCCGGGGCGGTTCATTTGATTGAAGCGCCTTGCGCTTGACGGCAACGACATCGTAACTCAATCATTCCATGGCAGTAGGCCAAGCAGAGTGGCAAGAAGACCCGTTATTCCACCCATTGACCGCCGTCATCGAATGAAACCGGGGCAGTGGTTATAGAATCAGACATGGATCCAGAAATCAATTATTGCTGTGTTTGCGGGGCCAAGGTCATCCGCAAGGTGCCTGAGGGCGACAGCCTGACGCGCCACGTCTGCGATGCCTGCCAGACTATCCATTACCGTAATCCCAAGCTCGTGGTCGGGGCCATGCCGATCTGGGGCGATCAGGTGCTGCTCTGCCGGCGCGCCATCGAACCGCGTTATGGCAAATGGACGCTACCCGCCGGCTTCATGGAAAACGGCGAATCAGTTGCCGCCGCAGCAATTCGTGAAACGTTGGAAGAAGCTTGCGCACGCGTTGCACTCGGTGATGTGTCGACCATGATCAGCCTGCCGCATATCAGTCAGGTGCATGTGTTCTATCACGCAGAACTGCTTGATCTCGATTTCGCTCCGGGCGAGGAAACGCTTGAACTGAGGCTGTTTCGCGAAGACGAGATTCCGTGGGATGAAATTTCCTTTCGCACCGTGCGCCTTACCCTGGAACACTATTTTGCCGACCGGCGCGAAGGGCAGTACCGCTTTCGCACTCTGGAGCTGAAACCACCCTAATTGACGACTATTCGTCGTTGATGGTGAAACTTACCGGCAACACGAAGTCGAAATTGCGTGAGTGCAGGCTTTCGGGTACCGGCGTTCGCTTCAACGCAATGCCGACAAAAGACAGCGCCGCATTGTCGATGTCGGCATAGCCGCTCGACTTGCGCAACTGCGGTTCCAGCACATGGCCACCCGTGGCCACCATCACGCTGATTTCCGCCGTGCCGGTCCATCCCGCGGCCAAAGCGCGTGGCGGATATTTCTTGACGCGCCCCGCCTCGGCGGCAATGGCAAACAAATATGATGTCTGCGCCCTGGCAAAATCGGATTCGATATCCCCTGCCACAAGCTCGCCCGTAGCACCGGCATTCTCATTGCTTGAGACGTTCGAGCTTCTGATCGGAACATCCTGAGCTTCCGTCACAGTTTGTGGCTCCACCACGGCAGTTGCGGAAGCCGGCGCTGCAACCGCAGAAACTTCGCGCACTATCGTCGGCACATGCGCTGCGTGAGGAGCCGGCGCTGGCGCGGCGAACTCCTGCAGTTGAGGTTCCGCCCTGGGCCGCAGCAAGGCCATCAGCAATGGCCTTTCAGACGGGTGCGAGGCCTTGGCGCCAAGCCCCGATTGCAGCAACAGAATGGCATGCAGCAGCAGCGATATGGTTATCGCACGCCAGAATAGACCATAGTTATGGTGTGGGTTTGAGGCCATGCTGTTGTGAAAATAGGGGGCAGTAAGCAGGGATTGCTCGAATATACTTGGCCGGAATGAATACTGCAAAACCCCTCGACAGCTATCGCCCCTTCTGGGCGAAGCGCTTCGGCATAGCATCCTTCCTGCCCACCACGCGAGCGGAAATGGATCAGCTTGGCTGGGACTCGTGCGATGTGATCATCGTCACCGGCGACGCCTACATCGATCATCCGAGTTTCGGCATGGCTTTGGTCGGACGTCTGCTCGAAGCACAGGGGTTTCGAGTCGGCATCATCAGCCAGCCCGACTGGCATTCGGCTGCGGACTTCAAACGGCTCGGCAAACCGAACCTGTTTTTCGGCATCACCGCGGGCAACATGGATTCGATGGTGAATCGCTATACGGCCGACCGCAAGCCGCGTTCCGACGATGCCTACACGCCCGATGCTGCACCCGACAAGCGCCCCGACCATGCCGTGGTGGTGTATGCGCAGCGCGCGCGCGAAGCATTTCCAGACGCCAACATTGTTATCGGCAGTATCGAAGCATCATTGCGCCGCATCGCGCATTACGACTACTGGTCGGACAAGGTGCGTCGCTCGGTGCTCCCCGACAGCAAGGCCGACCTGCTGCTGTTCGGCAATGCCGAACGAGCGCTGGTCGAACTCGCGCATCGACTTGGGAAGAAGGAGCGCATCGAGGACATCCGCGACCTGCGCGGTACCGCCTTCATGGTGGCGCATGGCTGGCGTCCATCCGACGAATGGGTAGAAGCCGATTCGAGCAGCGTCGACACCCCCGGCGCGCTCGTCAAACATGCCGATCCTTATGCGATGAGTGAGGAAAGCAGCGTGAGGGGTGAGGAGCAAAAACCCACTGCTCCATCGCACCCAATTCGCATTGTGTCCAAGGTCGAGCGGCTTGCCGCTAGCCGCAATGCACGCGAGCATACCGTCGTAAGGTTGCCTGCCTACGAAGTCGTGAAGGACGACCCGGTGCTGTATGCGCATGCCTCGCGCACCTTTCATCTTGAATCCAATCCCGGCAATGCCCGCGCGCTGGTGCAGGCACATGGGGTACGTGACGTCTGGCTGAATCCGCCGCCGTTGCCGCTGACTACGGCGGAGATGGATTACGTCTTTGCCTTGCCCTATGCACGCCGACCACATCCAGCTTATGGCGATTCCAGAATCCCCGCCTGGGAAATGATCCGTTTCTCGGTCAACATCATGCGCGGCTGTTTCGGCGGCTGCACCTTCTGCTCCATTACGGAACATGAAGGCCGCATCATCCAGAGCCGCTCCGAGGAATCCATCCTGCATGAGATCGAGGAAATCCGCGACAAGACGCCCGGCTTCACCGGGGTTGTCTCCGACCTCGGCGGGCCGACCGCGAACATGTACCGGCTGGCCTGCAAGGACAAGAAAATCGAGCAAAGCTGCCGCCGCCTGTCCTGCGTCTATCCCGGCATCTGCGAAAACCTCAACACCGACCATGCGCCGCTGATCCAGCTCTATCGCAAGGCGCGCACCCTGCCCGGCATCAAGAAGGTGCTGATCGGCTCCGGCCTGCGCTACGACCTTGCCGTGCGCTCTCCCGAGTACGTGAAGGAACTGGTGCAGCACCATGTCGGCGGCTATCTCAAGATCGCGCCCGAGCATATCGAGCCGGGGCCGCTGTCGAAAATGATGAAGCCCGGTATCGGCAGTTATGACAAATTCAAGCAGATGTTCGACAAGTATTCGAAGGAGGCCGGCAAGGAGCAATACCTGATTCCCTACTTCATCGCCGCGCATCCGGGCACTACAGACGAGGACATGCTCAAGCTAGCGCTGTGGCTGAAGCAGAACGGCTTCCGCCTCGACCAGGTGCAGACCTTTCTGCCGACGCCGCTGGCGCTGGCCACGGCGATGTGGCACACGGAAAAGAATCCGCTGCACAAGGTCACGCCGGAATCGGAGAATGTCATCGTCGCACGCGGTGAGCGCCAGCGCAAGCTGCACAAGGCTTTCCTGCGTTATCACGATGCGCGTAACTGGCCGCTGTTGCGCGAGGCATTGAAACAGATGGGCCGTGCCGACCTGATCGGCAACGGCAAAAAGCATCTGGTGCCGGCCTGGCAGCCGGCGCTTGTCGGAAAAAATCCACCGCGCATGTCAAAAAAGCAGTTTTCGGCCTAAACTGAATTGTCCGGCACATAGCCGGAAGGAGATGACATGGCCGACTACGCACCCCCCTTGCGCGATATGCGCTTCATCCTGGAAGACATGGGCCACCTCGATGAGGTCGCCGCCCTGCCCGGCCTTGAGGAAACCACGGCGGATGTCACGCTCGCGATTCTCGATGAAGCCGGCAAATTCGCCGCCGGGGTGCTCGCCCCGCTCAATCGCATCGGGGACCGTGAAGGCTGTCATTTTCAGGACAATGTCGTCACCACGCCCAAGGGCTGGAAGGAAGCCTATGCCGCCTACCGCGATGCCGGCTGGACCGGCGTCGCCGGGCCGCTGGAATTTGGCGGACAGGATCTTCCCAGACTTGTCGCCACGCCGCTGCAGGAAATGTGGCAATCGGCAAACCTCGCCTTCTCGCTGCTGCCGCTCTTGAGCTACGGCGCCAGCGACGCTCTGCTGCTCACCGCTTCCGCCGAACTCAAGCAGAAGTACCTGCCGAAGCTGATCGCCGGCACCTGGAGCGGCACCATGAACCTGACCGAGCCGCAGGCCGGCTCCGACCTCGGCGCCGTGCGCACGCGCGCCGAACCGCAGCCCGACGGCAGTTACCGCATTTTCGGGCAGAAAATTTTCATCACCTACGGCGAGCACGATTGCACCGAAAACATCATCCATCTGGTGCTGGCGCGCCTGCCCGATGCGCCGCCCGGCGTGAAGGGCATCTCGCTGTTCGTGGTGCCGAAGTTCCTCGTCAACGCAGACGGTTCGCTCGGCGTCCGCAATAATGTGAAATGCATTTCCATCGAACACAAGCTCGGCATCCATGCCAGCCCGACCTGCGTCATGGTGTATGGCGACTCAGTTGACAACATGGGCGGTGCGGTCGGTCATCTGGTGGGCATCGCCAATCGCGGCCTCGAACACATGTTCGTGATGATGAACGAAGCGCGCTTTTCCGTCGGCCTGCAGGGCATCGCCATCGCCGAATGCGCCTATCAACAAGCGCTGGCCTATGCGCGCGAGCGCATACAAGGGCACGATGCAGTCAGCGGCGAACATAATGTTGCGATTATTCGCCATCCGGATGTCAAACGTATGCTTCTGCTGATGAAGTCGCGCACCATGGCCGCACGTATGCTGGCCTATACCGTGGCGGCGCAATTCGACAAGGCACAGCACCACGCCGATGCCGAAGCCCGCAAGCAAAGCCAGGCGCTGGTCGATCTGTTGATTCCCGTGGTCAAGGCATGGAGCACCGAGATCGGCAACGAGGCTGCCCAGCTTGGCGTGCAGATCCATGGCGGCATGGGCTTCATCGAGGAAACCGGCGCCGCGCAGCACCTGCGCGATGCGCGCATTCTCACCATCTACGAAGGCACCACCGGCATCCAGGCGCTCGACCTGCTCGGGCGCAAGCTGGCGCGCGACCGCGGCGCGAGCCTGAAGCTGCTGATCGGCGCGATGCTGCGCGATGCCGAAACGCTGGCGGCGGCTGCCCTGCCCGAAGCGGCCGCACTGGCGCCCGCGCTGAAGGCAGCGATCGACACGCTGGGCAAGAGCGGCAACGGCCTGCTGATGACCGGCATGGGCGATATGGGCGCGGCATTGGGCGTGGCCGTGCCTTTCCTGAATCTGACCGGCGTCGTCTGCGGCGCCTGGCAATGGGGACGCGCCGCGACCGCCGCCGCAAAGGCCATCCAGTCAGGCAGTGCCGATGCGGATTACTACCACTCGCAAATCGCACTCGCCCGGTTTTATTTCAGCCACGTCGCCAGTTCGGCTGCGGGACTAGCGCTTACTGTGGCGCAATGCGGCAGCGTGGTAAGCAAGTTTCCCGATCAGGGTTTCTGACGGATGACGCTTGTTAAAATGCCGAATGTATTGTTAAATCCAATCCAGATAGACTGCTTCAGTACGGATGCCGAATGATAATCGTGGTATCTCCTATTACTCAATCAGAATGCTGACTAGCCCATCGTGCCTGCCCCTTTAATCCCAAGGGCTTGATGTGTGTAACGTATAATTTCCAGCAGAATCAAAGCCAGTGGAAAGGCAGGTGCAACATGACACAAGATCTCTTGGAACTTGAGCAAAAGGCATCACGATTATCGGATGATGAAAGGGCGCAGCTTGCCTTGTTTTTGCTGGAGTCGCTTGAGCCCGCTGAGGATGATGGCATCGAAGAGGCTTGGCGCATCGAAGCCGAATCGCGCCTCGCCGAAATCGAAAGAGGTGAGGCTCGTGTGGTGCCCGCTGAAGAAGTATTTGAAAACCTGCGCCGTCGTCTGAGTTGATTCCCGTTCAGTTTCATTTCGAGGCAGAGACGGAACTCGGTGAAGCCGTTTCGTTCTACGAATCACGGCTCGTTGGTTTGGGTTCTTCATTCGCTTCTGAAGTTCAACATTCCGTTAGCTTTATTCGAGCGAATCCCGATGCAGGTTTGCCCCTTGGTGATCAGCTCCGCAGGGTTATTGTCAGGCGGTTTCCATACTCGATTATTTACCGACGTGAGGAGCAAAGAGTCCTCATCCTGGCAGTTGCTCACCATCGCCGTCGCCCTGGCTATTGGAAGGCTCGGCGCACAGCCCCCTAAATGAGAGGAACCAATTGATCGGACTTCAACTCTTTCCCGTAGTACTCAGTCTCATCGTGCTGGGCGCTCATTTCCTGCGGGCCGGGAACCTCGTCATGGTAGTCGTCGTTCTGGTCATCATGGGCTTGCTGTGCGTGCGGCGCCGCTGGGCCGTCTACACTGTGCAGGTGGCCCTTCTTCTCGGTGCGGCCGAGTGGGTATGGATATTGAAGGCTCTGGTCACCTCGCGCGTTGAGGCCGGGCAGCCCGTGCTGAGGCTGGCGCTGATTCTGGGCGGCGTTGCGCTGCTGACGGCGCTATCGGCCCTGGTGTTTCGCACGGCGCGGCTGAAGCGCTGGTACGAACGCAGTTGACTCGGTACCAATTTTGCCTCTACACTTATACCCGACTCTTTTAGTCAGTAATTAAACGGGGATTCCCAATGAGTGTGCAAGAAATGATTCACGAAACTGTGACCTCCAAGCCTGTCGTATTGTTCATGAAAGGTACTCCACAGTTTCCTCAATGCGGTTTTTCTTCAAAGGTAGTACAAATATTGAAGGCTTCTGGCGTCAAGGATATGACGACCGTGAATGTCCTTGCCAATGAAGAAGTTCGCCAGGGCATCAAGGAATATGCGAATTGGCCGACAATTCCGCAGCTTTACATCCACGGCCAATTCATCGGCGGTTGTGACATTGTCAGCGAGATGCATGCATCCGGCGAGTTGCAACAGCTTCTGGAACCAATGCTGAAGCCATCCTGCTGAAGCAGACAGCAAATCGGCAACAACAAAAAAGCCCGTCAGTGACGGGCTTTTTTGTTGTTGCGGGAAACGTTCAGTCCGCGCGCAACCCTTCCGCCTGGATGCGCAGGGTAACGTCCATCTTGAAACCATAGCCTTCGCCATAGGCGATGCCGAAGTCCTTGCGATTGAAAGTGGCCAGTGCATCGGCGCCACAGACTTCCTTCTTGAGCATGGGATGCTGCTTGCAGAGGAACTGGTTGATCTGCAACGTGACGGGTTTGGTGACGCCATGCAGGGTCAAGTCGCCGGTGATGACAGTGGGCTTGCCGCCAACGAATTTCGTAAACTTGCCCTTGTAGGTGGCGGTCGGATACTTGGCCACATCAAACATGTCCTCCGATTTGGCATGCTCGTTCAGCTTCGGCATGCCGAAATCAATGGAATCCGTATCGATATTGACGTCGACCGTGCCAGTCTGTTTTTCGACATCCAGCACGACGGTGCCGGAGCTGCGATTGAACTTGCCGCGCCAGATCGACAGGCCGCCAAAGTGGTCCGCCTCGAAACTCGGGTAGGTGTGGTCCGGATCGAGGTTATAGGTGACGGGTGCCGCGAAGGCAGGCGACAGCGCGCCGATGACGATCAATGCAATCAGAGTGCGTTTCATGTATATCTCCTGGGGTGGATGGGTTTTATCTACTGCTTTGTGGAAAGGAACAGCTTGAACTTCACTTGAATCTCATCGGCAACGGTACTCGTATCCGACCAAGCGTCTTCGCCAATTCTGAACTGCAAACGGGGTATAACAAATCCGCCTTCCAGCCAGCTACCGGGGCCTTCATTGCGGATCGAGAACGGAACGACAGTGTCCCGACTGATGCCCTTGATACTCAGCGTGCCATGGGCTTCATAACGGCCGGCGCCGAGCGCCTTGATGCTGCTGGCGACAAAGCTGGCCTTGGGAAAAGCGGCTATGTCCAGCCATGTCTTGCCCTTTAACTCGGTCGTAGCTTCGTCGCTGCCGGCATCGATGCTCGCCAGATCAACGTCGACCCGCGCCTTGCCGGCTTCCGGCCTGGCCGGATCGAGTGATATCTGGGCCTCGAACTTCTTGAAACTCCCGTCCACCGCTACGCCCATCTGCTTGCCGGCGAAGTCGATGCGGCTTTCCCCTGCCGCCACCTGATTCAACTCGACCGCATGGGCGCTACTGGCAATGACGGCAGCCAGCATGAAAGAAAAAAGTAACGAATTCATATCGCCTCCTCCTATGTCCTGGCAAAGGGATTCATGCGCGACAGCAGATGGTCCTTGTCGATGAACTGGTGCTTGAGCGCGGCAGCAAGATGAATTCCGAACAGCAGCAGCATGCCGTAATTAAGCGTTTCATGAATGTCTTCCAAGGTATCGCCCAGCTCCTTGTTCTTGGCCACCAGATCGGGCAGCGGCAGTACGCCAAACCAAACGGTCTGCATCCCCTTGGCCGAACTCAACAGCCAGCCGCTCAGCGGAATGATGAACATGAATACATACAGCAGGTAATGCACAGCTGCCGAGGCTTGTCGCTGCCAGCGCGGCATCGGCACCGGCGCGGGCGGCTTATGGCCGATGCGCCAGAGAATGCGGATCAGGACGAGCAGGAATATCGTGACGCCTGCCCATTTGTGCCAGGAGAAGTACTGGAGTTTTTGCGGCGATAGCGGCAGGTCAGCCATGTAAAGGCCAAGCGGAAAAGTACTGAAGATCAGCAGCGCGATCAACCAGTGCAGTGTGATCGAAACCGGGTTGTAGCGTTCCATCATAGTTCCTCCGCAGGGCCGCCCCAAGGGGGAACAGCCAGAAAATGGAGCGGGCGCTGCCCGCGAACAAATGTCGCCCCTTTTGGGAAGGGGGCCGGGGGGATGCGAGTCATTGGACTTCCTTTTGATTGTCGGCCGCGACCGAAAGTGCTTTTCTCAAGGCACTGAGTCCTTGCTCAAGCACGGCAAGCTCCTTTTCACAGACCCGCCCGAAAGCCTCGCGCAAATGGCTGACATGAGCCGGGAATGCCTGATCGAATATCTTCTCACCCTGATACGTCAGGCGCACGATGGTAGAACGACCGTCCTGCGGACAACTCTCGCGACTCACCAAGCCCTTAGCCTCCAACCGGTCGACAACGCCTGTCAAAGTGCCTTTCGTGATCAGTGTGCGCTCACCCAATTCGCGAAAGGTCATTCCCAGAGTATTGCCGAGTGTGGCAACAACATCGAATTGCGGCGGTGTGAGCTTCAGGGTCTGGATGTGCATCGCCGAATAGCGCTCGAAAGCCTGATAGCACTGCGCCAGCTCGCGTAGAACAGAAAGAAATGGAGCCCTTTCGGCAGTCTTTGGCATGAGACGAATTCACCGCTGGTACCAAGTAGAGCTAATTTAGTTCTACCTAGTACCAATGTCAACTCCCTTCGGGAACACCCGAAGGGCCGATAGTGCGCGTAAGGCTGTGCGAACGGGACAGCCGCCGATCCGGCACTGATTCCAATCGGATTTGTTACCTGCGATTGAACTCGTTGATCATCTATGATGACGTCAACAGACCCGCTTGCTCCATACTATCGCCCATCAAGGTGCTGACATGATTATCAGAAAAATCACTATTGCCCTGCTCGGTTTGGCCACAACCGTCGCCTTGTTGAGTTGCACCTCAGTACTGCCCGTTAAGCAAACAGACATAGCGCCGGTTACCGGCAGCAGCAATCATGATGACTTGAAGGCAATTTATTCAAGGCTGGGAGAAACCGGCGGGAAAGTCTTTACGCTGAATCCAAAGACATCGGCAGTCAGAATCTATGCATTCCGTGCTGGCTCAGCGGCAAAAATGGGGCATAACCATGTTCTCTCTGCACCTCAATTCACCGGGTTTGCTTACGTCCCGTCAAGCGGTCTGTCCGGTTCGCGTTTTGACCTTGAATTCATCCTCGAGCAACTTGAGATCGACAATCCGGAATACCGTTCCGGGCTAGGCAGTACCTTTTCCTCAACCCCAACATCAGAAGCAATCAAGAGTACGAAAGAGCATATGCTTGGCGAGGAAAATTTCCAGGCGGACCGCTTTCCGTTTGTCCATATCCGCTCCCTGGCAATTGCCGGCGAAGCCCCGAAGTTGGCTGCCAAAGTTGAGATTGAACTCCATGGTCAACGACGCGAGATGTGGATTCCTCTCAATGTCGAGGGACTACCCGATCAACTTTCTGTGACCGGCTCGTTTATATTGCGACAAACCGATTTTGGCGTTCAGCCCTATTCTGCACTTGGCGGCCTGCTCACCGTGCAGGATGAAATGGTAATCGAGTTCAAGTTAGTTGGGATCTGACGATTTTGTTGGACGTTGCCCCGCGCGCGCCCAAACAATACAGGCCCGATAATGGGAGCGTACTGATACCCGAAAAAAAGAATCAGAGGGCGAAGCGGTGTTTGACGCGCAATGCTCCAGCGCCTGCTTCTATGGCGATCAGCCGGTCGATGTTGGGATGCTTGCCGGGATGGGTACGTGCATCATCCGTATGCTCGGCATAGAGTTCGAGGCCTTTACCCGCCGCTTCCGAAGTGATCGAGCCGTAGATCTGACCAAGATGGTTGTACACCACCAGCGAGCCGGCCTGTCCCGGTTTGTTCTCGATGGTGGCGACAATAGAGCCTTCCGCATCGAGCAGATCAATCGCTGCCAGATGTGAAATTTTCGGCAGCTGCTTGAGGTTGCTGACGAAAGTCATCAAACTCTCTTTGCCAGTTCTGCCGCCTTGCCGATATAGCTGGACGGCGTCATGGCCAGCAAGCGCTCTTTCTCAACCTCGGGAATCGCCAAACCGCGAATAAAGGCAAGCAGCGTATCGCGCTCGATACCTTTGCCGCGCGTGAGTTCCTTCAGCTGCTCGTAGGGATTCTCGATGCCGTAGCGGCGCATCACGGTCTGTACCGGTTCGGCCAGCACTTCCCAGGTCGTGTTGAGATCCTCGGCCAGCCGTTTCGGGTCGACTTCGAGTTTGCCCAGACCGCGCAGACACGAATCGTAGGCCAGGATGCTGTAGCCAAAGGCAACGCCCATATTGCGCAACACCGTCGAGTCGGTCAGGTCGCGCTGCAGGCGCGAGATCGGCAGCTTCTCTGCAAGGTGACGCAGCAGCGCGTTGGCTAGGCCAAGGTTACCTTCGGCATTCTCGAAATCGATCGGATTGATCTTGTGCGGCATGGTCGAGGAACCGATCTCGCCCGCCTTGGGTCGCTGCTTGAAGTAGCCTATTGATATGTATTGCCAGAGATCGCGATTGGCATCGATAAGAATGGTGTTGATGCGCGCGATGGCGTCGAACAACTCCGCCATCGCATCGTGCGGCTCGATCTGGATGGTATAGGGGTTGAACTCGATGTCGAACGATTCGACGAAGCGGCGGTTAAAACTTTCCCAGTCAAACTCCGGGTATGCGGCGAGGTGAGCATTGTAGTTGCCTACCGCGCCGTTGAATTTCGCTGTGAGCGAGACGGCAGCGATGCGCTCACGCGCACGCAACAAGCGCGCCGTGATGTTGGCCATCTCCTTGCCCAACGTGGTCGGCGTTGCCGTCTGCCCATGGGTGCGCGCAAGCATGGGCAATGCCGCATGATCATGCGCGAGGCGGCGGAACTTTTCGATCAGGCTACCGATGACCGGGAGCAGGTTCAGCCCACGTGCGTCCCGCAGCATCAGGGCATGTGAGAGATTATTGATGTCTTCCGAGGTGCAGGCGAAGTGGATGAAACCCGACGCGCGGACGACTTCTGCATTGTTGGCAAAGCGTTCGACGAGCCAGTATTCGATCGCCTTGACATCGTGATTGGTGCGTGATTCGATATTTTTCACCGCTTCGGCATCAACTTCGGCAAAACCGGACGCCACCAGATCGAGCTCGGCAATCGTGGCTGTCGAGAACGGAGCAATCTCCTTAAGTCCGCTATCCGCGGCCAGCGCCTTGAGCCATTCGATCTCGACCCGGACACGGTTGCGGATCAGACCAAATTCGGAGAAATGGCTGCGCAGCGGCTCGACTTTGGCAGCATAGCGGCCGTCAAGCGGCGACAGGGCGGTAAGGTTGGAGGGCATTTATATACCTTGTATTGCACCTTGTGGATGTAGGGCAATTTTAACATGTGCCTATCAGGCAACATGCCATGGAAGACGCTTGCAACGCCGATGCTATACTTGCCGCATACAAATTGACATATGGCACAGCACACTCAATGAAGCTCTTCTGCACGCTCACCAGCCCCTACGCACGCAAAGTCCGTGTCGTCCTGGCGGAAAAGAAAATCGACTGCGAATTCGTGATTGAAAGCCCGCGCACGAGCGAGGCGATCTCCCACTACAACCCGCTGGCCCGGGTGCCGGTGCTGGTGCTCGATGATGACAGCTCTATATATGACTCTGCGGTGATCGTTGAATATCTCGACAATGTCGCCCCCAACAGCAAACTGACGCCGCAACCAAATCGCGAATGGATCGAGGTCAAATGCCGCGAAGCGCTCGCCGATGGTTTAATCGACGCCGCAGTCGCCATCCGCATGGAATCGCAGCGTCCAGCCAAAGTGCGCGACAACGCAGCAATCGAGCGCAATCATCTCGTCATCGGGCGCAGCCTGCTGACGATGGAACATCGCCTTGGCGACAACACCTGGAGTATGGGCACGCATTTCGGGCTCGCCGATATCGCCATCGGCTGTGCGCTCGGCTATCTGGACTTCCGCTTCGCGGACATCGACTGGCGTGCCGCGCAGCCGAACCTGACGCGGCTTTACGACAAACTGATGCAGCGCCCGTCATTCTCCGAAACTGTGCCACCAGCTGGCGCCTGATCAGCTCCTATTTTCCCAGGCCAAGCCCTGCCAGCCAGTCACGCACCGCCAGGCCGGTACCGGCATCCCAGGGCTGCAGTTTCTGCGGCGCAATCAAACGGTAGTCGCATAATTCTTCGTTGAGCACGATCTCGCCGCGCGCCTTGACGTGGTAGGCGATGATGAGTTCGTTCTTGCGCTGGAAGTCATAGACGCCCACCAGTGAGGTGGCGGTGGTATCGAGCCCGACTTCTTCCTTCACTTCGCGCGCGACCGCCTGCTCGGCCGACTCACCGCGTTCGACGAAGCCGGTGATGAGGCCGAAGAACACCTTTTCCCAGGCGCGATTGCGCGCGAGCAGAATCCGGTTTGCGGAATCGAGGTGTTCGACGATGGCCGCCACGACCGGCAGCGGATTATCCCAATGCACCCAGCCGCATGCCGGATCGGGACAGGCCCGCCGCTCACGCCCCGCCAGCGCCAGATCGACCAGTGTCTGCGCGCAACGGGGGCAATAGCGCATCAAAGTTTGCTCTCGACCCAGGCCTTTACCGAGTCGAGTGCGGTGGCAAGGTGTTCCGGTTGCGTCCCGCCCGCCTGCGCCATGTCCGGCCGTCCGCCGCCCTTGCCGCCAACCTGCCGCGCCACGGCGTTTACCAACTCCCCAGCCTTGACCTTCGCGGTGAGGTCGGCGGTGACGCCCGCGATCAGGGCGACCTTGCCATCGACGGCACTACCGAGCACGATGACGGCGCTCTTCAATTTGTCCTTGAGCTTGTCCAGCGTGTCACGCAGGGCTTTCGCGTCGGCGCCATCGAGCTGCGCCGCCAAAACCTTGATGCCCTTCACCTCTGTCGCCGCATTCAGCAGTTCATCGCCCTGGTTGGCGGCGAGTTTCGACTTGAGTCGCGCCACTTCCTTCTCCAGTGTCTTGACGCTGTCGACGATCTGCGTCACGCGCGCCGCCGCCTCTTCCGCCGGCGCCTTGACAAGCGCCGCGACACTTTCCAGTTGCGCGAGTTGCAGCTGCACGTAGGACAAGGCGTTGTCGCCCGTCACCGCCTCGATGCGGCGCACGCCGGCGGCGACGCCGCCTTCCATCACGACCTTGAACAGGCCGATGTCGCCGCTGCGCTTCACATGCGTGCCGCCGCACAGTTCGCGCGAGGAACCGATGTCGATCACGCGTACCTCGTCGCCGTATTTCTCGCCGAACAGCATCATGGCGCCGGTCTTCTGCGCTTCGTCGATGGCCATGACACGCGCCTGCGCTTCGGCGTTCGCCAGAATCTCCGCATTGACGATTTGCTCGACGCGGCGGATTTCTTCGTCGCTCATGGGTTGCGTATGCGCGAAGTCGAAGCGCGTCTTGTCGGCATCGACCAGCGAGCCCTTCTGCTGCACATGCGCGCCGAGTACTTCGCGCAGCGCCTTGTGCATCAGGTGCGTCGCCGAATGGTTGCGCACGGTGCGCGCCCGCGCCTCATGATCGACGCGCGCCACGACACTGTTGCCGACACCGAGCTTGCCGGTCTTGACCACGCCATGATGGCCGAATACCGTGGCCTGGATTTTCTGCGTGTCTTCCACCGCGAAAATGCCGTGCGTCGAACGCAGCTCGCCCTGATCACCAACCTGGCCACCGGATTCAGCGTAGAACGGCGTGTCGTCGAGCACCACCACGCCGATGTCGCCTTCGCTCAATTCATTGACCGCCGCGCCATCCTTGTACAACGCCAGCACATTGCCCTTCGCTTCGAGCGACTCGTAGCCGTGAAAAGTCGTGGCCGGACCGGCATAGTCGAGGTTGGCTGCCATCTTGAACTTGCCCGCCGCGCGCGCCTGCTCCTTCTGCCTGGCCATCGCCGCGTCGAAGGCCGCGGTGTCCACCGTGACGCCGCGCTCGCGGCAGATGTCGGCGGTCAGGTCAAGCGGGAAGCCGTAGGTGTCATGCAACTTGAATGCGGTTTCGCCATTGAAGACCTTGCCGGCGCTTTCCGCCAACTCCGCTTCAAGAATCGCCATGCCGTGCTCGATGGTTGAGAAAAAGCGCTCTTCCTCCTGTTTCAGAATTTCGGTCACGCGCAGTTGCCCGGCTTTGAGTTCGGGAAAAGCCTCGCCCATTTCAGCCACGAGGTCGGCCACCATGCGATGGAAAAACGCGGCACGCGCGCCGAGCTTGTAGCCGTGCCGTATCGCGCGGCGGATGATGCGGCGCAGTACGTAGCCGCGGCCTTCGTTGCCGGGAACCACACCGTCTGCGATTAGGAACGAGCAGGCACGGATGTGGTCGGCCAGTACGCGCAACGATGGGCTGTCAAGATCGCTGCAATTAGTCTCGCGCGCCGCCGCTTTCACTAGCGCCTGCATCAGGTCGATTTCGTAATTGCTGTGCACATGCTGCAGCACCGCCGAGATGCGTTCCAGCCCCATGCCGGTGTCGACGCTGGGTTTGGGCAGGGGATGCATCACACCCGCTTCGTCGCGGTTGAACTGCATGAACACGTTGTTCCAGATTTCGATGTAGCGGTCGCCGTCTTCTTCCGGCGTGCCGGGCAGGCCGCCGGGAATGTCGGCACCGTGGTCGTAGAAGATTTCGGTGCAGGGGCCGCAGGGGCCGGTGTCGCCCATCATCCAGAAGTTGTCGCTGGCATAGCGCGCGCCCTTGTTGTCACCGATGCGGATGACCCGCTCGGCGGCAAGTCCGACTACTTTGGTCCAGATGTCGTAGGCCTCGTCGTCCTCGGCATACACCGTGACGTAGAGCTTGTCCTTGGGCAGCTTGAAGACTTCGGTGAGCAGTTCCCACGCATAACTGATCGCGTCGTGCTTGAAGTAATCGCCGAAGCTGAAATTGCCGAGCATCTCGAAAAAGGTGTGGTGGCGCGCGGTATAGCCGACGTTTTCCAGATCGTTGTGCTTGCCGCCGGCACGCACGCATTTCTGCGACGTGGTGGCGCGCGTATAGGGTCGCTTGTCGAAGCCAAGGAACACATCCTTGAACTGGTTCATCCCGGCGTTGGTGAATAGCAACGTCGGGTCGTCGTGCGGCACCAGCGAACTCGATGCGACGACCTGATGGCCCTTGGAGGCGAAATAGTCGAGGAATTTCTTGCGAATCTCGGCGCTTTTCATGGCAGACCTAAGCGAATAAGACAAGGCGCGGATTTTACGCGATCAGCCTGTGACAAAAAAAACAAAAAAAGCCCGCGCGGGCGGGCTCAGAAATCATCATGCAGGCGGTTCAGCTGTGCTGGCGATTGTGTTTCAGGCGATGGATTGCGCGCGAATTTCGATTCATTTTCTTATGCAGTCTCACACGCTCGGCCTTGGTCACCTTGCCGTCGGACCTGGCGACAATGAGATTGGCTTTGGTTTTGGCCTCTCGCATTTCAAGGCGATTGGCTTCACGCGGGGTGAGCGCGCCAGATTTCTCGCCGGCCTCGATACGTTTTTCCTGATTGTCAAGACGCTTCTCAATGCTGGGCGTAGCGGCCTGGTTCTGGGCCAGAACGGGCAGCGCAAAGGCAGTCAATGACAAAGCGATCAGAGTGGCTTTCAGTTTCATGTTCGAACTCCCTTATAAGGTTTGCTGGATATGGGCATGCCCATGACAGCAACAACGTCCGACAAGGCTTCGCGACGACAATCGCGGTGTAAGTCTTCGTTACGAAATCAGGAAGCGGGGAATATATCCGGGCGATCCGAAAACACTGCATCCATGCCTGCGGCAAACAGATTTTCGGCCTGCTGACGTTTATTCACGGTCCAGATCGCCATTTGCACACCATGGCGGCGGCATTCACGCAGCAATTCGATATCGTTGTCCTCGGCCGAGGCATGAAAACCGATGCATCTCAGCGCCTTCACCTGCGCCAGCCAGTCGTCAGGAACCTTAACGACCTCCAGCGCTCGCGGCAGGTGCGGGGCAATATTGCGCACCCGTTCCAGAGCCGCATATGAGAACGACGACAGCAACGGCAAGGTGGCGTTACGCCAGTGTTTGGCGATGCAGTACACCGTCGCTTCAACGGTCTCGACCTCGAAACCATTGGCCGGCTTTATTTCGACATTGGGCAGGATCCCGAAGCGCTGGCAGGCATCGAGTACTTCGGCAAAAGTGGGAATCCTTTCTCCGGCAAAAGCAGCATGATGTTTTGATCCGGCGTCCAGCAGCCGCAATGCATTTATCTCATGGTCTGCAACGCGGCCGGTTCCGCTCGTGGTGCGTTCAAGTGTTTCGTCATGAATTACCAACGGCACGCCATCGCGCGACAGCATGACGTCGAATTCGACCGCCTTGCAGCCAAGCTGCGCAGCAATGGCGAGGCCCGCCAATGTATTCTCCGGCGCCAGCGCACCGCCAAGGCGATGCACAATTACTTTGGGATAAGGCCACACCTCTACCTCGACTTTATGGCATTGGTGCTCTGCATGGCAGTATCGAGCGCCCGCTTGGCAGAGATCTTGTCACGCCAGACCAGCTCGATCTGTTCGCCAATACTGTCGCGCAGCCGCGTCTGCAAAGCACCGCATCTCAGGCGCGGCTTGTCGCTGCGACTGGAAAGCCGGCGCGCTGCAGCGTCACACACTACTGGCAGCATGACGGATTCACGCAGCGCTGCGAGCGCCTGTGCCGTCATCGGCAGATAACCAGTACCCCTGACCCAATCGCGCTGCACTTCAGGCCGCATCAAAAAAGCAACGAAACGCGCCATCAACTTGTATTCCCCACTGCGCTTGCCGGCGAGTATCCACAAACCCGCGCCATCCGGTGCCACCTTGCCAGGCGCGGCACCATATTCGTCGTCGTAGTACGGCAACCCGCCGACGCCAGCATCGATGTGGCCCGCTGCACTGATATCGCCGTACAGCGAGGATTCGCCGGTCAGCATGGCGCACTCACCAGACAGGAAGCGCTTGTCTGCCTCGGTACGGGAACCGTAATAGCGGAAATATGAGCTGCGATACCAACTCGCCAGCATGGCCATATGCTTGACGTTGATGAGTCCATTCAAGGCCACATGGTTATATCGGCCGAAGATTGGCTGCCCCTGCTGTGTGGTCACATTTTCCAGATGCACCCAACTGAAGCGCGAAGTAGTCAGCGGGCAGGCAATGCCAGCCTCATTGAGCGCACCCGCTACCTTCTGCACGTCATGCCAGGTACGCGGCGCGGCATCGGGCTCAATACCAGCCTGACGAAATATATCCTTGTTCCAGTAAATCACCGGCAGCGAGAGCCCCAGCGGCAGGGCCTGCAACTGGCCGGGCTTTACGCTCATTGCCTCGGCAATTTGCGGATATATACCCGCAGCATCAAGATGCTGGCCTGACGACTTCATCATCTGATATAGCGGCTTGAAACGCGGCAGGGTATCGAAAAAATCCATGCTGTCATCAATATCGAGCAGCGCCATATGGGGCAACTGGCGGCGATTATCGACACTTTTCAAATCCTGCAATACCACTTTGTTTCTGCTCTTTTGAGTAGCGTTAAAACGCGAGACCAGCGTTGTCAGGGTATCGAGATTGCGTCCGCTCAGCGCATGACGCAAGGTGACCTCCTCCGCATGCGGGAAAATCGAAAAACTCAATAGAATTGCGGCCAATACTACTTTTCTCATTTTCACCATCCTGAACGCTGCGTCGGAAGTTTACTCCGAGATTGCGACGGGGACATTTCTCGACTAATCATGCCTGCTTTCCATGATCCCAGTTTTTTCATCAATTCCATGAACCAGCCAAATCGACAGCAATGGGTAGTTCTGGTAGCCACTTTGGCCAATTTGGCCTTGGTCTCACTGTTCCCGCCCTTTGATTACTTATCGCTCCTGCACGGCAACATTCCGACTTTCTCAGGATTTTTCTGGGTTCTTGAACCTCACCCGAACCATGTCGTCAATACCAACTTTCTGGCACTGGAAATTATTGTCATCTTTATCAATGCAGGCATTGCCTGGCTATTGCTCGGCAAAGAACCGGCCTTGTCAGCAACCAAAATGCTGTTCTGGCGGCATGGCGTACTATGGATGACAGGAATCAATCTGGTCGTAATGCTGCTATTCCCCCCCTTTGAAAACTATGCCTCCGTCAGTAAGGCCATCCTGCCAAGCTTCGAAGGCTTCTACTTTGTCTTCGGCGACAACTCTCTGCGCCAGTTGGTAACCCCGATTCTTTATATCGAGATCATCCTGTTACTGATTAATGCAGGACTGCTCCTGCTCTTCCTCAAGGAACGCAAGCAGGAAAAACTCGGTCCGCGAGAAATCAAGGCGATTGCTGAACGCATGCGCGCCCAGCGCCACTAACGTTATTGCTGCCGCACAGCAAAATAACTTGCCTAGGTAACCGCTTCATGTTACTTAAAATAAATTATTTCACTTCTAAAAATTCCAAAGTGCAACTATTGTGCAAGGAACCAACTAAACAATGTCCGGATCTTTTTATCCCACAACCAAACCCCAAGCCATGAGCGACACGAATGACACGCTGGATACCGAAACCCGTGCCACGGCGCAAGACCACCACGCACTGCGACTTTGGTTACGGCTACAGGCCTGTAGCAACCTGATCCAGGGCCACATCCGCACCCGTCTGCGCAACCAGTACGACATCACGCTGCCCCGCTATGACCTTATGGCGCAACTGGAGCGATCTCCTGAAGGCCTCAAGATGGGTGATCTGTCAAAACGCATGATGGTGACCGGCGGCAACGTCACCGGAATCACTGACCAACTCGTGGCGGAGGGACTTGTGGTGCGTGAAGACAACCCGAAGGATCGCCGCGCCTATATCGTCAAGCTCACGCCGCAAGGTCACGAGGCGTTCACCAAAATGGCAGTAGTTTACGAAAAATGGGTCGCCGAATTCTTCAATGGCATGAAAGAGATGGATCGCTATCAGCTCCACACCCTGCTGGCGACGCTGAAAGCCCATATGAAGACGATTTCTTCCGACAAGAGCCCCCCCGCCGTATAATGCACCAGTCGCGCCCAACCGGTTGGCGCACAAACTCCAGGCCGTTCTGGCTTCGTTTCACCCCCTAACCAATCGTTTCGCCGCCTGAACCGGTATCCCGCAAGGGACGGGCCGATTCAGGAGTATTCATGCGATTTGAGGATCTCGGGCTGTTACCCGAACTGTTGAAAGCCGTGCACGAAGCCGGCTACACCGAACCGACGCCTATCCAGGCACAGGCGATTCCCATTGTGCTGCATGGCCTCGACATGATGGGCGGCGCGCAAACCGGCACCGGCAAGACTGCGGGCTTTACGCTCCCCATGCTGCAACGCCTCGCCCATCACGCTAGCTCTTCGTCTTCACCGGCTCGCCATCCGGTGCGCGCGCTGATCCTGGCACCGACGCGGGAACTGGCGATACAGGTGGAAGACAGCGTCAAGACCTACAGCAAATACCTGCCGCTGCGCTCGGTCTGCATCTACGGCGGGGTCGACATCAAGCCGCAGATCGCCGAACTCAAGGAAGGGCGTGAAATCGTTGTCGCCACGCCGGGCCGACTGCTCGACCACGTGCAGCAGAAAAGCGTGAGCTTCGCGCAAGTCGAAGTGCTGGTGCTCGACGAAGCCGACCGCATGCTCGACATGGGCTTCATCCCCGACATCAAGCGCATCCTCGCCATGCTGCCTGCAGCGCGGCAGAGTCTGCTGTTCTCGGCCACCTTCTCCGAGGAGATCAAGAAGCTTGCCGACGTGATGCTGAAGAATCCGCAGCTGATCGAAGTCGCACGCCGCAACACGGTTTCCGACACCATTGCCCACCGCGTGCATATGGTGCCAACTGATCAGAAACGCTATCTGTTGCTGCATCTGCTCAAGGAGTCCAACCTCTCGCAAGCCTTAGTCTTTGTCGGCACAAAATTTGGCGCCAGCAGACTATCGGTATGGCTGGAGCGCCAAGGCGTCAATGCTACGGCCATCCATGGTGACAAGAGCCAGCAGCAGCGAAGCGAAGCGCTCGAAGCCTTCAAGGCTGGCACGGTACGCGTACTGGTTGCCACCGATGTCGCGGCGCGCGGCCTCGATATCGACGATCTGCCCCACGTCATCAACTACGAACTGCCACACACCGCCGAGGATTACATCCACCGCATCGGCCGCACCGGCCGCGCCGGCAAAAAGGGCGACGCAACATCGCTGGTCGCCCCTGAAGAGAAACCGCGCCTCGCTGATATCGAGAGGCTCATAAAGTTCAAGATTGATCTGGTCGCCACACCGGGCTTCGATCCCGGCACAGCGCCGCACCGGGAAGAACGCGAACTCGGCCGTCACGGCCACCTGCGCGAGCGTGAGGAACACCGTCCGCGCAGCCCCCGCAGTTCGGTGGCTCTGCCGCGATCCGCAGGCCATGTACCGGCCATAGCCGCCGATGGCTTTGACTTCAGCAAACCCTATGAAGCCAAACCAGGTGAGGGCGGAGTCAATAAAGCCGCCATACCGCCACGCCGGCCGGTCAAGCCCGTAGCGGCCTTGCTCGGAGGCTTTGGCAAGAAAGAATAGGCCCTTTTTGCGAGCCTCCCCGGTCACTGATCGCCGTCAGGCAGGCTAAAGGGCCTCTTTCATTTGCACCCGCTTTTCCTCAGATCCGAAGGGCTTGAAAAGCACAACCATTGCCGGCAGGAAAAGCATGTCGATCACCCAGGCAGTGAACACGGCGGCGGCAAGCAGAATATCGAAGTTTTTCAGCACGTCGGGATCAGAAATCAGGTAATCGGCTCTGCAAAGCGTCTGAGACCCGCATAAGTTGAGGAATCCGGCTGGATTATTTGCCCTTGTACAGTTCCATCAGGGCAGCACGACCAGACAGCAGATGGTCGTGCATGGCGCGGCCGGCCGCATTAGGATCATGGTTCTTGAGCGCAGCCATCACCTGCCGGTGTTCCAGCATTGATTCGTTGATGCGGCCTCCAACTTCCAGCGACTGGCGCCGCGTCAGCTTGATGACCTTGCGCGTATCCTCGATCATTTGTTTGAGCCAGCGATTGCCTGCAATATCCTGCAATGCGGTATGGAAAGCGTCGTTGGCCTCGAAGAAGCGGTTGGTGTCACCACTTAGCGCATGACGCTCGAGGTCAAGGTGGATGGTTTCCAGCTGGCTCAAATTTTCCGGCGTGGCCTTCTGCGCCGCTTCGTATGCGGCGCGTCCTTCGAGCAGCGCCATGACCGGAAAGACGTCATCGAGATCAGCCTCGGACAGTTTGGTGACGTAGCAACCACGACGCGGTTTGAGCAGCACTAGTCCTTCAGATGCCAGCACCTTGAGCGCTTCCCGCATTGGTGTACGCGAGATGCCAAACTGGTCAGCCAGGGCCTGTTCGTCGATCCAGCTGCCCGGGGCCAGTTCATGCGCGAAGATGGCAGCGCGCAGGCGTTCTGCGACCTCTTCATAGAGGGCGGTACGAGTAATCGTGTCGCCACTGGTGCGACTGCCTATTGCGTTCATAATTATGGATAACGTATTATATGGGGGTGCCCGGTGTCAAGGGTTATTCTTCGCGATCACCAAAACAAAGATCTGCTGCCCACTATCGAGCAGCGTATGGAGCAACAAACAAATGAGCAAATATCCAGAAGTTAAAACCCCGGCCCTCGACGCATGGAACAAGGCCGCAGCCAAATCAGCGCCGGGAGGAGACGTAAGCAAGCTCGACTGGGTAACCCCGGAAGGCATCAGCGTCAAACCGCTCTACACCAAGGCAGATACTGAAGCTCTGCCCTACGCCGACACCCTGCCCGGCTTCGAACCATTTTTGCGCGGCCCGCAAGCCACCATGTATGCCGTGCGGCCGTGGACCATTCGCCAGTACGCGGGCTTTTCAACCGCCGAAGAATCCAACGCCTTCTATCGCAAGGCGCTGGCTGCTGGCGGTCAGGGCATATCGGTGGCCTTCGATCTGGCGACCCACCGTGGCTACGATTCCGATCATCCGCGCGTGGTCGGCGACGTCGGCAAAGCCGGCGTGGCGATCGACTCGGTCGAGGACATGAAAATCCTCTTTGACAGCATTCCGCTCGACAAGGTGTCGGTATCGATGACCATGAACGGCGCGGTACTGCCGATCCTGGCTGGCTATGTCGTTGCCGCCGAAGAACAGGGGGTGACGCAAGACAAGCTCGCGGGCACGATCCAGAACGACATCCTCAAGGAGTTCATGGTTCGCAACACCTACATCTACCCGCCTGAGCCGTCGATGCGCATCATCGCCGACATCATCGGCTACACGGCGCAGAACATGCCGAAGTTCAACTCGATCTCGATTTCCGGCTATCACATGCAGGAAGCGGGCGCGACGCAGGCGCTGGAATTGGCCTTCACGCTGGCCGATGGCCGCGAGTATGTAAAAACCGCCATCGCAAGTGGCATGGACGTCGACGCCTTCGCTGGCCGCCTTTCTTTCTTCTGGTCGATCGGCATGAACTTCTATCTCGAAATCGCCAAGATGCGCGCCGCGCGCCTGCTTTGGTGGCGCATCATGAAGGCGTTCGAGCCGAAGAACCAGAAGTCGCTGATGCTGCGCACGCACAGCCAGACCTCGGGCTGGTCTTTGACGGAACAGGATCCCTACAACAACGTCATTCGCACCACCATAGAAGCCATGGCGGCGGTGTTCGGCGGCACCCAGTCACTGCATACCAACGCGCTTGACGAAGCCATTGCGCTACCCACCGATTTTTCGGCCCGCATCGCGCGCAACACCCAGCTCATCATCCAGGAAGAAACCCACATCCCCAATGTGATCGATCCTTGGGCCGGCTCCTACATGATGGAAAAGCTGACCCAGGACATTGCCGATGCGGCTTGGGCCATCATCGAGGAAGTCGAGAAAATGGGCGGCATGACGCATGCCGTCGAATCGGGCTGGGCCAAGCTACAGATCGAGAAATGCGCCGCCGAGAAGCAGGCCCGCATCGATTCTGGCCAGGACGTGATCGTCGGCGTGAACAAATACAAGCTGGCGAAGGAAGATGCGATCGACACGCTCGACGTGGATAACCATGCCGTGCGCGAAGGGCAGGTCGCACGTCTGGCAAAAATCCGCGCCACACGCGACAGCGCGGCAACGCAAAAAGCGCTCGATGCGCTCACTGATGCCGCCAAAAACAAGACCGGCAATCTGCTCGATCTCGCCATCAAGGCTTCGCGCCTGCGCGCCACGGTGGGCGAGATTTCCGATGCGCTGGAAAAAGTCTGGGGCCGCCACCGCGCGGTCAACCAGACGGTTTCCGGTGTGTATAGCTCGGCATTCGGCAAGGACGACAGCATGGACGGGTTGAAAAAGGACATCGAAGCATTTGTCGCCGAGGAAGGCCGCCGCCCGCGCATCATGGTGGCCAAGCTCGGCCAGGACGGCCATGACCGTGGCGCCAAGGTGGTTGCTACTGCTTTTGCCGATCTCGGCTTCGACGTTGACGTTGGCCCGCTGTTCCAGACGCCGGAAGAAGCCGCGCGTCAGGCGGTGGAAAACGACGTGCATGCGATTGGCGTTTCCACACTGGCCGCGGGCCACAAGACACTGGTACCGGCGCTGATCAAGTCGCTGCACGATCAAGGCGCAAACGACATCATCGTTTTCGTCGGTGGCGTGATTCCGGCGCAGGACTACGACGCGCTGTACAAGGCCGGCGCCAAGGGCATATTCGGCCCGGGTACGCCGATTCCGGTTTCAGCCGCCGAAGTGCTTAAACAAATCCGTCTTGCGCGCAAAAGCTGAATGACGCCAAGCGCGCTCTCCAATGCTGATACAACACTCGTCAAGGGTGTGCTGGCGCACGAACGGCGTGCGCTGGCGAAAACCATCACGCTATTGGAGAGTACGCGTACAGACCATAGAGAGCGCGGCCAGCAGGTGCTGGAAGCACTGCTGCCGCACAGCGGCAAATCGATCCGCGTCGGCATCTCGGGGGTTCCGGGTGTAGGCAAGTCCACGTTCATCGAAGCATTGGGCATGTTGCTGATCGGCTACGGTCATCACGTCGCCGTACTTGCCATCGATCCCTCGTCATCGGTTTCGGGCGGCTCGATCCTCGGCGATAAAACGCGCATGGAGCAGCTCTCGATGCGCGAAGAAGCTTTTATCCGTCCCTCGCCTTCCTCAGGCTCACTTGGTGGCGTCGCCGACAAGACACGTGAAGCGATGCTGGTTTGCGAGGCGGCGGGTTTTGACATTGTGATCGTTGAAACCGTCGGGGTCGGCCAGTCCGAAACGGCGGTAGCCGGCATGACAGATGTTTTTGTGCTGCTACAGTTGCCAAATGCCGGCGACGACCTGCAGGCCATCAAGAAGGGCATTGTCGAACTTGCCGACGTGGTGGTGCTCAACAAGGCCGACATTGACATCCGTGCCACCGAAATGGCCGTTGCGCAAATGCAATCGGCGCTGGCGCTACTGCGCCCGGCGACACAGCACTGGAAGGTGCCGGTGTTGAAGATCAGCGCCACGCGTGGCGAAGGCATCGACATGTTCTGGCAAACAATCGACACCTATCGCCAATCCATGGAATTGCACGGTGCCATCACCGCACGACGCCAGCAGCAGGCGCTGGCCTGGATGTGGCACCTGATTGAAAGCGGCCTGCAGCAGCGCTTCAACAACAACCTCTGTGTCAAAAATACTTTGCCGGCATTAACGCAAGCAGTGCAGGCAGGTACTATCACCCCCTCAGCCGCAGCACGTCAATTGCTGAACTATTAGGAATTTTCGGAGAATCCATATGCATGACATCATTCACCAACTCGACGAAAAACGCGACAAGGCCCGCCTCGGCGGCGGCCAGAAGCGCATCAATGCACAACACAGCAAGGGCAAGCTGACTGCGCGCGAGCGCATCGGAATACTGCTCGACGAAGGCACCTTTGAAGAGTGGGACATGTTCAAGGAACACCGCTGCGTCGATTTCGGCATGGCCGAAGAGCAGACGCCAGGCGATGGGGTGGTGATCGGCTATGGCACCATCAACGGCCGCATGGTGTTCGTGTACTCGCAGGATTTCACGGTCTTCGGCGGCGCACTATCGGAAACCCATGCGGAAAAAATCTGCAAGGTGATGGATAAAGCGATGCAGGTCGGCGCGCCGGTGATCGGCCTCAATGATTCCGGTGGTGCCCGCATTCAGGAAGGCGTGGCGGCGCTGGGTGGATACGCCGACGTGTTCCAGCGCAATGTCATGGCCTCGGGCGTAATTCCGCAAATCTCTTTGATCATGGGCCCCTGCGCCGGCGGCGCGGTGTATAGCCCTTCCATGACCGACTTCATCTTCATGGTCAAGGACACCTCCTACATGTTTGTTACCGGTCCCGACGTGGTGAAGACGGTGACCCACGAAGAAGTGACAGCAGAGGAACTCGGCGGTGCCATTTCCCACACTACCAAGTCCGGTGTAGCCGACCTCGCCTTCGAAAACGACGTCGACTCACTGATGATGATGCGGCGCTTCTTCAACTATCTGCCGCTCAACAATCGCGAGAAGCCGCCGATTCGTCCCACCAATGACCCGGCCGAACGCCTTGACTACTCGCTTGATACTCTGGTGCCAGACAATCCGAACAAGCCCTACGACATCAAGGAACTGATCATGAAGACCGTCGATGACGGCGACTTCTTCGAGATTCAGACCGACAACGCAAAGAATATCGTGATCGGCTTTGCCCGCATGGAAGGCTCCACGGTCGGCATCGTTGCCAATCAGCCGATGGTCATGGCCGGCTGTCTCGACATCAAGTCGTCAATCAAGGGCGCGCGCTTCGTGCGATTCTGTGACGCATTCAACATCCCGATCATTACCTTCGTTGACGTCCCCGGCTTCATGCCCGGAACCTCGCAGGAATACGGCGGCATCATCAAACACGGTGCCAAGCTGCTCTACGCCTACGCCGAGTGCACGGTGCCGAAGGTCACGATCATCACGCGCAAGGCTTACGGTGGTGCCTATGACGTTATGTCTTCCAAACACCTGCGTGGCGACGTCAACATGGCGTGGCCCAGTGCCGAGATTGCCGTAATGGGGGCCAAGGGCGCGGTGGAAATCATCTTCCGCGAGGACAAGAACGACCCGACGAAACTGGCAGCCCGCGAAGCCGAATACAAGGACAAGTTTGCCAATCCCTTCATCGCTGGCGCGCGCGGCTTTATCGACGATGTGATTCAACCGCACGAAACGCGCAAGCGCATCTGCCGCTCGCTAGCGATGCTGAAGAACAAGAAACTGGAAAACCCGTGGCGCAAGCATGGAAACATTCCGCTATAGCGGAATGTTTCTGTGAGGAGTTAAGAGTGATGAGTGAGAAGCAACAAACTCACAATTTGCCCCAAGGTGAAAAATATGAATTTGGTGAGTAGGTTCGAGATGGTGATGGTTTTTACTCCTCACTCCTCACTCCTCACCCTTCTCTGAGGTATGGATATGTTCAAGAAAATACTGATTGCAAACCGTGGCGAGATCGCCTGCCGTGTCATCAAGTCAGCCCGCAAGATGGGCATCAAGACTGTCGCCGTGTATTCCGAGGCCGACCGCGAAGCAATGCACGTCGAACTCGCCGATGAGGCAGTCTGCATTGGCCCGGCGCCCTCGAAGGAAAGCTACCTCGTCGCCGACAAGATCATCGCTGCCTGCAAGCAGACCGGCGCCGAAGCCGTGCATCCAGGCTACGGCTTTCTCTCCGAGAACGAGGCGTTCTCTAAGCGGCTCGAAGAAGAAGGCATTATTTTCATCGGCCCCAAGCATTATTCGGTCGCGGCGATGGGCGACAAGATCGCTTCAAAAAAACTGGCGCTGGAAGCCAAGGTCAATGTCATCCCTGGTGTCAACGAAGCCATCGACACACCCGAGCAGGCCGTGAAAATTGCCAAGAACATAGGCTATCCGGTGATGGTCAAGGCCTCGGCCGGCGGCGGCGGCAAGGGCCTGCGCGTGGCTTACAACGACAAGGAAGCGCACGAAGGCTTCACTGCCTGCAAGACCGAGGCAAAGAATGCCTTTGGTGACGACCGCATTTTCATCGAGAAATTCATCGAGGAGCCGCGCCACATTGAGATCCAGTTGATCGGCGATGCTCATGGCAACGTCATCTACTTGTGGGAGCGCGAATGTTCGCTCCAGCGCCGCCACCAGAAGGTAATCGAGGAAGCACCCTCGCCCTTCCTTGACGAGGCTACGCGCAAAGCCATGGGTGAGCAAGCCGTCGCACTGGCCAAAGCTGTTAACTATCAATCGGCCGGCACAGTGGAATTCGTTGTCGGCGGCAAGGACAAGGGGTTCTATTTCCTTGAAATGAACACCCGCCTGCAGGTGGAGCACCCGGTGACGGAGTGCATCACTGGACTCGACCTAGTCGAACTGATGATTCGCGTCGCCGCTGGCGAAAAGTTGCCCTTCACGCAAAACGAGGTCAAGCTGGAAGGC
>JBASWL010000252.1:0-28131 GCA_049276455.1 Georgfuchsia sp. | reverse complement strand
GGTCATGACCACCATGTCGGCATAACCGTTCTCGAGGATTTCTTCGGCCTGCTGGGGATCATTGATACGGATCGCTGCTATCAATGGCGTGGTCTTCAAGGCTGCCTTCATTTTCGCCATCAATGGTACAAAAGCACCAAGCGGAACATAATTTGGCCCGATGGTATAAGCATAATGTGAAGTTATCCCGCCAGCACTGGTGTCAATGAAGTCAATATGACCCGTTGACTCCAGATACTCAGCCACTTCGATCATCTTGGCGTTGTCCATGCCACCCGGCATAAGATCGTCTACCGAAATTCTGATGCCCAGGATGAAATCCTTGCCCACCGCAGCCCTGATCTTGTTCAGCAATTCGGTGATAAAACCAAACCCGCACCGATATTCATCCGTTCGCTGGTTGGCCCAGGGAGACCAGGACTGCTGGATCAGGTAGCCGTGCGTACCATGCAATTCAACACCGTCATAGCCGCCTTCCTTGGCTACAACAGAATACTTGACGTAGCTATCGATGATTTCCTTGATCTCGGCGACCGTCATTTCATGAGGGGTTTCCTCGAAAACCGGCGACGGAATTGCGCTGAATGCCCACTGCGGACGCAGCCCGTCATCCATGTACATTTCGCGCCCCGCATGCAGCAGTTGAAGCAGGATCGTTGTCCCATACTTATGTACCCTGTCCGCCAGCCTTCTCAACTTTGGAATGAAAAGTTCCGGATCCGGACTGGATATGCCCTTGTACGCGGTTGAGGGGTGGATCATGATAGTGCCGGCGACGATAAAGCCGCACCCCCCCCTTGGCCCGCGCCTCAATGTAATCCGAGTACCACTCGCCATCGTTGTCGTCTTCTGCGAACTTATAGTGAGATTCATGGGCAGAAATAACAGCGCGGTTCTTTACCGTGGTGTTCCCCACTTTGATGGGGGATAAAAATATCTTGCATTCATTAGCCATTACATTGATCACTTTCCTAGGGGACTCTATTATTCAATAATCATTTAATTACGCACACCGCTCGACATTAAGAGGCGCGCACTTTGTGTTCATCGCGTCGGTTATTGAAGCTCGGATATCTATTCAGATACTGACTTCACTCAAAAGCCCTTGCAAATGCATAAAACGTTTATGGAAGTCATATCCTTGCAGAAACATACTCGACACAATCACCAACAATTCGCTACGAGTTTCGCTGGATAGGCGCCACTGCTCTCATTATTCAACGATACCGGTAACTTTATCAGTATTGATGCCATAAAACAAATCCATACCCTACAAAAAAGAGGACATTTCAGACCTGTGACTTGATGCCTGGATACCAACCATTGGCATAAAGCCCACCATCCAGAACTTGAAGCTTGCGCGTACCGGCCCGCAAGTTTGACGATGTCTCGAAGCAACCGATACCGACCCGGTCTCCCCAGGTAATCTGACTAAGATTATCAGCAAGCACAGTATCGCGGATCTGAAACACGGGACACGGCGCAAAGAGATCAAATTCCACTTCATATGAATCTGGCCGCTAGCTGCTAGCTGCGACGACATGGCTGACGACGAAGACATCCTGAATTGTTCTAATTACTTCGGATTGTTCTTGCGGAAGCGCATGAAATCCGGCTTGCGCTTTTCCATGAATGCGGTTGCGCCTTCGGTCATTTCCTCGCTGCCAGCGAGCAGCAACAGCATTTGCTCGCCGTGCTGGATACAGGGCTTCATCATGTCCCACCACATGTTGGCGCTGACCTTGGTGATCTCGAGATACGAAGGGCTGCGATAAGAGAGTTCTTCGATCCAGCGATCGACCTCCGCATGCAGTTCCTCGTGCGGGACCACCTTGTTGATCCAGCCCATCGCCAGCGCTTCTTGCGCCGGGTAGGGGCGGCACATCATGCAAACTTCCTTGGCCCGCTTTTCGCCGATGTTCATCGCCAGCATGTTGGTTCCGCCATAGATCGGCGAGCTGCCGATGCGCGGTCCGGTCTGACCGAACCTGGCGCGGTCCGAAGCGATGGCGAAGTCGGCCGCCACCACTAGTTCGTTGCCGCCGCCCATGGCCCAGCCGTTGACCGCGGCAATGACCGGCATCGGCGCCTGGCGTATCGCATCGAAGCACTTCCCTGCTCCGCCAAACAGGTGACGCCCCATCTCCTTGTCGAAATTGGTCAAATCCTTGAGATAGCCGCCGGCGCTAAAGGAGTCGTCGCCGGCGCCGGTTATCACGATGGCGACATTCTCTTTATCCTTGCCGGCCTTCAGTACCGCGTCGGTCAGTTCGGCAACTGTATCGCCATCAAACGAGTTGTAGCGCTCGGGATGGTTGATGGTGATCCAGGTGGATTTTTCGCGTTTCTCAAACAGGATGTGTTCGTATCTCATTCGCTTTCCTTAGTCTAATCAGCTCCACAATCTTCCCCGGCCGGGATCGTCATTCCGCATCTGCGCGCTTCTTCGATGATCCGCCTGGCAATCGCCACATTGGCCTGATCGATCATCATGCCTTTGTATCTGACCGCGAAATGTCCTGCCGCTTCGGCTTCGCACATTGCCTTGAGAACGCCCACCTGGAACTTCACTTCGTTGGGGCTCGGCCTGAAGATTTCATTGGCGATGGTCACATGGCTGGGATGGATCGCGATGCAGCCAGTAAAGCCGGTTGACTTCATGCGCCGGATGAGAATGCGTGCCGCCCCTGCGTCGTTGATGTTGGTGCCGACAAGCGTCGCCATCGGATAAGGCGCGCCGCCGGCGCGCGATTCGAGGCACAGCTTCGAGGTCAGGTAGAGCTGCTCCAGCCCCTCGCGCGTCGGGATGAAGCCCGCCGCGAGCGCGGTGTCGCCGGTGAACACGACATCGTCGCTGATGCGGTCAATGACGCCGGTCATGACCGACTTGACGCGCGGGCTCGCGCTGGCGATTTCGCGCACGTCGCACAGCCCTTCGGCGGTCTCGGGCAGCGCCATGATGGCGACGCTGCCGCGTTCCAGCCCGGCGCACCCTTCGGCATAGGACAGCAAGTCGGCCAGTTCGCGAATCTGGCCTGCATCGCGCAGCTTGGGCAGGCAGACGCAGGTCAATCCGGGCGTCGCAATGTTGAGGACATCCTCGATTCCGCCGCAATCGAGCGGGTTAATGCGCACGAAGGCTCCCAGTCCGACCGATTTCAGAAAGGTGATGCCCACTTTCGTGGTCGTCCGCGCACCAATCTTTTCCGCTGGAGGCACCGCATCTTCTAGGTCAATGATGAGTCCCTCGGGGCCATACTTTGGCGCCTTGCGAATCCACTCAAGCTTGTGCCCGGGCACAAACAAAAGGGAACGGAACGGCCAGTTGAAGGGCATCTTTTCTGTTGCCGACATCACAGAATCCTCAATCCCACATTGTCATTTCAGATTTTCGATAATTGCACGCGGAGCACTGCCTTGCCGGTAAAGCGCCGATCCATCAACTGGTTCGCGACTTGATCGATCTCGGTCCACGAATACTCCAGACTGATATCGGGATTGAGCTGGCCGGAAGCCCGCCGTGCGTTCGACGATGCCGGCCAGGTCCCAGCCCGGCCGGTGGCCATTCCCGTCGACCGTGCGCGACTTGCGCACCTCGCCGCAATTGAGGAAAATGGCCTTGACTGCAATGACAACCTCATCTAACCCCGGCTCTGGCTCGGCCGCGTCGCGGAACACCAGCCTATGATCCTTGCTTACGACGACTTCGCGCATAGACTGCTCTCCAAATCACCTGATTGATTTTAGTGAAGTCGTACCGTCAAACGGCTCAAGGCGTTGATCTTGAGCTTCAACAAAAAAGGACAGGACTCAGGTACTCAACCGCAATCCAGCCCAAACTGCCACTGCGTCCAGGATGCCAAAAAGCGGGACGCCCGACCACATGCGGCACGGCAATAAAACGCTTCCGTATGTGAATTTCCAGCTCAGGACACTAGAGGCGTTCGATGATCGTTACATTTGCCAACCCGCCGCCTTCGCACATGGTCTGCAGGCCAAAACGCTTGCCGTTCCGCTGGAGTGCGTGGATCAAGGTGGTCATAAGTTTGGCACCGGAGCTGCCAAGAGGGTGTCCGAGGGCAATAGCACCGCCATGGACGTTGAGTTTCGACGGGTCGGCACCGGTATGGCGCAACCATGCGATAGGAATCGGTGCGAATGCCTCATTGACCTCGTAAAGATCAATATCGCCGATCTTCATGCCGGCCCGGGCCAGGGCGCGGTTTGTGGCTGCAAGCGGGACATCTAGCATGACAACCGGGTCGCCACCCATAACGCTCATATGGTGAACACGCGCCAGCGGCTTGACGCCCAACATCTTTAGGCCGCGTTCATTTACCACCATCAGTCCGGCGGCCGCATCGCTCATCTGGCTCGATGTGGCGGCGGTCAGCGTACCTCCCTCGACGATCGGCTTGACGTTGCGAATGGCCTCCAGGCTGACATCGAACCTGATGCCCTCATCGATCTTGTGCATATCGCGGGAGCCGTCGGGCAATGTTATCTCCAGCGGAAGAATCTCCGCTTCAAACCAGCCGTTCTTAGTGGCAGTAGCAGCCTTCATCTGGCTTTCGAGACCGAACTGGTCGAAATCTTCCTTAGTCAGATTGTGCTTGCGGCCGATCCCTTCCGCACTCTGGAACTGGTTGAAAACAACCTCGGGATAACGCACCTGCATACGCGGGCTCATATAACGGCCATATCCGTTAGCTTTGGGCAGTGTCTGCGATAGCCCCATCGGAACCCGACTCATGCTCTCGACTCCGGCCGCGATAACCACATCCATGGTGCCTGACATCACCGCCTGCGCCGCAAAATGCAGCGCTTGCTGCGATGAACCGCACTGGCGGTCCACCGAAGTGCCCGGCACCGTTTCAGGTAGCCGCGAGGCGATAACAGCGTTTCTGCCAACATTGGTCGATTGTTCGCCGACCTGACCGACGCATCCCATGATGACATCGTCGATCATCGCCGGATCGGCTTTGCTGCGATCCAGCAAGGCATTGATTACCGAAGCGGCCAAATCAACCGGATGCCAGTCCTTCAACCGGCCACCCCGCCGGCCAGCAGCGGTACGCACCGCCGCAACGATGTAAGCTTCGTTCATCCTTTTACTCCCTTCTGCGATTTCGATTGATATCCGTGAGGCTGCGATGGTACGACACAATTCTGGGGGTCAGTTGCGAAAATCCGGCGATAATGCTGGGAGAGATAGCTTTTTGGTATTGAATTGATACTGAATGCGGTATCGATAAGTAAAAGTAGAATGCAACATTGGTGATGTTGGTTTAAGATTTTAAACTTGTCCTTGTAATGGAAATGCGTTAAGCGCGGAGCAGTCAGGGGTCCCAAACTGTTTTGTCCTTTGTACCTATAGGAGATGACCGGTGAAAAAAGTTAGAGTTGGAGCAGGTTCGGCAGGATGGCCAGACCTGATTGATGCCGCTTTGGTAGTGGCTGAAAGGGGTGAGGTCGATTACATGGCCTTTGACCATTTGGCAGAATTGACCATGGCCATTCTGGAAAAACAAAAGTCCCGCAACCCCGAGAAGGGCTACATCCCGGATGTTATCCCACTGATGAAGCGACTTTTGCCGATCTGGAAGACAAAACGTTTCAAGATGGTTTCCAATGGCGGTGGTGCCAACCCCGAAAGATGTGCGATTGAGGTGATGAAGGTTGCCAAGGAACTCGGGTTGGAAGGTTTCAAGATTGGCGTCATTACTGGCGACGATATCCCATTGACCCGTGTCGACGAACTAAGGGCTCAAGGTACCAAGTTCAAGAGTCTGGATACCGGTGAAGCTGATATCGATCGCATCCGCGACAAGCTGGAAGCGGCCTATGTTTATATCGGTGCCGACAATGTGATCGAAGCGTTTGACAAAGGGGCTGATCTAGTCATTGGCGGCCGCCTGGCAGACAACACCTTGTTCATGGGCCCAATCATGCACGGTCTCGGCTGGAAGTTCGAGGATGAATATTGGGATCGCATTGGCGCCGGCGTGGCAGTCTCCCATCTCATCGAATGTAGCGGCTGGAGCACGGGAGCCTGCTCCAACCTGTGGGAGCAGGTACCCGAGCCATGGAATCCCGGATTCCCCATCGCCGAGGTATATGAAAACGGTGATGCCATCATCTCCAAGCCACCTGGCACTGGCGGCCTCTGCAATGAATGGACGATGAAAGAGCATCTGGTCTATGAAGTACATGATCCCAAAAACTATCTGATGCCGGATGGCATCGCCGATCTCACCCAGATCAAGTTCGAGGACTTGGGCGACAACCGGGTCAAGGTGTCCAAGTTCGGCGACAAACCGAGAGGCAAGGCGCGTCCGGAAACATTGAAGCTTTGCCTGGCTTATTCCGACGGATTCGCGACAGATACGATGACGGTCGTCTCTGCCCCAAAGGCTTTGCAGCAAGCCAAGCGGGTAGAGCAATACATTCATAAGCGGATGGAAATCACCGGCTTGAAGCCCAAGGAAATGCTGATCTCCTTCCTCGGCGTCAATGCGCTTCATGGCCCAGCTGATCCTGAACCCAAGGAAGAACCGAATGAAGTTGGGGTCAGAATGGCTTTCAAATGTGAGACGCTAGCAGAGGCACGGGCCTGCCAACAAGAGGCTACTCTCACCTGGTTTGCCGCAGGCGTGGGCGCCGCTTTCACCAGCCCCAATACCCGACCCTTGTTCGCTTTGTGGCCAACGCTGATCCCCCGCGAAGAGGTTCCCTTGAAACTCGAAATCATGGAGGTGAAGTAAGATGGCCAAGAAGATGGTGACACTGAAGGAACTGTGCTACGTCAGAAGCGGCGACAAAGGCGATATCTCCAACATCGGCCTGATGGCTTTGAATGATAAAAACTACGAAATCATCAAGCGGCAGGTCACACCGGAACGAGTCAAGGCTCATTACAAGGATTGGGTAAAGGGTCCCGTGAAGATTTATGAAATGGCCAATATCAATGCGCTGCAGATCGTGATGTACGAGGCTCTGGGAGGTGGTGCGACCAAGACGCTACGCATCGACCAGACCGGAAAATCGATGGGCAATGGACTTCTCAGGATGGAAGTCGAGGTGGACGCCTAAAGGCCAGACCTGCTGATGAGAAATCCACAAGGGGGCGAACGCCCCCTTGTTCGTAGACACTGGCCTATGTCGGTTTCTCACGGTTCACGATCAATGTCCAGCAAAGGCTTTGAAACAATGACAAGGAAAGGTTAATCACTGCTATGAGCAACGAAGATATTCTGCTTTACGAAAAGAAGGGGCACATCGTAATCATCACGATCAACCGTCCCGAAAGGATGAACACCTTTACCCCGGAACTGTATGACCGATTTAATGAAGCGTGGATTCGGTATAGGGATGACAACGATGCGCGTGTTGCCATCGTCACTGCGGCCGGTGATCGCGCCTTCAGCACCGGCATGGATCTCAAGGATCAGGCGGAAAGAGTGGCCAAGGATCCGAGCTTTGATATCGTCAAGTTAAAACCTGGTGTTGTGGATGGCAGCGAAGGCACACCTCGCGGCAACAAGGTGTATAAGCCGGTAATCGCGGCCGTGAATGGCATCGCTACCGCTGGCGGGTTTCAGCTCCTCATGCAATGCGATATCAGGATTGCCGTTGAGGGCGCCAAGATCGGGATCAGCGAAGCCAAAGTGGGAAGGGGTTCCCCCTGGGCAGTACCATTGTTATTCCAGATGCCGACACCAATCGCTGCCGAAATTTTGCTGACCGCCAGCCTCATGCCGGCCAAGCGGCTCTACGATGTGGGCTGGATCAATCAGGTAGTTCCCGCGGATCAGCTTATGTCCGCTGCCATGAAAATGGCGGAACTCATTCAGGATAATGCCCCGCTTTCATTGATGGCGGCCAAGATGATGCTCAACAAAATTCCTGATGAGTTGCTCAAAGAGGGTCTGGAAATGGCCAAGAAGATCTACGAACCGGTATATGCCAGCGAAGATGCGCAAGAGGGCCCGCGCTCTTTTGCCGAGAAGAGAAAGCCTGTTTGGAAAGGCAAATAGCGGCGAAGCTTACTGGTCAATCTACCGCCGCACTACCAAATAACATCGGGGACAGGCACCGCCTGTCCCCGATTGATATGCTCTAACGTCTATCAGTATCAGCCTGTCAGGCGTTGATACTTTGCGAGCAACTGGTCCTTGCTTTCGCTGTGATTTGGGTCTGGCACGATGGCCTCACTCGGACATGCCGACACACATTGCGATTCATCGAAATGGCCGACACACTCGGTACATTTATCAGGATTGATAGTGTAGGCGCTGTCTCCCTCAGAAATCGCATCATTGGGGCACTCTGTTTCGCAAGCAGCACAACTGTTGCAGTCATCCGTATTAATCATTAAAGCCATTTATGTTTTCCTTGTACGAAATTAGGCGATGGTCCAGGTATCGCCAGTGTTGAAGAGTTTTTCCAACGTGCCTGGACCTTTCTGGGCACGAACCTCAGCAGCAAGATCCTTATTGAGAGCTTCATAGGCAGGCTGCTTGATATCGCGGAAAACACCAAACGGTACGGGCATTTCAGGTCCAGCGAATTGGGAAAGCAGGAACGCGCCGCCAGGATTGGGGCTGCTCTCATCATGCACCATCACATCCGCTGCCGTGACGCCGTCGCTGCCGATGGTAACGATTTCCGGTTGAAAGCCGCGCAAACGGATGCCCTTGTCGCCGTTCTTGCCGAAAGTCAAGGGTTTGCCATGTTCCATGATGATGCGTCTGTCGTCACGCTCAGCCTTGTCGTTAAGGTAGTCGAAAGCTCCATCGTTGAACACCACACAGTTCTGGAGGACTTCAACAAAGGCAGTGCCTTCATGTTTGGCTGCACGCTCCAGTACCTGCTGCATATGCTTCATGTCGCCGTCGAGGGTGCGCGCGACGAACGTGGCACCGGCGCCCAAAGCCAGCGAGGCCGGGCTGAACGGACGATCGATGCTGCCCGCCGGAGATGTCTTGGTTTTCTTGCCGAACTCCGAAGTCGGTGAGTATTGCCCCTTGGTCAGGCCGTAGATACGGTTATTGAGTAGGATAATCTTCAAGCCGATATTGCGCCGTATGGCATGAATGAAGTGGTTACCGCCGATGGCGAGAGAATCGCCGTCGCCAGATACCACCCAGACGGAAAGCTCGGGCCTTGAAATCTTCAGCCCGCTCGCAATCGCCGGCGCACGGCCGTGAATGCTGTGCATGCCATAGGCTTGCATGTAGTAAGGAAACCTGCTGGAACAACCGATGCCGGAAATAAAGGCAAAATTCTCGCGCGGAATGCCGAGCGTCGGCAGCAGCTTCTGGATTTGCGACAGTACGGCATAGTCGCCGCAACCCGGACACCAGCGTACATCCTGGCCGGATTCGAAATCCTTCTTGGTAAGCGCTTTCACTTCAGTTAACTGGTTCATGGTTGTTTCCTCAGCAGAGATCCACGATGCGATCGTAGATTTCAGATACTTTTAAGGGCTTGCCCTGCACCTTGTTCAGTGCAACGACGTCACGCAGGTAACGCTCGCGCAACAGGCGCGAGAGCTGACCAAGATTGAGTTCCGGTACCAGGATGTTTTTGTATCGGGCGAGAATGTCGCCCAGATCAGCCGGCAAGGGGTTGAGGTTGCGCAAGTGGACCTGAGCGACCGATTTGCCTTCCGCCCCGGCCTTCTCCCGCGCCTGTACGATGGAGCCATAGGTGCTGCCCCAACCGACAATCAGCACATCACCGCTGGCTGGCCCTTCCACGACGGAGGGGGGAAGTTCCTTGGCAATGCCCGCAACCTTGGCCGCACGCACTTCGCACATGCGCTGATGGTTCATCGGATCATGGGAAATATTGCCGGTCAGGAAATCCTTTTCCAGACCACCGACGCGGTGCTCCATACCCGGCGTACCGGGACGAACCCAGGGACGGGCTAGATTCTCGTCACGGGCGTAGGGCTGGAATCCTTCCGGCTCCGTGCGGTACTTGACTCCAATCCTGGGCAGGCTCGCCGGATCAGGAATGCGCCATGGTTCGGCGGCATTGCCGATGCCGCCGTCAGTCAGGAGGATGACCGGTGTCATGTATTTCACGGCAAGGCGATAGGCTTCGATGGCGCAGTCAAAGCAGTCAGCAGGCGATCTCGCGGCAATCACCGGAATCGGCGCTTCACCATGGCGACCGTAGAGCGCCTGCAACAGATCGGATTGTTCGATCTTGGTGGGCAGGCCCGTCGACGGGCCGGCTCGTTGCACATTAACGATGACCAGTGGGAGTTCCAGTATCACCGCCAAGCCCATGGCCTCGGTCTTCAATGCCATGCCGGGACCGGATGTGGTGGTCATACCAACCACTCCACCATAGGAAGCGCCAATTGCGGAACAGATGCCGGCAATCTCGTCTTCCGCCTGGAAGGTCGTAATGTTGAAATGCTTTAATGCAGCAAGTTCCTGCAGGATCTCGGTGGCCGGGGTAATCGGATAGGAGCCGAGAAACAAGGGAGTCCCGGATAACTCGGATGCAGTGGCAAAACCCAGTGCCGCAGCATGATTGCCCGTAATGCTGCGATATTTGCCAGGACGGATATTCGCAGCAGGGCGAACCTCGTAGTTGGTAACGAACATTTCGGCGGCTTCTGCATAAGCATAGCCAGCGCGCAATGCCGTGACATTGGCTTCAGCGTGTTCTGGTTTTTTTGCAAATTTTTTGCGGATACCCGCCTCTTCCTCTTCCAAAGGCCGACTGTAGAGGCACAGCATCACGCCCAATGCGTAATAATTTTTACAACGCCCGACCTCTTTTTTCGACAGGCCTGAATCTTTCAGTGCCTGTGCTGTAAATTCTGAAATATCGATCCTGTAAACACGGAAATCCACAAGGGTATCGTCTTCCAGCGGATTCTGTTTGTAACCTGCTTTGGCCAGATTGATGTCTGTGAACGCGCCAGAATTGGCGATGACCATTCCACCACGCTTGACATCACCGATATTGGTTTTAAGGGCGGCGGGGTTCATCGCTACCAGAACGTCCGGTGCATCGCCTGAAGTGAAGACCTGGCTCGAAGCAAACTGAATTTGATATCCGGAAACGCCGTAGACGGTACCGGTCGGGGCACGGATCTCCGAGGGGTAGTCAGGGTGGGTAGAAAAATCATGGCCGCCTCTGGCAACCGACTTTGAAAATTCGTTACCCGTCAGTTGCATGCCGTCGCCAGAATCGCCGACGAAGCGGATCACTACACTGCCAACTTCCTCGACGGTGCGTATCCGTGAACCATCTTCTTTACTTGACTTCTGAAGAACCGCTGAACTCGTATCATTCACAATTTTGTTGCTCCTATAAGCTTTCTTAACACCTCGGGGAAAACTCACTATCTTGAGCGGCCGTAATTCTCGCAGATACCAGATACCGAGTCCACTCCACACTTGCATCAAAATGAGGTGTGTCAACTAGAATAATTTAAACTCAAAGTATCTTGATCAGTGTCTGAAATTGATTCAGCTGAATCATCTTTTGCTTGTGTCGGCACTTAAAGGCCAACATTCACAAAATTTTCCTGTGCAATCAGTAGCTAACGCAGGACACTAACCAATTGGTGCCTTAATTCTTGGCAACCAGTTCGCGTTCGGACACTGCCCCGGCCCCATTGCGGCATTATTTTTCTGACCAATCAGGTTACCTCGACGTTGAAAATCATGTGCTTCGCGAGATACTCTAAGAATTATTCGCCGCCTTGCTGGAGCAAATCGCTCACTCTATTCGGGTAAAGGAAAGTCACATGATTGACAAAAAAGTTGCCGAATTCGCCCTTCCCGCCACAGGTGGACAATCGATTTCGCTCTCCGGACTCAAGGGAAATACAGTCGTTTTATATTTCTATCCCAAAGATTCGACACCAGGTTGCAGCACGGAAGCGCAGCAGTTCCGTGACCTGCATGCGCAATTCGTCGAGGCTGGCGCTGTGATATTCGGCGTCTCGCGCGACAGCATCAAGTCGCATGAAAACTTCAAGGCCAAAATGGGCCTGCCCTTTGATCTGCTGTCAGATGCCGACGAGGCACTGTGCTCACAGTTCGACGTAATCAAAATGAAGAACATGTACGGCAAGCAGGTACGTGGCATCGTACGTTCAACTTTCCTCATTGACGTTAAGGGGGTTCTGCGTCAGGAATGGCGTGGTGTCAAGGCTGACGGCCATGCAAATGAAGTGCTTCTCGCAACCATAGGGTTGAAATGACTGCCGCCACTCCATGAGTTTTCTGCCTGAAGCACCAAGCGCCGAGGCGCTACGTCTCAGGTTGGGCAAATCATTCGCCTGGGTCGTGCTGATCGTGATTTCCGGTGGGGGCATCGCCTCGGTACTCACATCTACCAGTTTCACGGTAGCGATACCAGCCGTGATGCGCGAATTTGGTATTGGTTACGACGTGGTGCAACTCGGCATGAGTGCCTACATGGCTGCGATGACCATTGCCATGCTGCCAGCAGCGTGGATGTTCGAGCGTTTCGGTTTGCGCCGCTGTTTTCTGTATTCAATGAGCTTCATGCTGGTAGTCAGCGCCATTGGCTCCTTCAGCACCTCGTTCGGTTTCATGGTTGCCATCCGCATGGCACAGGGAGCTGCAGCCGGCATGATGGGGCCGATGGGTACCATTGCTGTTATGCGACTATTTCCGCCCGAACTGCAAGGACGCGCCTGGGGAGTGATCGGTTTCTCCGTGGTACTGGCACCGTCAGTGGCTCCGGCAATGGGCGGTATCCTTGTCGATACCTACGGCTGGCAGTCGATTTTCTGGATCAACATCCCTTTTTGTATCATCGCGCTGATTGCTGCGTATTTCCTCCTGCCGCTAACGCCACCACGCACCGAACGCGGTCCTGACTGGCTCGGACTTGCCCTGCTGGGTACCGCTTCAATCGCAGTCATTGTCGCAGCGACCCTGCTCCACAGTGCTGGTCCCCTGTCGTGGCAGGTTTTGTCGAGCGCTGCACTCAGTCTGCTGGCCGTCGGATGCTTCCGATTGCACGCGCGGCGTATTAAGTGCCCCATCATTTCACCCAGTATATTTCGTTACCGCCGCGTCGCCATGGGTGCGATCGTTGCCTTCGCCTACGGTGCCGGAATGTACGGTTCGACCTATCTGGTGCCACTGTTTCTGCAAAGTGTACTCGGCTATTCCGCCACCGATGCAGGCATGGCACTACTCCCGGCCGGACTGACGCTAGCCATCATGATGCTGGTTGGCGGCTGGTGGGTCGATCATGGGTCGCCGCGATTGATCTGCGTCTTTGGTCTGATCCTGTTCGGAACATCTTCACTCACGTTATGGCTGTTCGCGTCATCAATCAATTACACAGCTGTTGTCATCGCCACAGTCATCAGCCGTGGCGCTCTCGGTATAGTTCTGCCGGCGCTCAACGTCTGTGTCCTGCGAGACCTCGAAGGAGGAGACCTGGGCCAGGCCACAGTATTCATGCAATACCTGCGTCAAATCGGTGGCATGCTTGGCATTGCCATTATTGCGGTGTATATCGAATGGCGCAGTCATCAGCTGCTGGCAACGGATGCCGAATTAACGGCCTTTGCCGAGGGCTTTCTGATGATTGCCCTCGCCTTTGGTGTCTCGGTATTTGCGGCCCGCAAAATGCACGAAGACCCATGACCGGCAACTATGGTACAAATCGTACTGACCATGGCGTATTAACCTGCCTGCCAACTGACCATTCGGAGTTTTGATGAACGCAAAGCGCAATCCCAAGCCCATCGGCCGTAACAACAACAGCGCCACCAAGCTCTTTGTTCTCGATACCAATGTCCTGATGCACGATCCGACAAGCCTGTTCCGCTTTGAGGAGCATGATCTCTTCATACCGATGAAGACGCTCGAAGAGCTCGACGACAACAAGAAAGGCATGTCGGAAGTCGCACGCAATGCGCGCCAGGCCAGCCGCATGCTTGACGATATCGTCAGCGAAGTTGAGGACAGTATTGCCGCCGGGATCGATTTACTGAAGGTATCGCACGAACTGGCCAGCGGCCGCCTGTTCCTGCAAACCGAAGCCATGAACGGTGCCCTTCCAGACTCTTTGCCTACCTCGCGCGGCGACAACCAGATTCTCTCCGTGGTGATGTTCCTGCAGGGCAAGTTCGCCAAGCGGTCAGTAATCCTGGTGTCGAAAGACATCAACATGCGCATCAAGGCGCGAGCGCTAGGTCTTGAGGCACAGGACTATTTCAATGACAAGGTGCTGGAAGACACCGACCTTCTTTATACCGGCTCGCTGGCGCTACCGGCAGATTTCTGGGAGACCAACGGCCAGAACATGAAGTCGTGGAAGCAGGATAGCAAGACCCTGTATCAGATTCAGGGGCCTCTCGTTCCGGACCTGCTCATCAACCAGTTTGTCTATCTCGATACCGACAAGGAACGCCCCTTCCTCGCCAATGTGCGCGAGCGTGACGGCAAGACCGCCGTGCTATCGACCCTGGTCGATTACAGCCATCACAAGAACGCTGTATGGGGCATCACCGCGCGTAACCGCGAGCAGAATTTCGCACTCAACCTGCTGATGGATCCGGACATTGACTTCGTCACTCTGCTCGGCCAGGCCGGCACCGGCAAGACGCTGCTCACGCTCGCCGCGGGCCTGACGCAGACGCTGGAAACGAAACGTTTTTCCGAGATCATCATCACCCGCGTCACTGTGCCGGTAGGCGAGGACATCGGCTTCCTGCCCGGCACCGAAGAGGAGAAGATGACGCCGTGGATGGGCGCCCTCGAAGACAACCTCGACGTACTCAACAAGCCGGCCGACGAGCCTGGACAGGGCGGCGCCTACGGCGGCGACTGGGGTCGTGCCGCGACCATGGACCTGATCCGCAGCCGGATCAAGGTCAAATCGCTCAACTTCATGCGCGGCCGCACTTTCATCAACAAGTATCTGATCATCGACGAGGCGCAAAACCTGACGCCGAAGCAGATGAAGACGCTGATCACGCGCGCCGGCCCCGGCACCAAAGTGGTCTGTCTCGGCAATATCTCGCAGATCGATACACCCTACCTGACCGAGGGCAGTTCGGGCCTGACCTACGTCGTCGACCGCTTCAAGGACTGGCCCCACAGCGGCCACATCACCCTGCAGCGCGGCGAACGCTCGCGTCTGGCAGATCACGCCGGCGAGGTTTTGTAAGTACCAAGCCTGCTGATTTGTAGCGAATCAGCAGGCTTGGTTTTACTGAAAGTTGGACTGCTCTCGGCCAGTTGTGGTCTTTCAGGAATTATCTTCATGGCGGATAGCCACCTCTTTCATTATGACTCCCTTTACCGCACGACTGTTCGCATATATCTCGCTCGGAGCCGCGTTCATTGTTTTCTCCGTGACGCGTCTCAGTTTTGAACCAATCGGTTTTGAGGCCACATTGGTTTTGTCCGGACTCTGTATCTGGCTTTGCACACTTGCGGCAGCCGCATCGATCATTGCGTCGACAGTACTAAGGTTCAAGGGTAGGAGTGTGGGACCTATTCCTGACGCGCTTTCACTTGTCGCTCTTGGTGTCGTCAGTGCATCGATATACTGGCCGGGGTAGCGTCCAATGCCGTCGTACCCCTCAGTCGACGCGTCGGCGCTTGCTGTGAGACATTGAGCGCGCTTCGGTTACCGCGAACTTTGAACGACTGCATTTCGCAATTGCGACGGTCTGCAATGGGCTCAAACCAGAAACCAGATTGACCAGTCACTGTATTGCTGCTGTTTTTTCCTTTCGTTCCCACATTATTCTCAAGCTCATTCTGTGAGCCCCGCACGGCGTAAAGTAGCGCCATGTCCCTGCGCATTCTCTACGTCGATTTCAATTCCTACTTCGCCTCGGTCGAGCAGCAGTTGCGGCCGAAGCTGCGCGGGCGGCCGATCGGCGTGCTGCCGGTGATGACCGAGAGTACCTGCTGCATCGCCGCCAGCTACGAGGCCAAGTCCTTCGGTATCAAGACCGGCACCCCGGTGCGTGAAGCGAAGAAGCGCTGCCCCGACATGGTGTTCGTCGAGGCGCGGCCATCGATTTATGTGCAGAAGCATCACGAACTGGTGGCGGCGGTCGAGTCCTGCACCCCGGTTGGCAGGGTGCTTTCCATTGACGAAATGGCCTGCCCGCTGATGGGCAGCGAACAGCAGCGCGACAAGGCGCTGGCGCTGGCTGCGCATATCAAGCACACCATTGCCAGCAAGGTCGGCGAGCATCTGCGTTCCTCCATTGGCATCGCACCCAACACCATGCTCGCCAAGATCGCCTCAAACATGCAGAAGCCGGATGGTTGCACGGTGATCGAGCAAAGCGACCTGCCCGAGATGCTGTATCGCCTCGAACTGCGCGCCATTCCCGGCATCGGTCGCGCCATGGAGCAGCGCCTCGCGCGCCGGCGCATCACCACGATGCAGCAGTTGTGTGCGCTCAACGCCGACCAGCTGCAAACCGCCTGGGGCAGCATCGAAGGCCGCCGCCTCCACGCCAAGCTGCGCGGCGAAGAGCCGACAGTCAGAGAGAATGCGCGCGCCAGCATCGGTCATTCGCATGTGATGCCGCCCGAGTTGCGCACGCAGCAAGGCGCGCATTCGGTGCTGCACCGCCTGCTGCAAAAGGCGGCCATGCGCCTGCGCAGCTACGCGCTGGTCACAGGCTCAATGCATGTCTACGTAAAGTACGAGAACCGCACTTCCTGGCACGATGACATCCGTTTCGACCCGAGCGGCGATACGCTGCTGCTGTTGCAGGCGTTCGAACGGCTCTGGACGAGGCAACCGCGGGTCAAGGCCGCGCCGATGGCCGTTGGCATCTCCTTCGGTGCGCTCGGAGAACAGACCCAGCAATCGCGCAGCCTGTTCGACGAACCTGGCCGCAACAGCCACGACCGTCTCAATGCCGTGATCGATGCAGTCAACCTGCGCTACGGCCGCAACAGCCTGTATTTCGGCGGTGCACACCAGGCTTTGTCGGCGGCACCGATGCGTATCGCCTTCGGGCACATTCCAGATCTGGAAGTCGAAGCGGACTAGGAGAGCCAAACAGCACACTAATAACCCTCATTGCTGAGTGTCTCTTATCGTATAAATTGCCGTCCGTTAATGGCACACCATTATCAAGGGTTGAATGTCCCCTCGTGGTCGTAGCAGCGATTCAGCTGAATCAGTTCGGATGACACCGCTATGGTCGAAGAACTGGCTTCAGCAAGCAGGAGAATCAATCCCGACCGGAAACCAGCCGAGTTACTGTGGCAGCGGTGCCCGTTCGAACCCATGCAAAGCCGTACCCGGTGCGAAGCCGCGCTGCTTGAACCAGCCGGCATTCATTTCCAGCGCAAAGCGGATCGGGCCTGCCGAACAGTGACTGTTCAGGGTTTGCGGGGCCATTTCCTCGACATTGACGATTATCCCTTTGTCATTAAAAAAAGCGACAGAGAGCGGCAGCAGTGTATTTTTCATCCACATGCATACCTGCCGCGGTTCAGGAAACACGAACAGCATGCCGTGATTGGAAGGCATTTTTTCGCGGAACATCAAACCGTGCTGGCGCGTGGTATCGGTCGCCGCGACTTCGGCTTCAATGCGGTAGATGCCCATTGTAAGTTCCATTTCCGGAAACGATTCGGCATGAATATTTGCGCTCAAAAAAATGAGTAGCCCAAGCGCAGTACGCAACAGGATTTTCATGGGAATCTGTCCAATAATGTTGCGCCTAGCAGCAACAAGCTACGGCTGATTGTGAATCAGGAAGCGAATGCCGCAACTCTATCAGGATCAGTGCCAGTACTGATCGGCGAAGTGCTCATGTTCCCGTATCAGGGGTTTACAAATACAACGCCTACCTCGGATATACGAGGAAATCGTGACAAATTGTCAGCCATTGATATTGCGGCTATCAAGTCTCTACCACGATGACCAGTGCTCGAATTGGTGTATCAGGTAGAGGCAAGCGCTTGATTACATCAAACTTCACGTTGCATGCCGGTTGAGCTTCGCTGGCCGGAAAAACAAAAGAAGGGCGGGATCCCCGCCCTTCAATGCAGCCTAAACCGGAATTACTTTGCAGCTTCTGGAACAGCTGCTTCTGGCGTCTTATCTTCGGCCTTGGCCTTCTTGGCTTTATGGTGGTGATGTTTGGCCTTTTTGGGTGCTTCTGCCTTGGGGGCTTCGGCAACGACTACAGGAGCGGTCTCGGCGGCCGGAGCAGCAACAGGAGCAGCTGTATTGGGGGCAACTGCATTGGGGGCAGCTGCAAAGGCAGTTGCGGCGACAAAAAGCCCGGCTATCAGGGCGGCGATCAGTTTGTTCATTTCAATTTCCTTTCTCATTTATCAAGGGAATGACTTAACACGCTCGGCAAAAAACCGGGCGTCCCACCCAGTAACGCGGCGCTTGACGCCCAGTTGACGCAGGATGGAAACATTCTTTATGGCGATGATCACCTAACACACATTATTCATGAGGCGTCAAATCTATTCGATATACATGAAACGCTAAAAACCCCTGTTTGTTAATCTTATTAGTTAGTTGCTGGCGACGCCTTTTGCGTTAACATAAGGGGTGTGATTGCAGCATTTTTCTGAAATTGTTGTGGCCTAGCTACTGCTCTGGCGTTTTCTCCGGAGAGCCATGAAAATGCCGCTTTCAAAGCCTTCCTGTTCGGACGTATGGTCGGATGTAACGACTAAATAGGCGATCATTTTGACCGCGGCCGCTACATGGACGCCCTTGCCAGACATGCCAATATTTCTTTCGTCACACATTGCGTGCATGCTGCTGGAGATCAAATACTTAACTGAGGTAGAAGAAGCATGACGACGCAGATATCGAAGATTATTTGGACCAAGGTTGATGAAGCACCGGCGCTGGCGACTTACTCGCTACTCCCCATTGTCCAGGCATTTACCAGCGCAGCCGGCGTGGTGGTCGAAACGAGGGACATATCCCTGGCCGGCCGGATTATTGCCAATTTTCCCGAAAACCTGACCGCGAGCCAGCGCATAGCCGACGAACTGGCCGAATTGGGCGAACTGACGCAGAAACCGGAAGCCAACATCATCAAGCTGCCCAATGTCAGCGCTTCACTTCCCCAGCTGAAAACCGCCATCAAGGAATTGCAGTCGCAGGGCTACAAGGTTCCGGATTATCCGGAAGATCCGAAAAACGATGCCGAGAAGGAAATCAAGGCCCGTTACGGCAAGGTTCTTGGCAGTGCAGTCAACCCCGTACTTCGTGAGGGCAATTCCGACCGCCGCGCCGCTGCCTCTGTCAAGCAGTATGCGCGCAACCATCCGCACAAAATGGGCGCCTGGAGCGCCGACTCGAAGACTCATGTGGCGCACATGACCGGCGGCGACTTCTACGGCAGCGAGAAATCGGTCACGGTCGCCGAGGCCGGGAGTTTCCGTATCGAGTTCGTCGGTGACGATGGCAAGACCACGGTGCTGAAGGACAAGACACCCCTTATGGCTGGCGAGATCATTGATGCAGCAGTCATGAGTCGCCGCGCCCTGCGCGAGTTCTACGCAGCGCAGATCGAGGAGGCCAGGAAGCAGGGCATACTGCTGTCGCTGCACCTCAAGGCCACCATGATGAAGGTCTCCGACCCCATCATGTTCGGCCATGCCGTTACAGTGTTCTTCAAGGATGTCTTCGACAAGCATGCAGCAGTCATCAAGGAGCTGGGTGTCAACGTCAATAACGGCCTCGGTGATCTCATTGCAAAGATCGCCAGGCTGCCGGAGGCCCAGCGTGCCGAGATCGAGGCCGACATCCAGGCCTGCTACAAGGCGCGGCCGGAACTGGCGATGGTCAATTCCGACAAGGGCATCACCAATCTGCATGTTCCCAGCGACATCATCGTCGACGCCTCCATGCCGGCCATGATTCGCGATTCGGGCAAGATGTGGGGCACCGACGGCAAGTTGCACGACACCAAGGCGATGATTCCTGATCGCTGCTATGCCCGCATCTATCAAGAAACCATTGATGATTGCAAGAAGCATGGCGCCGTCGATCCGAAGACCATGGGCAGCGTACCCAACGTCGGCCTCATGGCGCAACAAGCCGAAGAATACGGCTCCCACAACAAGACCTTCGAAATTGCCGGCAACGGCGTTGTCCGTGCCGTTGATGCCGCAGGCAAGGTGTTGCTGGAGCAGAAGGTGGAACAAGGCGACATTTTCCGCATGTGCCAGGCCAAGGACGCACCGGTTCAGGATTGGGTCAAGCTGGCCGTCAGCCGGGCGCGAGCCACCGGCGCCCCCGCCATCTTCTGGCTGGACAAGAACCGCGGTCATGACGCGCAAATCATCCGGAAAGTTGAAAAGTATCTGAAGGATCACGACACCAGCGGCCTGGATATCCGCATCATGACCCCTGAGGACGCCATCCGCCTCTCCCTGGAACGCATCCGGGCCGGCAAGGACACGATTTCCGTCACCGGCAATGTGTTACGCGACTATCTCACCGACCTGTTCCCGATTCTCGAACTGGGCACCAGCGCAAAGATGCTGTCCATTGTTCCTCTCATGAAGGGTGGTGGACTGTTCGAGACCGGCGCCGGCGGTTCGGCACCCAAGCATGTCCAGCAGTTCCAGCAGGAAGGTTATTTGCGTTGGGATTCCCTGGGTGAGTTCCTGGCCCTGGCCGTATCGCTGGAACATCTGGCCCAAACCTTCAAGAATCCAAAGGCACAGGTACTGGCGGATACCCTCGATCAGGCCAACGGTAAATTCCTGGACAGCAACCGGTCACCCGCGCGCAAGGTTGGGGGGATCGATAACCGGGGCAGCCACTTCTACCTTGCCATGTACTGGGCGCAGGCACTGGCCGAGCAAACCAGGGACAAAGAGCTCCAGACACGTTTTGCTCCGCTGGCGAAGACACTTACGGATAACGAGGCGAAGATCAATGCCGAATTGCTTGGCGCCCAGGGAAAACCCCAGGACATCGGCGGCTACTACCATCCGGATTTTGAAAAGGCGTCAAAAGCCATGCGTCCCAGCGCAACCCTGAATGCAGCACTGGCCACTCTCAATGCCTGATTGATAGCATGCAGTCTTGAAGAGCAAAGCCCGCCCAGGGTAAAAATGGGCGGGCTTTTTTTGGTGTCGGTGCTGTCGCCGACGCCATGTTTTGAGGCCTTTATTAGGCCTTCTGGATATTGGAGGCTTGTTTGCCTTTCGGGCCTTGAACGACCTCAAATGACACTTTTTCACCTTCCTTCAGAGACTTGAAGCCGGACATATTGATGGCAGAAAAATGAGCGAAGAGATCTTCGCTGCCGTCATCCGGAGTAATAAAGCCAAAACCTTTGGCATCGTTGAACCACTTGACAGTACCTATTGCCATAAACCCTCTTCCTTGGTTGATCAAACAATCCGCCGTACTATGTTCATACAAATGACTGACGTCGCGACGGGACATGCCTGACCACAAGCTCACTGCGGAATGGGGCCGGGCGGCAATTCAGTAAACTGAAGGACTGCGGGGCATTCAACACAGCGGTGATACCTGAACCAGACAAGTTTTGCCTTTTACCCAATTTAATTCAAAACGTCAAGTATCTTTTATCCCATAAAAACAACACCGTCCGATTTTGCTCGTTCGGATTTGATAACTATTCTGCCCCCTATTCGATATAGGGCAAAGCGATGGATTACGCTGTGGCCGCATTAGAATTGCCCCATGCCATCCCGTAAACAACACTCGCAAGATGACAACCTTGTCCTGGTACCAAAAAAGGCCGCCATCAAGTCGCCGCCACTGTTCAGAGTATTACTACTGAATGACGACTACACGCCCATGGATTTTGTCATCGTCGTACTACAGAAGTTTTTTGCCATGACTACCGAGCAAGCGACTATAGTCATGTTGCAGGTACATCGTCAGGGCAAGGGCATTTGCGGTATTTATCCGCGGGATGTTGCCGCTACCAAGATAGCCGCAGTAAGCGCATTTGCCAGACAGCACCAGCACCCTCTCGCTTGTGTAATGGAGGAAAATTGAAATGATTGCCCAGGAACTCGAAGTTAGCCTCCACTTGGCTTTTGTCGAAGCAAGGCAAAAGCGACACGAATTCATCACCGTAGAGCATTTGTTGCTGGCCTTGCTGGATAACCCGTCTTCCGCAGAGGTATTGCGTGCATGTGCAGCAGATATCGACACGCTGCGCAGGGAACTTCAAACATTCATCGTCGACCATACGCCCACGGTGCCAGGCACGTCTGATATCGACACTCAGCCCACACTCGGCTTCCAGCGCGTGATTCAGCGCGCCATCCTGCATGTGCAATCCTCCGGCAAGAAGGAAGTCACTGGTGCCAATGTGCTGGTGGCGATCTTTGGTGAAAAGGATTCCCACGCGGTGTATTTCCTGACGCGCCATAATGTGACGCGGCTTGACGTCGTGAACTTCATTTCGCACGGCATTGCCAAGGCCGCGCAACCGGTTGGCAAGCAGGAAGAACAAACCGAGCAGGAAGCGGAAAGCCAGGAAAAGGCAGGGGCGCTGGATAGTTACACGCAAAACCTCAACCAGGCTGCACTGACAGGGAAAATTGACCCTTTGATCGGGCGCGAAAAAGAGCTCGAGCGAGTAATTCAGACCCTGTGCCGCAGGCGCAAGAATAATCCGCTACTGGTCGGGGAAGCCGGCGTCGGCAAGACCGCGATTGCGGAGGGGCTTGCACGCCGCATTATCGAAGGCCGCGTACCGGAAATACTTGCTGATGCGACAGTCTATGCGCTCGACATGGGCGCTCTGCTCGCTGGCACCAAGTACCGCGGTGATTTCGAGCAACGTCTCAAGGCGGTATTGAAGCAACTTGTCGACAATCCAAAGGTGGTACTGTTCATCGACGAAATACACACCCTGATCGGTGCTGGCGCTGCATCGGGCGGAACCCTGGATGCTTCAAATCTACTGAAACCAGCGTTGTCATCGGGTGCGTTGAAGTGCATCGGTGCTACCACCTACGACGAATTTCGCGGCGTATTTGAGAAGGATCATGCGCTCTCGCGTCGTTTTCAGAAAATTGACGTTGTCGAGCCATCAGTGGAAGAAACCATTTCCATCCTGCGTGGGCTCAAGACGCGCTTCGAGGAACATCACGGCATCAAATACTCTGCCGCGGCGATCAGTGCCGCTGCAGAACTCGCGGCCAAGTACATCAACGACCGCCACCTGCCCGACAAGGCGATTGATGTCATCGATGAAGCTGGAGCAGCGCAACGCATCCTGCCCAAGTCGAAGCAGAAGAAGATCGTTGGCAAACAGGAGATCGAGGAAATCGTCGCAAAGATCGCGCGCATTCCCCCTCAGCATGTTTCGACAAACGACCGTTCCGCGCTAAAGAATCTCGACCGCGATTTGAAGAGCATCGTATTTGGTCAGGATGCCGCCATCGAGGCATTGGCCCGCGCCATCAAGATGTCTCGTTCCGGCCTTGGTAACCCGCAGAAGCCCATCGGCAGCTTCCTCTTTTCCGGCCCCACAGGCGTTGGAAAAACAGAAGTTGCGCGCCAGCTTGCCTATTGTATGGGCATCGAACTGATCCGTTTCGACATGTCGGAGTACATGGAGCGCCACGCGGTATCACGCCTGATCGGTGCCCCCCCGGGCTACGTCGGCTTCGACCAGGGCGGCCAACTCACTGAATCCGTGACAAAAAAACCACACGCCGTGCTGTTGCTGGATGAAATCGAAAAGGCACATCCTGACGTGTTCAATATCCTGTTGCAGATAATGGATCATGGTACGCTGACCGACAACAATGGACGCAAGGCCGACTTCCGCAACATCGTGATTGTGATGACAACCAACGCAGGTGCCGAGTCTCTGCAGAAAACCAGCATCGGCTTTACCACCAACAAACAGGCGGGCGATGAAATGGCCGAAATCAAGCGTCTGTTCTCACCTGAGTTCCGCAATCGTCTGGATGCGACAATTTCGTTCGCCGCACTCGATTCGGCCGTCATTTTGCGCGTAGTGGACAAATTTCTCATGCAACTTGAAGGTCAGTTGCACGAGAAGAAGGTCGAAGCGATTTTTACCAATGATCTGCGTGCATGGCTGGCTGAAAAAGGTTTCGATCCGATGATGGGCGCACGGCCGATGGCACGGCTGATTCAGGACACGATTCGCGCCGCACTTGCCGACGAACTGCTGTTCGGCCGCCTGATCCATGGCGGCAAGGTCACCATCGATCTCGACGAAAACGAGAAGGTCAAGTTGTTGTTCGAAACAGAGCAAACCGCCCAGGTCTGACCTGAAATGACAAAAAATAAACCCGGCCTTGGCCGGGTTTATTTTTGTCAGCGATCGCGCGAACCGGCGTAGTTGCTCCCGGATTTACGTGCAGGTGGAGCACTGCGTCCCGAAGTTCGCCGTTGCTGCGGACGTTGTGGTTTGCCAGCGGACCTGCGTGGCTCACCTTGGCGTTGCGGTTTCGCCGCGCCCGTTGCACGACGGCCGTTCTGGATCGGCTCGGGGCGAATGCTCGGATCAGGCTCGAACCCCGGCAGCACTTTTTTCTCGATGGTTTTCTTCATCAACTGCTCTATATCGCGCAGTAGCCGATGCTCATCGATACAGACCAGCGAGATAGCTTCGCCATTAGTGCCGGCACGACCGGTTCTTCCGATGCGATGCACGTAATCTTCCGGCACATTCGGCAGCTCGAAATTGATGACATGCGGAAGCTGGTCGATATCGATGCCGCGTGCGGCGATATCTGTCGCCACCAGCACAGTCACCTTGTTGCGCTTGAAGTCCTCGAGCGCGCGTTGGCGAGCACCCTGTGTCTTGTTGCCATGCAGGGCGGCGGAACGAATGCCGGCCTTGTCGAGCCGTTCTGCCAGCGCGTCGGCGCCATGCTTTGTACGCGCAAAAACCAATATCTGATGCCAGCCGTGATTCTCGATCAGTTGAATCAACAGATCGCGCTTCTTCGCGCGATCGACCAGATAGACCGAATGTTTGACCAGCGAAGTCGCCGCGTTGCGCGGCGCGACATCCACGCTGGCCGGGTCGCGCATAAGGCCGGCAGCCAAGGCGCGAATCTCATCCGAGAAAGTTGCCGAAAACAGCAGGCTCTGCTTCTGCTTCGGCAGCAATGCAATAATTTTCTTGATATCGTTGATGAAGCCCATATCGAGCATGCGGTCTGCTTCATCAAGGATCAAAATTTCGATGCCGGAAAGATCGGCATTGCGCTGCTGGATATGATCGAGCAGGCGTCCCGGGGTTGCCACCAGAATATCGGTACCCGCTCGCAGCGCCTTGGTCTGCGGCCCCATGCCGACGCCGCCGTAGATCGCTGCCGAGCGCAGGGGCAGATGCTTGCCGTAGGTACGCACGCTCTCCTGCACCTGTACTGCCAGTTCACGCGTCGGCGTAAGAATCAATGCCCTCGATTTGAGGCGCTTCTGCGACAGTCCTTCCTGGCGACTGCTCAGCAATTGCAGGATGGGCAAGGTGAAACCCGCCGTCTTGCCGGTGCCGGTCTGGGCCGAAGCCATCAGGTCGCGGCCTTCCAGAACCAGCGGGATTGCCTTGGCCTGAATCGGCGTCGGCGTGTCATAGCCTTGCTCGCCAATGGCAAGCAGAATTTCGGCGCGCAGGCCGAGATTGGTAAAACTCATGAATTACTCCTGGATTCGGCCCTACGTGCTTGGCACGAACCAGTCGAGGCGAAAACGCTCTGGGGAATTGGGATACAGCCGAGAATCGACCGCAACGCGCCGAATTATTGACTGATTGGATGGCTCAGCGCGGGGCGGAGTGTACCCTAACAACCCATGTAGCCGCCGCACCGCAGCAAAATATATTTAGCGCCACGGGGGCTGAATTTGCGCTTATTACGGCGCGGACATCTGCTTCTTGTATTCGTCGTAACTTGTATCCGCATCGAGCAGACACTGCTCGCGGTCTCGATTGTCAACGCGCCTGTTGCACTCATTTTTCTGCCAGCCCTTGATCGAGTTATAGGCCTGCTCGCTAGTGCAGGCAGAGACCAAAGTAACTGCGGCCAAGGCCAGGAAAAGCAACAGGTCGCCCGAGTTGTTGATCACCCTTGGCCCACGGTCTTATGGCTTTGCCAGTTCCGCCTCGATCGCCGCGACAAGCTTGGGCGCATCTGGCGCAGTGTCCGGTGCAAAACGGCGTACCACCTGGCCGTGGCGGTCGATCAGGAATTTCTCGAAATTCCACAGCACTTCAGGGCGCGTTGTCGGATTGATCTTGTGTCCACGCAGCATGTCTTCCATGCCCGAGCGATCCTCGGTATCGGGCTGCACTGCCGTCAGGTGCCTGTACAGTGGATGCTTGTCCGGGCCGGTAACGACGATCTTGCCGTAGAGAGGAAATCGCACCGCATAATGTGTCGAACAAAAATTCTGTATTTCCTCGTTGCTGCCTGGTTCCTGCCCGGCAAAATCGTTGGCCGGAAAGCCCAAAACCGAAAACTTTCTGCCTTGATAAGTTTCAAACAACTTTTCCAGGCCCGCGTATTGAGGAGTCAATCCGCATTTTGAAGCGACGTTGACCACGAGGAGAACCTCACCTTTGTGTTCACCAAGACTGGTTGCCTTGCCATCAATGCTATTGACCGGGATATCGTAGATCGCCTCGTTCATTTTCCTTGCTCCTTTGGGGTTGAATGCGCGTATGACATCTGCGTTCCGCCTGAGCGTCTATCGTACCGCTAACTCAACCCAAACTCGTGTATTCATCGCGCACAGGAAAACGGCAATATCCTCCAGGATGGAATGGCTAAAGGCAATCCTGGCAGATGATATGTTTGTGGTTTGACGGACTCAAGACGATCGGAAGTAATCAATAGCGCCCTGGCGCTGCGGAATTCACGAACTTGGCGTACTCCCCAATAAATGTGAGTGTGACCTTGCCAGTCGGCCCGTTACGGTGCTTGCCGATGATGACTTCAGCAACACCCTTGTTCTGCGGGTTTTCGTTGTAATACTCATCACGGTACATCATCATGATGATGTCGGCATCTTGCTCGATGGCGCCGGATTCGCGCAAGTCGCTCATCAATGGGCGTTTGTCATTGCGCTCTTCGACCTTGCGCGACAGTTGCGACAACGCAAGGATCGGCACTTGCAGTTCCTTCGCCAGCGACTTGATCGAGCGCGATACTTCTGAAATTTCGGTGGCGCGATTCTCGCCCTGACGCGTCGAGGACATCAGTTGCAGGTAGTCGATCACGATCAGGCCCAGCTTGCCGCATTGTCGATGAAGGCGCCGTGCACGAGCGCGCAGGTCGGTGGCATTGATGGCGCCGGTTTCGTCGATATGGATCGGTGCATCATGCAGTCGGCCCAGAGCGACGGTCATTTTGTCCCAGTCGTTATCCGTGAGTTGTTTGGCGCTGCGCATTTTCGACTGGTCGATATTCGCAACAGAAGACAGAAAACGCATGGCGAGTTGAGGCCCCGACATTTCCAGCGAGAAAATAGCCACGGGCAGGCCGAGATCGACACCGATGTGTTCGGCAATGTTGAGTGCAAACGCGGTTTTTCCCATCGAAGGACGGCCGGCGATGACGATCATGTCACCAGGCTGCAGGCCGGATGTCATCTTGTCCAGATCGGTGAATCCGGTCGGGGTACCTGTGATTTCACTAGGATCGTCGCGGTCGTAGAGTTGTTGCATGCGATCGACAGCTTCACCCAGCAATGGCTGTATGGAAACAAAACCAGCCATATTGCGTGAACCCGCCTCCGCAATTTCAAAGACTTTCTGCTCGGCGATGTCAAGCAGCTGCTTGACATCTCGCCCGGCGGGATTGAGCGCAGTGGCGGCGATTTCATCACCCACCGTAACCAGCTTGCGCAGCACTGCGCGTTCACGCACGATTTCAGCATAACGGCGGATGTTGGCGGCCGACGGGGTGTTGTTGGCAATCTCGCCGAGATAGGCCAGACCGCCGGTCTGGTCGACTTCGTTCGATTTCTCGATCGACTCGAATATCGTCACCACATCGGCGGGACGACCGGCTTCGACCAGTTTGCGGATATGGATGAAAATGCGGCGGTGGTCGTCACGATAGAAATCGGCATCACTAACCACGTCACCAATGCGATCCCAGGCTGTGT
>JBASWL010000251.1:0-50682 GCA_049276455.1 Georgfuchsia sp. | reverse complement strand
CCAAGGCACCGTTCAGTAACCCCCGCCCCGGGGCGGGGGAAGGGGGAGGGGGGCTTTGTGGCCCGGATGAGGGGTATGCGGATAGTCATATCCGCATACCCCTCATCACGGAGCGATTTTCGTAATCGATACGGAGCAATATCGCCAGTGCGAGACAGTTGGCGACCACGCCGGAACCGCCGAAGCTCATCAGCGGCAGCGTCAGGCCCTTGGTTGGCAGCAGGCCCATGTTCACACCCATATTGATGAAGGACTGCAGGCCAAACCAGATACCGATACCCTGCGCCACCAGTCCGCCAAAGACGCGGTCGAGCAGTAAAGACTGGCGGCCAATGGCAAAAGCGCGCAGGATCAAGAGTGCGAAAGCACACACTACGATAGCGACACCAACGAAGCCCAGTTCCTCCGCGATCACCGCTAGCAGGAAATCGGTATGCGCCTCGGGGAGGTAGAACAACTTCTCGACACTGGCACCGAGACCAACACCGAACCATTCGCCGCGGCCGAAGGCGATCAGCGCATGCGAGAGCTGGTAGCCGCGGCCAAATTCGTCCTGCCATGGATCCATGAAACCGAAGATGCGTTCGCGCCGGTAGGGCGAGATCCAGATCAGGATCACGAAGGCAATCATCAGAATCACAAATAGGAAACTGAACAGGCGCGCGTTGATACCGCCGAGGAACAGGATGCCCATTGCGATGCTGATGACGACGACGAAGGCACCGAAGTCCGGTTCGCGCAGCAGCAGTCCGCCAACCAGCACCATCACCATGGCCATCGGCACGAAGCCGCGGCGGAAGGAATCCATGTCGGCTAGCTTGCGCGTGGTGTAGTCGGCTGCGTAGAGCACTGCGAACAGCTTCATCAACTCGGAGGGTTGCAGGTTGATCGGTCCCAGTGGCAGCCAGCGTTGTGCACCATTTACCGAACGCCCGATGTGGGGGATGAGCACAATGCCGATCAGCACGAAACCGATAACGAAAAGCAGCGGCGCGGCTTGCTGCCAGAAGCGCACAGGGATCTGGAATGCGACTACGCCGATAACGAGGCCGATGGCAAGGAAAACGCTGTGGCGCAGCAGATAGTAGGTGGACTGATAGCCAGTGAACTTGCTGCCTTCGGCCGTGGCGATCGAGGCGGAATAGACCATTACCAGCCCGAACAGCAACAGGCCAAGCGCCGACCAGACCAGGAGCGGATCAAGTTCGGCCACTGTGCGCTGGCGTGGCACAAAGGCGTGGCTCAGCGCCTGGCTCATGCCTTGATCCCCAATTGTTTCCGCACGGCGGCCACGTATACCTGCGCCCGATGTTCGTAATTGCGAAACATGTCGAAGCTGGCGCAGGCCGGCGAGAGCAATACTGCGTCGCCGGTCTGCGCTTCGTTTGCAGCAATTGCAACGGCATCTTCCATGCTGGCAGCAGAATGCAGCGGCACGCCACTTGCGCTGCCGATGGCTTCGGCAATCAGCGGCGCATCGCGTCCGATCAGGGCTACAGCACGCGCATGTTTTGCCACTGCATCGCGCAGCAGCGAAAAATCCTGCTCTTTTCCTTCTCCTCCGAGAATCAGCACCACCGGCCGGCCCATGCCTTCCAGCGCGGCAACCGTGGCACCTACATTGGTGCCCTTTGAGTCGTCGTACCAGTCGACGCCGTTTGCGCTGGCGATTTTTTCGACCCGGTGCGGAAGGCCGTGGAATGCGCACAGGGCGGGCAATAGATCGATTGGCCACAAATTGATGGCCGCGCACAATGCCAGTGCAGCCATCGCATTGCCCGCATTGTGCAAACCTGCCATCGGCAGTTCGGCAACTGGTAGCAGAAAGTTGTTGCCCTGCACGATCCAGGGCGCGCCGCTCTTCTCGCGCAAGCCAAAATCCATCTCGTTGCCCGGCGCGTCGAGGCCGAAAGTGATTAATGGTCGTCCCGCCAACGCCATGCGCTTGACGCGCACATCCTGACGATTGAGCACTTGTGTTCCGTTGCCATCGAAGATGCGGGCCTTGGCTGTCGCGTAATCGTCGAGGTCACGATAACGATCGAGATGATCGTCGGAAATGTTGAGCGCTGTCGCAGCGTCGGCGGCCAGCGTTTCCGTGGTTTCGAGCTGGAAGCTCGACAATTCAAGGATCCAGACGCGCGGCGGCTTGCCGGCATCAACGCGATCCATGAGCGCATCCAGTGCGGCCGGCGAAATATTGCCGGCCACTGCAGCATCCATTCCGGCCGCATTGCACAGATGACCGGTCAGTGCCGTGGTCGTGGTCTTGCCATTGGTGCCGGTGATCGCCAATACCTTGCCGTCGCTGCGCCAGCCAAGATCGCGCAAGCCCTGCGCGAAGAGTTCAATTTCGCCGGCGACGGGAATGCCTTGCGCACGGGCCAACACAATGACTGGCAAATCCGGCGCCAAACCCGGAGAAAGAGCAAGCAAGTCAATTCCTTGCAGCAACAGCTTGTCGAGCTCGCCACCATGAAATTCCGTAGCAGGCGCCTCGCGGCGCAGAACATCGAGATTCGGGGGTGCGGCACGCGTGTCGGCCACGCGCACGTGCGCACCCTGGCGTGCACACCAGCGCGCCATCGCCAGTCCCGATTCGCCGAGGCCGAGCACAAGCACTGATTTCCCGGTTAGCCAACTCATAAAATCGATTGCCTGGTTTTCATCTGAGCTTCAACGTCGACAAACCAAACAGCACCAGCAAAATCGTGATGATCCAGAACCTCACCACGACCTGTGTTTCCTTCCAGCCGGTTTGTTCGAAATGGTGATGCAGCGGCGCCATGAGCAGGATGCGCCTACCTTCACCGTAGCGCCTCTTGGTGTATTTGTACCAGCCGACCTGGATCATCACCGACACGGTTTCGGCGACAAAAACGCCACCCATGATGAAAAGCAGGATTTCCTGGCGCACGATCACGGCCAATGCGCCGAGCGCGGCGCCTAGCGCCAGCGCGCCGACATCGCCCATGAACACTTCGGCCGGATAGGCATTGAACCAGAGGAAGCCCAGCCCCGCGCCGGCCAGTGCGCCGCAAAACACAATGAGTTCGCCGGCACCGGGAATATAGGGGATGAACAGATATTTGGCATACACCGCATTGCCGGTGAGATAGGCAATGAGGCCAAGTGCGGCGCCCACCATTACAGTTGGCATGATTGCGAGCCCGTCGAGCCCGTCGGTAAGGTTCACCGCATTGCTGCTGCCGACGATCACCAGATAGGTCAGCACGATGAAGCCGAACATGCCAAGAGGATATGAAACCGTCTTGAAGAAGGGCACAATGAGATTGGCCTTGGAGGGCAGTTCCAGCGTGAAGCCGCTGCCGATCCACTGCATGACGAGCTGGATCACTTTCTCGTTGTTGGGCGCAGAAATCGAAAACACGATGTAGATCGCAGCAACGAGGCCGATCAGTGATTGCCAGAAGAATTTGGTTCTGGCCGGGAGCCCCTTCGGATCGCGCTGGACCACCTTGCGCCAGTCATCAACCCAGCCCACCGCGCCGAAACCAAGGGTAACGATGAGCACGATCCAGACGAAACGATTCGACAGGTCGACCCAGAGCAGGGTCGAGATGCCGAGCGAAATCAGGATCAGGGCACCGCCCATGGTCGGTGTGCCGGCCTTGATCAGATGCGTCTGTGGGCCGTCCTTGCGCACTGCCTGGCCGATTTTCTTCGCTGTCAGCCAGCGTATCACGACGGGGCCGGCAATAAATGAAATGGCCAACGCCGTCATCGTCGCCATCATCGCGCGCAGCGTGATGTAGTTGAAGACGTTGAAGGCTCGGATATCGTTTGACAGCCAGCGCGCGAGTTCAAGCAGCATTATTTTTTACCTTCCTCCCCTCCCCCTTCCCGAGGAAGGGGGCGATGGGTGTTCGCGGACTCCGTCCGCTCCAATTTCTGACTGACCCCGCCTTGGGACGGCCCGGCGGCGGGGCCGCTCTTGCCACCGGTATTGCTCTCCAGCGCCTCGACAACGCGCTCCATGCGCATGAAGCGCGAGCCTTTGACGAGTACCGTGGTATTAGCGTCAAGTTCCTGGCGCACAGCCTTGATCAGATCGTCAATACGATTGAAGTGAGCGCCACCCTCGCCGAAATTGTGCGCGGCGGCCACGGAAAGCGAACCGAGACAATAGAGCCGATCTATGCCCTGACTCTTGGCATAACCACCAAGCTCATCGTGGAACTGGCCGCCCGTAACGCCAACCTCGCCCATGTCACCCATAACGAACAGACGTTTGCCTGGCAGTTGCGCCAGCACATCGATGGCGGCACGCATTGAGTCAGGGTTGGCGTTGTAGCTGTCGTCAATCAGCGCCGCGCCGCGTTCGCCCGTCTTGCGCTGCAAGCGCCCCTTGGCGCCGCGATAGCCGGCCAGCCCATTCGCCACGGCCGCGAGCGACGCGCCGGTGGCAAGACAGGCGGCGGCAGCGGCCAGCGCGTTCTGCAAGTTATGGCGTCCCGGCAGATGCAATTCAAACTCGGCATTGCCCATTGGCGTGCGCAAGATGATTCCGTTGCTGAAGTAGCCAAACTCGCCGCCGCTTTGCGCCGTGACGCTGATACCCGCCGCTGCATCAAGTCCAAAGCTCATCAGGCGATGGCTGGATGCCAGTTCGCGCAAGATGCCGGCACAGGGATCGTCGGCATTGATAATGGCGGTTCCGTCCCGGTCGAGTCCCTCGAAGATTTCACCCTTGGCCCGCGCCACGGCGGCGATGCTGCCCAGGTGCTCAAGGTGGGCGCGCTGCGCGTTGTTGACGAGTGCGACTGTGGGGCGTGCGATGCTGGCAAGATATGAAATTTCGCCAGTGTGATTCATGCCCATTTCAATCACTGCCGCCCGATGTTGTTCGCGCAATTGGAGCAGGGTGAGCGGCAGGCCGATATCGTTGTTGAAATTGCCGCTGGTTGCCAGCACGTGATCCACACCGACCTGAGCCGCCATGATCGCGGCACACATGTCCTTCACCGTGGTCTTCCCATTGCTGCCGGTAACGGCGATCAAGGGAATCGCAAAGCGTGCGCGCCAGGCTGCTGCCAGTTGCCCGAGGCCCATGCGAGTATCTTCCACCACCAGAAGCGGAAGTCTTTCGTTCGCATGGGTGGCTGCCCATGCAGTATCCACCATCGCCGCCGCCGCGCCCTGAGCGATCGCTTCGGTGACGAATTCGTGTCCATCGAAGCGTTCGCCGCGCAGGGCGATGAAGAGACCGTCGCTTGCGATGGCCCGCGAATCCGAAAAGACCGAAGTGAACGCGGTGTCGGCATTATCGATTCGTGCGCCTATCAATGTTGCCGCTTCGGAGAGACGCATCATGGGCAATGCTCCAGTGCACGTTGTGCCGACCCCATGTCGGAGAAGGGATGCTTTACCCCGGCAATTTCCTGATAGGACACGTGTCCCTTGCCGGCCAGATCATTCACCGCGACACGGGGCACCCCGGATTCGATGGCCCTGCCCGGCTCCGCGTCATGGAGCACAGCTGCCGCGCCGCGATGGACTGCGTCCTTGATGAAGTCGCGGCCGTCCCGGCTTGCCCCACGACAGGCGACAAAAATGTCGCCGCGCTGCACGCGCCGCGAGTCGAGGCAGAGCCAGTCGGTGCTCACTCCTTGTCGTTGCAACAGCTCGATAATTGTTATCGCATTCACATTTCTTCCTTGACGACGACAACGTTATCTGACTGTGGCATTTGTTGCGGCCCATCCTGCGGTATTCCCAGCGCACGCAATGCACCAGCCATGACACGAGAGAAAACCGGTGCGGCGACATCGCCTCCGTAATAAACGGGGGTGGAAGGTTCGTCGATCATCACGGCAATCACCAGGCGTGGATCGGATGCAGGTGCCAGGCCGACAAAAGAGGCAACGTACTTTCTGGCATAAACGCCGCCCTCGATCTTGTGCGCAGTACCGGTCTTGCCGCCAGCGCGATAGCCGGGAACAAATGCCTTGGGTGCGGTGCCGCCTTCGTTGACGACCATCTCCAGCATGTTGCGTACTTCATGCACCGTTTGTGCAGTGAATATCGGTTTGCCCACAGGAGCTGGGCCATCGGCCCGCGTCAGGGATAGTGGAATCAGATCGCCATTTCGCGCAAAAACGAGAAATGCGTGCGCCAGTTGCATCAAAGTTACGGAGATGCCGTGGCCGTAGGCCATGGTCGCCTGCTCGATCGGCCGCCAGTTTTTCCATGGCCGTAGACGGCCGCCGACTTCACCGGGAAAGCCAAGCCCGAGGGGATTGCCGAAACCGAGCCCGTCAAACATCTGCCACATCACCTGCGGTGGCAAGGTCAGCGCTATTTTTGCCGCACCGACGTTGGAGGATTTCTGGATCACTTGCGCCACGGTCAATATGCCGTGCATGCTTGCGTCATGAATGGTGGCATTGCCGATGGTCATGCGCCCTGGTGAGGTATCGATCATCGTGTCGTAGCGGAACTTGCCCTTTTCCAGTGCCAGAGCCACGGTAAATGGCTTCATCGTCGAGCCTGGCTCGAACGTATCGGTCAGCGCGCGATTGCGCAATTGCGCACCGATCAGTCCATGACGGTTATTCGGATTGTAGGTCGGCAGGTTGGCCAGGGCGAGCACTTCACCGGTCCTGGCATCGATCACCACGATGCCGCCGGCTTTGGCCTTGAACTCGGCGACGGCCTGTCGCAGATTGGTATAGGCGAGGTACTGGATATTGTTGTCAAGTGCCAGCACGATGTCGCGGCCATCCTGAGGTGGCTTGATGCTTTCGACATCTTCAACAATCTCGCCGCGCCGGTCCTTGATGACACGGCGGCTGCCGGCTTTTCCTGACAGAGACGCATTCATCGCCAGTTCGACGCCTTCCTGCCCCTTGTCATCAATACCCGTAAAACCAAGTATGTGTGCGGTAACCTCGCCGCCGGGGTAGTAGCGCCGGTACTCCTGCTGCTGGTGAATGCCAGGCAGTTTCAATTGCGCGACTCGGTTGGCAAGGTCGGGGGGGATCTGCCGCTTGATAAAAACGAAATCGCGATCCGAAGCGAGTTTGCGATTCAATTCCCGCACGTCGATCTCAAGCATTCGTGCAAGGTTGCGTGCCTGTGCCGGTTGCAGCCTTGCATCGTCGGGAATGGCCCAGATCGATTTCACTGGGGTCGACATCGACAGCACTTCGCCATGACGATCAAGGATGCGTCCACGCGTTGCGGAAATTTCCAGCAACCGCTCGTAACGCGCTTCGCCCTTCTCCTTTAGAAAATCGTTATGAATACCTTGCAAATAGAGGGAACGGCCGATCAGTGCCGCAAATCCAAGCAGCAGCGCCAACTGCAACAGCCGTGAGCGCCAGATCGGCAGCGGTTGCGAGAGAACCGGGCTGTTGGAGAACTTCATTGCGTGCCACCGTCGAGTGACAGTACCTGGCTGGCGGGCGGTGTTTTCAGTCGCAGCTTTGTCCGCGCGATTTTTTCCACCCGGGCATTGTTGGCCCAGGTGCTCTGCTCCAGCTGCAACTGACCCCATTCAACATCGAGCGCATGCATGCTTGCCTGTTCGCGATCAAGCTCGACGAACAACTGGCGGGCGCGATGGTTTGACGTCACTATGGACAGGGCGCAGACCAAGGCGATCAGAACGAGTATGGCGTTCAGTCGCGAGTTCACGCGCATTTCTCCGCAATACGCATCACTGCGCTACGAGCACGGGGGTTGGCCTTGACCTCGGTAGTACCAGGGAATACCGGCTTGCCAACAAGGTGCAAGCGTGGCGGTGGCAGGTCGGCAGCGCGTACCGGCACGCCCTTGGGTGGCTGTACCGGCTGCGATTGCTGGCGCAAAAAACGTTTGACGATGCGATCCTCAAGGGAATGAAAGCTGATGACGACCAGACGACCTTTGGGCGCCAGGTGATCAATGGCCTGGGGCAGGCTCAGCGCAAGCTCCTCAAGCTCGCGATTGATGAAAATCCGTAGAGCCTGAAAGCTGCGCGTCGCCGGATGCTGGCCCGGTTCCCGCGTGGGCACGGCCTTTTCCACGAGCGCGGCAAGCTGTCCTGTTGTGGATATACCGCGCTCGCCCCGAGCAGCAACAAGCGCCTTTGCAATCGCATGAGCAAACCGTTCTTCGCCATAGTCCTTGAGTACCTCCCCTATTTCACGTTGCGATGCCCGCGCCAGCCATTCGGCGACGGTTTCCCCCTGCGTGGTATCCATGCGCATGTCGAGCGGCGCATCGAACCGAAAACTGAATCCACGTTGCGCTTCATCGAGCTGCGGACTGGACACGCCGATATCCATCAGTACGCCATTCACTGTCTTGATCTGGAGTTGATCGAGCACAGCCGCGAGTTCGCCAAACCAGGCATGCACCAGCGTCAACCGCGGATCGGCCATGGCCTGGCCTGCCGCAATGGCGGCCGGGTCGCGGTCGAGTGCGATCAATTTGCCGTTCGGGCCAAGCCGCGCCAGGATGGCGCGGCTGTGACCGCCGCGACCGAAAGTCGCATCGACATAAATCCCTTCGGGTTGAACTGCCAGCGCCTCGACGGCTTCGGTCAGCAATACGCTGACATGGTTCATAGCGTGAGGTTTTCAAGGCCCGGCGGGAGCAGCTTGTCGCCGAGCGTGAAGATCGCCTCCTGCTGCGCCTTCCAACCGGCATCGCTCCATATTTCGAAATGGCTGCCTTGGCCAACCAGCCATACCGGCTTTTCCAGACCGGCATATCCGCGCAACTCGGGTGACACCAATAGCCGACCCGCGCCATCCATTTCGGTATCCACCGCAAAACCCACCAGCAGTCGCCGCAGCATCGCCGACTGGGCTTCCAGACTGGACGCGGCGAGAATTTTTTCGCGAATGGGGTTCCATGCAGCCTGTGGATACAGCAGCAGGCAGCGATGGGGGTGGGCAGTCAGGACGAGGTGACCATCGGACAGGGAAGTCAGCAGATCGCGATGACGCGCAGGTATCCCCATGCGTCCTTTTGCGTCCAGATTCAGCGCCGTCGCCCCTTGAAACACGGAACCCCCTTTAGGAAGGAATCAACATGATTCCCACTTTCCCCCACTTCTTCCCACTTTAGGGTAGAAGTTTCTGTCGGTCAAGAGGTAAATTGCAAGTATTTCTTGGCGAGACAAAGACTTAGGAGCGAGTTAATGTGATTTAATTGCTTGGAAATTACAATAAAAACAATGAGGATAGGAGTCAAACCGAATGTGAAACTTAAGGAGTGAGGGTAGGGTCGGGGAAGGTGGGAAGTTCGCCGATAAGCCGGGTTCTGTCGTGGGCAGCCATTCCTCTGGGACCGCCGTTACCGACGGCCTCTAGCAGCCTACCCGGGAGCGACGCGAGCAACGTCATAGCTCCCCTATTTGGCCTTGCCCCGGATGGGGTTTGCCGTGCCGTTACTGTTACCAGCAACGCGGTGAGCTCTTACCTCGCCATTTCACCCTTGCCGGTTCTTGCGAACGTAGGCGGTATCTTTCTGTTGCACTTTCCGTCGCCTTGGGCCACCTACCGAAGTGGGCAACTTATAACGCCCGGCCGTTAGCCGGCATCCTGCTCTGTGGGGCCCGGACTTTCCTCCATGAACTTGCGTTCACAGCGGCTGCCTGGCGAACTTCCCACCGCGATTGTATACGGGTGCAGTTTTACCCCGCGACATATTTGCAGGCGGAGCGTCGAGCCGCCTGGCTTCCTCTTCCGGAATCCATCCGTACATGAGTACCAAGCCTAAAAAATTTGACGATGAATTCAATATGGGCGGAAACTGTGGCGCAGTCCTGCAATTACCGTAGTTGATCAAAGGGGAACACCATGCCCAAGTACTTAGCACCAGGCGTCCTTGTAGAGGAAATCAGCTATCGTCCAAAATCGATTGAAGGCGTACCCACCAGCACTACCGGATTCGCCGGCGTCACACGCTTCGGACCAGTACAGTACCCCGGTGGTCCGACATCAACGCAGCCACGACTCATTACCTCTTTTCCGGAATTTGAGCGCGTCTATGGTGGCCTGGGTCCGCTCAAACTGGCAACGGGAGCGCGCACGGCCTATCTTGCCCATGCGGCGCATGCCTTCTTCAACAACGGAGGGAGCTACCTCTATGTATCGCGCGTTTTTGCCCCTGCCAATCCGGCCGATACGGCTTTTGACCACCACATCGCCAGACTGATGGTGGTAACCATATTGGGTAGTGCTGCATGGAAGGCACGCTGGCCTGGAAAAGACGGCAATGTGCAAGTCGATACGCAGGTGGTCCGCAGCAGGAACCTCGCTTTCGAATATCCGGTCGCGGCTGACGACACTCTTGCCAGGCACACCTGGGGCGTGCAGGTGAAAGACGTCCGGCATGGCGCGGTCGTTGAAATCACAGCCCCGCTGCCCACTGTTGCACCTACCGGTAACGCCGCTCTGCTGGCGCGCAATCTACGGGTCATCAGCGCTGATTCCAACGGCAGGCAGAGCTTCATAGACAGCACCGGTGCAGCTGTTGCGGTCGCGGCCGGTTCACAGATTTCGCTGGTCGAATTGCGTATCACCGTCCATGGCCCCAATGGCCGCATCGATTCCCATGATCAACTGGCTGCGCACAGCGATCACCCACGTTATATCGGCAAGCTGCTGGGGCTGGACCCGGAAGATGAAAACGCCATGGTCTGGCTGGACTGGACGCCAGCCGCCAATGCCTTCTCGCCCGCTGCACTGATGGTTGGTTTGCAGGCTGCGGCCAGGCAGTTGGCCGGCGGGTCGGACGGCTCATTGCCCAGCCCTGATGCATTGCGCGGGAAGGAAGCCAGCACGAATTCCATGACTGAACGCGCTACTGGTCTTGAAGCTCTGGGTGATATTGATGACATTGCCATTGTTGCTATTCCCGATGGTGGTGCGATGCCCGACAGTGTCTCGGTTCAGGCCGTGGCCCATCACCTGATCGCGCATGCCGAGAAGCATCGCTACCGGTTTGCAGTGGTGGACGCCTCAGCCAACAGTTCGCTCTCCGGGATTCGCGGATTTCGCGGCAGGTTCGATAGCAAGAGTGCCGCACTTTATTATCCCTGGATAGAAATTCTTGACCCCCTGTCCACCAACGTTCCGGGTGAGCCACCGCGCAAGTTGATGCTGCCACCCTCCGGTTTCGTCACTGGCATCTATGCCCGCAGCGACATGGAGCGTGGCGTGCATAAGGCACCGGCAAACGAAGTGGTACGCGGCCTCACCGGATTCGAGATTGACATCAACCTGGCAAGCCAGGAAGTGCTCAATCCGGAAGGGATCAACTGCCTGCGTTTTTTCAAGGGACGCGGTTATCGCGTCTGGGGCGCGCGCACCATGAGCTCGGACCCTGAATGGATATACGTCAACGTGCGCCGCTTTTTCATCTTCATCGAGCACTCCATCGACAAGGGGACGCAATGGGCCGTGTTCGAGCCGAACAATGAGCGCCTGTGGGCCAATATTCGCAGTGTGGTGGAGAACTTTCTCAGCGGGCTGTGGCGCAATGGCATGCTGCTCGGCGCCAAGCCTGAGGAGGCTTATTTCGTACGCTGCGACCGCAGCACCATGACCCAGAACGACATAGACAACGGCCACATGATCTGCCTCGTTGGCGTGGCGGCCATCCGCCCCGCCGAGTTCGTGATCTTCCGCATCGGCCAATGGACAGCCGACGCCAAGCCCTGATCAAGGAGCAACCCGGATGACACCCCACCGCAACAACCCCTACGGCGCATTCAACTTTCTGGTCTCGCTCGGCAATGGCAGCGAATCCAGCGTGATTGCAGGCTTCTCCGATGTTTCCGGCCTCGGCACGGAAATCAACTACGCCGAATACCGCAACGACAATGGCAAAGTGAATATGGCACACAAGATTGCCGCTACCGTCAAGCAGAGAGACGTCACCTTCAAGCGTGGCCTGATCAGCTCTACCGGCCTGCTCAAATGGGCAAAGGAAGTGCGTGAAGGCACAACCGGCCGCTGCATCGTGACCGTTACGGTATTCGATGAGAAGCACAAACCGGTGATGTCCTTCACGCTGAAGAATGCCAAGCCCGGCAAGTGGGTTGGTCCCACGTTGGCGGCCAAGGGCGGGGGCGACGTGGCAATGGAAGAGTTGCTCATTACGCACGAGGGCGTCGTCACCAAGTAAGGCTGTCGCGCCCGCTGCTCGTCAGCGCGGGGGACTTCCCACCACAATGTTTAGCCTTGCAGAGACCATGCCACGGATTCGCCGTGGCGGAACGGCACCAGCACATCATCGGCCAGGTAAGGCTGTTCTGCGGGCACCTGCCAGGCCCGCTTCACCAGGGTGATGCGATCGGCATTGCGCGGCAGGCCGTAGAAATCGGCACCATGAAAACTGGCGAAGCCTTCGAGCTTGTCGAGTGCATTCGCGGCATCGAATACTTCAGCATACAGTTCGATGCCCGCATTGGCCGTATAACAGCCGGCACAGCCGCAGTCGGTTTCCTTGCCATGTTTGCCGTGCGGCGCGGAGTCGGTGCCGAGAAAGAATTTAGGGTTGCCCGATATCGCACAACGCAACAGCGCCTGGCGGTGCGCTTCGCGCTTCAACACCGGCAGGCAGTAGTGATGCGGCCGCAGGCCACCCTGGAACAGGGCATTGCGGTTGAGCAGCAGATGATGCGCGGTAATCGTCGCCGCGGTAGTGGAAGGCGCGGCGCTTACATAATCCGCGGCGTCCCGGGTCGTGATGTGTTCGAACACCACGCGCAAAGCGGGAAAGTCCTTTTGCAGTGGCTGCATGACGCGTTCGATGAACACGGCTTCGCGGTCGAACACATCGACGGCGGGATCGGTCACTTCGCCATGCACCAGCAGCGGCATGCCAACTTTCTCCATGCGCGCCAGAGCTGCCGCGCATTTGGCAATGTCGGTCACGCCCGCATCGGAATTGGTCGTTGCCCCGGCCGGATACAGCTTTACGCCATGCACGATGCCACTTGCTTTGGCGGCATCGATCTCGGCGGCCGGGGTGTTGTCAGTGAGATACAACGTCATCAGCGGCTGAAACGACAAGCCCGCCGGAACGGCATCGAGAATGCGTTGCCGATAGGCGGCGGCCTGTTCCGTCGTCGTTACCGGCGGTCTTAGATTAGGCATGACAATGGCACGGGCAAAGCGGCGCGCCGTATCAGGCAGCAGGGATTTCAGCGCCGCGCCATCGCGCAGGTGCAGATGCCAGTCGTCGGGGCGGGTGATGCTCAATGCGGTCACGGCTTTTTTCATGTCGGGATTATAGCGAGCTGTTTTCAGGCGGTATCCGGATTTTATGATTGACATGCAATGGTGCGGCGCAGAATTGCATTAGGTTGTGGCTTATGCGGATAGAATCTGTCTCAGTTCGGCCAATACTGGCCCTCCGTGAATATTTTCCATAGCAGTCATCCGGGAGAAGCTAATGTCCCAAGTTGTTGCTCATTAATGTTGGCAGTTGAAATCTGCCCACGGAAAACCATTCAGATATCAATATATGCTATTAGATTATAAAAAGATAATAATTAATATAGAGACTCATGGGTCTGTGTAAAGATTTTTAACTTTATGAGGGGAAGGCATGAGTAAGAAAGTCGCTGCGGAAATCATGTGCCCTAAATGTGGCGAGAAATTTCGGGTTAACCTCATTCGTTTGCTTTGGGCTGAGTTTCCTGAAAATCGCAAACTAATCTCGACTGATTCTATTAATGCTGTTGTTTGCCCGAATTGTGAGACTAGAACACGCCTGGAATTTCCGTTCTTGTGCACTAACATTAAAAAGGGAATTGCGATTTGGTACGAACCCTATCACGACCCAGCTATTGACCAAGACCAAAAGCTTTATGCATCGAAATTTGGCGATAACAGTTTTTATGCAAATGCGCCGAGGGTTCAGGACTGGGAAGTATTCAAAGTTAAACTTGCTGAAATGGAGAGATTGGCAATTTCCGATGAAGATGTTCCGTTAAACGTGGAGCATAAGCCCAGATACGCAAATATCGTAATTGAACCTTTTACCCCTTACCGAAGCAAAATTTCAAATGGGGAAAGCAATGACTGGCTTTTCAACCGGAAAAAGCGTGGGTTTTTATCATTACGCCCATTTCACGTCACCTTTCTCACGAAGCAAGTACCTTGGCGAAAGCGGGACAAGTTGTTCAAGCATTTCATCTTCTTTTCGGGTTGCTGGGCGCTAGGCACTGTTTTTTTAGTGTTTCTGTTTGACCCATTTGATTATGGGTCTAGCTTTGGAAAAGAGGAATTACTTCACCTTCTCGGAGTATCTGTTGGACTCCCTCTTTTTTTTGCGGTAGCCACGTACTTGTATAAGAAGTTCATTGCCTAATTGAGGCGGCAAACTAACAAATCGTTGCAGCTGTCTCTATATAGCTATAGGAGGTTGATATGGATAACACCATTCTTTTTTTAACTGCCTATCTTTTGACAGGAATATCATTGTCTGCATATGATTTTTCCGCACACCCGTTAGACCGAAAAGGGTATGTGACTGATAAGAATTATATAAAAGTCGCAATAGTTATTCTTGCGTGGCCAATCTTCTCAATCATTGAAGCATACTTCAAAGTGAAAATTCACAAATCTGGAGCCAGATACTTTTTCGGAGTTATATTTTTGGCAGTAGCGACATTTCTGTGGGCAAGATTGTTTTTTATCCTGGCACACTTTCTGTTTAACAGTAACTTCATATGTTATTCGATTACCATAGCGACAATGCTCGTGGCATCTCCTTTCTTAACCTATTTATGTATGCCTTCGCGTCGACCAAATCCCGAGTTCAAAATTCCCATATAAGAGGTAACTTTTTATCCCCCTCTAACCCACCATCCGAGTTTGGCTTCCCTAGTTTGGACGTTGACGTCCGCTTTCCGCAATTCTTTCCAGCTGTTTCGGGCACAACGGCGACATTAGCGGTTTCTGGCGTTATGAAAAAATCAAGGCAAACACGCCGCACCGCAGCAAGGCTCGGCAATATCAATCACGCATTCCGGATAGCTTTTTAAGTACCAGGGCACGCTCATAGAGTTCATTTTTTGCGCGGCCAGTTATTTCGGCGGCCAATGTTGCCGCCTGTTTGGTCGGCAGTTCGGCGGCAAGAATCTGCAGCACACGCTCGGTTTCCGTATCCAGTCCTTCATGCGGCGGCGGGGCCGACACGATCAGCACGAATTCTCCGCGCTTGTGGTTCTCATCAGCTTGCAGCCAGGCGGGGGCTTCGGTTAGCGGCAGGCGCGCGATCTGCTCGAACATCTTGGTCAGTTCGCGCGCGATCACGATTTGACGTTGTGACTCCAGCAATGCAGCCAGATCAGCGATGGTTTCCTCGATGCGGTGCGGCGCTTCGAAAAACACCAGCGCCGCGGCTACCGGCTTTAGCCGTTCGATCTCGGCACGACGCGCCATTGGCTTCGTCGGAAGAAAACCGGCGAACAAAAAACGCTCGTCGCTCAGGCCCGATGCCGAGAGCGCAGCAATGGCGGCATTCGGCCCCGGCAAAGGAATGGCTTGGAAACCGGCGGCCTGTGCGGCTGCCACGGCGCGTGCGCCGGGGTCGGAGATGCCGGGGGTGCCGGCATCGGTAATCAGTGCGACCGACTTGCCTTCGCGCAGCAGATCGACCAGCCTGGCGCTGGCCTCGCGTTCGTTGTGCTCATGCAGGGCGAAGGTGGCTGCCTTGATGTCGTAATGATCAAGCAGCCGGCGCGCGTGGCGCGTGTCTTCGCAGGCAATCGCGTCGGCGCCGCGCAGCGCTTCCAGTGCGCGCAGGGTGATGTCGCCCAGGTTGCCCATCGGCGTGGCAACCACATACAATGCCGCTGTGTTATCGCGCATAATTTATAGATTGACCCGGAACCATGAAAACACGCAAAGGCATAAAGATCCGCCCCCTCCCATCCTCCTCCTCGCGTGTGAGGCTACGATTTGCTCGCTGCGCTCGAAAACAACTCGGCGCTACTAACAGCCTACCCATCATGTTTCCTTTATAAGCATTGAACTCGATGTCATTCATGGATCGCATTGTCCGGCCCATGGCCACATTGCGCAAGCAGGCTGCTGCCAGCGGCCGGGCCGCGGAAGATATGGCGGCCAGTTTCCTCGTGCGCCGGGGACTCAAGCTGGTGTCACGCAACTTTCGCGTGCGCGGCGGCGAGATTGACCTGATCTGCGATGACGGATCAACGCTGGTCTTCGTCGAAGTGCGATTGCGCCGCAATAATAACTTTGGCGGCGCGGCTGCCAGCATCACGCAGCGCAAACAGCAACGAATAATTCTCGCTGCGCGGTACTGGTTGTCGCAGCACGGTGACAGGAATTGCCGCTTCGATTGTGTGGTCATGGACGCGCCTGATGAATCGCGCATTGAGTGGATCAGAAATGCCTTTTCAACCAATTAAGCTGCTGTGCCGATTGGCCTGCTCGCCTGTCCTTGTTTTATCGCGCAAGCAGCTTGTGATGCAACGGCAAAATCGAAGTTCGTGTCGCTTGCTGGCGACAACGTCCCGACCCCAGGCAAGGTCTTCTGATCGAAGTATTTGCCGTGTTATGAAACGGCTAATCGCAGTCTGTACGCAGGATGGGCGCGCTAAAATGCCGCATCACCTTTTTGGTATCGTTTCACCATGAGCATCGAAGACCGCATCAAGCAGCAGTTTGAAAACAGCATTCAGACCAAACAGGCCGCACTGCCGGCAATGGCTCAGCCCATTGCGCGCGCCATTGACGCCATGACCTCCTGTCTCAAGAGTGGAGGCAAGATCATGGCCTGCGGCAATGGCGGTTCGGCTGCCGACTCGCAGCATTTTGCCGCCGAATTGTTGAACCGCTTTGAACGCGAGCGCCCGCCGCTTGCTGCAATGGCCCTCACTACCGACACCTCGACACTCACATCGATAGCCAACGATTACCGCTACGAAGAAGTATTTTCAAAGCAGGTGCATGCCCTTGGGCGCAAAGGCGACGTGCTGCTGGCGATTTCGACCAGCGGCAATTCGCCGAATGTGATCGAGGCCATCAAGGTCGCGCATGAACTTGGCATCACCATCGTCGCACTGACCGGCAAGGCCGGCGGCAAGATGGCCACCTTTCTGCGCGATACCGACGTACATCTCTGCGTGCCGGCTGATCGTACCGCGCGGATTCAGGAAGTCCACCTGCTTACCTTGCACTGCCTGTGCGACGGAATAGACCATTTATTGTTTGGAGACCCTGCATGACAATCAAACGCAAACTCGCTACCTGGTCCCTGCTTGCTGCTCTGATGCCGGCGCTTGCCGGTTGCTTCGGTATTGCGGCCGTTGGCATGGGTGCCGGAGCGCTGATGATCTCTGACCGCCGGCCCTCGGACACCTATCTGACCGACGAAGCCATCGAACTGCGCGCCAGTAAAGCCATCAATGAAAAATATCCCGATCGGGTGCATGTCAACATCACCAGCTACAACCGCACTGTGCTCATTACCGGCGAAGTACCTGACGAATCGATTAAGGCCGATATCGAACAGATCGTTGCTGGCAGACCCAATGTCAAGGCGACGCAGAATGAATTGCGCATCTCGGGGCTTGCTTCGCTGGGCAGTAGCAGCAACGACACCCTGATTACTTCCAAGGTAAAAGCCCGGCTTATGAATTACGGTAAATACTCGCCTAATTTGTTCAAGGTGGTGACCGAGGGTGGCACGGTATATCTGATGGGCCTGGTTACGCGCAATGAAGGTGATGATGCAACCCAGATCGTTCGCGAAACTTCCGGCGTACTTGGCGTGGTGCGGCTGTTTGAATATCTTTCTGATGAAGAAGCCCGTCGGCTCGACATTCGTCAGACAGAGCCAGCGAAAGCGCCGGTGCGTTAATGCAATATCCAGCACCGGACTTCGATGCGAAATGCTGTGAGCCGGGGCAGATCGCGGCGCGCATCGCAGCGCTGCCGCGCCCGCTGGTGTTCACCAACGGCTGCTTCGACATCCTGCATCGTGGCCATGTCACCTATCTCGCGCAGGCACGCGCGCTTGGTGCGAGTCTCATCGTGGCGGTCAATTCGGATGCTTCAGTGCAGCGGCTCGGCAAGGGTGATGACAGACCGGTCAACAAGCTCAATGATCGCATGGCAGTGCTGGCTGCACTGGAGTGCGTCAGCCTCGTCACCAGCTTCGATGAAGACACACCATTGCTGCGTATTCTCGAATCGCATCCCGACATATTGGTGAAGGGCGGCGACTGGCCAGCGGAAAAAATCGTCGGCTACGCTGAAGTCACTGGATGGGGAGGGAAGGTGCACTCCATCCCCTTCATCCACGAACGCTCGACCACCGCGCTGCTGGAAAAGATCCGCAGGCTTTAATCGCTTAATTGGTGGTCCGCTTCAGGATGGTTTCGCGCACCAGCGCCAAATGCGAGCGCAAGGTGTAGAGCTTGTCGGAAAATGCCAGCGGTACGGCGATACGGTTGATGCCGCGCGCTATTGCTTCCAGCTTGTCGAGCCATTCCTGGCGCGTATGGCAACCCGGATCGGATTCGACATCCGCCTCGAGAAACTTGAGCTCGCCATAGCGGCGGAAAATCCGCGCCCGCACGCGCCAGCCATACAATGCCGGAGCAAAGCGCAACACAGGAATCAGGATCGCGAACAGGGGAATCAGCATCACCACCAGACGATCGATCAGTGTTGCCGCCCAGAACGGAAGATAGCGCTGCAAAAACGGCTTGCCCGATTTGTAAAAGTGCTCGGCTTCCGGAGCGAGCGGGAAGTCGACATCCTGCGCCTTGGGAAAATCACCGGGACGATTAAAGATGCCGGGCCGGCCATGCACCTCGCTCGTAGCCTGCAGCAGCAAGCCGACAAGTGCAGAATGGGTGCTTGAGCGCACCGCGATGGTCGCCACCGGTGCCACCAGATTGATGTCGCGCGGCGGAATATTCCTTACCAGGTCAACCGCTCCTTCGGGCAGCACTACGGTGGACAGGTAGGGGAACATGCGCGCATAGGTCTCCGCGTTGGAGAGATTCATGATCTTGATGCCCGGCGTATAGAGCAACAGCCAGACTGCCGCCGATTGCGTCGGCCCCACCACCATGGCGGCATCAAGCTTGCCGCTACTCAAGGCGCCCACCGCGTCCAGTCCGCCAACATTGACCAGTTTCGTTGCGCCGGCATCCATGGCGTTGGCATGCAATATGTCCATCACCAGGCTTCGATTGCCGCCCCCCTCACTACCCACGGCAATGCGGCGGCCCTTCAGGTCGGCAATATGTTCAAGCGGTTTGTCGGGTGAAATAGCTGCGCGGTAAAAAATCCACAGTGGCTCGTAGTAGAGCGCACCGAGCGAAGTGATCCCGTCATCCTCAATCGGCTCCGCTGTGCCGCCTTGAATGAAGGCGGCATCAACCGTCTGGCTGTCATCGCGCAACAGCCTGGCATTTTCGAGGGACCCCGAGCTTGGTCGCTCGATCAGTTGAATGCCGAACTTGTCGAAAAACTGTTTGTATTCGGCGGCATAACGCTGATAGGCGCCCCCGGCTTCGCCCGTCGCAATCACCAGTTGCCTGGGCGGCGCCGGCCGGATGAATTGCGCCGCGCCCCAGAAACCACCTGCTACCAGCAACAAGGCCGTGAAGCTGACAATGGCAATATCGCGGCGCGAGGTGCTACGCAAACGGGCGAGGAGTCGTTCGCGTTTCACGGCAAGGCTTTAGAACGGAATGTCGTCCTCGAAATCGGCGATGCCACCTGCTGCCGGTTGTGGGGCAGGTCTTGCAGCAGGCGCCGCCGTACGTTCGCCGCGATCATAGTCCGGGTTGCCGCCACCTTCGCGCTTGCCCAGCATCTGCATGGTGTCGGCGATGATTTCCGTGGTGTAGTTGGTATGCCCGTCCTTCTCCCATTTGCGCGTCTTGAGCGAGCCCTCGATATACACCTGCGCGCCCTTCTTCAAATACTGGCCGGCGATCTCTGCCAGCTTGCGGAAGAAGACAACCCGATGCCACTCGGTGGCTTCCTTCTTTTCGCCGCTGTTCTTGTCCTTCCAGGTGTCTGTCGTGGCGATGGTGATGTTGGTCACCGCTTCGCCGCTCGGCATGTAGCGCACCTCGGGGTCCCTGCCCAGATTACCTACCAGAATCACTTTATTGACTGAAGCCATTTTTTTGTTCCCCTTCTCTCGATTTTCGTCGGCATACACCGCCTGTGCATTGATTGGTGAGTATGCCATACAACCAAGTCTGTCCCGATGCGCATGAATGCCAACTCGTGCAAGAAAGTGCCGTAGAGATTGCTCCAGGGGCAGCTGTCTGCTTTGTGAATACGCCACTCTTGCCTTCTCCCGGGATCAAGCCTGAAGGAATGGCGCTAAATGGGCTTAGCTCAGGCGTTTCCTGGGCCGTGCATGAAAGTTATACTTTCCGGATGATGATCTTGTTTCTGGCCGTCCTGATATTCTCCCTTGTTAACGGCGCATGGCTGTTGCTTCGACTGCAAAATGCCCATCACTTGATCTGGATGGGCTTGAATAAACCCTCGATTACCCTGAAAAACGGTATTGGCCCGCGCATCGCGCTGGTGAAGTACGTCTGGTCTTTTCGCTTTCGGAAGCTTGGCGATCCACTCTTGTCCCTTTCCTGCTGGCTGGCCATCGCTGCGGAGTTTTCACTTGTTGTGATATTCCTCTTTTTGCTGCTGGGCGCGGCATGAATGTGCTGCCGGGCAAGAGCACCCATGCCCCTGGCTTCTTACCGGGCCATCAACGCCTGCGCCCCGGCCTCATCCCAATCGTGCAGGCCAACCTTCAGATAGACCACGCCTTCGTCGGCTGACACCGCCGCTTCCGCAACGCCGCGCAACTTTGCCAGTGCTGCGGCCAATGATTCCGCTGCCTGTGCGTTGGCGACATCGACATGGAACATGCAGGTCTTCACTGCGGGCGGGGGTTGCATCGAGAGGGCCAACAGGAACCAGGCGATGCCGAGTGCGGAACTGAAGGCAAACACGGCGCTGTAATCGGCGTGCTGGGCGAGCAAGCCGCCGATTGCGCCGCCGAGGAAGAGGCCGAGGAACTGTCCGGTGTTGTAGACGCCGATGGCGGTGCCCTTGCTACCGGCTGGCGCGATTTTCGATACCAGCGAAGGCAGCGTGGCTTCGAGCAGGTTGAAGGCAAGGAAGAACAGGAACAGCGCAATCACGATGCCGGTGAAGTGGTTGATCAGTACCGCCATGAGGATGGTCGAGAGGGACAGCAAGCCTATCGCCCCGCAGAACACCGGTTTCATGCGCCCGTATTTTTCGGCGATGATGATCGCGGGCACGGCGCCGAAAAAGGAGACCACCATGATCGGCAGGTACACCTTCCAGTGGGTTGCCAGCGGCATGCCGCCGACATTGAGCAGCAGCAGCGGTACAGCGACGAAGAGTCCGCGCATCGATGCGTGCAGGCTCAGGATGCCGAAGTTGAGGCGTTGCAGCTCGCTGTTCTTCCATACCGCCTTGAGTTTGCCCGGTACGGTTTCCGCATCGCCATGGATGCTGCTTTTCAGCGGGTTGGGCACGACAAAGCGTACTGCGAGCATGGCCAGCCCGGCCAGTATGCCGGTCAGCGCGAAAATGCCCGGTACGCCGATGAAGTGCTCCAGGGTCGGGCCGAGCACCAGCGATACGCCGAAGGTGATGCCGATGCTCATGCCGATCACTGCCATCGAGGTAGAGCGGCGCTCCTCGCGTGTGAGGTCGGCCAGCAGCGCGATGATGGAGGAGGATACCGCGCCGGTGCCCTGCACCAGACGGCCGACGATGATCATCGGCAGGGTGGTGGCGCCGGCGGCGATGAAACTGCCCAGTGCGAACAGCGCCAGGCCGATGTAGATCATGCGTTTGCGGCCGAAACGGTCGGAGAGCAGGCCGAAGGGGATTTGCAGGCAGGCCTGGGCGAGGCCGTCGATGCCGAGCGCCACACCGATCAGGAACTGGTTGTCTCCGCCGGGCAGGCCGCGCGCGTAGATGGCCAGTACCGGCAGGATGGAAAACATGCCGAACATGCGCAAGGCGAAGATCAGCGCGAGCGAGGTTGTGGCGCGCCATTCGAGGGAAGTAAGCTTTTGCGGGGAATTCATCTGTGATGGGTAAGCGAAAGCCGGTATATTAGCCGGTTCGCGACGCTTGGCGCGTCACTTTTTCCAGTTCTTGTTCAACGCATGATTACCCTACTCCAAACATGGAATTGATCCGCATCCGTGGCGCCCGAACCCATAACCTGAAGAACATCAACCTCGACCTGCCGAGGAACAGACTCACGGTGATCACGGGATTGTCCGGGTCGGGCAAGAGTTCACTCGCTTTTGACACGCTCTATGCCGAAGGCCAGCGCCGCTATGTTGAATCGCTTTCGGCCTATGCGCGGCAGTTTCTGCAGTTGATGGAGAAACCCGATGTCGATCTGATCGAGGGCCTGTCGCCGGCGATCTCGATCGAGCAGAAGGCCACCAGTCATAATCCGCGCTCCACGGTTGGCACCGTTACCGAAATCCACGATTATCTGCGCCTGCTCTACGCTCGCGCCGGCACGCCGCACTGTCCTGACCATGGTCTGCCGCTCGAAGCGATGAGCATCACGCAAATGGTAGATCACGTGTTGGCGCTGCCCGAGGACACCAAACTGATGATCCTCGCGCCGGTGGTGGCAAATCGCAAGGGCGAGCAGCTTGATCTGTTCGCCGAGTTGCGAGCGCAGGGCTTCGTGCGTTTGCGCGTGGATGGCAAGGTGGTCGATATCGACGCACTGCCAAAGCTGGCGAAGACGCAGAAGCACAGTGTCGATGTGGTGGTGGATCGGATCAAGTTGCGTCCCGATTTGCGCCAGCGCCTGGCCGAATCGTTCGAGACGGCATTGCGTCATGCCGAAGGCCGTGCGCTTGCAGTAGAAATGGATTCAGGAAAGGAACATCTCTTTTCCGCCAAATTTGCCTGCCCGGTCTGCTCTTATTCGTTGCAGGAACTGGAGCCACGGCTGTTCTCGTTCAACAACCCGATGGGCGCCTGTCCCAAGTGCGATGGCCTGGGGCAAATCCAGTTTTTCGACCCGACGCGCATCGTCGCCCATCCTCATCTCTCGCTGGCTGCGGGCGCGATCAAGGGCTGGGATCGGCGCAACCAGTTCTACTTTCAGATGATCGAAAGCCTTGCCGAGCACTATAGCTTCGAGACCGGCATGCCTTTCGAGGAACTGAGTGAAGAAAAGCGCCAGATCGTGCTCTATGGTTCGGGCAAGGAATCGGTTCGCTTCAAATACCTCAACGAGAAGGGCACGCGCTTCGAGCGCAGCCATGTCTTCGAGGGCATCATTCCCAGCTTCGAGCGTCGCTACCGTGAAACCGATTCGCAGATGGTGCGCGAAGAACTGGCAAAATATCTCAACGCCAAGCCCTGTCCCGAATGCCACGGCATGCGGCTGCGCCGCGAAGCGCGTCATGTCTTCATCGGCGGCCGCACCATAGCCGACATCAGTCATTTGGCATTGGGCATCAGCCGCGACTTTTTCGCCGAGCTCAAATTGACCGGCCATCGTGCCCAGGTCGCGGACAAGATCGTCAAGGAGATCAATGCGCGGCTCGGCTTCCTGATCAACGTCGGGCTCGACTATCTTTCGCTCGACCGCTCGGCGGAAACGCTGTCGGGCGGCGAGTCGCAGCGCATCCGTCTCGCTTCGCAGATCGGCTCCGGACTTACCGGCGTGATGTACGTGCTGGACGAGCCGAGCATCGGTCTGCACCAGCGCGACAACCGGCGCCTGCTCGACACGCTGATCTATCTGCGCGATCTCGGCAATACCGTGATCGTGGTCGAACACGACATGGAAGCGATCGAGAGCGCCGACCATGTGGTCGACATCGGCCCCGGCGCTGGCGAACATGGCGGTCGCATAGTCGCCGAAGGCACACCGAAGCAGATCGAAGCCCATCCGGATTCACTGACCGGCGCCTATCTGTCGGGGCGCAGGCAGATCGCGATTCCGCATCAGCGCCACCTGCCGCAGCCGGAGCGCCGGCTGGCGATTCGCGGCGCGCGCGGCAATAACCTGAAAAATGTCGACCTCGACATTCCGGTCGGTTTATTCACTTGTGTTACCGGCGTTTCCGGCTCCGGCAAGTCAACGCTGATCAACGACACGCTGTATGCCGCCGCCGCTCGCCATCTCTACGGTTCGACGACCGAGCCCGCCGCGCATGACATGATCGAGGGACTGGAATTTTTCGACAAGGTGATCAGCGTCGACCAGTCGCCGATCGGCCGCACGCCGCGTTCCAATCCGGCAACCTACACGGGTTTGCTCACGCCGATCCGCGAACTGTTCTCTGGCGTACCCGAGGCGCGCCAGCGCGGTTATGCACCGGGCCGCTTTTCGTTCAACGTCAAGGGCGGTCGCTGCGAAGCCTGCCAGGGCGATGGCATGATCAAGGTGGAGATGCACTTCCTGCCCGATATTTTTGTACCCTGCGATACCTGCCATGGCAAGCGCTACAACCGCGAGACGCTGGAAGTCCGCTACAAGGGCAGGAACATCCATGAAGTGCTGGCGATGACGGTGGAGCAGGCGCGCGATTTTTTCGACGCGGTGCCGGTAGTGTCGAGGAAGTTGCAAACCTTGATGGATGTCGGCCTGTCCTACATCACGCTCGGTCAGAGTGCGACCACGCTCTCGGGCGGCGAGGCGCAGCGCGTCAAGCTGGCGCTGGAGCTTTCCAAGCGCGACACCGGGCGTACGCTCTACATCCTCGACGAGCCCACCACCGGACTGCATTTTCAGGACATCGAGATGTTGCTTACCGTACTGCACCGGTTGCGCGACCATGGCAACACGATTGTTGTTATCGAGCATAATCTCGATGTGATCAAGACAGCGGACTGGATCGTCGACGTTGGTCCCGAGGGTGGCGATGGCGGCGGACGTATTATTGCGTCTGGATCGCCCGAGATCATCGCGGCAACTGATGCCAGCTACACGGGGCATTATCTGGCGCCCCTGCTGTCAAAGTAGGCTGTCATTGCACCGAAGCGGAAAGGAAAGAACAATGCCCGAATTTGAAAACTATGCGGCTGAAGCCGCGCAACTCGAAACTGAAATTGCGCGCAAGGGCGTCGTTCTCGGCATCGACTGGAACAACGAAGCCGAGGTGCGCAAGCTGGCCCGGCATGCGCTGGCCTCGCTGAGCGATACGCTGAAACTCGATCATCCGCCCGGCAGCCAGAAAGGCATGGCCACGCTCGAAATCATCGGACTTTCGCAACTGATGCTCAAGGTGATGAAGCAAAGCGCCGATGAAGGCATCCTTACGCACGGCGGCCCGGTGTGGAAATCGCTCGGGCGCGCGTTATGGGAAGAATCGCATAATGCCGGGGAACACAAATAAACATGCTTGACGGACTCATACCCTTCCTTTTTCAGTGGCTGATCACCTCGCTGTCGCTATGGGCCAGTAGCTACGTCTTTGCTGGCATCAAGTTCGACAGTACGCGGGCATTGATTATTTCTGCCTTGCTGCTCGGTTTTGCCAATGCAATCGTCAGACCGTTGCTGTTCATCCTTACTCTGCCCTTGACGCTGCTTACTTTCGGTTTGTTCCTGCTTGTGATCAATGCGCTGATGATCCTGCTTGTGTCGGCGTTGGTGAAGGGATTCACGGTCTCCGGTTTCTGGACCGCCTTCTTCGCCAGCATTTTCATTTCAGTGCTGAGCTTCCTGATCGGCGCTTTCGTCACCGGCGACGGCCAGCCGCCGCTGCAACTGCCGCACGGCGGTGTCTGGCTTTAGCCACTGAAATCAAAAACCAGGCAGCTTGAGCTTCTGCCAGTCGATTGCCGCTTCCACCGCATCGGCCAGGCGCTCGATATCCTGTTCGCGGCGCGCGGCGAAATCGATGTGCGCAGCCGGCTTTGCGCCGGCCCATTTGAGCAACGCCGCAAGTGCTTCGGGATGGTTGAAGAGGCCATGGCAATAGCTGCCAAGAATTCGTCCATCGCCGGAAATCGCGCCGTCATTCCGCCCGTCGGACAAACGCACGGCAGGAAACTGGAGCGCCGCACCACTGGTGATGCCCATGTGGATTTCATAGCCATTCATTGCGGGCGCACCGTCGAAGGCGAGCGTGCCGCGAACATTGTGCAGCTGCTTCTCGGCATCAAGCGTGGTTTCGCAATCAAGCAGATCAAGACCCGCCATGCTGCCCGGCGCGCCTTCGATGCCATCGGGATCATGCAGGGCGCGGCCGAGCATCTGGTAGCCGCCGCAGAGGCCGATCAGCTTGCCGCCATAACGTAGATGTCGTTCAATGGCGTTGTGCCAGCCCTGCGCGCGCAGCCAGTGCAGGTCCGCCTGCACGGCTTTTGAGCCGGGTAGCACAATCAGATCGCAGGCGGGAATCGGTTGCCCCGGCCCGATCCAGTGGAAATCGACTTCGGGATGCAGGCGCAGCGGATCGAGATCGTTGTGGTTGGAACAACGCGGGTAGGCCAGCGCCACGGCCCTGAGGCTGGCGTCAGGTTTTGTCTCGGCGTGCGTGGCGATGGCATCTTCGGCGTCGAGAAAGAGGCCGTGCAGATAGGGCAGCACGCCCAGCACCGGCTTGCCGGTGCGCTCTTCGAGCCAGCGCAGTCCCGGTTCGAGCAGCGCGATATCGCCGCGAAAGCGGTTGATGACGAAGCCCCTGATGCGCGCCTGCTCCGAAGCCGAGAGCAGGGCGAGCGTGCCGACGAAATGGGCGAAGACGCCGCCGCGATCGATGTCGGCGATCAGGATCACCGGCACGTCGGCAAGTTCGGCGAAGCCCATGTTGGCGATGTCGCGGTCGCGCAGATTGATTTCGGCCGGACTGCCCGCGCCCTCGACGATCACGCAATCATATTGCGCCGTAAGCCGCTGCCACGATGCCATCACCGCCTCCAGCGCGACGCGCTTGTAGTCGTGATAGGCGACGGCATCGAGCGTATCGATCGCCTTGCCGTGGATGATGACTTGCGCGCGCTGGTCGGTGGTGGGTTTCAGCAACACCGGGTTGAAATCGATGCGCGGCGCAAGCCCGGCGGCCATTGCCTGCAGCGCCTGGGCGCGGCCGATCTCGCCGCCGTCTTCGGTCACCGCCGAATTGAGCGCCATGTTCTGCGGCTTGAACGGCGCCACGCGCACGCCGCGACGCTTGAGGATGCGGCACAGCGCGGCAACCAGCGTGCTCTTGCCTGCGTCCGACGTGCACCCCTGCACCATGAGTGAGGTGGCTGCCACGTTAGAATCCGTTCTCTTTCATTGTGCAATTATCCCATGGCCTTTTTTCAGTCCTTCCTGATTTGCGCAATGCTGCTGTGCTTCAACATTGAAGCTCATGCCGATATCGTGGTGAAAGACGACAGCGGCGCCGAAGTACATCTCAAGCAGCCGGCGAAACGGGTGATCGCTCTCACCCCGCACATCGCGGAAACCTTGATGGCGGCGGGCGCCGGCGAACGGTTGGTAGGTACCGTGCAATTCAGCGACTACCCGGCGGCGGTGAAGAAACTTCCGCGCATCGGCAGTTATGCGCGCCTCGACATGGAGGCCATCGTTGCGCTCAAACCCGATCTGGTGATCGGCTGGCAAAGCGGCAACACGCCGGCGCACATCGAAAAAATCCGTCAGCTCGGCATCCCCGTCTACCTCTCGCAGCCGAATCGCATCGAGGACATTGCGCATGACCTCGAAAGTTATGGCCAGCTCATGGGCAATGAAGAAGGAGGGCGAGCGGCGGCGGCATTTCGTGCGCGCCTGGAAGCACTGCGCACACAATATTCGAATCAGCCCAAAGTGCGCGTCTTTTACGAGGTGTGGAAAGAGCCGTTGATGACCGTGGGCAGCACGCAGATCATCAGCGATGCAATCCGCCTGTGCGGCGGCGAGAATGTCTTTGGCCAGCTGCGGCAAATGGCGCCCACGGTGACGGTGGAAGCCGTACTCGCGGCGAATCCGGAAGCCATCGTCGCCAGCGGCATGGATGAGGCGCGGCCGGAATGGCTTGACGACTGGCGACGCTGGCCGCAGCTCACGGCGGTCGCGCGCGACAACCTCTACTTCATTCCGCCCGACATCATCCAGCGCCACACGCCGCGCCTGCTCGACGGTGCCGAGCGGCTGTGCCAGCAAATCGATACTGCGCGCAGCAAGCGATCCGCTGCGAATGTGGACGGGAAGTAATCATCCGCCCCGAACATGATTATCGGCTCGTATTGCGGTCAAGTGATCATTGATGATTTTTGAAAGGGCATCAGGGATGGCCGCTCAAACGGCCGCCTACGAATTTCGTGAATGAGCACTCCGCGCCCTTTATAGACCGGGCGGCTTTCTCCATTGAGGGCGTTCGGCCAAACCCAATTCTTACGAAATGGAATTCTACGAAGCGGCCGTTGGCGACCTCGCCCTAACCACGCAGCATCACAGCGGGTGACACGACCCGCGCGGAGGATAATGCGCCACTTGAACGGAGGCAGCATTGAGTTCGGAATCCGACAATCAGCTCGAAACATTTCAGCAATCGGAGGCGGATAGCGCAGGGCTGGCTCCGTCGCGAGGACTACAGCGGACATTTTCCGCCTTACGCAGTCCCAACTACCGGTACTTTTACGCGGGGCAGAGCGTCTCGCTGATCGGCACCTGGACCCGCACTGCGGCGCTGGGCTGGGTGTCGTTCCAGTTCACCCACTCGCAATTCCTGCTGGGCATGGTGTTCACGCTCAACGCCCTGCCCATTTTTCTCTTCGCCATCTACGCTGGCGCCCTGGCCGACCGTGTGCCGAAGATTCGCATGTTCGCTCTCACCAGCTGCTTTTCGCTGCTGTCCTCACTGGCGCTGGCCGCAATGCTTTTTCGCGGCCCGGTGCACATCGCCTACCTGATGACCTTTTCCTTTTTTTGGGGCCTGGCCATGGCATTCGAAATGCCCTCGCGCCAAACGCTCATGGTGGAACTGGTCGGCAAAAAGGATCTGGTCAACGCCATTGCCCTCAATAGTGCGATGGTGAATGCCACGCGCGTAATCGGCCCTGCCGTCGCCGGAATGCTGCTGGCTTCGGTCGGCCCGGCTTGGTGCTTCCTGCTCGATGGCCTGAGTTATCTTGCTGTGCTTTACGCAATCCGCCGGATCCGGCTGCCTGCGGCGCACTACGCGCCGAAAGAAACCAGGGCCGACATCGCCTACACGCTGGGTGGATTCAATTACCTCAAATCCAACAACACCATGGCCAAGGCGATTGCGCTGCTGCTGATCATGAGCGTGGGCGGCTGGGCCTACCAGTCGCAGTTGTCCGCCTTCGTCGTGACTCAGTTGCACATGGACGCCCAAGGCTACGGCTGGCTGCTTGCCGTCAACGGTCTCGGCGCCTGTACCGCCGCTCTGTTTACCGCAACGCAGGGGATGCGCATTGTCCGCATCAGAACCCTCTTCGTTGGTACCGGCATTTACGGTGTGTTCATCATTCTCTTCGGCTTCATGCGCCATCCCATCGGCGCCGCGTTTCTGCTTTTCTTCGCGGGCTTCGGCATCATCCTGTTCTTCTCCATCGGGAATAGCGTCATCCAAACCCAGTCGCCCGATCACCTGCGTGGACGCCTTATGGGCATCTGGGCGTTAGTGTTCGGCGGCGGCATGCCGATCGGCAGCTTCTGGATGGGGCTGCTTGCCGCGCATACCTCGTCCGGCTTCGCCCTTCAGGCGGGCGGCCTTTTCTGCATCATTGGGGCGCTCGCCGTCTATTGGTTTTTCCGGAGATAGGGCTTGGTTCTAGCTCGCAAGTGTTTTTTCAAACAGGCCGAACAGGGACTTCCAGTGCCGCTCCGCGGCGGTCGCATCGAAGGCAAGGTGGTCCGGCACCGCAAAGCCATGGCGCGCGCCGATGTAGGTTTCCACCATGTGGTCGACACCGCTTTTGGCGAGTGCCTGTTCCAACCGCTGCTTCTGCTCCTCAGGGAAGGTCGCGTCTTCGTCTGCGCCGGCAACATACACCCGGCCCGTGATGCCGCCCACGAAATGGTGCGGGCTCTCGGGCTCGTCCGCACCGATGTTGCCGCCGTGGAAAGACGCGACTGCCGCGAAGGAGTTGGGGAAGGCCCCGGCTGCCGTCAGCGACACATTACCGCCCAGGCAATAGCCGGTGCAGCCGAAACGCTTGCCCTTGACGTCGGGCCGTGTCGACAGAAAATCGATAAAAGCGGCAGCGTCCGCGACCTTTCGGTCGCGGTTGAGAGTGGCCACGCGCTGCATCAGCGCCTCGCGCTCGGCCGGGTCCACCAACACACGGGCGGGCTCCAGCGGCGCGCATGCGCCGAGTCGGTAATAGAGGTCCGGCAGCAGCACGAAATAGCCACCGTCAGCGAGCCTCTGCCCCATCTGCCACATCGTCGGGCGGATACCGAAGCCATCCATGAAGAAAATCACGCCTGGCCACGGGCCCCGCTTATCGGCAGGGGTGAAGACGGAAGCGGGGCAGTGGCCGTCGCGGGTGCGGATGGTGACGTCGGCGTAGGGCATGGGTGATTCCCTCCTGAACATCGCGCCATCAACCGGACGGCACTATTGGCAATGGTAACGCCGCTTAGTCACAGGTCGTAGAAGCGATCATCATTTTGACCGTCTGCTTCTGCATTTCCTGACCGGCCCAACTGTGCTCTTTGTCATCATACGTCGCCTCAATGGTTCAACGGCATGTAATAGAGTCGAGCAGTCACGCGGCAAGGTTACACACAGACGGTAGTTCGGCTGAAGCGGTCGTCTGACTTGATTTATCAAATATGAGGCGCCATTTTTTTTAAACGCAAGCGGCACGCTACTTGCGTCAAGAAATGCATGTTGACCGTATTGGTAATAGACGAAGCGGAGTCCAGGGCCGGCGAAATCTGCGCCGGACTCGCGTTGGCTGGTTATCAGGTTGCGGCACTGCTGCCTTCTGTACTGGACCTTTCGGCACGAGTCGAGCAATTGAAGCCGGATGTGATCCTGATTCAGACTGACTCACCGTCGCGCGATACGCTCGAGCACCTGGCCGTTGCCAATGCCGAATTGCCACGGCCGGTGGTAATGTTTGCCAGCGAGAGCGACGGCAAGGTGATCCGCAAGGCGATCAAGGCTGGCGTCTCCGCTTATATCGTCGATGGCCTGTCTGCCAAACGACTGCGGCCGGTGATCGAAGTCGCGATCGCCCGCTTCGAGGAACATCAGGGACTCAAGCGCGAACGCGACGACGCCACGCAAAAACTGGCCGACCGCAAGATACTCGACCGCGCCAAGGGCATCCTCATGAAGGCGCGCGGCTTTGATGAAGATGCAGCCTATAACGCTCTGCGCAAGCTGGCGATGGATCGCAAGCAGTCACTGACCAGGGTCGCAGCGCAAGTGGTGGAGATGGCCGATCTCCTGCTCTGATCTGTAGCGCCAGGCACGAAGCAATCGAGAATTAACTTCCAAGCTGGTGCATGCCGCACTGCAACAGTGCGGATTTGCGAGCGTGCGGCGATTACGCAATCACACTGAAAACCTTGAGGCCACAGTAAACGCTGGCTTCTTGAGCGATGTGCTGCTTCTGGCACACACCTTGCGATGTAACGACCAGCAGCGGATCCCGGCGGACCCGTAGCGACAAGAGTGGACAACGGCGTCCACGTTGACAGAGTTAGTTGCTCTGTCGGCGTGCGACGCCGTTTTTTATTGGATTTTCGAAAAATGAGGAACACAACATGGATGACAAGACGACCAGGAATTTGGCTCGTCGCGATTTCATTTGCAGCGCAAGCGCGCTGGCCGCAGGTGGCGGCCTGATGGCCATGGTGCCGCCCGGCGTACGCTCCGGCGCCTGGGCTGCGGGTTCCGATGCGCCGGAAAAAAAGGAAGTCAGGATCGGCTTCATTCCGCTGACCGATTGCTCCTCCGTGGTGATGGCGGCGGTGCAAAAATTTGACGAAAAATATGGCATCAGGATCATCCCGTCCAGAGAAGCGTCGTGGGCGTCGATACGCGACAAACTGGTGAACGGTGAACTTGATGCGGCGCATGTGCTCTACGGCCTGATCTATGGTGTGCAGCTGGGCATCGGCGGACCGAAGAAGGACATGAACGTACTGATGACGCTCAACAACAACGGCCAGGCCATTACGCTCTCCAGCCAGATCAAGGACAAGGGCGCCACCGACGGTGCGACGCTGGCCGGATTGATCGCGAAGAAGGAAAGGGAATACAGCTTCGCCCAGACCTTTCCTACCGGCACCCATGCCATGTGGCTTTACTACTGGCTCGCCGCGAACGGCATCGACCCGATGCAGGATGTCAAGACCATCACCGTGCCGCCGCCACAAATGGTGGCCAATATGCTCGTTGGCAACATGGATGGCTTCTGTGCCGGCGAGCCATGGAACAATCGCGCCATCGTCGACGGCATCGGATTTACCGTCGCCACCTCGCAGGACATCTGGCCCGATCACCCGGAAAAGGTGCTGGGCACCACTGCCGAGTGGACAAATTCCCATCCGAACGCCGCCCGCGCCGCAACCGCTGCATTGCTGGAGGCCGGGCGCTGGATTGACGCTTCCGCCGCCAACAAGCGGGAGACTGCGGAAATCATTGCCGGCGAACGCTATGTGAATACCCGCGCCGATGTGATCGTGGAACGCATGCTGGGACGTTATGTCAATGGCCTTGGCAGGAAATGGGAAGACAAGCATGCGCTGAAATTCTTCAACGATGGCGCGGTGAACTTCCCCTATCTCTCGGATGGCATGTGGTTCATGACACAGCACAAGCGCTGGGGTCTGCTGAAGACTGATGTCGACTATCTCGCCATCGCCCGCAAGGTGCATCGTCTCGATATCTACCGTCAGGCAGCGGCGGCGGCCGGCGTCGCCGTGCCCGCGAGCGAAATGCGCAGCAGCAAACTGATGGATGGCCTGACCTGGGACGGCAGCGAGCCACAGCGGTATGCAGCTTCCTTCGATGTTTACGCTTGATTCTTTTCTTTTCAAAACGAGGTGACATGATGTCAAACAAATTTATCCGGAACGCTCGCAAATCAAGCCCCCGACGCGGATTCCTGACCCGTATCGGCATTCTCGCGGGCGCACTGATGCTGGGTCTGTCGCCGCTACCGTCAAGTGCCAGGGATGTTCCGGAGAAGACGACGCTCAAGTTCGGCTTCATCAAGCTGACCGATATGGTTCCCTTGGCGATTGCCTACGAGAAGGGCTACTTCGAGGACGAAGGCCTGTACGTCACGCTGGAGGCGCAGGCCAACTGGAAGGTGCTGCTCGATCGCGTCATCGACGGCCAGCTCGACGGTGCCCACATGTTGGCTGGCCAGCCGCTCGGCGCCACCATCGGTTTCGGCACCAAGGCGCCGGTGGTCACCGCCTTCAGCATGGATCTCAATGGCAACGCGATCACGGTGTCGAACCCGGTCTGGAATGAAATGAAACCCTTACTGCCGATGAAGGACGGCAAGCCGCTGCATCCGATCAAGGCCGAATATCTGAAGAAGGTGGTCGATAAATACAAGGCCGAAGGCAAGCCCTTCAAGATGGGCATGGTGTTCCCGGTATCGACCCACAATTACGAACTGCGCTACTGGCTCGCTTCGGGCGGCATGAACCCCGGCATGTACACTGCCGCCGATAATTCAGGCCAAACCAATGCCGACGTGCAGTTGTCGGTAACGCCGCCGCCGCAGATGCCGTCGACCATGGAGGCGGGCACCATCAACGGCTACTGCGTCGGCGAACCGTGGAACCAGCAGGCGGTGTTCAAGGGCATCGGCGTGCCGGTGATCACCGACGACGAGGTCTGGCACAACAATCCGGAGAAGGTGTTCGGCGTCACCAAGGCCTGGGCCGACAAATATCCCAGGACGCATATCGCCGTGGTCAAGGCGCTGATCCGCGCCGGCATGTGGCTCGACGAAAGCATGGCGCATCGGATCGAGGCGGCAAAGATCATCGCCAGGTCGAACTATGTCGGCGCCGATGTTGACGTCATCAGCAACAGCATGACCGGCAGCTTTGAATTCGAGAAGGGCGACAAGCGGCCCTACCCCGGCTTCAACCAGTTCTTCAACAACAACGCCACCTTTCCCTACTACAGCGATGCGATCTGGTATCTGACGCAGATGCGGCGCTGGGGCCAGATTCCGGAACACAAGCCGGACAGCTGGTACCTCGACGTGGCGAAGCAGGTCTACCTGCCCGATGTCTATATGAAGGCGGCGCAGGAACTGATCGCCGAAGGCAAGGCCAAGCCGACCGACTTCCCGCAGAAGAGCGACGGCTTCCGCGGCCCGCAGGGCGGCTTTATCGACGGCATCGTCTATGACGGAAAGAAGCCCAACGATTATCTGAAGAAACTCAAGATCGGTCTCAAGTAAGTCCCGCTTGCAACATACAGGAGTCATACCATGAAAGCCCTGACATTCAAGTTCGACGGTCGCGAACAGGCGCGTGCCTTGTTCATGGCGCTCGGCATGCCGACCCTGGCCATTCTCTGCTTCCTCGTCCTGTGGAGCGCCAGCGCATCGCGTATCCAGACCAGCCTCGGCGCGGTGCCGGGGCCGGCGGATGTGTTCGCCCAGGCCAGGGTGCTGGTGCAGGATCACTTCGCCGAGCAGGAAAAAAAGCAGGCGTTCTATGCGCGCCAGGAAGCGCGCAACAAGGAGCTTCTGGCGAATGATCCCCAGGCGAAGGTCAGCATCCATGCCTGGACCGGCAAGCGCACCTATCCCGAGCAGATCGTGACCAGTCTCAAGACGGTGTTCACCGGCTTCTTCATTGCGACCCTGGTGGCAGTGCCGCTCGGCGTATTCTGCGGTCTCAGCGCAGCGGTGCAATCGGCGCTCAATCCGATGATCCAGATCTTCCGCCCGGTGTCGCCGCTGGCCTGGCTGCCGATCGTGACCCTGATCGTGAGCGCGGCGTATGTCACCAGCGAAGGCGCGATGTTCGACAAGGCCTTCCTCATCTCCGCCATCACGGTGACGCTGTGTTCACTGTGGCCGACGCTGGTGAATACGGCGATCGGCGTCAACTCCGTCGACAAGGATCTGCTCAACGTGTCGCGTTCGCTGCAACTGCCGTGGACCACCAAGGTGCGCAGGATCGTGATTCCATCGGCATTGCCCTACATTTTCACCGGCATGCGCCTGTCGCTGTCGGTGGGCTGGATGGTGCTGATCGCGGCGGAAATGCTGGCGCAGAACCCCGGCCTCGGCAAGTTCGTCTGGGACGAATTCCAGAACGGCAGTTCCGATTCGCTCTCACGCATCATGGTCGCAGTCTTCACCATCGGCATCATCGGCTTCCTGCTCGACCGCATCATGCTCGGTCTGCAGCAACTGGCCGCGCGCCACTAACGGAGGCGACATGAATGCGCCACTCAGACAGGCTGCTTTACCCATGACGAGCGATGCCCTGGCCAATTCCATTGCGGAAATGTCGGCGCCGAAAACGCCGGTACTCGAACTGCGCGGTGTCGGCAAGGGTTATGGCAGCGGCGCCGCTCGCAGCGAAGTGTTGCACGACGTCAATCTTTCGATTGCAGACGGCGAGTTCGTCGCCATCGTCGGTTTCTCGGGCAGCGGCAAGACCACATTGGTCAGCCTGCTTGCCGGCCTGATCGAGGCCGATGGCGGGGAAATTCTCAAGGCCGGAAAGCCACTCAAAGGTCCGGGGCCGGATCGCGCCGTGGTGTTTCAGAGCTACTCGTTGATGCCCTGGCTCTCGGTTGGCGAAAACATCGCGCTGGCGGTGGATGCAGTCCATGCCTCGTTGTCCAGGGCGACGAGAAAGGCTAGCACCGCGAAATATGTCGAGATGGTCGGGCTTGGCCATGCCATCGACAAGAAGCCGTCAGAACTTTCCGGCGGCATGCGCCAGCGCGTCGCCGTGGCGCGCGCGCTGGCGGCGAATCCCGACGTGCTGCTGCTCGACGAACCGCTCTCGGCGCTCGACGCGTTGACGCGCGCCAAGCTGCAGGACGAGATCATCCGCATCTGGAACGAAGACCAGAAGACGGTGCTGCTCATCACCAACGATGTCGACGAAGCGCTGATGATGGCCGATCGCATCATTCCGATGAATCCTGGTCCGCGCGCGACACTTGGCCCTTCGTTCGCCGTGGACATCCCGCGTCCGCGCGACCGCCGCGCCATGAACCACGATGCGACGTTCAAGCGCCTGCGCCGCGACATCACCCAGTACCTCATCGATGCAGGCAAGCAGCGCGCCGTCGCCGGCGGCGCCAAGGTGATCATGCTGCCGACCTTGACGCCGCAGGCTGCCGCCGCTGCACCAAATCTGGCGCAGCTCATGGGCATGCGCCATGGCGGACAACTGGCGCAAATGGAACGCGAGGATGTTGCCAGCGCGGTCAAGAAGCCGCATGACGATCGCTTTGTAGAATTCACGCAACTGGGCAAGATCTACGGCAGCGGCAAGAAGGCGCTCAAAGTCGTCGACGACTTCAATCTGAAGATCGCCAAGGGAGAATTCGTTTCCATCATCGGCCATTCGGGTTGCGGCAAGTCGACGGTGCTGTCGATGATCGCCGGGCTCATCGATGTGTCGGAAGGCGGCATCATCCTCGACGGCCGCGAAATCAGCCAGGCCGGCCCCGATCGCGGCATCGTGTTCCAGTCGCCGAGCCTGGTGCCCTGGCTCACCGCCTATGACAACGTCGCGCTCGGCGTGGACCGCGTCTTCCCGCACGCCTCCGAAGCGGAGCGGCGCGACATCGTCGAATACCACCTCGGCCGCGTTGGCCTTGCCGACGCGCTGCACAAGAAGGCCCGCGACATGTCCAACGGCATGCGCCAGCGTGTCGGCATCGCGCGGGCTTTCGCGCTGGCGCCCAAGCTGCTGTTGCTCGACGAGCCGTTCGGCATGCTCGATTCGCTGACCCGCTGGGACTTGCAGGAAGTGCTGATGGAAGTCTGGTCGCGCAGCCAGGTCACCGCGATCATGGTGACCCACGATGTCGACGAGGCGATCCTGCTTGCCGACCGAGTCGTGATGATGACCAACGGCCCCAACGCCCGCGTCGGGCGCGTGCTCGACGTGCCGCTGGAAAGACCGCGCACTCGGCGTGCACTGTTGGAACACGAACGCTATTACGAACTGCGCGAAGGCCTGATCACCTTCCTCGAAGAGTGCGACCACGCCTGATGAAACGCGCGGCGCCCCATTGTTTTTGTTGCAGGAGACGGACATGAAGAAACTCAAACTTGCTCTCGTTGGCAACGGCATGGCCGGTGTACGCACGCTGGAGGAGCTGCAGAAGCTGGCCGCCGACATGTACGACATCACGGTGTTCGGCGCCGAGCCGCATCCCAACTACAACCGGATCCTGCTCTCTCCGGTGCTGGCGGGCGAGATGACACTCTCGGACATTGTTCTCAACGACCGCGCCTGGTATGCCGACAACGGCATTACGCTGCACACCGGCAAGAAGGTGGTCAGGATCGACCGCACACGGCGCCTGGTCGTCGCCGACGATGGCACCGAGGCCGAATACGACCGCCTGCTGCTGGCTACCGGCTCCAATCCATTCATGCTGCCGGTACCGGGTGCCGACCTGCCCGGTGTCATCGCCTATCGCGACATCGCCGATACCGATGCGATGATCGATGCCGCCGCCAATCACAAACACGCCGTTGTCATCGGCGGCGGCCTGCTCGGACTCGAAGCCGCCAACGGCCTCAAGCTGCGCGGCATGGAAGTGACCGTGGTGCATGTCATGCCCTGGCTGATGGAACGCCAGCTCGACAAGACTGCGGCCGACCTGCTGATGCAGTCGCTGGAGGCCAAGGGACTCAGGTTCCTGCTCGAAGCGCAGACCGCGGAACTGGTGGCGGGTGAATCGGGCCGCGTCTGCGCCGTGAAGTTCAAAAATGCCGAAGCAATTGTGGCCGATCTCGTCGTCATGGCGGTCGGCATCCGTCCCAACACCGCATTGGCGGAGAGCGCGGGGCTGCACTGCAATCGCGGCATTGTGGTCAACGACACCATGCAGACCTATGATCCGCGCATTTATGCCGTTGGCGAATGCGCCAACCATCGAGGTACCGCTTATGGTCTGGTGGCACCACTGTTCGAGCAGGCCAAGGTCTGCGCCAACCACCTCGCCATGTTCGGCATCGGCCGTTATCAGGGTTCCATCACTTCCACCAAGCTTAAAGTCACCGGCATCGACGTCTTCTCGGCCGGCGACTTCATGGGTGGCGAAGAGGTCGACGAAATCGTGCTGCACGATCCGGCCGGCGGTGTATATAAAAAACTCTGCATCAAGGACGATGCCCTCATCGGCGCCGTGATGTATGGCGACGCGGCCGATGGTTCATGGTATTTCCAGTTGCTCAAGGATCGGCAGAACATCGCCGGGATTCGCGATCACCTGATGTTCGGTCAGAGCCACATCGGCGATGCCGGCCATGCCGGGCAAAACAAGGCTGCCGCGATGGCCGACACCGCCGAGGTCTGCGGCTGCAACGGCGTATGCAAGGGCACCATCGTCAAGGCCATCAAGGAGCAGGGCCTGTTCACCATCGACGACGTGCGCAAGCACACCAAGGCATCCTCCTCCTGCGGTTCCTGCACCGGCCTCGTCGAGCAGATCCTCGCCTCCACCGTCGGCGGCGCCTATCAGCCCGCCGCAGCGAAAAACAAGGCCGTGTGCGGCTGCACGGAATATTCGCATGGCGAAGTGCGCAAGGTGATCCGCGATCAGCACCTGCTCACGATTCCCGATGTCATGAGCTTCCTCGAATGGGGCACGCCCAATGGCTGCGCCTCGTGCCGCCCCGCGCTCAACTACTACCTCATCTCCACCTGGCCGCACGAAGCGCAGGACGATCCGCAATCGCGCTTCATCAACGAGCGCGCCCACGCCAATATCCAGAAGGACGGCAGCTATTCCGTGGTGCCGCGCATGTGGGGCGGTCTGACCACGCCCGACGAACTGCGCGCCATCGCCAACGTGGCCGAGAAATACGCCATCCCCACGATGAAGGTTACCGGCGGCCAGCGCATCGACCTGCTCGGCGCGAAGAAGGAAGACCTGCCGAAGATATGGGCCGACCTGGGTGAAGCCGGCATGTCTTCCGGCCATGCCTACGGCAAGAGCCTGCGCACCGTGAAGACCTGCGTCGGCGCCGAGCACTGCCGCTTCGGCACGCAACTGGCGATGAGCATGGGCGTCAAGCTGGAGAAAATGCTGTTCGGCATGGGGTCGCCGCATAAGGTAAAACTCGCCGTGTCGGGCTGCCCGCGCAACTGCGCCGAATCCGGTATCAAGGATGTCGGCGTGATCGGCGTCGATTCCGGCTATGAACTTTACGTCGGCGGCAACGGTGGCATCAAGACCGAAGTCGCGCAGTTTTTCTGCAAGGTGAAGAGCGACGAAGAAGTGCTCGAATATGCCGGCGCCTTTCTCCAGCTTTATCGCGAGGAAGGTTTCTATCTCGAACGCACCGTGCACTACCTGAATCGCGTTGGCCTCGATCATGCCAAGAAGGCTGTGGTTGAAGACGCTGCCAATCGCAAGGCGCTGTATGAGCGATTGCTGTTCGCGCTGCAAGGGTACGAAGACCCCTGGCAGGAAGCGGTGAAGAAACCGGCAAAGCGGCGCGAATTCGAAATTCTGGCGATATGAGGAAATCATGAACGCAAACGGTGAAGTGATCATGGATATCGACATAACTCCCGATTGGAAGCGCATCTGCCTGCTTGACGAAATCCCCCGTCTCGGCAGCCGCGTGGTGAAAACCGGCGCCGGCAATATCGCCGTGTTTCGAACCGATAACGACGAGGTCTATGCCTTGCGCGACGAGTGCGCGCACAAGAAAGGCCCGCTGTCGCAGGGCATCGTGCATGGCACGACAGTGACATGCCCCCTGCATGGCTGGAAATATGAACTCGCCACCGGCGTGGCTCTGGCACCTGACGTTGGTTGCACACACGCCTTCCGGGTCAAGGTCGAAGATGGGCTGGTCTGGCTCGCGCCAAGCTAGCGAGGCTGGTTTTCATGTCTGAAACAAAGTCGATGTGCTGTTATTGCGGCACCGGTTGTGGCGTGATCATCGAACACGAGGGCGGTCAGATCACCGGCGTGCGCGGCGACCCGGATCATCCTGCCAACTTCGGCCGCTTGTGCACCAAGGGTTCGACCCTGCATCTCACCGCCACGCCGCAAACGCGCGTGTTGCGTGCGGCATATCCCGAATTGCGCAGCGAAAAATCCGCGCCGCGCCAACGGGTCACGTGGGACGCGGCACTGGACCACGCCGCCAATCGCTTCGCCGAAAGCATCGCGCGTTACGGTCCCGATTCCGTGGCCTTCTACATCTCCGGCCAAATGCTGACCGAGGACTACTACGTCTTCAACAAGCTGGCCAAGGGCCTGATCGGCACCAATAACGTCGACAGCAATTCGCGCCTGTGCATGTCGAGTGCGGTTAGCGGCTACAAGCTCACGCTTGGCGCCGATGCGCCGCCCGGTTGCTACGAAGACATTGCGGCTGCCGACTGCCTGTTCATCGCCGGTTCCAATACCGCCTTCGCCCATCCCGTCCTGTTTCGCCGCATCGAGGATGCGCGGCTGGCGCGGCCCGGCATGAAGCTGATCGTGGTCGATCCGCGTCGCACCGACACCGCCGAGGCCGCCGATCTCCACCTGCAAATACTGCCCGGCACCGACATCGCGCTCTACAACGCCATGCTGCATGTCATGCTGTGGGACGGCTTGTGCGATCTCGATTACATCCGCGAACACACTGAAGGCTTCGATGCCTTGCGCGAACTGGTACGCGAGTTCACGCCCGCCGTTGCCGCCGGCATCTGCGGCCTGGGCGACACCGGCGTAGCAGATATCGTCACTGCCGCACAGTGGTTCGGCAAACGCGGCGCCAATACCCTGTCGATGTGGTGCCAGGGCCTCAACCAGTCGAGCCAGGGCACCCACAACAATGCCGCGTTGATCCAGTTGCATCTGGCCACCGGCAAGATCGGCAAGCCGGGTTGCGGTCCCTTGTCGCTCACCGGCCAGCCCAACGCCATGGGCGGGCGCGAAGTCGGCGGCATGGCCAACCTGTTGTCGGCGCATCGCGATCTGTCCAATTCGCAGCATCGCGCCGAAGTCGAAAAACTGTGGGGCGTCGACAAGGTGCCGGAAACGCCGGGCCTCAGCGCAGTCGAACTGTTCGATGCGGTACACGCCGGCAAGATCAAGGCGCTGTGGATCGCATGCACCAACCCCGCCCAGTCCATGCCGAATGCAAACAAGGTGCGTGAAGCGCTGGCCACCTGCGAATTCGTGGTGGTGCAGGAAGCCTATGCCCGCACCGATACCACCGCCTATGCCGACCTGTTGCTGCCCGCCGCGAGCTGGGGCGAGAAGGAAGGCACCATGACCAATTCCGAGCGCCGCATCACGCATGTGAATGCTGCCGTGCCGCCGCTGGGAGAAGCGCGCGATGACTGGCGCATTGCCGCCGATTTCGCCAGGGTGCTCGGCGAAAAGTTGGGGCAGGGAAAGCTGGCCCATCGTCTCTTTCCCTACGCCAGCACCGAAGATATTTTCAATGAGCACCGCGAAACCACGCGCGGCCACGACCTTGATATCACCGGTATTTCCTACACGCTGCTCGATCAAGCCGGCCCGCAGCAATGGCCCTTCGCGCAAGGCTCGGCGGCGGGCAAGCCGAGGCTTTATGCATACGGTATCTTCCCAACGCCCACCGGCCGTGCCCGCTTCGTCGCCACCAAACCGCGAGCGGTAGCCGAAGCGCCCGACGCGCGCTATCCGATCCGCCTCAACACCGGTCGCCTGCGCGATCACTGGCACGGCATGAGCCGCACCGGCACTGTCGCGCGCCTGTTCAACCACGTCGCCGAACCCCGGCTTGACCTGCATCCGCAGGACATGGCGAGGCGCGGCTTCTGCGAAGGGGATCTGGTCAAGGTCAGCAGCAGGCGTGGCAGCTTTGTCGCGCGCGTCAACCCGACCAGCACAGTGCGCACCGGACAGGCCTTCATGCCCATGCATTGGGGCGGACAGTTCATGAGCGGCGCGGGCACTAATACCGTTACCCTGCCCGTATTCGATCCGTCATCCAGGCAGCCGGAACTCAAGCATGCGGCAGTGAAGATCGAGAAGCTCGTCACTTCATGGCAGATGGTCGCACTGCGCCGTGCCCCGGTTGGTTCAGATGAGAACATCCTGTCCCTGCACGCCGGCATGCAGGCATGGCTGGCGCGCTTCGACCATGCCACGCTGACGCTGGCTGGTCGCGACGATCCGGTGCTGGTATTCCGTGCCTGGGGCGAAAAGCCGGAGCAGGCCTTGCTCGGCGAATTCGATGTTGCGCTTCGGATGGGCGATGACCAACCGGTACTGACGTTCGCCGACAGACGGCGCGGCATTTCGAAACTCGCGTTGATCGTCAGCGATCAGTTGCTTGGCGTGAGGCTCGCCGGGGAAACCCGTGCTGCTGAATGGTTGCAGGAGGTGATGGTCATTGGTGAAACTACGCCCGATCTGAGACGTTGGTTGCTGGCGCCTATCGCGCAACCACCATTGAGTGGAAAGACTCGTGGCAGTATCGTATGCAATTGCCACGATGTATCGGAGGATGAAATCATTTCTGACTTGGCTGCCGGGGCTAGCCTCAAAGAGTTACAACTGCAGCGCAAGTGTGGAACGTCATGTGGTTCATGCGTACCCCAGTTAAACCGGCTCGCTGCAACGGCAAGTCGAGCGACAGCCAAGCCGAGTAGATGACTGGCAGGTTGTGGCCGATAATAGTGCGCGCAGATTTACAGTTCCGCAAAGCCGCCATTGGCAAACAGAAATACAGGTAGAGCACGTACTGCAGCTTGCTGCGATTACCAAATCTCATGAAGGAATTGCCAACGAGGTCAAGCGGGGACGAACCAGCGCTGCCCGCCGTCGTGCAGTTCGCGCAGGGGATGGTTGTAGAGGCGCGAGAGGTTTTCCGTGTTTACGATATCGGCGCAGGCACCCGTCAGCCATTCCCCGTCGCCGAATAATAATAAAGCGCTGTCGCAGTAGCGCGCCGCCAGCCCCGGATCGTGCAGCACCATGACGACAGCAATATTCTCGGCGCGGGCCTTGGCGCGGAACAGCTCCAGCACGGCGACCTGGTGATTCAAATCGAGATGCACCAGCGGTTCGTCGAGCAGGTAAAGCCGCGGCTGTTGCGTGAGCAGTGTGGCAATGGCGGTGCGCTGCCATTCGCCGCCGGACAGGCTGTGCGTGCTGCGGTGTTCGAACGCGGCAAGTCCTACTGCCTTGATCGAGGCACGCGCGATGTCAAGATCATTCGCGCTCTCCCAGTCCCAGCGCCCCAGATGCGGATGGCGACCGGTGAGCACGGTGTCGAGTACGCTGGCGGCGAACGGGTCGCCGTGGTGCTGACCCAGCCAGCCACGCCGTCTCGCGGTTTCGCGCGGCGACAGCGCGGCAATGTCCTGGCCGGTCAGCAATATCTTTCCCGACTGCGGGGCGCGCAAGTCGGCCAGTGTCGATAGCAGCGTCGATTTACCCACGCCATTACGGCCGAGAATCGCCAGTTGTTCTCCTGCGTGCAACTTGAAGTCCAGCGCGCAACATACCTCTATCCCGCCAATAGTCACAGCGAGCTGTTGTGATTCCAGCAAGACTCCTCGCTTGTTCATGCGCGCCGGTTTAACAGGAACAAAAACACAGGGACGCCGATCAATGCCGTCAATACGCCGACCGGCAATTGTTCGGGCGCGATGACGACGCGCGCCAGGGTGTCGGCACAGACCAGCAGGCTACCGCCGGCCAGGGCAGAAGCCGGCAGTAACAGGCGCTGATCGTTACCCAGTGCGAGCCGCATCAGGTGTGGCACGACGAGACCGACGAAGCCGATGGCCCCGGCGCTGGTGACCGCAGCCGCAGTCGCCAGTGAGGCGAGAAAATAAACTATGAAGCGCAGGCGCCTGACCGGTACGCCGAGCGCCTGGGCCGCTTCGATGCCGCGCGCAAGCAGGTTGAGTTCGCGCGCGAAAGGCAGCGCAACAGCAAGCGCCAGCAACAGGATCAGCAGTGTTGGCAGCGGATCGATGGCTTGAGAAAGATCGCCCATCAGCCAGAACAGCATGCCGTGCAGTTGGGCGTCTGGTGCGATGGAAAGAATCAGCGAGATCAATGCACCACAGCCGGCCGCGACGATGACGCCAGTAAGCAACAGCCGCGTCTGCGTCCAGCTGCCATCGCCATGGGCGAGGCCGAATACCAGCAGCATTGCAGCAAAGGCGCCGATCAAGGCAAAGCTGTTGATGCCGAACACTGACAGGCCCAACAGCATGGCGAGCAAGGCACCCACGCCGGCTCCGCCGGAAATGCCAAGAACGTAAGGGTCGGCGAGCGGGTTGCGCAACAGCACCTGCATCAGGGCGCCAGCCAGTGCGAGCAGTCCACCGCAGGCAAAGCCGGAAAGTGCGCGTGGAAGACGCAATCTGCGGATCACTTCACCCGTGATGCCGTCATCCATACCAAGCGCAGCACGCAGGGTGTCGAGCGGAGTAAATGCAAGATTGCCGACCGCCAGAGCCAACGTCAGGCTCACCAGCGCCGCGAGGGCGAGGCAGGCAAGCACGACGAAGGCGCGGCGGCGGGTAGGCATACGCTATTTTGGCCGATAGCGGACGTTGAGGAAGAAATTCCGGCCCGGCGTGGTGAATTCGTTGAGGCTGAACTGGTCCTTCAACAGCACATAGTCCCTGTCGAACAGGTTGCCGATTTTTGCCTGCAGCGACCATTCCGGCGTCAACCGATAGTTGGCATCCAGATTCAGCAGGCTGTAACCGCCGAGGGTCTGGGTATTGGTATTATCGTTGAATCGTCTGCTCGAATAGGTCGCCAGCGCGCCAAGATCAAAGCGCTCGAACTGGCGGCGCACTTCAACCGATCCTTGATGCGGAACTCTGCGTTGCAGGAAGCGCCCCGTTGCATCGGCACGCGCGCTCAACGCATCGAAGTTGGCGCGCACCGTCCAGGCTGCCCAGCATAGGGTCTGGTTAATCGATGCGCCGCGCAGCGTGGCGCTGCTGAGATTCTGCATCTGGCCGGTGAAAGGCGCGACGAACGACGGTACGTAATCCAGTAAATTGGTGACCTTGTTGTGAAAATAGGTCAGGCTGGTAGTGGTATAGGCCGTGTCGTAGCGCAGGCCGATTTCGCGGTTGAAGGCGCGCTCGGGACGCAGGTTGGGATTGCCCTGGTAGAAATTGACGGGATCGACCGGCCAGTACAAATCGTTGAATGTCGGCGCGTGAAAGGCGCGGCTCATCGACGCATGCGCCGTGAAACCGTTGTCGAAACGATAGCCATAGGCAAGCGAGCCGCTGCGTGCAGTGCCGCTACGCTGGATGTCGTCGATGCGTGCGCTGGCCTGCACATCGTGATGTCCGAACTCACCCTGATAACCGAGCACCAGCGCCTTGGTGGTGCGGCTGTCCACGACCAGCGCCTTGCTGCTGTCGACCGCTTCCTTGCGCCATTCGGCGGCGGCCATGACGCGGCCGATGCGAGTCGAGAAATCGTTCTGCCAGCTGAACTGGGTTTGCTCGGTGTCGTAGTGATCAATCGTCACCGTTGTCGCAACCGGGTCGATGAGCCAGTTCTTTAATTGGTCGTCGCTGCGGCCGATGCGCAACGACGATTTCCAGTCATCGCTCAGCTGGTTCGTTGCAAATACCGAATAAGAGCGAAGCTTCTGGTGCAGTCGGTTGTCGAAATTGGCCGTACAGGTGGTAAAGAAGACGTCGCAGTTCGATGTGTCGGAGTGTTTGACGATGGTTGTTTCCAGGTAGTCACCGCCAATTTCCGTACCGGGCTTGAGACGCTGCGCGACATGGGCCGAGACATTGGTGTTGTCATAGGGATCCTTGTCCTGATTGTAGGTATCGGTAAATGAGCCGGTTGGTGCTTTGATGCTGTTCTTGCCGTGCTCGCTTTCCCAGCCGCCACTGAGGTTGAAGCGGGTGTCGCCGCTACTGCCGCCGTAGGAAATTGAACCCGTCGTGGTGCGATAGCTGCCTGCACCGAACGAAAAAGATGGCGCGGGCTTGTCGCCATCGCCTTTCCTGGTGAAGATCTGGATCACGCCGCCGATCGCATCGGCGCCATACAAGCTGCTGGCAGGTCCGCGCAGCACTTCGACGTGATCGATCTGATCGAGCGGGATGTGTTCAAAGGCCGTGGCGCCAACCGTCGCCGACGATATACGCTGGCCATCGATGAGCACCAGGGAGTGATTGGAGTTGGTGCCGCGGATGAACATTGATGTCGTGGCGCCGCGTCCTCCGGTATCGGTTATCGAAATGCCCGGGATGGTGGTCAGCAGTTCGGTCAGGCTGGTGGCGGGTGAGTGGTCGATGTCGTCGCGCGTGACGACCGAAACATCGCTGAGCAGCTGGTTGGTCCGGGTTGGCGTACGCGTCGCGGTGACGACGACCTCGGGGGCGCGCGCCTCTTCAGTAGCGTACGAAGCAAAAGAAAAAAGCACGGCTACAGCCGCGGTTGCCACGCGGACGGCGTGGTTCTGATGGCGTTGCATGAGTGAATAACTCCCTTTTGCCGGCAAGCGTCCCCGCGAGCCGGTGGTTCATGGATTCGCAAACGCAATAGGGATCAGTGGCGATGGATAGCACCGGCCGCTGCGTCCCCGCAGCGTTTGCGTACGTTGTCCGTGGCCGGTCTCCGGGCTCGGAAGTCTTGCGTCATCGCCTTCCCGGGGAAACCCCAGTGGCCTGTGATGACACCGCACTTCCTTACCGTTGCGGGGGCAGCGCCGGAATTAAACAAGGTGGTTCCCTTGCAGGGTTTCCTTTCCTTATTTGCACCGGCTTCCCGTTTCACTCGATAACCTGATGGCAGTCGAGCACCGCGGACGTGCGCTCTGCTTTCTGCGACAAAGCGCGGCGCGATTATAGCTTAATGAACTCAATGACCTCCGCCTGCGATGCGGCACCTTGTTTGGGCAATACTTTTAAAGATACTGCTTACTGCTTGACCGAAATAGATATTTCAAACAAACTCACGATGATGAACGGCGAACTCGATTCCCTCGAACAGAAGATTGAGCAAGTGCTCGCGATGTGCGCGCAGTTGCGCAGCGAGAATCATGTGTTGCGCGATCGAATGGTGGAGTTCGAACAGCTGAACCAGACGCTCGTGTCGCGTGCCGAAACGGCCCGGACGCGGCTTGAAGCGCTGCTAGACAAGTTCCCCGCAGAATGAAAGCTACCAACACACTGGATATCAAACTACAGGGCAAGGACTACCGCGTCGCTTGCGCGCCGGAAGAACGAGATGCCTTGCTCGCTGCGGCGAGTTTTCTTGACGCCAAGATGAATGAAATCGCCAAAATCACCAAGAGCAATGGCGAACGTCTGGCTGTCATGGTGGCGCTCAACATCAGCCACGAGTTGCTCGCGTTGCGTCAATCGCCCGACAAGGCAGCAGCGGTTGACGCAGAAGTCGCCAAGCGTAGAATCGAAGCTATTGAAGCGCGACTGGACGCCGTCCTTGCCGAACAAAAACAGGATGCTTTGTTCTAGCTGCGCTTCCCAAGGTTTCCCCTGCGGTGTTCGCCAAGGCTGTCATTTCCTTGAGCCAATGTCCGAGTGACTTGGTCGCCGCCCATAGAGGCCGCTGTTGTGAGCGCTCATTGATTGAGTGCACCTGATGCGGCCGGAACGCGACCTCTCTGAACCCAGCGTTCAGGAGAGCGGCCTAGACGGCACAGGCGGGGGAATTCATTCAAGCGCTGAATGATGTCATTCAGCGCTTTTTTCTTGGGGCTTGAGGACAACTTCACGTGCGCTACTGGCTGATGAAAACGGAGCCATCCGTGGTTGGTATCGACCATGTGCTGGCGATGAAGAACCAGACCGTCGACTGGTGGGGTGTGCGCAACTACCAGGCGCGCAATTTCATGCGTGACCAGATGCAGGCCGGCGACAAGGTGTTTTTTTATCATTCTTCCTGTCCCGAACCGGGGATCGTTGGTCTTGCTGAAGTGACGAAGCAGGCTTATCCCGATCGCACACAGTTTGATCCGGAGAGTCCCTATTTTGACCCGAAGTCAGCTCCGGAAAACCCGCGTTGGGTGAATGTCGATGTGCGCATCGTGAAAAAGACGCGCTTGATCGGACTTGGCGAACTGCGCGAACATCCCGAACTCGCACGCATGCGGGTATTGCAGCGAGGCAACCGATTGTCGATTACACCGGTCGATCCAGCGGAGTGGAAATTCATTACCGAGATGCTTTTGAAATGACATTGTGGTTACTTGCGTACCTGGCGCTTGGCATGTTTTCAGGGTTTTGTGCCGGCATGTTCGGCGTCGGTGGTGGCGTGGTGCTGGTGCCGATATTGACTTCGCTGTTTGCGGCACAACAGTTCCCGCACGAACACGTATTGCATTTGGCACTCGGCTGTTCGATGGCGACCATCGTGTTCACGTCAATCTCCAGCCTGCGTGCACATAATGCCCGTGGTGCAGTGCTGTGGCCGGTCGTGCTCAGGATCGCGCCGGGCATCGTGATCGGCACCTTGCTGGGTTCCCAGTTGGCGAGTCATGTGCCGACTCGGCCGTTGGGGATGTTCTTTGCCGCGTTCGTTTGCTTCGTTGCCCTGCAGATGTTGTTGAATGTAAAACCGAAGCCGCACCGCCAGTTGCCCGGTTCCTTCGGCATGACTGGAGTAGGCATCGTTATCGGTGCCGTGTCCGCGCTGGTAGCCATCGGCGGCGGTTCGTTGTCGGTGCCTTTCATGACCTGGTGCAACGTCAAGGTGCAGCATGCCATCGGCACTTCCGCTGCCATCGGGCTGCCTATCGCGCTATCGGGTGCTGTCGGCTACGCCATATCGGGATGGAGCCAAACGGATTTGCCAGCTGGCAGTTTGGGCTATCTCTATGTGCCTGCAGTAGCAGGCACGGCATTGGCGAGCGTGATTTCTGCGCCCCTCGGCGCCAGGGTTACGCACAGCATGCCACCTGCATCATTGCAGAAATATTTCGCCGCGTTATTGCTGTTGCTCGCGGCAAAAATGTTGCACACGCTTTTTTTCTAAACCTTTTTCTGGCGCGCCCGTAGCGAGAGGCTGAAGGCAACCAGGCCGGCGGTCATGAAACCAAGCATGCCGTTGGCGAGCGTCAGCGTTGAACCCCACAGCAGCGGCACAACAGCTCCGGCAACCACCGCGTTGATGGCGGACTGAATCAGTCCCTGACAGCTCGACGCCATGCCGTGCCGTGCCGGGAACAGATCCATCGCCAGCAGCTGCAGGCAGGGCATGGTCAACGCCATTCCGGCGACATAGATGAAGATGGGAACCATCGCCCACGGCAATTGGGGGGGCAGCCATATGTTGAGCAGGACATTGCCGATCGAGGCTAATGTCATGACAAGGAAGCCAAGCGCAATTGTTCGCCTTGGAGAGAGCCGGCCTGCCAGCCGGCCGTTCGCCAGGCTGCCGAGCATCATGCCGCAAACGAGTGGGATGAACATCCAGCCGAAACCCTGGGGTGAGAGCTTCAGGTGCCGGATCAGAAATACCGGTGATGACAACACGTAAATAAAAAAGCCGGCAAAGTTGGTGGCGAGTGCCAGCGAAAGAAGCAGAAACTCAGCCGAGCCCAAAATGCTGCGATATCCCCGCCACAGTGGTACTGGTGCGAAAGGCTGACGTTTGTCGCGGGGCAGTGTCTCGGGCAGATGTTGCCAGGCCATCAGCAGCAATGCCGCGGCGATCAAGGCCAGGAAAAAGAATACGCCATGCCAGTTGAACCAAAGCTGCAACTGGCCACCGATTACCGGTGCGATGGCCGGAGCGATAGCAAAAATAACAGTGACATGAGCCATCAGTCGCTGCGCCTGCGGCCCGTCATAGAGGTCACGTATGACTGCGCGGCCGACGACTACGCCAACGCCTCCCACCATGCCCTGCAAGGCTCGGCCGAGCCAGAGCATTTCGATGCGCGTAGCGAAGGCACAAAACAGCGAGGCCAGGACGTAGCAACCGAGCCCGGCAAGAATCACCGTGCGGCGGCCGATGGCATCGGAGATCGCACCGTGCCAGAGGATCATGAAGGCGAACATCGCCATGTAGGCGGTGAGCGTCTGCTGTACCTGGATCGGCGTTGCGTTGAGGCTGGCGCCGATGGCCGGGAAGGCGGGCAGGTAGGTGTCGATCGAGAACGGGCCGAGCATGGCCAGGCCCGCGAGCAGCAGGGTAATGCCTCTAGTTGCCGAGGCCGCGCCGATACTGGATGGCTTCTGCAATATGTGCTCCGCTGATGCTGTCGCTGTCGCCAAGATCGGCAATGGTACGCGCGACCTTGAGCACACGATGGTAGGCGCGCGCCGAGAGGTTGAGCCGGGTAATGGCATGTTTCAGCAAGGCTGTGCCGTCGTTGTCGGGTTCGCACAGGATATCGATTTCCTTGCTGTCGAGCAGGGCATTGATCTTGCCCTGACGAACAAGCTGGCGTTGGCGCGCTTTGATCACGCGATTCTTCACTGTCGCCGAGGATTCACCATTCGGCTTGTTTTGCAGATCCGCATCTGACAGGGGAGGAACTTCGGTCATCAAAT
>JBASWL010000250.1:0-1989 GCA_049276455.1 Georgfuchsia sp. | reverse complement strand
GTGTGTTCATCGGCGCATTCTGCTGTGAACCAAATGGAATAACAAGGCTCCAATCTGGATTGGATTTTGGAGCTTGTCATGGCGCGCTACAAACACATCGACACCAGCCCGCGATTCATCGCCGTCGATCTTGAACGGCAACTACTTCCCGGCACCATCGAGCACGCGCTCAACTACCTCATTGACCGTGAGCTTGACCTCACCGGGTTGGACGCCAGCTACAACAACGACCTCACCGGCGCCAGCGCCTACCCGCCGGCCATGCTGCTCAAAGTCATTCTGTTCGCCTACAGCCAAGGCATCGTCAGCAGCCGAGGGATAGAGCGCGCCTGCCGCGAACACGTCACCTTCATCGCTTTGAGCGGCGACAGCGCCCCGCACTTCACTACTATCGCCGCCTTCGTCTCCGGCCTGGGCGACCAAGTCACCCAGCTCTTCGGCCAAATCCTCACCCTCTGTGACCGGCAAGGATTGATTGGTCGAGAAATGTTCGCTATTGACGGCGTCAAGCTGCCGAGCAACGCCTCCAAGCAGAAGAGCGGCAGCCGTGCCGACTTCGAGCGACAAGCCGAACGCTTTGAGGCCGCTGCCCAGACCATGCTCGCCCGCCACCGTCAGAACGACACACAACCCGTCGAACCGGATCTTGACGCCAAGGCCGAACAGCGCATCGCCCGCCTGCAACGCGACGCCGCCGAACTGCGCACCTGGCTTGCCAAGAACCCCGAAGACCGCCAGGGCGCAAGAGGCAACATCAGGAAGAGCAATCGCACCGACAACGAAAGCGCCAAGATGGCCACGAGCAAGGGCGTCATCCAGGGCTATACGGGTGTTGCCGCCGTCGATAGCCGGCACCAGATCATCGTCGAAGCCCAAGCCCACGGTACCGGCTCCGAGCAAGACCTGTTGCTGCCGGTCATCGCGGCCGCCGAATCTCAGCGGACCGACCAGACGCTCATCACCGCCGATGCCGGCTACTACTCGAAGGCGAACATCGAAGCCCTCGCCGAACAAGGCACGCCAGCCCTGATTGCCGACAACGGCATGCGGCAGCGCGACGAACGCTTCAAGGATCAAGCCAAGTACAAAGCCTTGCCCGATCCGATCTACGACAAAGCCCACCCGAAGAAGGCAGCCCGCCACTACCGCCCCAAGGATTTCGAGTACGACGCACAGGCCGGCATCTGTATCTGCCCGGCCGGAAAGCAGCTCTACCAGAACGGCAGCAACTGCATCCACAACGGTCTCATCGCGGTCAAGTTCCAGGGTGCGCAGCGCGACTGTTTGCCATGCGAGCACCGCGAGCAGTGCCTCAGAACGCCGGAGAAGACCAAGACCCGGCAGGTGTGTTTCTTCCGGGGCAAGGCGGACCCCGAGGAGGAGAGTGCGACGGACAAGATGAAGCGAGCCATAGATTCCGAGCGAGGACGGGCGCTCTACGGCCGACGCTTTGCCACCGTCGAACCGGTGTTCGGCAACATTCGACACAACAAGCGGCTAAACCGCTTCACGTTGCGCGGCCAGAAGAAGGTCGATGGGCAGTGGAAGCTCTACTGCATGGTGCACAACATCGAGAAGCTGGCGCACTACGGGTTCGGGCAGTAGCGGAAGGCGCGAGGAAAGGCTCGCGCAGCATCAAGATCAACCGCCCGCGAAAGTCAGCTGTGGCGGTACGGCTCGTCAGGGATTTCGGTCGGCAAAAAGCAAAATGGCGCGAAATATTCCTCGCCGTTCTTTGCCTCGAAATCCGCTTGAAATGGGGTTTTTCTACAGCCTCAACGTTTGAGTTCAGGGGCCGGCGGAGGGCGAAGCCCGAAGCGAACCGGCAAGCGCAGCTTGCCGGCGGTCCCCTGGAACGAAGGGTTGGACGAAGCCGCTACGCGGAGAAGACCCACTGGTCTGCCGCACGACCTATTGTGTGAAATCACTTCCTCGCTCATGAGGGGTGATTTTGCACAACATCGTGAGGATAAGCCAGCATGAACACAG
>JBASWL010000249.1:0-12988 GCA_049276455.1 Georgfuchsia sp. | reverse complement strand
AGCTGGAAGGCTGGGCCATGGAATGCCGCATTAACGCCGAAGACCCGTTCCGCAACTTCCTGCCATCTACCGGCCGTCTGGTGAAATACCAGCCACCCTCGACAAGCATGGAGGCCGCGGCCCCCATGCCAGCCAACGGCGGCGTACGCGTGGATACTGGCGTGTACGAGGGCGGCGAGATTTCGATGTTCTACGACTCGATGATTGCCAAGCTCATCGTGCACGGCAAGGACCGCAATGAGGCCATAGCACGTATGCGTGAAGCACTCAATGAGTTCGCGATCCGCGGCGTTTCATCCAACATCGCCTTTCAGTCAGCGCTGCTGCGCAACCCGCGTTTTATCAGTGGCAATTTCAACACTGGCCTGATCGGCGAGGAATATCCCGGGGGCTTCAATGCCGCCGACGTGGTGCATGAAGATCCTTCCCTGCAGATAGCTGTCGCCGCCGCGATCAATCGCCAGTTCCTGGCACGCAACGCCATCATCAATGGCCAGTTGCCGGGACACGAATACGTACCGGGAAATAATTTCGTAGTCATCATCGGGGGCGAACATCATCCAGTTTCCGTCACGGGTAAACCCGGCCGCTGGCTGGTCGAGAATTCCGGCAAGGCACTGGAAATTGTCTCCAACTGGCAGTTCGGCGATCTGCTCTATCAGGGCAAGGTGAACGGCGAACCTTTCTGCATGCAGGCCGAGCGTGTCGGCCTAAAGTACCGCCTGTTCCACTGGGGAACCCAGGTCGATGCACTGGTGCTTGATGCCCATGCCGCCAAGATGCAAAAACTGATGCCGCACAAAGCACCACCGGACACCTCGAAATTCCTGCTCTCGCCAATGCCCGGCCTGCTCACCGAGATCGCGGTGACAGCTGGTCAGGAAGTGAAAGCCGGTGAAACCCTGGCCAAGATCGAAGCCATGAAAATGGAAAACGTGCTCAAGGCCGAACGCGACTGCGTGGTGGATAAATTGATGGCGAATCAGGGCGAAAGCCTTTCGGTGGACCAGATCATCATCGCATTCAAATAGGCCATCTTCCCAGCCACTTAACCGTCTGTCGGCTCACCCAGTGAACCGACAGAAGTGGCGGCGATACGGTGTGGCGATTCAGCTTTTCACGATCCTTAGGCGCCATACTCTAAGCGCGGGCGCTTACACATCTTTGCTACTGCTAATTGCTTCATGCAAGAAAAATGGCTTACGATTTCTCGTAAGCCATTGAATTGGTGGTGGGCCCGCACGGACTTGAACCGTGGACCAAAGGATTATGAGTCCTCTGCTCTAACCAGCTGAGCTACAGGCCCCCCGTACCGCACGGCAAAAGCCGCGCGGGTGATACGCCGCGCTGAAAACCACGCGGCGTTTGCTCTTGCTCAGGTTTCCGAATCGAGGAAGCTGCGCAGTTTTTCAGAACGCGTCGGGTGACGCAGTTTGCGCAACGCCTTGGCTTCTATCTGACGGATACGCTCGCGCGTGACATCGAATTGCTTGCCAACTTCTTCGAGCGTATGGTCAGTATTCATCTCGATCCCGAAACGCATGCGCAGTACCTTGGCTTCGCGTGGCGTGAGGCTATCGAGCACTTCCTTGGTGATATCGCGCAGGCTGGAAAACAACGCTGCATCTGCCGGTGCCAGCGTGCCGCCGTCTTCGATGAAATCGCCGAGATGGGAATCGTCGTCATCGCCGATCGGCGTTTCCATCGAGATCGGTTCCTTGCTGATCTTGAGGATTTTGCGGATCTTGTCCTCCGGCATTTCCATCTTGATCGCCAGCGTCGCAGGATCAGGCTCAAGACCGGTTTCCTGCAGTATCTGGCGCGAGATGCGGTTCATCTTGTTGATGGTCTCAATCATGTGCACCGGAATGCGAATGGTACGTGCCTGATCGGCAATCGAACGCGTAATGGCCTGGCGAATCCACCAGGTGGCGTAGGTGGAGAATTTGTAGCCACGCCGGTATTCAAACTTGTCCACCGCCTTCATCAGGCCGATGTTGCCTTCCTGGATCAGGTCGAGGAACTGCAAGCCGCGGTTGGTGTACTTCTTGGCGATTGAAATCACCAGACGCAGATTGGCTTCGGTCATCTCGCGCTTGGCGCGACGCGCTTTGGCTTCGCCTGTGGACATCTTCTTGTTGATGTCCTTGAGTTCCTTGAGTGGCAGACCGATACGGGTTTGCAGGTCGATCAACATCTGCTGCTGCTCAAGAATATTCGGCGCAGCACGCATCAGCTGCGCACTGTAGGGCTTGCCCGATTGGACTTCGTGCTTAAGCCATTCGAGGTTGGTCTCGTTGCCAGGGAACACTTTGATGAAGTGCTGGCGCGGCATGCGCGCCTTGTCCACGCAGAGATGCAAAATCTTGCGCTCGTGGCTGCGCGCGGCTTCTATCATGCCGCGCACCGAGTCGCATAGACGTTCAATGGTCTTTGCGGTAAAGCGGATGTTCATCAATTCTTCGGAGATTTGCTTCTGAATACGCAAATAACCCTTGTCTTGCGAGCCCTTCTTGACGAGCGTGGCATACAGCTTGGCGGCAAGTTGATGAATCAAGGTAAAGCGTTGCAGCGACTCTTCTTTTAGTTTTAGCAGCGAAGCGGCGGCAGCAGCAGCAGCGGCGGCTCCCTCATCATCTTCATCAATGTCTTCTTCGACTTCGCTGTTTTCAGCCGCATCGGCTTCTGAAATTTCTTCCTCAGTTGCATTCGGGTCGATCAGTCCATCGACCAATTCGTCAACGCGTATTTCGTCACGCGCCACCTTACCGGCGAGATCAAGAATTTCCCCGATGGTAGTCGGACAGGCTGAGATGGCGATGACCATGTGCTTCAAGCCATCTTCAATGCGTTTGGCGATTTCGATTTCGCCCTCGCGCGTAAGCAGATCGACCGTACCCATCTCGCGCATGTACATGCGCACTGGATCGGTTGTGCGACCAAATTCCGAATCAACAGTAGACAGTGCCTGCTCGGCCTGCTCTTCGACTTCCTCGGCATCCACCGGCGCGGCGGCAGCTTCCGTGAGCAGCAAGTCTTCACCTGCAGGTGCCTCATCGAAAACCCGGATCGACCTGTCGTTGAAGGTGGTAATAATCGACTCGATCTGCTCGGCGTCAACCATGTCGTCAGGCAAATGGTCGTTTATTTCAGCGTAGGTGAGGTAGCCGCGCTCCTTGCCCAGCGCAATGAGGTTCTTGAGGCGGGAACGGCGGGCTTCGACATCCAGCGGCAATGGTGCCGCAGGCGCAATCTGACCGGTCTTTTCCTTGCCCTTCTTGCTCTTCTTGGCCCGGACCACTGCCTTGGCAACTTCGGCAACGGTAGGCGCGGTAGTAACAACAGGTTTTGGGGCAGCCTTGGGTGCTAGAGGCTTCGGCAATGCAGCCTTCACTACCTTGGCTGAACTGCCCTTAGTCTTTGTGGTTTTGACAGCGGGCTTAGGTGCATCCTTTGTCTTTGCTACGGCAGCCTTGGCAGCAGATTTGACTGGCTTGGAAGCAGTCTTGAGTACAGGTTTCGTTTTTTTCACGGGAACAGTGGTGTGTTTTTTAGTGGTAGCTGGCGTCTTGGGGGTTGCTTTTGCGATCAGTTTTGTTCCTGCCTTGGCATTCTTGACAACACCATTCCTGGCAACCTTTTTGGCCTTTGTGGCCGCCTTAGTGGCCTTGGACTGCTTTGCAATTTCCTCGGGCATGGTGATCCTCGGTTAACAATTCTCGCGACAGACAAATGCTTTGCAAAACCGGTAATTATACACTAGCAACTTGGTGTCGCTGACCCCCTGCGACAACCTCAGAATAGCCGCCCGCTGCGGCTTGTGCCAGGCAAAACTGTTCCATCCCGGGAATCTACTCAGTTGGCCGGTTCCCTGTCTGCTTCTTGATCAGCAATTCGCGCCACTCCTCGGGAGTGAGCTCTTTCTTGCGGCTTTCGATTTCGCTGCGCACGCCACGCACGCGTAGCCTTTCGACGGCGTCACCAAGCACGACTTCCATGGTTGCAGGATCGGGTTCTTCGAGCGCCAGTTCCGACAACACTTGCGCAATGATTGTCTCGCCTGGGCGGCCACGAAAGGATTCAAGCATTTGCCCCGCTCCGCCAGTAGGCAGGCCATGTTCGATCAAGTCGGCGATCGCATTCAGCACTGTAGTTTCTTCCTGTTCGGGAGATAACAATTCAAGGGGAATACGCACCACCCATTCCGGCCGCTGGATGACAACTTGCAGCAGAATGTGCTCAAGCGGCCGCGCCGCCACGCGGCCGCGTGGCGAAAAAGCCGGCCTGCTGCGCGCCAGAGGCTTGAGTCCGCACTGCGCTTGGACCTCCGTAAGATCAAGCAGTGCAAGGCCAGCAATTTCCTCTGCGATCTGTGTTCGGAGCAAAGGTGCAACGATTTTTTGCAACAGCGGCTTGGCTTCCAGGATCAGCGCTGCGCGGCCTTCCGCTGTGGAGAGGCTGTGGTTTTTGCGGATTTCGCGAACCATAAACTCGGACAGCCGCGTCGCATTGCCGACCAGCCGCTGGAACGCTTCCTTGCCATGTTCACGGATAAATTCGTCCGGATCCTGATTGCCAGGCATTTGCAATATCTCGACGCTTTTGCCGTCGACGAGATATTCAAGGCTGTTCTCCATGGCGCGGCGCGCGGCGCGATCACCAGCGCTGTCACGATCAAAACAGAACACAACGCGGTTGGCCTGTTTGAGCAGCTTCTGCACATGCATGCCTGTGGTCGCAGTGCCGAGCGAAGCGACAATATTTTCGACACCAAGCTGGGCGAGGCCGACCACGTCCATATAACCTTCGACGACGATCACGGTGTCGGCTTCGTGGATTGCTTTTCGTGCCTGGCTGAGGCCATACAGTTCCCGGCCCTTCTCGAAAATCGGCGTCTCGGGCGAGTTGAGGTACTTGGGCTCGCCCTCGCTGATGACTCGCCCGCCGAAACCGATGACATTGCCGCGCTGATCGAGAATCGGGAACATGATGCGGTCGCGAAAACGGTCATAGCGGCGGCCCTGTTCATTGACGATGACGAGGCCGCATTCGGCCAGCGCCTGATCGTCGTAATCAGGGAATATTTTTTGCAATCCCTGCCAGTCGTCGGGTGCGTAGCCAAGGCCGAAGCGAGCCGCAATTTCGCCAGAGAGGCCGCGTCCCTTGAGATAGTCGACAGCTTTCGGCGATTGCTTGAGCTGGTCGCGATAGAACTTCGTAGCCAGCGCCATGAGTTCCGTGAGCGGCGCCTTGCGAGCGGCTTCCATGGCATGACGTTCAGGTGCATCGCGCGGCACCTGCATGCCGATATGCGAAGCAAGATCCTCAACGGCGTCGATGAAGCCGAGCCCGGAATACTGCATGACAAAACCGATGGCGCTGCCATGCGCACCGCAGCCGAAGCAGTGATAGAACTGCTTCGACGGACTCACCGTAAATGACGGGGTCTTTTCTGAATGGAAGGGGCAGCAGGCGCTGTAGTTCGCGCCGGCTTTTTTCAGCGGCACATAGCGCTCGATCACGTCAACGATGTCGACGCGCGTCAATAATTCCTGGATAAAGCTTTCGGGGATCACCTGAGCATTATGCCCCGCTCAGTTGGAACTGACTCAGTTACCAAGCTTGGCCTTGACGAGTTTCGAGATTTCGCCCATGTCGGCGCGACCGGCAACCTGCGGCTTGACCAGCGCAATAATCTTGCCCATTTCAGAAGGTGCCTTGGCGCCCGAGTCAGCCAGCGCCTTGTCGATGATCGCTTCCACCTCCGCAGCAGAGAGCGCCTGCGGCATATAGGCCATGAGCACGTCAACCTCGAACTTCTCCGCATCGGCAAGATCCTGACGCTTGGCGGCTTCATACTGGGTGATGGAGTCCTTGCGCTGCTTGAGCATTTTTTCGATGATGGCGATCACGCCTGCATCATCAAGTTCAATTCGCTCGTCGACTTCCCTCTGCTTCATCGCCGCCATAAGCAGGCGGATAGCGCCAAGACGGCCGCTGTCCTTGGCCCGCATGGCAGTTTTCATGTCTTCATTGATACGTAGCTTGAGCGACATTGCGAATCTCCCCAGTTCAAAAACGCCAAAACCGCCAATACCTTGCGATATCGGCGGTTTCGACTAAATACGCAGCCAAGCTTTAGTACATCTTTGGCGGCAGCATCTGGCTGCGAATGCGCTTGTGATGGCGCTTCACAGCTGCAGCAGCCTTGCGCTTGCGCTCGCTGGTAGGTTTTTCGTAAAACTCGCGCGAACGCAGCTCGGTCAACAGACCGGTTTTTTCAATGGCGCGCTTGAAGCGACGGATCGCGACTTCAAACGGCTCGTTTTCCTTGAGGCGAATACCTGGCATTGCACTTGATCCTGATGGCGGAAAGCCGAGCATTGTAGCGGTTTTTGCATTGCTGTCAAAGGTAAAATCGCGAACTGTTAGTTCTTGGCATCATTCATGTTGGTTCTAGGCATCGAATCCTCCTGCGACGAAACCGGCGTCGCCCTCTACGACCCCTTGCGCGGTCTGCTCGGTCACGCCATTTACTCCCAGATTGACATGCACGAGGCCTATGGGGGTGTAGTGCCTGAACTGGCGTCGCGCGACCACATCCTGCGTCTGATTCCATTGCTCGACGAGGTGTTGTTGAAAGCGGGGGTTGGCAAGAAGCAGATCAATGCAATCGCCTACACGGCCGGACCGGGTTTGGCCGGCGCTTTGCTTGTCGGCGCCAGCTTTGCCGAGTCGCTGGGTCTGGCCTTGAATGTGTCGACCATCCCGGTGCACCACCTCGAAGGGCATCTACTCTCGCCCTTGCTGGCAAAAGACGCGCCTTCTTTCCCTTTTGTCGCATTGCTGGTATCCGGCGGTCACACCCAATTGATGCGCGTCGCCAGAATTGGCCAATACGACCTGCTAGGAGAGACACTTGACGACGCAGCTGGCGAAGCCTTCGACAAGACGGCCAAGTTGCTTGGCCTCGGCTATCCCGGCGGACCTGCCATCGCCAAACTCGCGACAAACGGCATTGCAGGCCGGTTTAAATTGCCTCGGCCGATGCTGCGTTCTGGTGACTTGGATTTCAGCTTTTCCGGTCTTAAGACCGCAGTACTCACAGCGGTACGCAATCACGAACTGAACGAGACGGAACGCCATGATCTCGCCGCAGAATTCCAGGAAGCAGTTACTGAAGTGTTGGTGGCCAAGGCACTGGCCGCAGTTGAGCGCTGCAAATTCAACCAGCTCGTGGTTGCCGGCGGAGTGGGCGCTAACCTCAGGCTGAGGGAAAGCCTGAATGCGAAAGCTGCGAAGCTGGGTATTCGCGTCCATTACCCACCGCTCGACCTATGCACCGACAACGGCGCAATGATCGCCTACTGCGGCGCGCAACGCCTCCTTGCCGGAACAATTGGCCAGACGACTCGTGCCTTCTTCGTCAGGCCTCGCTGGGCACTGCAGACGTCCTAACCTGATTTCTTTTTGCCGCCGATCCGGCCTTCCGTACCGGCCAAAAGACGTTTGATATTGTCGCGATGGCGCAGGATCAGGATCGCGGACATCGCCGTAACGGCAACCAATGCTCCATTGCCGGCGCCGAGAAACGTGGCTGCGGCCGGAGCCGAGATCGCAGCAAGAATGGCCGCCAGCGAGGAATAACGGGTCGCCAGTGCTGCCAGCAACCAAACACCGGCACAGATCAGCGCCAGCCCGCCATTGAAGCCGGCGAGTACGCCAAGCGCCGTTGCCACGCCCTTGCCGCCCTTGAACTTGAGGAAGAGGGGAAATACGTGGCCGATGAAAGCCGCGATGCCCGCCGCGGCAACTCCCAAATCATCCGCGTCCAGCTTGCGCGCAAGCCATATAGCAGCCCAGCCCTTCGCTGCATCGCCAACCAGCGTCAGTAGCGCCGCCAGCTTGTTGCCGGAACGCAGCACATTGGTCGCACCCGGATTGCCGGAGCCAAAGCTGCGCGGATCTGCAATGCCGAATAGTCTGGAGACGATTACCGCAAAGGAAACTGAACCCAGTAGATAGCCAAGCAGTACGAAAACAAGCACGTTCATGTCGGATTCCATAGAATGTGTGGAATTGTAATGCAGGCACTCATATGACGACCTATCTCCCAACCCCTTTCCCAAGGAAAGGGGGAAGCCTTGAGCCCACCCCCTTCCCACCGCCCCATGGGCGGGGGCAGATAGTCACCTTCCCCTCCTGGAGGGGAAGGATGGGATGGGGAGTGGTTGTTACACGCGCTGGCGCGGGCGACCCGGCGAAGGCGTAATGGACTTCATTTTCATCGAGGAACTGCGCGTCGAGTCGAACGTCGGGATCTATCCGCGCGAGCGGGCCGCGCCGCAGACCATCGAAATCAATCTTACGTTCGGGGTACCCGACGAAGCAGCACGCGACGACGACATCGCCAAGACCATCGACTATGCGGATGTAATTGGCCGCATCCGGCGCGAGTTGGCTGCACGCCACTTCAACCTGCTCGAAACACTGGGCGAATTTGTCATCGCGTTGATGCTCGACGATTTCAATGCGCCCTGGGTAAAAATTTCCATCGCCAAGATCGGTGTGATGAAAGGTGTGCGCCGGGTGGGTGTACAGATAGAGCGCGCCCGCCAGAAAGCATAATTAAAACGGGCGCCCGAAGGCGCCCGTTTTAATTGCCACAAGTAGCGGATCAGTAGTGGTAGGCGGATTCGCCGTGCGAGGTTGTATCCAGCCCCTCGCGTTCCTCTTCTTCCGGCACACGCAAGCCAATGGTCATATCGACGATCTTGTAGGCAATGAAGGCCACCACGCCAGATATCACGATCGTGATCAGCACCGCCTCACCCTGAATCATGACCTGGCTGCCGATCGAGAAGTCGTCAGCGCCGGTACCACCCAGCGAAGGCGCGGTAAATACACCGGTCAGGATGGCGCCAAGAATACCGCCAACGCCGTGCACACCGAACACGTCCAGCGAGTCGTCGACGCCGAGAATCTTCTTCAGGCCAGTGACGCCCCACAAACAAACGAAGCCAGCCAGCAGACCAATCACGATGCCACCCATCACGCCCACGCTGCCGCAGGCTGGAGTGATGGCTACCAGACCGGCGACAGCGCCTGAAGCAGCACCCAGCATGGAAGCCTTTCCCTTGAAGATCGCCTCACCCGTAATCCAGGACAGCATCGCCGCAGCCGTTGCCATCATGGTATTGAGGAAGGGCAGCGCAGCGCCAGCCGTTGCCTCCAAATTGGAGCCGGCGTTGAAACCAAACCAGCCGAACCACAGCATGCAGGCCCCGACCATGGTCAGTGTGAGTGAATGCGGTGTCATGGACTCCTTGCCATACCCGATACGCTTGCCCAACACATAGGCCCCCACCAAGCCGGCCACGCCAGCATTGATATGTACCACCGTGCCACCGGCAAAGTCGAGTGCACCCTTGCCGAGCAGGAACCCGCCGCTGCCCCAGACCATGTGAGCAATTGGGAGGTAGGAAAAAGTGAACCACAGCGCCGAGAAAAGTAGTACCGCCGAGAATTTGATGCGTTCCGCAAACGAGCCAACGATCAATGCGCAAGTGATCCCAGCAAAGGTGGCCTGGAAGGCGATGAACACATATTCCGGCAGCTTCACGTTCGCTGAGAATGTATCTGCAAGACTGGCATTGGTGATGCCACGGAGGAACAGCTTGCTGAAGTCCGCAACAATCAACCCGCTACCGCCAAATGCGAGGCTGTAACCATATATCGCCCACAGCACACAGATCATTGAGAACACCACCATCACCTGCATCAGCACCGACAGCATGTTCTTGGCACGAACCAACCCACCGTAAAACAGGGCCAGTCCAGGAACCGCCATGAACAGCACAAAGGCGGTCGATGTCAGCATCCATGCAACGTCACCTTTGTCAACTACTGGAGTTGGTGTTGCTTCAGCAGGAGCGGCGGCATCTACTGAAGTCGCCAAGGGAGCTGCATCGGCGGGGGCTGCGGCGACTGGAACAGCAGATGCTGTAGGCGCGTCTTCCGCCCATGCCGCGCTACCAGCGCCTACGGCTAAAGCCATCAACACGACTGCGAAGAATTTTTTCATGTCCGTTTCCCCTTAAAGCGCGTCCTCACCGGTTTCGCCGGTGCGGATGCGAATGACTTGCTCGAGATCGGAGACAAAAATCTTGCCGTCACCGATCTTGCCAGTGCTGGCCGATTTCTCGATTGACTCGATCACCTGCTCGACCGAACTGTCCTTGATGGCAGCTTCGACCTTGACCTTGGGCAGAAAATCGACCACGTATTCGGCGCCCCGGTACAACTCCGTGTGCCCCTTTTGCCGGCCGAACCCTTTGACCTCGGTGACTGTGATGCCCTGCACGCCAACAGCGGCAAGTGCTTCACGCACCTCGTCAAGCTTGAACGGCTTGATGATTGCGGTAACAAGTTTCATTGCGGTTTCCTCGTATAGAAGGGTTAAGAATTAGATCCCGTCGACGCCGGCCGGACGCCGACAGGTAATTACTGCTTAATTAGAACGATTTTGAGAAAGACACGACAGCAGTACCGTCACTGACATCTTCGAAGTCTGTCCCGCTGCTGGTTGCCCAGCAATAAGCGTTCGTGCCTCCGGAAGAGGAGCAGCTTCCGCTGCTGTTGGTTGACGAATAAGTCAGACCCACAACGCCAAAACCGACGTCCTTGGTCACGCCCACATTCCAGTCAGTGTAGGACGCTGGTCCATTACCTTTGACCTTCTGATGACCGACGTGCCCACTAACTCCCCAGCCAGTACCCAAGTCGTATCCAGCGTTCAACTCAAGATAGTCAGAACCATCCGTGTCGCCACCACCTGTGGTCGTCCAGCCGACAAAATGCGAGGAAATCGCGCGCGAATACTTGAGGGTCAGCCACTTGTAGCTCAGGGAGCCATAAACTTCTGTCGTGTTGGGATCAGGCGACGTCGAACCTGTACCAGGATAGTTATAGGTAATCAATCCCAGGTCATAGCCCAGATCATCGGAAATGCTGCCGCCATAACCGCCATAAACGTCGATTTCTGTCGGATAGCTGCCACCCCAGGTATCGCTTACCCAGGTAATGCTGGAGCCCCAGACCCCGGCGTGGAAGCCACTTGAATGTGATACATCAAAACCACCCTGAATGGCAGGCTCAGTGTGCGTCTGGCTGATTCCGCGAAACAGATAGTCAGACACGACGCCGACATTGGCGCTGAGTTCCCAAGGACCCGCAGGCGCATCTTCAGCCATTGCCGTAGCAGAGATCAGAAACGTACTTGCAACTGCGGAAGCGATCAAGGTTTGCTTCAACATCATTATTCTCCTGTGGAAAAAGAAATTAATCGAAAGATCGACACTCGCTTATTGCATGGAGCATGCCAGTTTAAAATTATTCGACGAATCATTGCCTTAGACAGAATGCCTTGTAAAATTAACAGGGCTTCGCACTGTTTTAACTCGCTTGATATCGAAGACGCACCAACAGAGTGCGGCCGATACTGCATAATCACCATGCTAGAGTGTCAGCCATTGGAATCAAGGACAAAGTCATGACGAACAACAAATTGCTCGACGAAATTTCCAGCCGCATTTCCCAACTGGCGGCCAGTTCCCCTGCCGTTGAATTCGAGAAAAATGCAAAGGCCCTTTTGTCCAGCGCGTTCACGCGCATGGACCTGGTGACGCGCGAAGAATTCGACATTCAGCGTGAACTGCTGGCCAAGGCGCAGGAGAAACTAACGGCGCTCGAAGCCGAAGTTGCCAAACTCGTCAGCGAACTCGAATCGACTAAATAAGCTTCTGGCCTCATGGCGCTCGCCGTTCTCAAGAGCCGTGCGCTGACCGGCATGGATGCGCCGGAAGTCACGGTGGAAGTGCATCTTGCCGCCGGGCTTCCAGCCTTCAATCTGGTCGGGCTACCCGACACCGAAGTCAAAGAAGCGCGCGACCGCGTGCGCGCTGCGATCCAGAACTGCCAGTTCGATTTTCCGGCGCGGCGCATCACGGTCAATCTTGCCCCCGCCGATCTGCCCAAGGAATCGGGACGCTTCGATCTGCCCATTGCACTCGGCATCCTGATTGCATCAGGGCAACTCAAGGCGGTCAATCTCGACCAATACGAATTCGCTGGCGAGTTGTCATTGTCGGGCGAACTGCGGCCGGTCCGCGGTGCGCTTGCAATGTGCGTACATGCCGGAAAATTAAACCGCGCTTTCATTCTGCCTGCCGCAAGCGCTGCCGAAGCCGCACTTGCGGCCACCGCACCTGTACTACCTGCCAATACCCTGCTCGATGTTTGCGCACACCTTGCCAGCACACAAACACTTGCCGCCAGCGCGCCGCAGGAAACGTCATTTGCCGACAATTACCCTGATCTCTGCGACATCAAGGGCCAGGCACAGGCGCGTCGCGCACTGGAGGTTGCTGCGGCTGGTGGCCATTCGCTTCTCTATTCCGGCCCCCCTGGTACCGGAAAATCAATGCTGGCCAAACGCTTACCAGGCATCCTGCCACCTCTGACGGCTGAGGAAGCCCTACAAAGTGCAGCAATGCTTTCACTCGCGGGTACTTTCGAGCCTGCCCGTTATGGCATGCGGCCTTTCGCGGCACCTCATCACTCGGCCTCAGTACCTGCATTGGTCGGTGGCGGCAGTACACCGCGACCGGGCGAGATTTCCCTGGCCCATCACGGCGTGCTGTTCCTCGACGAATTGCCGGAATTTGAACGGCGTGTGCTCGAAGCGTTGCGCGAACCGCTCGAAAACGGTGTGATCCGCGTCTCGCGTGCAAAGCAGCGCGTCGAATTTCCCGCCAGTTTCCAATTGATCGCAGCAATGAATCCATGTCCCTGCGGCTATCTCGGCCACTCGAACGGGAAATGCCGCTGTACACCCGATCACGTGGTGCGCTATCGCAGCAAGCTGTCGGGGCCTTTTCTCGACCGCATCGATTTGATGACCGAAGTTCCTCCCCTGTCAGATGCGGAT
>JBASWL010000248.1:0-3028 GCA_049276455.1 Georgfuchsia sp. | reverse complement strand
ATAACACCCAACGAAGGGAAGATACTTCCCCGTTCCGTGGCTACGGCGGAAACCACGAAGGTAACCGGCAAGCGCAGCCGGCACGCGGTCTCACTCGACTGGTTAGGTAGCACTATGAAGACACCGCGCAGCTACAAACGACACAAGTTGCGCCACTGTACTGTGTCGAACTAACGGGATAACCATGGGTCAACGATGATGCCGTCGAAAGAACCCATCGGTAAGAGTCCAATGGCTTAGTTGGAACGCCCGACTCAAAGCGTGTGCCTAAGCAGGCGCTCGACTGATATACAAGCGCGCGACAGCCGTTATCCTCCACTTCGACGAACCCTGCCCCAAGTGCCCTGCGCGACAAGTTGTCTTGCTCCGCAGTGCTACCCGAGTTGAGTACGGAATTAATACCGGTAGAGGTTGAGGTTGGGCCAGCATGTTTTCTAGCCTTGGCAACCTGGAAAGAACTCGGGCTTGTGCTGATAAGATGCAGGTCGTTGAGAAACCCACGCTGCTCTGCGCAATCGTGACAGTAATACGTGGAACCATTGCTTGCTGAGAATGAGGTCGATGGCGACATTCGAAAGGCCTAACTTCGAAGTGAACAACAGTTATCTCGGTTCAATTACTTAATGGCGGTTCAATTTGCTATCCGGACAACGTGACCATAATTGGTGCGCCGCCGAATATAAGTGCATATTGCCACTATGCGAATTGGAAGGCAACCGGGGAGGGCCGCTTCTGGCCGATAGGGGGCTTAATAACAACGATTACCCTCAGTTTGATAACCCACAATACGTCTTGTTAAATCAAGTTCCCAAAGAACAGAGCACCCTTCACGGACCGGATAACGAACTACCGTGACTCCATTGTCGTTCTTGTATTCAGTAATGCGGCTGCCCGAATAAGAAATGTAGCTTTGTGGACGCCGAGAATTCTCAATCAACTCATCTACCTCGCCGCCGACGACTTTGTCAGCCCAATCTCTGACGGCTGGAATTTGTGACACGCATCCTGCCAATGACACAAAGGCAATTAAAGCCGCCATCTTCAGAATAATATGTTTCACAGGTGCAAAAATATTCATGTGTAACGCTCAATGCCCTGACGATTTTATGCGAATTGGTAGGCTCCCATTTACTTCCGGTATTGGCCGGGAATTGCCTGATGCCCAGTCTATAGCAGCGACCGCAACCAGTCCTAAGCAGGCACACCGCTGCACCGTAATTACGCAGAGGCGCCCGGACGTAGCGTGTGAACTATTTTTGGCCCGTCTGATCGATGGACCCCGCCGGCCAGTTCCGGACTTGCTGCCAGGCTTGCTGTACCGCAGGTGGCAGCTTGTCCATGTGCTTGAGGAACAACGCGAGCGTCCAGATCTGCCGGTCGTTGAGGGAGTACCCGAACGAAGGCATGCCCGTCAGGCGAATTCCATGCTTGATCTTCCAGAACAAATCGTTGATAAGGGGTCGTAGTCATTTGGGTTTTGACGAATTGCGAAAATGGAAATGTCTCTGACCCGTTAGTTGGCGAGTGACATGCTGTAACGGATGGCTGGCGCATCAATCATGTCGCTGCTTTTCGCAGATCTTTGATCAACAAGTGAAGGTGATATGGGTCGGTCGGGCTTCGATCAAAATCGAAATGCTCATAGAACCGCCGAGCCTCGTTGTCCTTGGCATGAACAATGATCGCACGAATACCGGCAATATCGGCAGCCTGAAGGGTCCTGGCAAGCGCATCGTGCAGCAGGGCCACTCCTAATCCTTTCCCTTTGGCCTCGTTATCGACAGCGAGTCTGGCGAGCAACATCACCGGAACAGGATGGCGGGCCAGGCCTTTCACCATTCGGGTGGGCGCCTGAGAGTGGGCGACGGCGCCGACTGCGAGACTGTAATATCCGATGACCTTTTCATCAGTTAGCGCCACATAGGTCTGCGCGCTGCCGGCCGACTGGCTGTTCAGAGCAAAACGGGAAATGAAACGATTGAGATCATCATAGCCACAGTCAAAACCCTCGACTATGTGGGCGCGATCAAGCTTTTGAATAAGCCAACCGGCATTCCTTGCCACCACTACTTGCCCGTTTTCATAAGGCGGGAAAGACGTGACCGTGCGCGAGGCGGCGCATCAAGGGCGGCCTGAAATGCCTGCCATTGGGTGTCATCGAGAATGAACAAGCGCCGATCCGCCAAGGTCTCGGCGGCTGACGTCAAGCCACTGTCTAGTAGAAATTCGCTGACTGTTTTGTCTTGGGCTTGGGCAGCGGCCTGGATCATCTCCTTGGCGGCAGGCGAGATACGCAAATCGACGCGTTGGGTCTTCGAGGAAGCTAGCATGGCGTCACCTCTGAGGTTAACTGGAGCGCAGTATATCGTGTGTTCAATAACCGTACAATAGATTCAGATTGAAGACCGATGTCCAGTGACTCCTCTTGGCCGATAGGGTGAGGTCGCCAAAGGCCGCTTTGTGGAATTTCAATTCGTAGAATTGGGTTTGGTAGACCATCGTCAAGGAAGGCAAGGAACTGCGCCGCAAAGCGGGCGGCTACGCCCATGCCAAGCAGTTCAGGCGGCTAAGGCGCACGGTCAAACGACAACGGACGATTCTTGGCATTGTGCTGCGCGAGGTCAAGCGCAAACTTGGCACGGCAACGACAGAATCCTCGGCCACAATCACTCGTCTGAACACCCTGATGGAACGTGCCGAGCGCATTCGCACGCAACAGCCCAAGGACAAGAACAAGCTCTATGCGCTGCATGCCCCGGAGGTCGAGTGTATCTGCAAGGGCAAGGCCAGGAAGCCCTGCGAGTTTGGTGTCAAGGCCAGCATCGCCGTCACGCACAAGAGCGGTCTGATGGTGGGCGCACGAACCTTTCCGGGCAACCCATATGACGGACATGTGCTCAATGAACAACTGGAGCAGACGACCCTCTTGCTGGAGGACTTTGGCAAGCAACCGAAGCAGGTGATCGTTGATCTGGGCTATCGCGGTGTGGATAAAGACAACCCCGGTGTCGAGATCATCCATCGGGGA
>JBASWL010000247.1:0-10628 GCA_049276455.1 Georgfuchsia sp. | reverse complement strand
AATGTTGTTTCTGCGCTTCGTCATGCCAGCGCTTTTCTTCTTCATGGATGTAGCGCTGGGTCGTCCTGGCGTCACTGTGGCGCGCATCCTTCTGGACATAGCGTTCGTTGATGCCGCTGTCGATCTTGGCCGTAATGCCGGTATGGCGCCCCCAATGGGCTGATGCTGCGCGAAGTTTTTCCTTCTTGTAATCGGACTCTGGTGGCAACAACTCGGCGGCAGCAAAGAAAATTCGCTTCAGTATCTGGTTCAGACGCCGCGCTGTAATAGGACTGCGATCCTTGAGCGATACCAGGATCGGGGTGATATCCGTGCGTTTGGGAACTGCCGTCAAGCCGAGAAATTTTCGGTATCGCATCAGGGCCTGCACCATATCGTCGGCGACTGGAACTTTTGCTTTTTTCCCTCCCTTGCCAACGACATGCCACCACCAGCGGTTGCGTTCCTCGCGAAAACTGTTCATGCGATGAGATTCAAGTTCTCCGGCACGGGGCGCCAGCATGTATAAAACCGCTCCGATGAATCGCGCTCGCTCGTATTCAGCACATTCCTTATCGTTGGATTGAGGCATGTTTTCAATCGCTTTGGTGACTGCGCCCCACATTTCCTCATCCAGAAAGCGCTCGACTTTTTCAGTTTCATCCGTCGCAGACACCGCCAAAGGCGATCCGGTTGCAGCAATAGCCATTTTGCGCCGGCGTTGCCGGATCAGGCCGAGGGGATTACCGGCAAGATACCCGGCATCGGTCAGGTAGCGCATCAGGGAATTGATTGCGGCCATGGCCGTAAGAACCGCGCTTTCGCTTAATGGGCCAACAAATGGGCGCCAGGCATCTGACGCCCGGTTGATCTTTGGGCCACACCACAGTTCCGAGGGCTGAGGATCGGCCAGGAAATTCAGGTAACCCTCGAAGTCTTGCCGATTCAAACTTGACAGCGGCTTGCCACACTCAACCAGAGCCCACAACAGAAGGCGCTCGGTTTCGCGCTGGTAAATCCGCATCGTGCCAGGCGAGCGATCGTACTCGGCGAGAAAGCACCGAATCGCATCAACGTCGTTGTCGGCCTGGATCTGGAGTCGGGCTTTGTCTGCGCGGTTTTCCCCTTGGTGGCCATCAAGTTCCTCAGGGACAAGAATGCAGTTCAGCGGCCTGATAGGCACAACCGTTTTCTGATTGGAAGGAGCCGATGATTGCGTAGAGGATGGTTTTGAGGGTTTCATAATGAAATTTTAGCCCAGAATGTTTATTCTGAAAATTACTGTTTTCAGAAGTAAAAGAGAATGCTATCTTTCCTCCCTCTTCAAATACTCACCAACCCATTTATTTTGTAATCAGCACCTGCTCTGCCAGCCGCACCCAATATCGGATACCCGTTGCAATGATGTCATCGTTGAAGTCGTAGTGCGGGCTGTGCAGCATGCAACCGCTCGCGCCAGGACCATTGCCGAGCCATACATAACATCCCGGCACCTCCCGGCACATGTAGGCAAAGTCTTCCGCACCCATGCTGGGTGGCAGGTTGATATTCACAGCACCATTGCCCGCCACTTCGCGCGCTATCTCACGGCAAATTGCACTTGGCGCCGGAGCATTGATGGTAGGTGGATAACCTCGCTCGTATTGCAGCTCAATACTTACTCCAAAAGTTGACTCGATACCAGCGCAAACGCGGCGAACACCGGCTTCCAGCGCATCACGCAACTCCAGCGTCAGGCTGCGTACAGTACCTCCCAGTACAGCACTCTCCGGCAAGACATTGTCAGTGCATCCTGCGTTGAAACGTGTCACGCTGACGACGGCGGCTGAAAGGGGATCGGTATTGCGCGATACCAGGGTTTGCAAACCCTGCACCAACGCGCTGCCGGCAACTATGGCGTCGACTGCCTGATGTGGCATGGCAGCGTGACCGCCACGCCCGGTAATCTTGATATCGAAGCGATCGGTCCCTGCCATCACCGGCCCTTCAGTGACTCCGAAATGTCCTGCTGGCATTCCTGGCCAGTTGTGCAGGCCGAACACCATTTTCATGGGAAAACGGTGGAATAGCCCCTCTTCCACCATCACTTTTCCTCCGCCTTCGTGCTCTTCGGCTGGCTGAAAAATGAAATACACGGTGCCGTCGAAGTTGCGAGTTTTACTTAATGCCGCTGCTGCGCCGAGCAGCATCGCGGTGTGACCATCGTGGCCGCAGGCATGCATGCGCATGGTGTTGGTCGAATGATGCGCAAAGGTATTGATTTCGTTGAGCGGCAAGGCATCCATGTCGGCGCGCAAGCCGATGGCGTGAGTACTGTTGCCTACCTGCAAGCAAGCAACAACTCCGGTCTTTGCCAACCCTCGATGCACGTCGAGCCCCAGAGCTTCCAGGTAATGCGCAACGATATCCGAAGTGCGCTTTTCATCGAAAGCCAGTTCCGGATGTGCGTGAATATCGCGCCGTATATCCGCGATCTCTGGCTGCAAATTGCTGATCAGGTCAGACAGATCCATTGCTTCTACCTTACTATTGAACCCTGCGCTATGGTAACGTTTCTGCATGACGACTCAAACACTGTTGCAGTCGGCAACACTGCGTGAAATTGAAAAAACGCATGCCAATGCTCGGCCGCCATTGATGGAACGTGCCGGAAAGGCCGCTGCCGAATTGGCGCTTGAATTGCAGACTGGTCTTGCCGGTCCACCACTGATACTCGCGGGACCAGGCAATAACGGCGGTGATGCGCTGGTAGTGGCCCGCATTCTTAAGGAGTGCGGGCTTGATCCCGCGGTTGTTTTTCTTGGGCATGCCGACAAACTGCCGACTGATGCCCGCAAGGCTTTGGAGCGCTGGTCGGCCATTGGATGTTGCCAGAGCGATATCCCGGCGAAGAAGTACGGACTGGTTGTGGACGGCCTCTTCGGTATTGGCCTTACACGTCCGTTGGAAGAGCCCTGGCTTTCACTAATCTTGCGCATCAATGCTTATTGCGGCCCCATACTAGCCATTGACTGCCCTTCAGGACTCAATGCTGATACGGGCACACTCAATCCGATTGCCGTGCGCGCCACGCATACCATCACCTTCATTGCCAATAAACCCGGCCTGCTTACGCTGAATGGGCCGGATCATTGTGGTGAAATCACGGTGGCGGATATCAGCTTGGCAAATTCTGTAAACAGTCAACGTTCTGCAGGTCGCGTCAATGATGTTGGACTGTTCGCAGATTTTCTGTTGCCCCGACAGCGCAACAGCCACAAGGGCAGCTTTGGTTCAACAGCGATTATCGGCGGTGCCCCAACCATGGCCGGGGCTGCGCTACTGGCCGGTAGTGCTGCGCTCAAACTCGGCGCCGGCCGCGTTTTCGTCGGCATGTTGGAACGCATCGCAGTCGATTATGGCCAGCCGGAACTGATGTTGAAAAGTCCGGGGGAAGCACTGAAACTTGCCACAGCGATCGCCATCGGCCCCGGTCTCGCCCAGTCTGATGAGGCTGTGAATTTGTTGCGTAGTTCGATTGAAGCCGCACTGCCTCTGGTTATCGATGCGGACGCCCTTAACCTGCTCGCGGCCCATCCAATAGTTGCACGAAAGGTTGCACGACGCAGCGTATCTACCCTGCTCAGCCCACATCCTGCCGAAGCAGCGCGATTGCTCGGCTGTGGTATCGAAGCAATTCAGTCCGACCGTGTTGCCTACGCAGTCGAACTGGCGCAACGTTTCCATGCCTATGTGGTGCTCAAGGGTTGCGGTTCCATCATTGCCACGCCTGAGGGAAACTGGTTTATCAACACAACGGGCAATGCAGGGCTGGCAACAGCTGGCAGCGGCGATGTACTCACTGGTTTTTGCGTCGCGCTGCTGGCTCAAGGCTGGACAGCTGAAGCTGCAACGCTGGGCGCGACCTGGCTGCATGGCGCGGCAGCTGACAGTTTGGTAGCAGATGGTCAAGGACCAATCGGTATTACCGCAGGTGAACTTATCGCCCCGGCGCGGCAGATATTCAATCGGCTTTGCAGTACATCCTCGTAGGCGTAGACAATACCTCACCGCTTTCTTGTATCGATTCAGTCGATGATTTGATCTCAACATAGTCAATCAGTTTTAACGTTTGTTAGTGATGAAATTTTTTATCATAGGATCTCCACCTGAGTTGCTACATTACGCGCTCTTGGTCAGCTTTCTGTTACCGTTTCGTTAAACCCTTCACCCAAAAGGAAGCTTCGATGGATTTGGATCAAGCAGTCACCAGACACGCAGAATGGAAAATGAGATTCCGTACGGCAATCTCCAATCAGGAAACTTTGGATGCCGAAACCATCACAAAGGACAATTGCTGTGAAATAGGCAAGTGGCTTCATGGAGATGCTGCAGCAAAATACGAAAAACTCGACAGCCTCAAGGATTGCGTTAGCAAGCATGCGGCATTCCATGCAGAGGCCGGTAAAGTCGCCAAAATGATCAACGCGAAACAATACAAGGAAGCCGCCGCCATGATTGACCCCGGTACTCCCTATAGCTCGGCATCAAGTGCAGTTGCAGTTGCCATCATGCACCTCAAGAAAGAGGCAGCTCTGTAAAAAAGCATCAACCCGGCATCAGGCGATAACCTGATTTCTATCAATGCAAGCGCATATTCAGTGCAAGATTCTCATCCACCGTCCTGCGTTGAATAAGTTCATTGTATGTAGCAATGCGGGGCAGACTGATATCCATTAAGTGTCCGCAGATTTCACCTGCCAGCTTGGGGTAATTCGTCAATGTTAAATTTTTCAAACAATCGCGGTAAAACAATGGCATGAAAAACGCACCTTCATTTGCAGCTCGTCTTGATGCCGAGATCCAACGTAACGTATCGCTGGCATTGCAGGAAGATATCGGTGACGGCGATCTCACCGCCCTGCTAACGCCCGCGGCCAACCGCTCCCGGGGCAGTGTCATCAGCCGTGAAAGTGCCGTACTCGCCGGTAGTGCGTGGTTCGAATCCTGTTTCCATCATCTTGACGCCACAACCCGTATTCACTGGCACTGCAAGGATGGCGATGTGGTCGCCGCCGGTCAGATGCTGTGCGAAATCGAGGCCAATACACGCGCCCTTCTTAGCGCTGAGCGCCCTGCGTTGAATTTCCTGCAAACGCTTTCTGCCACGGCCACAGTGACGCAGCGCTATGTACAAGCAGTTGTCGGCACCCGCGCACACATCATTGACACGCGCAAAACTCTGCCCGGTTTGCGTCTGGCCCAGAAGTATGCCGTGCGGTGTGGCGGTGGCTATAACCACCGACTCGGCCTCTATGACGGCATCCTGATCAAGGAAAACCACATCATCGCTGCCGGAGGCGTGACCGAAGTTCTGCTCCGCGCCTACGGCCTCCAGCGCAGTGATGTGTTCATCCAGATCGAAGTGGAAAGTCTGCAGCAACTTGACGATGCCCTCAACGCCGGTGCCGAGATGATTCTGCTCGACAACATGGATCTCGCCCAGATGCGTGAAGCGGTTCGCAGGAACAATGGCCGCGCTAAGCTCGAAGCCTCGGGCGGGGTCAATCTCGATACCGTGCGGGCCATTGCCGAAACCGGCGTCGACCGGATTTCCATTGGTGCGCTGACCAAGGATGTTCGCGCCATTGATCTCTCACTCAGGCATAGCGAGAGTTAAAGCGGGGAGTTGTCGGGAATCAACAAGCAGACTCACATCATTTGTGATGAGGCATAGCTGATACGGCTTATACGATTTACCCTTTGCCGGGCATGACGGTTGTCAGGGTTGTTTCTGTGGCACTTGAACGAATACTTCCCCGTCCTTTATCAACCCCAACTCATATCGTGCGCGCTCCTCGATCGCGTCATACCCCGACTTGAGGTCACGTACTTCGGCATCGAGGGCAGCATTGCGCAATTCCAGTTTCTGGTTAACGTCGCGTTGCGCAGCAACCTGACGATCCATGTCCCACACCCGGTACCAGCCTCCTTTGCCAAACCACAGCGAATACTGCAGTAGCAGGATCAGGATAGCCAGCACCAGCGTGGACCAGCGCATGGAGCAGGATTACTTGCGCAGGTTGTAGAAGGTATTGCGTCCGGGATAGGTGACGGAATCACCGAGGTCTTCTTCAATACGTAGCAACTGGTTGTACTTGGCGATACGGTCAGAGCGGCTAAGCGAGCCGGTCTTGATCTGGCCGGCATTAAGGCCGACGGCGATATCGGCGATAGTCGAGTCCTCGGTTTCGCCGGAACGATGAGAAATAACATTGGTATAACCGGCGCGCTTTGCCATCTCGACAGTGGCAAACGTTTCAGTCAGCGTGCCAATCTGGTTCACCTTGATCAGGATCGAGTTGGCAATGCCTTCGTCGATGCCGCGCCTGAGAATCTTCGGGTTGGTAACGAAAATGTCGTCGCCCACGATCTGTACATTCTTGCCCAGTTTATCGGTCAGCAACTTCCAGCCATGCCAGTCGCCTTCCGCCATGCCGTCTTCGATGCTGACAATGGGATATTTTCCAGCCAGCGTCGCCAGATAATCAGTGAAAGCTTCCGGTGAAAGCTGGAGACCTTCAGAAGCCAGATGGTACTTGCCATCCTTGAAGAACTCCGAGGCGGCACAGTCAAGTGCTAACAGCACATCCTGCCCTGCCGTGTAGCCTGCTGTTTCAACGGCTCGGAGTATCAGTTCGATAGCCTCGTCATTGCCCGATACATTGGGGGCAAAACCGCCTTCATCGCCAACGGTGGTGGGATAACCTTTCTTGTCCACCAATTTTTTGAGGTGATGGAACACCTCCGCACCGCAACGCAGCGCTTCGCGAAAGCTCAGTGCACCGACCGGCATGATCATGAATTCCTGAATATCGAGGTTGTTGTTGGCGTGGGCGCCGCCGTTGATCACGTTCATCATCGGTACCGGCATCTGCATCGGGCCGGAACCGCCGAAATAGCGGTAGAGCGGCAGGCCGGATTCCTCTGCTGCTGCCTTGGCGACGGCCATTGATACAGCCAGTGTGGCATTGGCACCGAGGCGCGACTTGTTCTCGGTGTCGTCGAGTTCGATCAGAGCGCGATCGATGAAGGCTTGCTCTTCGGCATCAAGGCCGATGATGGTCTCGGAGATTTCGGTATTGATGTTTTCAACTGCGCGCAACACACCTTTACCAAGGTAGCGATTGGCATCACCATCGCGCAGTTCGATTGCTTCGCGTGAACCAGTGGATGCCCCTGATGGCACTGCGGCGCGACCCATGACGCCGGATTCAAGCAGCACATCGGCCTCAACGGTGGGATTGCCGCGAGAGTCAAGTATTTCGCGGGCGATGACATCAACAATTGCACTCATGAATTCACCTCAAAAAAGTAAATTGAAAACCTTCGAATTATAAATCTCCACGCTGTTTGACCAGCACATCAATATGCTTCAGTGTTTCAAGCAAACTGCGCAATTCGCTCAGCGGCCATGCATTGGGACCGTCCGACAGTGCCTTGGCCGGATCAGGGTGGGTTTCCATGAACAAACCGGAGATGCCTACGGCGACAGCTGCACGCGCCAGCACCGGCACAAACTCGCGCTGGCCGCCAGAGGTTGCGCCCTGCCCTCCCGGCAACTGTACTGAGTGTGTGGCATCGAATACCACTGGGCAATTTGTTTCGCGCATGATCGCGAGCGATCGCATGTCGGAGACGAGATTGTTATAGCCAAACGATGCCCCGCGTTCGCAGACCATAATCGTGTCAGCGCCATTGTTTGCTTCACGCGCCTTGGCGATGACGTGCTTCATGTCGCCCGGGGCCAGGAACTGACCCTTTTTGATGTTGACCGGCTTGCCCGATGCGGCGCAGGCCTGAATGAAATCGGTCTGGCGGCAGAGGAAGGCTGGTGTCTGCAACACATCAACTACGGATGCCACGGCAGGCACTTCCTGTTCGGTATGCACATCGGTCAGTACCGGCACGCCGATCTGCTTTCTGACTTCGGCGAGGATGGCAAGCCCCTGCTCCATGCCGAATCCACGGAAAGAAGATGACGAACTGCGGTTGGCCTTGTCGTAAGACGACTTGTAGATGAAGGGAATAGCGAGGCTTGAGCAAATTTCCTTGAGCTGACCGGCTGTGTCGAGGGCGAGTTGCCGCGACTCGATGACGCAGGGTCCGGCAATGAGAAAAAACGGTTGATCCAGCCCGACTTCAAAGCCACATAGTTTCACGCGATCAGACCTCGTTGTTGTCGTTAGACAAACCAGATGCACTCGCTATGGGAGCGCCAAAATGTTTTGCAATTGTACCGCAGCGTGCTAGCCGGTCATCTGTTGGGCATGCCTGTCGCCCCCATTGTTGCAACAGGTAGAATCGGCAGCACTTGCCTTCGTCCAGACATTGTCTTCCGCGTGAACGCCCGCTCCCTATTCAGACTAGTTGCCAGCATAGTGCTGTTCGCTCTTGTGCTGTGGTTTATTGGCCCGGCGCGGGTGCTGGCAAGTTTCACGCAAGCCGACCCATGGTGGCTGGCTGCCGGCTTTGCGGCATCCCTGTTCGCCAGCCTGCTCTCAGCCCTGCGCTGGCACGCTCTCTCCACCTGGCTGGGCATCCATGCACCCCGTGGCGAAATGATCCTCGCCTATTGGCGCGGCGTTATGGCTAACACGGTGCTTCCGGGCGCTACCGTGGGAGGTGATGCGCTACGCGCGCTACATCTGCAAAGCCTTGGCCATCATATTGCACATGCTGCTGCAAGCGTCCTGCTCGACCGGTTCTCCGGCCTTTGGATGCTTGTCGCTTTGTCGCTCTCAATGACGGGAATCGCTCAGTTGCTTGGACTGTTACCCGCCGCAGTGCTAAGCACGCCACCAGCAATTGCCATCACACTGGCACTGCTGGCGCTAACCGCGCCATTGCTGATCTGGTCTCTGTCGGCGATGCTCACAAGGTATTTGCCCAGCCGTGCCGCCGCCTTGCTCGGTGCCTTGCATGCTCGTCCCCATTCCCTGCGGCAATATTTCGCACAGATATTCTGGTCTGGCGGTGTACAGGTATTTTCGATTGCTGCCTTCGCCTGCGGCGGTTATGGCGTGGGACTCGATCTGGCGTGGTGGCAGTTCGTCATTGGTGCCGGCCCAATCTTCGTTTTTGCCGCGATGCCAGTCGGCATCGGCGGTTGGGGTACGCGAGAAGCGGCCTCGGCGCTGGTACTAGGGGCCTTCGGCGCAACACACGACGCAGCAGTCGCCTGCGCAATACTCTACGGACTGTTTGCCACCCTGCAGGGTTTTCTGGGAGCCTTTTCGCTGTTGCGAGCGAAAGGGAAGCATGGTACTGACGGGATCGAACCTTAGCCGGTACAGGCCGCTCCGCACGATACAGCTCTATAGATAGATTGATGCACATAAGCACCTGTCATTCTATATCTACCGCTGCCGAAGGCGGTTGGCTGCAACAAGGAATAGACGTCGCGTTCCTCGACATGATGAATATCAAGCAGCCACACCAAATAGGGCACCAACCCCAGCAGTAAGTGCCATTGCCAATGCCCCCCAAAATGTGACGCGCGTGACAGATGCAATCACGGGTGCGCCACCAGCGTGTGCAGCCAAGAAGCCCAACAGCGCAAGAAATAATAGTGAGCTACCTGCAACACCCCACATAAGTACAGCAACCGGAAACAGCAGAACCATGAGCAGCGGCAGGACCGCCCCCACCGCGAACGTGCCTGCCGAGGCTAGCGCAGCCTGCACTGGTCGCGCGGCCATTGTGTCGGATATACCCAGTTCGTCTCGTGCATGTGCGGCGAGTGCATCATGCTGCATCAGTTGAGCGGCAACGTTTGACGCCAGTGTCTCATCCAGTCCACGTTTAACGTAAATGGACATCAATTCTGCATGTTCCTGCTCGGGGTTCGCGACCAACTCTTTGCTCTCCCGAGCCAGATCGGCACGCTCGACATCGGCTTGTGAACTGACCGAGACATATTCACCAGCAGCCATTGACATGGCTCCAGCTACCAGGCCCGCTACTCCTGCAACCAGGATACCCTGAGTGCCAGCCCCTGCTGCCGTGACGCCCAAGACAAGGCTGGCAGTGGAAACGATACCGTCGTTCGCACCAAGAACAGCTGCACGGAGCCAGCCGGTTCGGTGTGTTCTGTGTATTTCACTATGTCTCATGATGGCTTCCGTGAATTGGGGCGTGCATCGCAAAACTGAACCAAGCGAACAGTAACAGCATGGAGCGAAGGGCTGCTTTGAGCTTCACACGGCTATTTTGCAAATACAGCAGTAATGACAGTAGGCTGAAAGCACAAGATTTTTTGCCGCCAGTCGGCGAATCGCATTGAGAGAGGTTGCTGCTGCCGGCCAAGCAGACGCCTCACAATGACAACAGAGTGTGGGATAGAGAACGACATAGACATAAGCAAATATAGCAGCGATTAGCAATCCAAGAGACATTATTATGTGCCAGCCAATTGGGGCTAGTTTGAAGTCAACGTCCATGAGCATAGTGAAGCAGTTAACGATCATGTCTGCTTAGTGTCGCTTCACTGAAACTTGGACCTTGATTTCTGTGACGCCGAGTCAAAGCAAGCGCATTCTGGGACCTTGCACATCAATCAAGTGGGCTGAATGCGAAAAATATTCATTGTGCAGAACGCTGCAAGTAAT
>JBASWL010000246.1:0-2862 GCA_049276455.1 Georgfuchsia sp. | reverse complement strand
CGTGGGCAATGCCGGTTGCGGCACGAGTGATAGACGTAACGGGTCGCCCCGCAGTCATCACAGGTATCGACATGGCCGCCGAGAGTGATCGTCCGGCAAGCGAGAATGGCGCGCCAGGCCTTGGCGGCACCGCGCGGCAAGCGGTGGCTGGCGAGATAGGCCGGACCGAAGGTCTCGATCACCCTGGCCAGATCGGCCGGGATCACGATCCCGGCTAGTCGGGAGTCAGCAGTTCCAGCGGCGAGGTAGTGTCGGTCAGGTGACTGCGCGCCAGATGCAGATAGCGCATGGTGGTGCTGATATGGCCATGACCGAGCAGGCGCTGGATGGTATGCAGGTCCACACCGGCTTCGAGCAGATGTGTGGCGAAGCTATGGCGCAGGGTGTGGATGCCGGCGGCGGAGAGTCCAGCGGCATCGCAGGCGGCGTGATACATGCGCTGGGCGGTAGTGTCGCCCATGGGCGCATCACCGGCCTTGTTGGGGAACAGCCAGAGGCGCGGCCGGCCGGTGTGCCAGTAGAGGCGCAATGCCTCCAGCAGCTTGGGCGAGAGCAAGGTATATCGATCCTTGCCGCCCTTGCCTTGGCGGACCTTGATACACATGCGATCTGGCGCGGACTCGATGTCACCGACCTGCAGGGCGCAGACCTCGGAAACACGCAGACCGGCGGCGTAGGTGGTCATCAGCACGGTGCGGGTGCGCAAGTTGGCGCAGGTGGCGAACAGACGGCGGATCTCGTCGCGCGCGAGCACGACGGGCAATCGCTTGGGCACTTTGGCCAGGGGGATGTCGAGCCAGATCTTGCGTTGCTGCAGGACTTGACCGAACAGAAAGCGAAAGGCACAGGCGGCCTGATTGACGCTGGCGTAGGCGAGTTTGCGTTCTTGAATCAGGTGGAGCAGGTAGGCCTGGATCTGCTCGGCATTCAGGCGGTCCGGGGAGCAGCGATAGTGCTTGGCCAAGGCGGCCACGCACGCCAGATAGGTTTCCCGGGTACGCAGGGCAAAGCCTCGCAACACCATCGCATCCTCCATCCGCTGGCGTAGTTCGGTCATGTCGTTCTCCTCGTCAATGCGGGAACATTCCCGCCGAGAAGATTGGACGACAGCCTTGGCTGTCTGCGTTAGCGGATCATGACGAGTGACTTGTGGAGTGCACGCGCGCCACCAGCGCGTTCCACCACCGCGTTAGCGGTTTAGTTCAACTTGTTTTCGGGAGCAGTTTTGCTGCATAACCTGGGCGGGTGCTCCCGAACTTGGAGAATCGAAGGGCCCTGACGGCCGCATCACAACGGGCGTTTTGGAGAGTCTGGCGGTAGCTCATACGGTACTAAACGAAACGTGAAAAGCGGCAGGCTTAAGAAACGCTGCCAGCATACCTGTGGATTGATCGATTGTGTGCTTTCGGAAGTTACCAACGACGGCCGCTCCTGCCCGAACGGGGACATGGCCGACGGATAAGCAACGACTGCCTGCACCACAGGCATCGAGACGGCGCCGATCAGAAAGGCGGCGGGCAGTCTATGCGCAGCGGCGCGCCCGCTTCGGGATCGGCCAACTCGATTTGGCAGGCGTGCAGCATCAGGCGCTCGGCCTTGGCGCAGGATGCCGGGGTGCCGTAGAAGTCGTCGCCGATGATGGGATGGCCCATCGCTTCCATGTGCACCCGCAACTGGTGCGAGCGCCCGGTGATGGGTTCGAGTTCGATACGCGACACCGCACGGGCAGCGTCGATGTCGAGGATGCGATAGCGGGTCTGGCTCGGCCGGCCTGCGGCGTGATCAACTTTCTGCTTCGGACGGTTGGGCCAATCGACACAGATGGGTAGATCGATTTCGCCCGTGGCGGCCGCTGTCCAGTGCCCGTCGACCAAGGCTTGGTAGCGCTTGCTTACCCGGCGCTCCTGGAACTGGATGCTGAGCTGGCGTTGCGCCTGAGCGCCGCGCCCCATAGCGATGATGCCCGAGGTGCCCATGTCCAGGCGATGAACGATCATGGCGTCGGGATACTCGGCCTGGACCCGGCTCGACATGCAGTCTTCCTTGTCGGCGCCGCGCCCCGGCACGCTCAGCAAGCCGCTGGGCTTGTCGACAACGATCAGTTGCGTCGAGAGATAGAGGATGGAAAGCCCCCGGTGCTCGGGCGGACGGTAGGGAGTGGATGCCATGGCGAGGATTGTCTCATTGTGAGGCGGCTCGGAAGGAGACCCCAGGGCTGAGGTCCAAGCACCGCACTAAACCAGCCGCCCGCCAAAAGTCAGCCGTGGCGACACGGCTCGACGTTCCGGTTCAGTCGGGTGTATCCACGCCGATGCGGCGTTCGCGCAGGCGCTGGACGTCGTCGACGATGACGTAGAGGCTCGGCACCAGCACGAGGGTGATAGCGGTGGCGAAGACGATGCCGTAACCGAGCGAGATGGCCATGGGGATCATGAAGCGGGCTTGGCGCGAGGTCTCGAAGATCATCGGTGCCAGGCCGCCGAAGGTGGTGACGGTGGTGAGCAGGATGGGTCGGAAGCGGCGCACGCCAGCGGCGATCATGGCGTCGAAGGCGGACATGCCCTCGGCGCGGCGGCGGTTGGCGTAGTCGATCATCACCAGCGCGTCGTTAACGACCACGCCGCCGAGGGCGATCATGCCCATGACACTGATCATGCTCAGGTTGTAGCCCATCAGCAAATGGCCGAGGATGGCGCCGACGGCGCCGAACGGGATGGCGGTCATGACGATGGCCGGCTGCACGTAGCTGCGGAAAGGCACCGCCAGCAGGGCGAAGATGACGATGAGGGCACCGCTGATGCTGACGAAGAAACTGTTTACGGCATCGCGCATGCTGGCCTGACGTCCCTCGAAGCTATAGGC
>JBASWL010000245.1:0-4073 GCA_049276455.1 Georgfuchsia sp. | reverse complement strand
GGCTGGATATGCACGTCGAAGCGGCGCCACAGGTGCTTCCAGGCGAGCACATGCTCCGCCAGCACGGCCTCGAAGCGGCCCGCGCGGGCGATCGCCTTGCGCGCCTCCAGTGCGCACTCGGAAATGGCGTGATCGCGCGAGGTGTAAAAAGACGCCAGCTTCTCCAGCACCAGCGTTTCGCCTTGCTTCAAGTCGACTTTCAGTTCCTGCCCGATGTAGCCCGGCTCTTCAATCACCCGGCGCCGGACTTCGAGCAGCTTCCCGTCAACAAACGCTCGTGTTCGCGCCGCCTGCGCGACGCTGATATGCGACTGGCAAGTGCGCACCAGCAGGCACACGCCGTCCTCACCGACGACCTCGCCTGCGAGCGGCTCCAGGTGCTTGTTGTTGAACTTGCGGTACAGCTTCGCGCCCGCGTTGTCGATGCGAGCGTCGATCGACGAGTGCAGCGTGACGCCATCCGACCAGTTGTCGGCCGTCAGCGCCAGCTCCAGCGCGCCCAGATGCATGTCGCCCATCGACACCAGTCGTCGCTCGCGCAGCGTGCTGCGCCGCCCCTGGCCATCCTCGAAGCTAAGGCTGCGCAACAGCATGCCGCGGCGCAGATCGAGCTCCTGGCGATAAGCGAGGAGCTTGACGCTGCGCGCATCGAACCAGTCCTCATCGCCAAGGCGAAACGCTAACGCCAGCCAGTTGGGGCAATTCACCAGATCCTCGTTCTCGACGCTGCGGCCGGCGATGTCGGTGCGCAAGCGGTTGTAGCCGCCGGCGAGGTAGGTCCCCGGATAGTGAATGTCATCGGCCTGCGCCCCCGCGGCGGCACCGCGCGTCGCGAAATAACCGTTCCCCAGCGTGCACAAGGCTTCGCGGATGCCCTCTTGCGCCGGGTCGAAGTCCTCGAACACCAGCGACCAAGCGGAAGGCGGCTCCACTGCCACCTGAATCTGGCCCATATCGGTCACCACGACATCGGCGCCGGCATCGCGCAGCGCCTGCGACTGGTCACGGCGATCGACGCCGATGACGCAGCCGAAGCGGCCGGCGCGCCCTGCTTCGACGCCTGCAATTGCGTCCTCCACGACAACGGCGCGAGCGGGCTCGACTCCGAGGCGCCGTGCTGCTTCCAGAAAGGCGTCCGGCGCCGGCTTGCCATCGAGTTTGAGGCGCGTCATGTCCTTCCCGTCCACGCGCGTGTCGAACAGCTGCGTGATGCCGGCTGCCTCGAGCACCGCCGCGCAGTTGTTGCTGGAGGACACCACGGCGGTCTTGATCTCCTGCGCCCGCAGTGTGCGCACCAGCGCGATTGCCGCCGCATAGGGTTCGATGCCGTCCTGCTCCAGGTGTTGCAGGAAATAGCGGTCTTTCAGATTCCCCAGCGCGTGCACGCTTTGCACCTCGGGGCCGTCTTCGGCTGCGCCCAGGGGCAATTCGATCCCGCGCGACGCAAGGAAGGCTGCCACGCCGTCGTAACGCGGCTTGCCGTCGACGTAGCGCGGATAGTCGGTGGCGATATCGAAGGGCATGAACGACTCGCCTGCCTGGGTGGCGCGCTTCTCGAGAAATCCGTCGAACAGCTTCTTCCAGGCCGCGGCATGCACGTTCGCGCTGCGCGTCAGCACGCCGTCCAGGTCGAACAGCACCGCGTCATAGTCGCGCGGCGAAATCGTGATGAAAGGGCAGGCGCCGGTCATAGCGCCGTGCCAGCGCCATATTCTCCAGGCAGCGCTGCATCAAATGCGTGAATTTTCCGCACCGCAAATTGCGGCGCCCGCGGCCACGGCTTGCCTGGCTGGATCGGCCATTCGGAATTGGCAAGATCGAAGCGTGGGAAGAGCCCTTGCGCATCCCGCTGCGCCGCTGCATAGGCTTCCTGCGTACCGACATCACGCCAGTAGCTGCGTTCTTCGTGCGGCTTGATGCCGGGGACGGCGTTGCTCGAAAAATCATACGCGTACGCCCGGCAAGCGCGCGGAAGGCGCGGCAGGACGTGAAAACCGAAATCCGTGCCACCCCGGCGGCTCGCCTCCTCAAGGAGCTCGATCAGCGTACTGGGCCGGAAAAGGTAATTCCCCATCGAAGCGTACGCTTGCGCCGGCTCCCCCGGAATCGGGGTCGCGTGCTCCGGCTTTTCCTGGAATCCGAGGAGTTCGCCGGTGGGGCTTGTCTGCAGGATTCCGAAAGAGGAGGATTGCTCGACCGGAACCCGGACCGCAGCCACCGTGAAGTCTGCGTCGCGCTGCTCATGGAAGCTGACCATATGCCGGACATCCATGCGGTAAACGTGGTCGGCGGCAAATACCGCGACGAGGTCAGGCCGGTGCCGCTTCACCAGATCGAGATTCTGATACACGGCGTCGGCGGTGCCCTTGAACGATCCGTTGTTGCCATGGGTGCAAGGAAGCACCACCGAAATTGGCGCGTCCTCACGCTTCGACCAGGTGCCCCAGACGTCGTGGACATGTTCGATCAGCGAGCGTGGCTTATGCTGCGCCAGCACGTAGATCGGCGTAATTTGCGACAGCGTGAGATTGCTGAGCACAAAATCCACAAGCCTGAAGCCATTCAGGAACGGCAGTGCTGGCTTAGCATGTTCGGCGGTCAACGGATAAAGCCGCGTCCCTTCGCCTCCGGCCAATACGAAAGCTAGAACTCTCGTTTGCATTGTTGCTTCCCTCTCTCTTCACACATCGTTTCTTCCGGATTCGCCCACACGGGCATGCGCCTGTTCTTGCAATCCACCCAGATGCTGCGGCCCGGGCCTTGTGGCAGTTGCCTTGGCGCTCGTGGTGATAGTCGTTGCGCTAGCTGATGATGCTTGCGCAATCGACGCGCCAACCACTGGCGCGTGGCTACGCACGCTGCCCGCCCAGCTCCCGGTCGATTTCTGCCTCTGCTTCGAGCCAGTCCTCCTCAGGAGACCCCCCAGAAAAATCGCGGTGCTCAGCGCGTCGGTAGGCGGCAATTGATATCATTTCCAATCGCTCCGCTGGACTGAACGCGGTTGATCCGTCGCCGGATGCTGCAGCCGTCGCCACAGAAGAGGAATTTAACGCTTGCTCGCGTGCTGCGAGGATGGCCGTTCCGGGTTTTTTTGCGGTACGTTTTTGCTGGTCAAAGTTCGTTATGGCCGACAGTACCGTTTTCGTGGAACGTTTACGCTGGTTCGGGTTTGTTGCGCTCTTCTCCATAAGTCCTCCAGGTGAATTTTCAGATATTCGGGCCAGCTTCGCAGGGATGAATCCATGCGGTGGTTTATGCAACACCAACCCGTTACGCCATGAATTGCAGCGGGGGTGTACTCTCTCTCTCCGCTATGCCTTCGGTCTGTACGCCATCGCACATATCGCGGGCGGTATTCTTGCCATGAACCTTCCAAGTCGTTTTGAAGCGGCATTTGACCTCATCGGTTAATGCACGCGACTGCGCTTGTAGTGCAGAGCATCTGGGTTACCACTATGTTAATCAATCGCTTGGGTACCTCGTGCCCTGCGGAGGCGCAGGGTACAGCGCGTTCACGACATCGGCGCCGGCTTGCCCTCGAGTTCGAGGCGGGTGATGTCCGTCCCGTCTACGCGCGTATCAAACATCTGTGCAATACCAGCGGCATCAAGCACCGCCGCGCAGTTGTTGCTGGAGGACACGACGGCGGTCTTGATCTCTGCGCCCGCAGTGTGCGCACCAGCGCGATTGCCGCCTCATAGGGTTCGACGCCGTCCTGCTCCAGGTGTTGCAGGAAATACCGATCCTTCAGATTGTCCAGCGCGTGCACGCTTTGCACCTTGGGGCCGTCTTCGGCTGCGCCCAGGAACAATTTGACCCCGCGCGGCGAGAGCGTAATGAGACAGGACAGACACAATTCGCCATCACCCCATACCCGGCTGCATAGGGCAATCCAAGGCGCCCGCAAAGGCGCGCAATAACTCCATTTCGACTGCCGATGCTCTCTGATCGTGCCAGATACTGGCGACACAGGCCTTGAGTAATCTGGATTTTGCCAATGGTTTCAATTCATTCAATTTCCCCAAGGCCAGATCCAGATCCGCAATTTTGATTTGATCATTTGCCAACAATGC
>JBASWL010000244.1:0-2605 GCA_049276455.1 Georgfuchsia sp. | reverse complement strand
CCACTGGGGAGACAAGTGCCGCCAGGAACGCAGCACGCCGAGAGTCTCGATCAACGACTCGCCTTTCCTCTGCGGGGAGGTTTGCACCAAAAACAGCACCATCGGAGAGGCGTAACGCGAAGTACGCAGATTGCACGGCATGCCTGAGAAGGCCACCCGGATCGCCATGGTGTTCTGCACACGCCGGCAGCCGTTGCACATGGTCAGCCAGTCCTGTTATAGGCGCCACATACAATTCATCGAAGTCGCCGCTTGATGGCGATACCTGCCTGAGAAGGCCGATAAGTCCGGTCTTTTCTTCAAGCTCTGCTACCAAAACAGCAGCATCTTCCACCTTGAATTCCATGCATCCGATTTGAACCGGAAAAACCTGAACCGATGATTCTGAATGGTTAAGGCCATTTTTCATTTTGACTATATAGACATTCCATTGGCACTTTTTGTGATATTGGAATGTCAATAAATATCAGAATATCAGCATTTTTACCCGACACACACAACGAAACCAACATCCCAAAAAGACAGGTTTTATCGAATACACAGCGGTCACCGTGACCGCATTGACGGTGGCACGCGACCAGAGTTTCTCAATTTTCATTCATCCAATTATGGAAATCATCGCGATTTAGGGGGGGATTTCGCTATCAACTCAACTGTCCGCGACGCTAGGCTTAGTTCAACTTTTTCCTTGGGGGCAAAAAGATGTCCGGCAACAAAAGTGCTGTTGCAACACAGAAGAGAGCCAAAGCAATAGCTCCAGATATCGTAGGCTTTGATTTAACCTCGGTACCAACCGAAATCCGATCCAGAATCGCTACCCAAATAAGGCGTGTTCACGATTCGCTGCGCCGCACCGCGTTCGAGATAATCGAGATCGGCCACGCGTTGATCGACATCCGCGACACCATTGAGGAGGGATCGTTTGAATCTCTGATTCGCGAAGAATTCCGCATGGATCCGCGTGTCGCACGTCGTTTCATGCAAACGGCGCGCTATGTCGATGAGCATCTCACCGGTAACCAGGCCCGTCTGCTCAATCATTTGAGCCCTACGGTCCTCTACCAATTGGCACAGGGCGACGTCACGGTCGAGATTGTGCAATCCGTTCTGGAAAAGAAAACCGATGGCCAACAAGTGATGCCGGCCGATATTCGGAAGGCCATGGCCGAAATGCAGGAGCGACTTGACGGGATCGGCGGTGAGCTTGCTGAAGCCGTGGGGCAACTGTCGGACGCCAAGGCCAAATTGGCGGAAACCACCGAGCGTGCCGACCGCAGCGAACTCGCGGCCGCTCGTTATCGCGAAACGGCGGATCGGGTTTCGCGGAGTCTGACCAATGCTCAGGAAGACATCAATCAGATGTCCCAGGAGCAAGGCCGCTTGCAGGACGAAATCAACGGCCTTCGCGACAGGCTCGCGAATCCGGCAACCAAGGAGGTCGAGAAAGAGGTTGCCCCGGCCGGTTTCAGGTCGATCCAGGAAGCGATCGCCGCGAAAGAAAAAGATCTTCGAGACATTACGAACAAGCGTTCAAAGCTCGAAGACGAAATGGGCATCGCTCAACGCCGGCTCGCTGAAATTCAAGGACAACTCGCATCGTCAGAAGCCAGCTTCAGCACTTTGACGGCGTTCCGCGCAGACATCCAGGCACTCTGCGCCAAGTTTCCGGCCGCGTTCGTGATTGCGTCAGCGAACGATGACCGGCGAGTGACCGTCGAATGCACTCAGATTGCCGATCACCTGCGAAAGTTGGCGGACCAGATTGAGACAAAGATACCGCCCAAGACGCGTAAATCCTAATCTAGGAAGCATTATGGATATGAACGAATTGTTTCTTCCGCCGAATATCGAGACTCGCATCCACCGTGTCAATGCCGAGTACCTGGCGTTCGCCCAGGAACTTGCGAGGACAACGCCGGCAGCGGCCCCCCTGCTCGGTGTACCCCAAGATACGGTTGCAATCTTGGAGACAGCTGTGCTTTCAAGATTAAACCCGCTCATCCGCAGCAATATGCTGTTGCCGAAACTGCGTTTTTCAGATGCTAATTTTTGGCAGAGTGTTGTCGATGGTCGTATTGACCAAAACCACATGTTGCATGCGCTTCTGAAAACTATCCCTGCTGAATTCACAACATAGCCGGGGGTTCTCTTGATAAAGAATCGGAATACCCAGCTCAAAAAACGTGAGCTGGCAGCGAAGATGATTGATTTTGGAATGCGGGCATCGATCATCAGTGCCGTCTTTGATCTTCCGCTGAGTCAAGCGCGGGCGCTCTACAAAGAGATCACGGGGTTTTCATCGCCGAGCGGGCAGAAGCCGCGATCTGAGGAGTACTACTTCTCTCCGGTCATGCGAGTTCATTCATCCGTGTTCATGATGTTTTACAGGTACATCTCTCAGAGTGGCGTTGACGTACGATCGGCTCTTGTCGCTGCATATTCGCAGTACTCAAAGACCTGTCAGGACGGAAAAACCAAGCTCCCGATCGATCGCGCCTGGCGCCTCATCATTCTTGCCAGCCAGAAGAATGGTGTAGTGCGCGAAACGCGTTGCACCAGCTGCGGTACATACATGATCATTCAGGCTTGGGAAAGTGTCACGCGG
>JBASWL010000243.1:0-1799 GCA_049276455.1 Georgfuchsia sp. | reverse complement strand
GATGAATACCGAAGGCGGCTTCCTGTGCGCCGTTTCACTTCACGAAGTCATTGTCCCTGTCGTCTCTGCAATCATGAACGGCGCACGAATTTACGCGCAAATCTGGCTTTCGAACGCCGACACTCCCGTACAAACACCACTTTTCGTCCTCGCACAAGGTTACATGGGCGAGGATATTTCTATCGGTTGGACCGGCCGCTTGCCCCTCACGCCAGCGGACTACGTCTTAACCCGTTTCACGTCACCCGACACCGTGACGTGCCAACTTGCAATCGGAGTCGAAAGGTAAGCCATGTTCTCAAATCATCCATTCGACACCACCGTTTTCCAGCTTGAGTTTGCCGTCCAACCCGCCCCCGCAGTTGCAACCGGATTCCAATTCTTCCTGCCCGTCATCGCCCGTTGCTAATTAATCTCCGCTTACTTCTCCCTCCAAACAGACGCCAACGCGGCCGACCGTTTAGTCTATATCTCACCCATGCAGATAGCCGCCGTCAGAAACCGCTTCTATGCCTCCCGAGTGCAGATCGCCGCAACCCTCGTCGACTACTGCTTCTATCGCGCGGCACCGAACGACAGCATCTTCGTCCCAATCCCAGGTCACATTACATCATCACTCGGTTCCGGCGTCATTCTCGACAACATAGACCAGTTCCAGATTCAATGCCTCAATATGCAGGCAGGAGACCAGTTCACAGGCGCAGCCCTTTACTACCGCCAATGGTTGAAAGGCACCGTCGCAGTATGATTTATAACCACGGCTTGACAGCAGCCCAGGTGCCACCGCGCCGGGTCCGTAGATTTTGTTTGCCATCCGACTCCACGCGGACCCGGCCGGAGGCTTAATTCATGCCCTATTGGAGGAATATCATTGCCCTCTTTTTTGGAGATTCCACCCGAGCTACGCACCGCATCAGCAAAGGTAGGTTTCGTGTCGTGGCTGGCCGTTATGCCAATACCAAACCCGGCAAAGGCTCGAATCGCCGCACTCTGGAAAGCCAATACAGGCGGAGAGCTTGATGCGACCGATTATGCTGCAATCATGGCGAAACCTATTCCGAGCAGGTTATCTTAAGATGGCAAAATATCCGCATCTACTCCCGGCCGATTGCTTCCTGTGGGACTTATGGTTAGCCCTCAACGGCGGCGCATACAGCGAGTTCCAGTATGACGGAAAAGTCGGCGACGGTGCCGATCCAGGGCCCGGCTACGAGGACAATATCCGTTTCGATGCCATCCGCCTTTCACAGCGACGCATCGATGTAGTCGGATACCAGGCGAAGGCCATAACCCTATTCGAGATCACCACCAACGCCGGTCTAACCGCCCTCGGGCAATGCCTAGCGTACCCCAAACTGTTCAAGGATTCATACAGCCCGGAACGCCAGATCTTGATGCACCTCGTCACCTATCAATTCCAGCCCGACATCGAACGGGTATTCATAGAGCACGGCATCGGCTACACGATTATCGAACGGCCCGAAGCCGCGCCACTATCGGAGGTTACACCATGAAACGGACGATTGCTCTCATTGCCATCCTTCTGCTTCTACCGTTTTCCTGCCATACCGCCAACGCCATAACACGCACCGACACCAGCGAAACGGCTGGGGCGCGCTTGGCCGGCGGCCTCGCACTCGAAAACGGTGCGCCGCACGGCGCGCTGGCCTTTGTCACGCGCATAGGTCCGCGGTTCTACAACGCCACCTCTCTCTTGTCAGCTGGGAAAGAGGGCGGCATCGAGTCGCAGGTATTCTGGCACGTCTACAAAACGGACGGCTTCTCTGTCGCCCTGGGCC
>JBASWL010000242.1:0-2583 GCA_049276455.1 Georgfuchsia sp. | reverse complement strand
GCACTAGAGCGCGTGACCGCTGAACGAGATTCGGCAATGGCAAGGATCGCGAAAGCGTGGGAACTGCACGAACCGTTCACATGGTCATTCGGGTATGGGCCGGTGCAGTCGTGCAAGTGGTGTGCGGATCATGGTGCGCCGCAAGAGGTAGCGAGCTGGCCGTGTCCGACTATCCAGGCGTTAGAGGATGTTTCCAACGATCAAAACCTGATAAATCCGCATAATCATGCGGAAGTTTGGTAGAATGAGAGCGGCCCCAAACCGAGTGCGGAAACACTCGCCGGGGCCTGACCCTCAACCAAGTACTAATTGATTGGAGGGCTACCGTGAATGGTACCCGAAAATGTTCCGTCGATGATTGCGACACCAAGCATAAGGCGCGTGGGCTTTGTAACACCCACTACGCCCGGCTCATTTCATCCGAAAGTAAGCGCCCAGGATTTCAGAAAACCGGCGTTGACACGTGGAAACGCGCATCTAAGCCACTTGAGGAACGCCTGCAAGAGCGAATGACCGTGACCAGCGATGGATGTTGGGAATGGACCGGCGCAGTGACCGAACACGGCTACGGGCGAATGAGCTGGGGTAACCACGTAGAGCGCACCCACCGCCTAGCTGCGCACCTGTGGCTCGGGTTTGATCTAAACCCAAAGGTTGTCGTGAGGCACAGGTGCGATAACCCGCCGTGCCTCAACCCGGAGCAGTTAGAAACCGGAACTCAACTCGACAACGTGCAAGACATGGTGAGCCGGGGCCGAGCGAATGGAGGTCCAGCATTACAAAGCGAATGCAAGTCTGGGCACCCGTTTACCGATGCGAACGTGAAGCTTGACAAGAAAGGGCAGCGACGGTGTAGAGAATGCGCCAACGAGACAGCGCGCAAGTATCGGAGTCGCCGCACAGAGCGGGAAGGTGCGTACTGGCGAAACCACCCATCGCGCACCAATTCCACAACCGACCAGAAAGCAAGCGAGGCGTAGCGATGACTACTGACAACCGAACGAACGGGCCGAATAAATATGCGGGGTTTCTGGCGAGACAGAACCATCAGCGTGCCCCGTGGCGTGGTGTCGGCGCGAAGTGCCTGTGCGGGAAGGTGTTTGACCTTGACGCTGACCATGCGCTGCACCAGGTGGAGGAGATCATGCGCGCAGCCCTCGTGGCTGCCGCGGGTGTCGCACCACAAGCGGAGAGCATACCCACCTCGAAGTACATCAGCCCGCACTTGCCGAGCATGATCCGCAATCTATGGAAGAGCGACCCAAGCGAGAATAGCGTACGAACCGCGCTCAAGCTCGCTGGAGACCTGATCCAAGAGCTGATCGACCTACGTGCCGCCCAGGTGCAGCCGTCGAACACCGTGGACGAGGCCGCGTTGATACGTGAAGCGAAAGCGGAAGCACTCGAAGAAGCTTCGCTCGCCTATGGATCAGGACAGCTATCTGGAATCTTCTTGGGTCGCGACGACTATCCAAAAGCGTGGCTGCGGGCTCGTGCTGCCGAGTACCGCGAAGGGAGCGAGACATGAGTGCATTCAGCCCTCGACAGATGTTCACTCTCGACCAAGCATGCAAGCCGATTAACGAGGCGTTCGGGGATGTGTACCTAGTTGGCACCGCGGCATCCAGACAGGACTACCGTGACGTGGATGTGCGCTGCATCCTGGCCGATGACACCTACGACAAACTGCAAGACGCAATCGGCCTTGACGCAATTTCATTCCTAAGCATTGCGGTTGGTCAACACATCGAAGCCGCTACTCGACTGCCTATCGACTTCCAATTCCAGCGCGAGGCCGAGGCAAACGATAACCACACCGGGCCACGAAACCCGCTCGGTGTGCGGGCCCTGTCGAACTACCGCGGCGATACTGCACCGAAGGAGACGAACGATGAGTGACCTACATGATGCCCGCGTAGAAGAAATCGCGGAGGTAATGGCCGACATGAATGGCGAGCCGCGAGTAGGCCGATACGAGCGCACGCTCGCGACTGTTGCACTGAAAAACGCTGACGCTCTGGTGACCGTGGAGATGATCGCCGAGGTGCTGGATAGTGCGTACCCATACACGGTGAAGCATGGAGGGTTGCGGCCTGCGGCAGAGTCCGTCCTCGCCCTTCTCCGTGGAGGTGAGGAACGGTGAGGCTGTGGCATAAGTGGGCACTGAGGCATCGGGTTGAGACTCGGCGGGTGAGTGTCCCAATGTTTGACCCAGGCGCAAAAGGTCTGCTCCACAAGTGCGAGTGCGGAAAGGTTTGGGCGCAATGACCCCCGCTGAGGTGCTTGCCATGCGCGACCGGATGATGATTGGAGACGAAGAATGAGTAGATCACGGAATCCGTACCGGATGATCAGGAGGGCGCTAGAGCGGCTGGGGTGGGCGTTGCTCGCATTGTTGGGGATTGCGTTCATTGGCGCTCTTATCGCCGCCGCTTGGGCTGAAGGTTGGGGCGCATGGGCGTTGACAATGCCGCTGATCATTGTCGCTGGAATTGTTGCGGTATTCGCGGCAGCTGCGCTGATTGCATGGCCGTTCGCCACTCTCGCAAATTGGTGGCGCGAGAAAGAGGACACGTACCGGCA
>JBASWL010000241.1:0-1748 GCA_049276455.1 Georgfuchsia sp. | reverse complement strand
AGGCGCGTAGCTCAGCTGGTTAGAGCACCACCTTGACATGGTGGGGGTCGTTGGTTCGAGTCCAATCGCGCCTACCAAAATTCCGCGTAACCATGCGGGTTTTGGCGGGAAGGCCGGGAGATGTTCCCGCTCTAAATGTGGCGAAAAACCGTCTCAGTACGCCACAAACCGCCTCAGTACGCCACAGTTCACGCCACAGCTTGTTCGGCGTTCCAGGGCTTCGCGTTGTTGGCATAGCCGGCCAGATATTCCGGCGCCAGATGGGCGTACTGCTGGACCATCTTCACGTCGGCCCAGCCTCCCAGCTTCTGCAACACATTCAGCGGCGTACCGGACATCACGTGCCAGGCCGCCCAGGTGTGGCGCAGGCCGTGCCACGTGAAGTCGCCGTGCCACTTTTTGCTGATGAGACGGCCGTCAGCATCAATGACCCGCTCAAAGTAGCCCAGTCCGGCGCGCTCCATGGCCATCTGCCAGGCTGTCTTGATCTTCGATATTGGCTTTCCCTTGAATTTTTCGTTTTCCTTGCTGCGGCCGCGGCCCTTGTAGGGGAACACCCATTGCTCGTGCTTGCCGATCTGCGCGCGCAAGATCTCGATCGCGGGATCTGATAACGGGATCCCGATCGGCTTCGCGGCCTTGGCTTGGTCGGCATGGATCCACGCCACCTTGCGCTGCAGATCGAGCTGTTGCCAGGTCAAGTGCGTCACATTGTGCTGGCGCAGTCCGGTGGCGATCGAGAAGGCCGCCAGCGGCTTCAGTGTGGCGGGAAGCGCCACATACAGCCTCTGCCATTCCTCTTCGCTGAGAAACCGAAGGCGCTGGCTCTTGACCTTGCGCAAGGGGATTTTGATGTTGACGCCGGCATGATGCAGGATGGCCTGGATGATCGCCCGGTAACGGTTGAACGTCGCTGGCTTCTTTCCTGTCAGCGCCTCGTCGAAGCTCTCCCGGGTGCATTCAGTCAGCGGCCGGTCGATGTATTCACGATTCAACGCGTCCAGCGAGTAGCCATCGGAGGCGCTGCGATCGGACGCGTTCAACCAGTTCTCGCATGCAACCTGCCAGGTCAATCCTTGTTTGCCGGCACCAGGCTCAGACCAGAGTTCTGCCTTGCGTTGGTCGTGGAAGCGCTGCGCTTCCTTCCTATCGTTCGTTCCAGCGCTTTCGCGTACCCGCTTTCCGCCGTGCGTGATGTAGATCCACCACGTTTCGCCTCGTTTGTAGAGCGACATTCCGTCCCCTTCGGTGTGTTACACGGGTACTTTGCCCGAAGATAGTCGACGAGGTCAACGTCGATAAAGCGCCACTCCTTGCCGACCTTCGCCCCCGGCACCTCGCCGGCCTTGGCTCGCGCCTGCAGCGTGTTCGGGTGCAGCCCGACGAAAGCGGCAGCCTCATCGAGGGTCAGCGACTTCATTTTTTCCGCACCCAATCGACAGCGTCGACCGGACATCCGAGCAGTCCCGTGGCCCGGCGTCTCATCACCATGCATCCGAGCTGGCGCTGGGTGATGGCGACGGCGCCGGCGGCGATCGCAATGGCCTTCTTCGACAGGCAGATGTCGTAGTGGTCGCCTTGGTACCAGCGGCGTGCGACACCGATGCGCGCGGCCATCGCATGCAGCTCGTCTTCGGTGTTGGCCACCATGTGGCACATCTTCATGCGGCCGAAGCTGGCGGCCATGTCGTCGACGTAGACGGTCACTTCGCGGCCTCGATAATGATGTCCGGCCCATGCCATCCACT
>JBASWL010000240.1:0-3354 GCA_049276455.1 Georgfuchsia sp. | reverse complement strand
ATGTTCATGAAGGAGCATGACCATGGCGAACGCCATCGTTACCACGCAGGGTGGTCCTGCCGCAGCGACCCTGCTGGGGCAAGGCCCTGCCCGCATTCCCACCGGCGGTAAAATTCGCGCCGGCATCAAGGTACTCACGAAGAAAGCCTCCGAGCAACCCAAGGCGAAGGCGATCTACGATCAGGGCGTGGCCGCCGGCCAGTCCTTTGAGCAGATCGAGCGCGCCATTGGTGAAGCCCTGCCCAACCTCAAGACGCCGCTGATACCGCGCAATGTGCCGTGGTTCACCGTGCGGGCGCAGGACTTTTCCAATCCGGAGATCGCCCGGGAGATTCTGGAGGCCTACGGCGAGGATCGGGGCGAAGGCCGGCGCCTGTACCGCTTCCCCGTGGTGTTTCCGTCCGACTACTGGCAGACCGTGATGCCGCACGAACTGGCGGCCTGGGGCATGCACGACAAGCACTACTGGTCGCAATACTCGGCCGATGGCCGGGTGCGTCATTGCATGTGTCATGCGCCGGTACCAGTGGACGACAGTGGCCGCCGCGCGATCCGTCTTTTCGGGGGACGCAAGACCGTGGTGCGTGAAGATAACGCTGGCCTCTGCGAACCCGAGGCCTGCCGCGAATACCAGCAGCGCCAGTGCAACCTGACCGGCCGTTTCCTGTTCTTCATCCCCGGTATCCGTTCCATCAGCGCATTTGAGTTGCCTACCAACAGCTTCTACGCGATGAATGCCGCGAACCAGAAGTTCGAGACCGTGGGCTTCCTGCGCGGCGGGCGCATCTCCGGCTTCCTCGACCGGCAGGGCACACCGTTTTATCTGAGCAAGAAACTGATGGAAGTGGCCCACATCGACGAGCAGGGAAGAGCAGTACGCGTGCCGCAATGGATCATCGATCTGGAAGCGCCGGTAGACGTGACGGCCTTGTTGCGGGGCAACGAGGACACCGAAACCGCCATCGCGCAGGCGCAACTGGCAACACAAATTCTGCAAGGGGATCGGGCAGCGACCAACACTGAATCAGCAATGCCTAACGGCGATGACATATCGGTTTCCACAGTAGTCGATACGACCAGCGCATCGCCTCTCGAACAACCGCCATCGCGCGACGGCAGTCCCAGCTTCGAGCAACTGATGATCCGCGTGCAGGCCTACGGGATCGCGCCGGAACAGTACCAGTCTTATGCCGACCGGCGCTGGGGGCGAGGCTGGAAGATCAATCCCAATGGCCGCGCCCAGGCATGGAACGAACTGGAGCGCTACGGCAACGATTCGCAGGGCTATCGCGACAAGATCGAGAGCGAAATGCAACAGGTCTCTTCAGGGAGAAGGGCATGATCCGCATCGCGCATTTCTCCGATCTGCATTACGGCATCAAGAACTTGGTGGAAGCCGAGCGCTGCTTTGGTGCTGCCATCGACCGGGCCATTGCGCTGGGGGTGGAGGCGGCGGTGCTGTCGGGCGACGCCACCGACCATGCCCTCGACCTGCATGCCCCGGCCGCCGAGCGGCTGCTCGCGCAGGTGCGGCGGCTGGCGGAGCATTGCCCGGTGCTGATGTTGCAAGGTACGTTCTCCCACGAACCGCCGGGCACCTTGTCCATCTTCCGCTTGCTGGGTGGACGCTATCATGTGCATGTGGCCGACCGCATCGAGCAGGTTGCGCTGACACCCAAGGGACAATGGATTGCCTCCACGGGTTGGTGTTTCGATGCGGTACCCGCTGGTTCACGCGCCTTGTTTTCCTGTGTGCCCACGGTGAACAAGGCGGTGGTTGCAGCGACGGTCGGTGCTGCGGAAGCGGCCCAGGCCGTAGGTGAAAATCTTGCTGTTTTGCTGCGTGGCTATGCACCGATCAACCGTGTAGCCCGTTCGCAGGGCATACCGACCATCGGCATATCGCATGGCACCGTGTTCGGTTGCGTCAGCGAGCATGGCGTACCGATGGCGGGCTTCGATCACGAATTCACTACCGGCGCGCTGTTCGGCGCCGAGGCACAAGGATTTATGCTCGGGCACATCCACCGGCATCAGGCTTGGGAACAAGAGGGTCCGGCAGGGCGGCAATGCATCGCCTATCCGGGTTCCATCAGTCGCTTTCATTACGGCGAGGAAGGCGAGAAAGGATTCCTGCTGTGGGAGATCGAATCCGATCAGGCGCGCTTTACGTTGGAGCCGACACCGGCACGTAGAACGGTCGATATCGTGTTTGAGGGCAAGCCTGACCTTGACACTTTGCGTGTGGTTGGCGCACAGCAGGATCTTACCGGAGCCTCCGTGCGCGTGCGCTGGACCATCGCCGACGAGGATCGCCATGAGGTCGACCGTGCGGCGATCGAGCAATTGCTGGCTGGAGCGGCAGAAATAAAGTTGGAGGGGCGCATCGTGCCGGTAGTGCGCACGCGAGCGGCGGGGATTTCGCAATTGGCGAATCTGGCGGACAAGGTGCGGGTCTGGGCAGAAGTCACCGAGATTAAGCCAGAGTCACTGCTGGAATGCCTCCAGACGCTGTCGAGCCAGGAACCGGAAGCGATTGCCGAGCGTGCGCTGCGGGGGCCGCAGGTCCTCATTGGGATGAGATGGCATGAAACTCCTGTGGCCGCACTGCCGCCCATGGCCGAGCTTGAGTCGGCACTGCTGTCCTGACCTTGGTGGCTCGTCCCGTGGGACGGGCTTGCAGATTTCATTTCGTGCTGGAGACTGGATAGGTCATCCTGCTGGAGCATCACCATGCAACCTCTTTCACTCACACTCAAAGGCTTTCGCGGTATCCGCAATGGTTTGGGACGCGATGTCCTGACCCTCGATTTCGAACAACTGGCCGACGGCGCCGAACTGGTCGCCATCGCCGGCGCCAACGGGCGCGGCAAGACTACCGTCATGGACAATATGCACCCGTACCTGACGATGCCATCGCGCGCCACCGTGGCCGGACCGGGTGGCTTTTCTTATTACGACCATGTGTGTCTGGCCGAGAATGAGAAAGACCTGACTTGGGCCCACGACGGACACACTTACCGCTCACAGGTCGTGATCCGTGTGAACGGCCGACGCAAGACTGAAGCCTTTCTGTTTGAGCTTAATGATGATGGCGCTTGGAAGCCAGTAGTGCTGGACGACGGCACCGTATCGGACGGCAAGGTGGACACCTATACTCGTTGCATAGAGGCTATCTGCGGTAGTGCCGACACCTTCTTCACATCCGTGTTCTCCGCGCAGGGCAAGCGGCAACTGAGCGCCTACCGTAATGCCGAGATCAAGACGCTGTTGGCTGATCTGCTGGGGCAGGAAGAAATCCGCGTGCTGGGCCAGAAAGCGGCCGAGACGGCACGCCTGCTCAAGGCGGGTCTA
>JBASWL010000239.1:0-5398 GCA_049276455.1 Georgfuchsia sp. | reverse complement strand
CGGGCTATTGAGTTTGGTCATGTAGATCTTCGCCATCATGACTTTATCCTGTACTTCGCTTTTTAGTCCTTTGTCGCTGCGCAAGGTCAGGCTGAGGAACCGCATCGTCATGTCGCCGATGACACGCTGTTTTTCGCCCGATGGGATACCGGGACCCGATGTTGCCGCCTACTATCGCCGCCGCGTCGAGGGTGAAACCGGCTTGATCATTACCGAGGGAGTGATTGTCGATCACCCGTCCGCACTCGGCAACGCAGGATTGGCAGAGAACGATATTCCCTTTCTGCATGGCGAAGCGGCTCTCTCCGGCTGGCGCCGCGTGGTTGAGGAAGTGCATGCCGCCGGCGGCGTGATTTTTCCGCAGTTGTGGCACATGGGGGCGATGCGGGAACATGGTACCGGTCCATTCCCGGACGCGCCGCCGATGCGACCCTCCGGGCTATGGGGCCCGCCAGGAAAACCGTCCTCCATCGACCCGGCGTTCATCGCTCGTGTTATCGCGCCCACCCGCCCCATGACCGAGGAGGAAATCGCCGACACCATCGCTGCCTACGCGCGCAGCGCCGCCAACGCCAAGGCCGTGGGGTTTGACGGTATCGCCATCCACGGCGCCCACGGTTACCTGATCGACTGTTTTCTCTGGGCAGAGACCAACCATCGCAAGGATTTCTGGGGGGGCGACCACGTCGCGCGCACCCGCTTCGCGGTGGAAGTGGTCAAGGCCATTCGCGCCGCCATCGGCGAGGACATGCCCATCAGTTTCCGCTATTCCCAATGGAAGCAGCAGGACTTCAAGGCGCGTCTGGCCGAGACGCCGAAGGAACTCGAAGAAATCCTCGGCCCGATTACCGCGGCCGGTGTGGATATGTATGAAGCCAGCACCCGCAACTTCGACATACCCGAATTTTCCGGTTCCGAACTCGGCCTCGCCGGGTGGACCCAGAAACTTACGGGAAAGCCGACAATGGCCGTCGGCAAGGTCGGCATCGTCTCCAGCCTGTTCGACAAGGAAGCTGCCGATGCATCGCCGCAGCACAGCGTCGACGCGCTGATACGCCGTTTGGATCGTCGGGAATTCGATCTGGCGGGTGTAGGTCGCGCCTTGTTGCATGATGCCGCCTGGGCCCGCAAGGTGCGGCAGGGTGATCTGTTACCGGCATTCGATCCGCGATCGATGATGGCGCTGACCTGAGGCACAAAGGCGGGCAACGGCATCGGAAGATGCTGTTTGGAAGCAGGAACAGCCTTGGTCTTATTGGGAGAAACAAAATGAAGATTGGTGCCGTTTATCCGCAAATTGAACTGGGCGGCGATCCGATCGCGCTCGACCAGATCGGCAGGGCGGTGGAAGCGCTTGGCTACGACCATCTATTGATGTACGACCACGTCGTCGGTGCCGTGCACGAAAACAGAAATCCGCCTTTGTGGGAATATGGACCCTATACCGACAAGCATCCGTTCCACGATCCCCTGGTTGTTTTCGGCTATCTGGCCGCCATCACGAAGCGGATTGAGTTTGTGACCGGCGTCCTGATCCTGCCCCAGCGCCAGACAGTGCTCGTCGCGAAACAGGCCACGGACATCGACCTGCTGTCGGGTGGGCGGCTCCGCCTCGGCGTCGGCACGGGATGGAACTATGTCGAATATGACGCACTCGGCCAGAATTTCGCGTCGCGCGGAGCGCGGCTGACCGAGCAGATCGAATACCTGCGCCGGCTCTGGGCCGAGCCTCTGGTGACCTTCAAAGGCAAATTCGACAGCATCGATCGCGCCAACATCATCCCGCGGCCGAAGCGCCGGATACCCATCTATTGCGGCGGATTTTCCGAGCCTGCCTTCAAGCGTGGCGCGAGCATTGCCGATGGCTTTATTTTTGGCGGGGCACTGGACAACGCCTTGTCGGGCTGGGAGCGGGTTCGCCAGCTTTTGACGACGGCGGGCCGTCCCGTCGCGGAATTCGGTGCGGACTATCTAGTGCAAGACAATTTAGCCCGCGGACTCGGCGTGCAGGAGGTGGTCGATGCCCTGCGGCGGTGGCGGGATGCAGGCGGCACGCATGCGAGCGTGGCAACGATGGGCCGCCGATTCACTACGGCAGAGCAACATATTGCTTATCTCGCCGAGGTGCGCCAGCGAATGGATGCGGCCTGATCCCCCTGCGCACGCTTCTTTAAGGATGCGCTGACCAAGTCCGTCCTTCCCGCGAAAGCGGGAATACGCGTGAGCTGGACCGGTTGATTCAAGATGGATTCCGGCTTAACGACGAATCAGACATAATCAGCATTGTCTTAAGGAAGCATTGTTTCTGAAACGGATCTTCGTTGCCATCCCGGCATAATGCCGATGGGTTGGAAGACGAAAAACAGAGGGAAGCTCAGTGAGAAGATATCTACCATGAACATGGACAAGAGCAGAACGGTAGGCCGCGGCGGACGGGCGGAGGTCATCTGGATGGAGTTCTGCGATGAACTCAAGTCCGCCGGCCTCGGAGCGCTCGCGACGCGAACCGAACCCGACGGGCCGATCGCGGCAGATACCCTGCGCCACCTTGTTCGCTTGCTGGGGGCCGCCACCGAACTGCTCGTCCAGAACGCTGATCCGCTGTTCCCGCGGTTTTCGCGGATGAGCGGCAATGGCGCATACCTCACTCACGAGGACGTGTCGTGGCTGCTTGCCCCGGTGCGACATGGCGAGGAATATGTGGTGCGGGGCAATGTTTCCGGCCTGCACGACATCAACGTCTCGGTCATCTGCAGCTACCCGCACGCCGCCCGATCGGTCGGCAATCTCGGCTTTGAGGAGCTTGTTGTCGCTGCTGATGGCAATGTGGAGATCGTGCTTGGCGGGGAAGGTCGAAATGCCATTACCTTGCCCGAGGACGCACGCTACGTGGCGATCCGCGAATACTACTATGACTGGGAGCATGAGACACCGCATCCCTTTTCGATCGAGCGGCGTGGAAGAGAACTTGCCGCACCGCAGCGCATCGACCTGGAGACAGTCGCGGCACAGATCGGAGCGGTCCCTGGATGGATCGTCGACTATATCTCGGAATTCGACGCCCTCAAGGCTAGCATGTCCGCGGCGCCGCTCAACACCATTGTCGCGCCGAGAGGCTCCGACACCGGGTCGATCCATATCGGCTACGGCTGGGGCCCATTTGCGGTGGGTGAAGAGGAGGCGCTGCTGATTGAGTTTGAGGTGCCGCAGGCCCGGCACTGGACGTTGCAGTGGATGGTTCAGGATTTGTTGGCAAACCCCGATATGGTCCACCGTGTAACCAGTGTGCGCGGCCAGGATGCCCATGTCGATTCCGACGGCAAGGTGCGCGCCATTGCCAGCGCGCGAGACCCTGGGGTGCGCAACTGGCTCGATATCACCGGCTATGGCGCTGGCATGCTGGTCTACCGCTGGATCCGCTGCTCCAACCAGCCCGAACCGGTGGCCCGGGTTGTCCCGTTTGACAATCTGCACACGCAGATCCCTTCCGATACCCCACTGTTCACGACAGCAGAGCGGGCCGTCCAACTGGCGGTTCGCCGCGAACATTTTGCCCGCCTCGGTCGTTGAGGGAGCGGGCCAGAAACCAAGGAGATAGCAGATGACGAAACTTTCCGACACCCCGACGCCTCGCGCTGGCCATGCCGTCATTGATGTCGACAAGCTGCTCGATGCGGCGCGTGAGGAAACCGGCCTGAGCGATTTCGGTGACGAAAGCTTGTTCATGACGGCCCTGAACGTCACGGTCAAGTCGATGAACGAGGAATCCCACCTTTCCAATGCGGGCGCGGAATGGCAACGCAAGGTGTTTACTCGCTATCTGACCAATCGTCTTCGCCTTGTCAGGCTGCTCAAGCTGCACCCGGAAATCCACGAGCAGGAAATTCGCGAACCGGTCGCGGTTGCCGGGCTGCAGCGGTCCGGCACGACCAAGCTGTTTCTCGTCCTCGGCAGCGATCCGCAGTGGTTGGGGCTGAAGACCTGGGAAGGGTTGAGCCCTGTCCCTCCGGTCGAGGGGGAGGCGGATGACCGCCTGCAATACGCCATCGAGTTCTGTGATCAAATCAATAGCGGCATAGGCGCTGCGCACTTCGTCGACCCTTACCAGAACGAGCAGGAATCACTGCTGATGTACTCCACGTTCTGTGTCCCCTGGGTGTCGCCCTATACGCCAACCCATAGCGCCTGGACCGAGGCCATCGATTTCCGTCCAGTCTACGAAGACCTCAAGACCCAGCTTCAGGTGGTCCAGTGGAGCCGGGGCAAGGAGGCCGCCGGTAAGCGGTGGATACTCAAGACCCCTTCACACCTGCAAAACCTCGAAGCCTTGCAGGATGTGTTTCCGGAGATCCGGCTGGTCATCAATCATCGTCACCCGAAGACTAGCGTGGCCTCGATGCTGCGGCTGACGGAGATGGCTCAGCAGAAACTCCAGTCTAAGGTTGATCCACACGGGATCGGGCGATTGTGGCTGCATGATCTTTCCCGCGCCCGCAAGCGGGAAATGGAGTTCCGCGACAAGCGTGGGGAATCGGCGATACTCGACGTGTCGTTCAGCGATATCCTGAACGATTCGCTGGGCGTGGTGAAGCGCATCTATGAGTTTGTCGACGCGCCGCTGAGTCAGACCACGCGCGACGCGGTAGCGGGATGGGAGCAGGCCAATCCTCGCGGCAAGCACGGCGAACACAAGTACGCGCTCGAAGACTATGGCTTGACGTCGGAGGACATTGAGCGCGCCTTTGCCGAATACCTCGCCCGCTTTGGCCATCTCGCACATTAAGGAGACGCTGATCCATTCATGAGATCCGTCGCTCGGAAACGAAAAACTTTGGCTCTTCCGCAAAATTCGTGGGTTGACTGCATCCCTGCGTAAATGATCGGCTTCGCCGAAACCCGCCTGAGCGCTTGAGCGCTCTCCAGTGGACAAACCATGGAAAACACCGCACGTTTCCCACCGCTCACCTACGACCTCCCGCCCTGCGATTTTGCAAAACTACTAAATAGAGGCACGAATGCGTACCCTTATCTTCGGTGCCAATGGTTACCTGGGATCCTCAATCGCTTGCACCTTGTAAGCCCGCAGCGATACGGTCAGCGGGCCGGCGCGCAGCGCGGAACTTGGCGAGCGGCGCGCAGCCGCCGGAATAGAGCCGGCCGCCGCAAATCAGGGGGCATGGCGGCAGCGGCGAAGTTTACTCGCTCCTGTACGCGGCAACGATGGCGTCAAGCTCCGCATCCGACTTGTTGCGCGCTGCCGCGCAGAGGAACTTCGCTCCATCTCCGACGGGGTAGCGCGCCTGCGGCGACTCGGCCTGCAATGCATCCACCACGGTTTGCGCGACTTCGGCCGGTTCGAGCATGGTGTCCCATTTCTTTTTCACCAACGCCCTGAAAC
>JBASWL010000238.1:0-20143 GCA_049276455.1 Georgfuchsia sp. | reverse complement strand
CTCCAACTGTTCCCGGTCGAGCAGGTGCTGGCTGCGTGCTGCGGCGACGTCATCGAGGAACGGCGTCAGTTTGTCGGCCCGCAGCGGCAGATCTCGTGTTGCGGCGGACAGGCGGCGCGCAAGTTTTTCGCGCTCGGGCAGGGCATCCCTGCGCTGCTGCTGGGTGGCGCGGCTGGGCAAAAAGTGCGCGGCACTGTCATAACTGGCGATGACCTTGGCCTCGATCAGGGTATTGAGCACGGCGCCTGCACGCTCTGCGCTGGCGAGGGCTGCTTCGCGATCGCCACCGTTGACAACGACCAGATAGCGCAAATCGGGGGCGCCAAGATCTGAACGCAAAGCCATATCCTGGTCGCGTAGTGTGGCAGATACCGGGCTGAGGCTGGAGAGGCTGTCGCTCCAGAGTTTGTCCTGCTTGTTCGCGATGACAAGGGCGGCAAGCAGAGCGAGCAGGGCAAGCGCCCAGCGGCCCAGGCGCAGCTTGCCGAGGCGGGCGATGCCGGCGGCGGCGAGGCGGCCAATGCCACCGTTACCAAAGTGCCGGATGCGCAAACCGGCAGGGCGCAGATGGGGCAGGACAAAGCGAGTCACGATTGCGGCCGTGACCAGTCCGGCGATGGAGTACAAGCCGAGTTGTGCCAGACCGGGGAAGCCGGAGAAGAGCAGGGAGGCGAAGCCGCACACCGATGTCAGTACGCCGAGGCGAATGGTGGGCCAGAAGCGCTCGATCCAGCTGGCATCGCTGGCCACATCGCCACCCGCATCGTCGCGCGACTGGACGAAGTAGTAGATCGTGTAATCCACTGCCTCGCCGATCAGGGTGGTACCGAAGCCGATGGTGATGCCGTGCACCGAACCGAAGCCGAGGCTGACCGCGGCAATGCCGGCCAAGGCGCCGGACACCACTGGCAACAGCCCGAACAAGAGGGCCGCGACAGAACGGTAGGCCAGTAGCAGCAGGGTAATAATGCCGACCGCGCTGATGATGGAGAGCCGGATCACTTCTGCCTGAATAGTGCTGCGGGCATCGACAGCGAACACCGGGGCGCCGGAGATCAGCACGCTCGCATCGCGGATGCCCCTCGTTTCGGCTTCGGCGGCGAATGCAGTTCGGATGCCGGCGATGGCCCGCTGCTGGGCATCGGTATCGGAGCCGGCGCCAAGTGTCTGTGCCATCAGGATGGCGCGCTGGCCGTCACGCGAGGCCCAGACGCCAAACTGGCTGGCTGGGGAGCTGTCGCTGTCGAAGGTGCCGAGCAGCTCGATCATTTCGCCGGTGGGGTCGTGCGGCAGCAGCTTCTTGAGCAGCATGCCGGCGGGCGAACCAAGTAGGTCGATGCTATTGCCAATGGCATTATGCAGGCCGTCGACACTAAAACGCTCGGCCGTCACGGCTGGACTCAGCAGGTAGCGATGGTTGAAGAGGAACTGGCGATCCTTTTCCATGGCATCAACTGCGCCGTTGCGTACGACGGCGAAGTCGCCATCGGCCTGCATGCGTTGGGCGAGGCCAAGCGAAAGCGCGGCGCGGGTTACCGCATCAGCACCTTCGATGCCGATCAGCAGGGTGCGCGAGAGGACGCCTTCCTTGAGTTGATCGACCAGCAATTGTTGCTCGGCGGTGGGGTTTTTCGGCAGGAAGGCCGACATGTCGGCGGTAAATTCGGTGCGCAGCACGACAAGAAGGCAAAATGTCATGGCCAGCACCCAAAGGGCGACGGGCTGGATGGTGCGGGCTGCGTGGGGAGAAAACCTCATTCGGTTTCGATGGGCTCGATGCTCATCACCGTGCGGTCACCGTCGGCCAGCTGGTATTCAATGGTGATGATGCGGTTGTGGTTGCCCTTGATGTCGATGTGGCTGACCAGCGCGGCGATCTTTGGGTCGAATGGCAGCAGGCGCAGCGACCAGGCTTCCGGTGTGCCGGAGAGCTGCAGGGTGTAGTTGGCTTCCAGCAACTGCTGGTTGCCGTTCAAGGTGCCGCGAATGCTGTCGGCAAAGGCGACGGCTTCCGGCTGGTTGCTCAGTCGCAGTGAGTATTTTTTGCCGCCACGCTCGATTTCCAGATGGTCCTTGTCGAGTGTGAACAGTTCTGGCTTGGGCAACAAGGTGCGTTTTTCCAGCCGATCCGGCGCGATAAAGGCGAGTTCGCCGCTGGAAACGACGGGTTTGTCGAGGATGGCGATGTACTTCTTCTCGACAAAGCGCACGCGGCCACCCTTCTGCTGGGCCATATCCTGCATCAACTGGGTGACATCCCAGGTGGCGGAGGCCGAGAGTGCAAACACGGACATAAAGGTCAGCAAGGCTAGCTTTTTCAATGGCGACTCCGGGTCAGTGTATTTTATGGGTGCTTCAGTGACGCTTGGCGGACTGCCAGAAGTCAAAAAAATTGAACCAGTTGCAAGGGGCGAGACGGCAGAAATGGGCGAGTCTATCGGCATAATTCCGTTGCGCATGGAGGATGGCCTGATTGCGCTCAGTACGTTCGACATTGGAGAAATCCGCCAGTTGCTCGAAGTGCAGTTCGTAGCGATTGTCGCCCAGATAGAGCCCGGTCATGAATACCACCGGACGGCGCAGCATTGCCGCCATGCGAAAGGGGCCAAGCGGAAAAGGCGCCGGAGCGCCGAGGAATTCGTAGTCACTGGTCGGTCCGGAGCCAAGGTCGCGGTCGCTGAGTATGCCGACCAGATGTCCGGCATCGAGGCGGTCGCGCACCTGGAGCATGGAATCCACATGTCCCAGCGGCACGATGTCCTGGCTTGCTGTCGGATTGATGGCGGCGAGAATGGCGCCGAGCTGGCGCGCGTTCTCTTCGTACATGACCATGCTGACGCGCAGTTCGGTGCGGTGACGGGCCATGGCGTGCATCACTTCAAAGCTGCCGAGGTGGGCGCCCATCAGCAACACGCCATTCCCGGCATCGATATGGCGGCGGATGATGTCGTCGCCGACAATATTGATCCGAAACAGGTCGAAGCGTTCGTTGAGCAGGTAAATGCGGTCGTGGATGGTGGCGGCGAAGTAAAAGAAATGGCGATAGCGCTCGCCCAGGGTTGGCGCGCGTTGCAATACGCGGCGCAGGTAGTCGCCTGAGGCGCGCCGCGCGGCGGGCACGGCGGCGAGGAAATAGGCGGCGATGCCGTGGAGTAGAAAACGGCCGGCGGGTCGGCCCAGGTGCAGCGAAATCCATACCATCAGTTTGGTGATTCTGGCGTTGCCGCGCTCGGGGCGCAGACGCCAGTCACGGTCGGCAGCAGTTGCAACAGGATGGGTCATGGCAGTATGGGGGCAGGACGAGTCAGGGTGCCGCTGGCGATGTCGCGGCCACCATTGTCGAGGCATTCGATGCGGAACTGCAGTATGCCAGCGGATTTTTCCTGGAGCGTAAAGCGCAAGGCTTCACCGGGCCGGGCCGGGCTGGAGAATTTTGCATTGCCGATCTTGAGGCCCGTGCCGCTGATGCCGTGGTGCATTTCAGTGAGGCACAGCAGCAGCCGGTCGAGCAAGACTACGCCAGGCACGATCGGCTGGCTGGGGAAATGCCCGTCAAAGGCGGGATGGTCAGTGGGAACAGTCCAGTCGAAAGTGTTCATTCGGCACTGTCCGCCGTCATCTGGTGGCGGGCGGCAAGTTCGCTGCGGTGCTGCTCGATCAGCGCGGCGAGGCTGGCGCGGGTGATCTTGCCATTGGCATTGCGCGGCATGCGTTCGACGAAAATGAGCGGGCGCGGCAGGAACGCAGCGTCGACACGCTGCCGCAGCGCTGCCAGCAGCTGCCGCTGGTTCATCTGCGGCGCGACGACGATTGCGCAGAGGCGGGTGATGTCGTTTCCTGTATTCTCGTCAGGCATGAAAAAACTGCCGTCCTCGACCTGGTCGATGGCCAGCAGTTGCTGGTTGAGATAAGCCAGCGAGGTGCGCTTGCCGGCGATATTGATCAGGTCGGCCTGGCGTCCGAGCAGCAGGAAGTTGCCGTCGGCATGGAGTTCGAGCACGTCGTTGAGCAGGACGTGGCCTTCCACATGGCCGCCGCTGGCAATCACGGTGCCATCTTCTTCATGGAGCCGGATGTCTGCCATCAGGCGCCAGGCCGGCGAGACAGTGACCTGACGGCTGGCGATCTGGCCGGTTTCGGTGCAGCCGTAGATTTCATGCACAGGGGCGCCAAGCTGCTGTTCAGCATGGCACGCGAGTTCCACGGAGAGCGGCGCCGTGGCGGAAAGAATCCGGTCGATGGCGGGGATGGCGACGCCGGAATTGAGCAGGGTGCGCAGGTGAAACGGAGTGGTCACCAGCAGCCGCGGGCGTGGTATTGCGGCGAGGGCGCGGGCAATGTCGGCCGGGTAGAACGGCTGACCGGACCAGACCGGGCAGTTGCCGAACAGGCACAGCAGCACGGTGGATTCGAAACCATACATGTGCTGCGGTGGCACTGTGGCAACGATGGAATGGGGTTGTTCGCGCAGACCCAGTTGGGCCACTTCGGCGGCGGCGTTCTGTACCAGTGCGCCCCAGGTCTTGCGATGCGGCACCGGCGCGCCGGTTGAGCCGGAGGTGTACACGTAGGCGGCGACGCGATTCGCCGGGATCGGCGGCAAAGGGGCAGCAGGCTCGTCTGTAGCGGCGGCTAGCGCAGCGGGATAAGCGATCTGAGGAAAATCGACGGCGGTGCCTTCGCCATCATGCAGGCAGAACACATCGGGGGCGATGACGCGCAGTTGGCGCACGGTTTCTGCTGTATGCGACGCGGGCAGCAGGCTGATCTTGCCGGTCACCAGGCTTGCCGCGAGGCCGACCATGAAGTGATAGCGGTCCTGGCAGATGTTGAGGATATGGTGCTGATCGGGGTAGGCAGTGCGCAGCAGCTCGGCCAGCCGCCGTGAGTCGGCCTGAAAGCGGGCGGCGCTGATCGGGCCATCGGGGCTGTAGGCGAGGATGGTGCCGGGGTTGTCGACGTTACTGATCGCCTGCAGTTGCGGGCTGTTCATGGCTGGGAGCCCTTGTTTCTGCGCTTTGCGCTGTAGCTGCGGTAGGCGCGATAGGCACTGGTGATGCCCATGCGCGGCTCCTGCGGAATGACCAGTCGACGCATGGCGTATTCCGCGACGAACATCAAGCCCACCAGTGGCAGGGTGAGCAGGGTGTCGAATGCAGACCAGACGGCCCACGGCAGAGGAGAAAAGAACAGCAGCGTGGAGACGATGGCCATGACGACAAAAAACAGGCTCCAGGCCATGGTGACTTGGCGGGTGTAGCGTAGCAGCGCTGGCGAAAGTGTTTCATGGAGATAGCCGGCAAACCGGGTGCATAGCGGCGTGTGGGAGCCGGTCAGCGTATGCCCGAAAGCGAGAGCACCAAACAGCATCACGCCCAGATGCTGAAGGTAATAAGTCCAGCCCAGATGCCGCTGTAGCGATGGCCATGCCCAGAACATGACGGCGAGGACGGTAAGGGTGAGTGCGATGAAGCGGCCCGGGGTCAGCGCTTTGCGCGCGAGCAGCAGGGCGGCGACAGAGGCAGGTCCGATGGCGACCAGTACGGCCCAGGGGCTGTCTTGCGCCTGGGTGGCGGTATAGAAGGCGATCAGCGCGTAGGTGACGACCAGCACGGCGCTCAGCAAGCCGGTCAAGCGGTTCGGCAGGGTTGGCTGATTGCCATTCCGAATCATTGCGTGCGTTTTTTTGCGATGTGCTCGGCCAGGCTGCGCAGGGAGGTGAAGATACGGACATTGTCGTCATTGTCCGCCCGCAGTTGGAAGCCATAGCGCTTGGAAACGACAAGCGCGATTTCGAGTATGTCAATGGAATCAAGGCCGAGTCCCTCTCCATAGAGTGGTTCGTCGGCTTGTATCTCGGCTGGATCCGTCTCCAGGTTGAGCGCGGTGACGATGAGCGCCGCGAGATCGCGCATCAGGTCTTCGAAATTCCGGGAATCGGGTGATGTGGTCTGGGTCATGGCGGGAATGATTGCTCGGGCAAGATGTTCAGGAGACGGCGCGGAACGCGAGGACGCTGTTGCTGCCACCAAAGGCAAACGAATTTGATAATGCGGCGTGGAGATTGGTGCCGGTGATGGCTATGCCGGTGACGTGATGCACGCCGCTACAGTCCGGGTCGACCTCTTTGAGATGGGCGGTGGGCGGAATGGCATCCTGACGCAGGGCAAGCACCGTGATCAGGGCTTCGATGGCGCCGGAGGCGCCCAGCAGGTGGCCGTGGACCGACTTGGTTGCGCTCACGGCCAGCTGTTTCGCGTGTGCGCCAAACACGCTGCAAAGGGCGCGGATTTCTGCCGGGTCGCCTTCGCGTGTGCCGGTGCCGTGTGCATTGACATAGCCTACCTCGTCTGCACTCAATCCGGCATCGACAAGCGCCATTTCGAGCGCGCGAATCTGCCCGGTGGGTTCGGGACGAACCAGATGGGTGTGGTCGCTACTGGTGCCATAACCCACCAGTTCAGCCAGGATGGTGGCGTTGCGGGCAATGGCGTGGTCCCATTCCTCCAGTACCAGAGCGGCGGCCCCTTCGCCAAGGACGAGGCCCTTGCGGTCATTGCTGAACGGGCGGCAGGCAGTGGTAGAACTGTCGGCGTCGCCGGGTGCCAGTACCCGCATGGCTTCCCAGGCGCGGACGACGGCGTAGGCCAGTGGTGCATCCGAGCCACCGGTCAGCATGATCCGGGCATCACCGCCACGAATGCGGCGATAGGCTTCACCGATGGCGGCGGAGGAAGAGGCGCAGGCGACCGTGAAACTCAGGCTGGCATTGCCAAGGCCGAGCTGGATGGAAATATTGGCGGACGCCGCGTTGTTCATGCCCATCAATACGGTCAGCGGCGACAGGCGTTCGCGGCCGTTCTGCCACAGGTCGCGGTAGCCGCGCTCATAGGCCAACGCGCCGCCAAGCGCGGTGCCCCAGTAGACGCCGGCGTCGGGTTTGCCGCTTTTGTCGTCCACTGAGAAACCGGCGTGTTGCCACGCCTCACGGGCGGCTGCCAACGCTAATTGACTGAAGCGATCCATGCTGGTGGCCACCGGGCGGCCGAGGACTGCATCAGGATCGAAGTTGGCACAGCAAACGGCGGGAAGGGACAGGGGCCGCGGTTTATCTTCGGTCACGTAGTGGCGTACGGCCGACTCGCCGCGTAGAACCCGGGCGAAGAAATCCTCGGTGCTGCCGCCAAACGGGCTGACGACGCCGACGCCGGTGACTGCTACGCGATGCCCGCCCATGTTCAATTAACGGCCCGGGGAATCTGTTCAAATACCGAGATCATTTCGCCAATCGTGGCGGGAGTTGCCGTATCCGGGTCGATCTTGATGTGCAGCCTTTCTTCGCACTCGAAGATCAGTTCCAGCATCATCAATGAATCGATGCCGAGATCCTTCAGCAAGGCGTCGGGTACGACCCGCTCCGGCGCGACATCTAGATGCGCCAGGAGGAACTCGCGAATGGTGGATAGTGCGTCCATTGTGCTTGGTGATTGATGAGTTTTGTTTCAGTATTGCCAGGTAGCGATGGTAATCCGGCAATAACCCTTGTCTAATGGGTTTTTTCTACCTGAGAGAGGCAAGATTATCTGGCGGTGGAGATTTTCGGATAGTGCCAGAAATTATACATTACTCGTTCATTTTCCGATTTTTCCGGTAATGCCGGCGTCATCATTGCCGCATGGGTGGATAATTCGCGGAACAGGCATTTGTTACATACGGCCCGGATGATTCAAACAAGCATTTATCCCGGACTATCCCTTCGCTGGAACTCACAAGGCAAGACACTACTTGAATGGTTAACATCAAACGTCACTTGAACATGATGGTGGGCGATCCAACCTGCAAGCTTGCCGGTATCTGCGATAGCAAAGACTGGCGCCGCGAAATCGTGCGCCGGGCAGCAACGCTTCCAATGGTCAAGGCGTTTGGTACTATCCTTTTCATGGTTTTGTTTTTCTGGGCTTACCTGAACCTGTTGCGTCACCCCTTGTTTTCGGTACGGGTCATGCCCCTGACGGCCGTAGACCGACTGGTTGGCTTTACCCCTGCCGCGTTGCCGCTCTATCTTTCATTGTGGTTCTACGTCTCCCTGCCGCCGGCCTTGCTCGACAACCTGCGCGACCTGGTGCGCTACGGATGCTTCGCAGGTGGTTTATGCCTGATCGGGATCATCTGTTTCCTCCTTTGGCCAACAGCAATTCCTGTTGCCAGCCTCGATTGGGGCGCCCATCCCGGCATTGCCTTGTTGAAGGGCGTGGATGCGGCGGGCAATGCCTGCCCCTCGCTGCATGTGGCGACGGCGGTGTTTTCCGCAATCTGGCTGGATTGCCTGTTGCGGAAGATCGGTGTCCCACGCGTATTCATGACTGTGAACTGGCTTTGGTGCGCAGGTATCGTGTATTCCGCCCTTGCCATCCGCCAGCATGTTTTTCTTGATGTGGTCGCTGGAGGGCTTCTGGGTGGATTGGTGGGAGGCTTGTCACTGACGTTAGGGCGTAGCGCCAGATCCGCATTGGAGATGAAAACGTGAAAATCCGGGTTCTGAGATTTGCCCCTTCGCTTGCGCTTCCTTCTTTCGAGCTTCTTGATATGACCTGGAAAATGCAGGCAATAGGCACGACCCGATGAGGCCACCTTTACGCCGCCAACTGGCCTCGCCGGCGCAACTTGCGGCCATGAGCGCGGATGATCGTCAGCATCTGTTCGGCGGAATGCTCATCGGCGCAGGAGTTCGCACCTCTGCTGGCGCGGAGCGGCTACTGCCGCTAGTCGCGCCGCTGCTTGAGTCGGGTCAAAGCGAACTCTGCGAGCTGTGGTTTAGCACTTCGCCCTGCCGGTTTGACGTTGCACAGGGCATCAGCTTCAGTTGCGATGACCGGCTGCTCTATGGCATTGTGGAAGTCGATGAAACAGTGTTTGCTGACAACGGCATGTCTGTCAACGTACAGTCGTCACCGATACAACTTGCCGCAGAAGATGCATATCGGCGCATATTCACTCTTCTCGACCATCTCGGTTATCCCTATCTATGGCGCACCTGGAATTTCCTCGCGCATATCAACGGGGAGGAACAAGGCCTGGAACGTTACCGGCAATTCAACATGGGACGTCATCAGGCCTTTTGCGCCAGCGGCCGACTGACCCGCGACACGGTGCCGGCAGCCTGCGCTCTGGGCGTTGCCGGCGGACCACTCTCCGTAGCCTTCATGGCCGGTCGTAGTGCACCGCAGTCCCTGGAAAATCCGCGCCAGATGGCCGCTTACGAGTATCCGGAGGACTACGGGCCGCGCAGCCCGACGTTTTCGCGCGCCACGCTTGTTTGTCTTCCCGGCCAGGAACTGCTGTTCGTTTCCGGCACTGCCAGCATCCTTGGCCATGCCACAATGTATGCGGGTGATGTCGTCGCCCAGACCGGCGAGACAGTGGCCAACCTTGCGGCTGTCGTTGAGGAAGCCAATCGACGCTCACCGCCGGATTCTCCCCCTTGGCGTCTCGGCAATCTTGCCTATCGTGCCTACATCCGCCATGCTGCCGACTTCGGCGCCGTGCGTGATGTGTTACACCAGGCGCTGGGCATTGAAACAGAAGTGATATTCGTGCAGGCCGATATCTGTCGCGCCGACCTGCTGGTCGAAGTGGAAGCCTTCGGTATCCGTGATACGGGTGCCTGACTGTCAGGGTAAATTATGCACTTGTACAACCGCTTGTTCCCTTGCCGCGCCTTGCCGCTGGCTGCGGCCCTCCTGTTCATGGCCGCCCTTGGCGGTGCTGCGGAAAAACCCTTGTGGGAGGCCGGAATCGGCGTGGCTGCGCTCAGCATGCCGGCTTACCGCGGCTCGGACAAGGTGTACAACCTGGCCCTGCCCGTGCCCTATTTCGTCTATCACGGCGAGTTCCTCAAGGCTGACCGGCAGGGCATCCGTGGCAGCCTGTTCGAGTCGGACAAGCTCGATCTGACGCTGAGCCTTTCCGCATCACCGCCTGGCAAAAGTGACGATCTCAACGTGCGCACTGGCATGCCGGATCTAAAGCCTACCGTCGAGTTCGGGCCGCAGATCGATTACACCTTCTGGCGCAGCGCAAGTCATGCACGCTTCATCAAACTGCGCCTGCCGCTGCGGGCCGCCTTCACCGCCGAACGCTCCCCGCAGGAGATCGGCTGGATTTTCTCGCCGAATGTGAATATGGATATCACCGACATCTCCGGATTCCCCGGCTGGAATCTCGGCATGCTGGCCGGGCCCATCTACGCATCACGCAAGCAGCACCAGTATTTTTACGGCGTCGAGCGTCAGTACGCCACGGCCAGTCGTCCTGCCTACGCGGCCAAGGGCGGGTATAGCGGCGCGCAATTTCTCGCCTCCCTCTCGAAACGTTTCGATCACACCTGGGCTGGCGCCTATCTCCGTTGCGATTCGCTACGCGGCACGGCTTTCGAGAACAGCCCGCTACTGGCCCAGCGTAGTTACCTGACTTTCGGTGTCGCAATCTCCTGGATTCTCGGTGAATCGAACTTTCGTGTCGAAGCTGATGACTGAACAGGCCGTTGCTCCGCGCCGTAGCGGGCTGCACAGAACGCTGTTTGCAGGATTTGAATATCTGTCAATGCTGCTTGGTCTGGGGGCGTTCGCCGGACTTTGCCTGCTCTGGCTGCCCTGCGCCATGCTCTTTCGCCTGGTGTTGCCGACGCGCTGGGGCCGCCCTTTGGCGCGCCGCATGCATATGCTGGGCTTTCGCTGCTATCTCGGCTTCCTCACAGTCTTTTGTGGTTTTCGCTTCGACCTTGCCGAACTGGACCGCTTGCGTGACGATGGATCAATGATCCTCGTTGCCAATCACCCGTCCCTGCTGGATGCCGTGATGATCATCTCGCGCTTCCCCGATGCGGTTTGCATCATAAAGGCGGCGCTAATGAACAATATCCTGTACGGTGCCGCCGCGCGTCTGGCCTGCTACATTCGCAACGACGGTCCGGTCGAAATGCTGCTCAGGGCGCGGCGCGAACTCGGCCTCGGCACCCGCCTCATCCTGTTCCCGGAAGGCACGCGCACCTCCCGATTTCCCATTTCCCCCTGTTCCGCCAGCGCCGGCTTGATTGCGAAGGTCGCTACGGTGCCGATTCAGACCGCGCTGATCGAATGCGACGTGCCGTATCTCGGCAAGGCCTGGCCCTTGCTGCGTCGGCCACCGTTGCCGCTGCATTTCCGCATTCGCCTTGGCGAACGTTTTGACCCGCCGCAGGATGTAAATGCCTTCACGGCGCATCTCGAACAATATTTCCGTGATCAACTACAGACTGGCACCTAGTGCCTACCCCGGACAGGCGCGACTCGCGGCCCGCAGCTTCGAGCCAATCCTTGTTTGTCCCTGACTCTTTTCGCCATGACGCCCTCAACGACGCATCTGGTCCTGATACCCAGCTACAACCCCGGCCCAAAAGTTTATGACATTGTGCGCGCTGCCTGCGCCCGGTGGTCTCCGGTCTGGGTTGTCGTTGATGGCAGTACGGACGGGAGTTCCGCTGGCTTGCAGGCCATGGCGCGCGACGATGCCGGACTCCATGTCATCGTTCTTTCCAAGAATCGCGGCAAGGGTGCCGCGGTTCTGGAAGGAATAACCCAGGCCGCCGCGCTCGGCTATACCCATGCCCTCACCATGGACTCGGACGGCCAGCATCCGGTCAACCTGATTCCTGCCTTCATGGCGGCTTCGCAGTCGGCTCCTGCCCGCATGATCCTGGGCAAGCCCGTATTCGACGCCGAGGCACCACGCCTGCGCGTCAATGGCCGCAAGTTGTCCAATTGGTGGGCCAACCTGGAAACCCTGTGGATGGGCATCGGAGATTCTCTCTACGGATTTCGCGTCTATCCCATCGCCCCGTTGATTACGGTGATGCGTAGCGGAAAGTGGATGCGGCGCTTTGACTTTGATCCAGAAGCCGTAGTCCGCCTCTGCTGGCATGGCATCAAGCCGGTCAATCTTGAGGCACCGGTGCGCTATTTCAGCAGCGACGAAGGTGGCGTCTCCCACTTCAACTACCTGCGAGACAACATCCTTTTGACATGGATGCATACTCGCCTGCTCATCGGCTTCGTGTTGCGACTACCGCTATTATTGATGCGCCATTTTGGATGGAAGTGAGCAGGTAAAACTAATTGGTAGCTTTGCTCCTGGTTGTTGGTTGCGTCAGCCGCGAATAAACAACGGTGCTGATCAGGAATATCAGGGCGAACACGGTCTCTGTGGCTGCGAGATTGCGACTGACGCCGTGTTCTGTGGTGGCGCGCACCAATCCCTCCATGAGATAAAGGAAGATGAACATTGACGCCCACTGGAAGGTATAACGCTTGCCGCGCAGGATGCCGGTTAGCGGCAGAAGCAGGGGAAGGGCCTTGAGCATGAGCAATGAACCGCCTGGCCGTAACGGTGCCCACCACAGTTCCCAGCCGATACAGAGAAATATCAATGCAATCAGGCTGGCGGCGGCGCAGCCATGCAGTAATCTTAATCGGTTCATAATTGCTACCATGGCCAAGTGCCTGGCCCTGTTATCTTCCTGACGATTATATGCACCTTCTGACACTGCCCATCCGCCTGTTCCGGCGATTTTTCTCCGGGCAGTATTCACAAACTGCGGCAGCGTTGTCATTTGCCACGCTGCTCGGACTGGTGCCAATGATTGCCGTGGCAGCAGCTGTGCTGTCGCATCTGCCACTGGCGGACGCGATTGCCGCATCGATACAGAAATTCCTGATGGCCAACCTTCTTCCCGACAAGGCCGGGAGCATTATTGCAAAATATGTCAGTCGATTTGCACTGAAGGCGCGACACTTGACCTGGGTCGGGCTTGGCGCACTGGCCATGACGGCCATTGCACAAATGCTGACGGTTGAGCATGCCTTCAACGGTATTTGGAATGTGAGGGAGAACCGTCCGTTGGCAAAACGTGTTGCCATGCATTTGCTCGTATTGATCTTTGGCCCCCTGGTTTTTGGTGGCAGTTTTGCCATCACCACCTACATTGCCGGTGCGTCGCTGGGTCTGATCGAGGAATGGCGTTCCCTGACCAGTGCCGTATTCAAGATGCTGTCCTTTGCTTTTGTCAGCGGCATGTTTGCCCTCATTTACTGGAAGGTACCCAATCGTCCGGTTGCTGGTGGGCATGCTCTGGTCGGTGGTTTACTGGCGGCAGCCGGATTCAGTAGCCTGCAATGGTTGTTTGCCGGCTACATCGCGGAAGCCGCCAGCTATCACGCGATGTACGGCACCTTCGCCGTAATACCCATATTTCTGCTCTGGCTCTACTTGTCTTGGAGCGTGATACTGGCAGGTGCCCTGACGACGGCTGATCTGGGTGGTGTGATGCATGGAGGCCGTCGCTAGAAGTCGGCCTGGTGGGCGGTTATGTTCGGCTTTTATTTACTTGTTTCGTGGTGTTTTTCCACCTATAATTGCGCCCTTTTTCTGAATTCAAGGGAACGACATGGTTGTCATTCGTCTCGCCCGTAGTGGTGCCAAAAAGCGCCCGTTCTTCAACATGGTGGTAGCAGATTCGCGCAATCGTCGCGACGGCCGCTTTGTCGAACGCATCGGCTACTACAATCCGGTAGCTTCCGGTAGTGCTCTGGGGCTGCAGGTCAATACTGAACGTCTTGGTTACTGGCAAAGCCAGGGCGCGCAACTGTCGCCCACTGCCGCGCGCCTGGTCAAGCAGTACAACGCCGCCAGAATTCCCGCTTAAGACATTGTCTGCGATGGTCGTTTTGGGGCGTCTATTCACCCCATACGGCGTAAAGGGCTGGCTGCGTCTGCATCCCTTTGGCGATGATCCGGAGAGTTGGAAGCGCATGGCGCAGTGGTGGCTGTCACCAGAAGATGGGGCCGCTGCGCAATGGAATCCTGCGAAGCTTTCCGGGCTGCGCCAGCATGGCGGCGGTTGGGTGGCAAAACTTGAAGGTGTGGATTCCCGCGATGCCGCCGAGGCACTGGAAGGCTGGTATTTCGCAGCACCGCGAGAAGAATTGCCGGCAACCAGGAGTGGCGAGTATTACTGGGTTGATCTGATTGGCTTGCAGGTGAAAAACCAGCAAGGTGATGTACTTGGCGTGATTGAATCGCTTGTCGAGACCGGCGCCAACGATGTATTGATACTGCGCGATGGGGAAAAGGAGCGTCTGCTGCCCTTCATCGAACAGGTGGTAAAGGAAATGGATGTTGCTGGTGGCTGGCTGACAGTTGACTGGCAAGCGGACTGGTGAAGGGTTTGCGTAATGTTGCACTTTGATGCCATCACGCTGTTCCCCGAGATGTTTGTTGCCGTGACAGATTCAGGAATTTCGCGGCGCGCACTGGAAAGAAAGTTGTGGGCTTTGCGTTGCTGGAATCCTCGCGACTGGGCGACCGACAATCATCGCACTATCGATGATCGGCCCTATGGTGGCGGTCCCGGCATGGTTATGCTGGCGGCGCCGCTGGAACAGGCGATATGCACCGCGAAGGCGGAACGAGAAGCTGCAGGCGTTGCATCGAAAGTGATTTACCTGTCGCCGCAAGGCGTGCCCCTTACCCATCGCAGGGTATGCGAACTGGCAAGTGGTGACGGTGCGGTTTTGATTTGTGGGCGCTACGAAGGCATTGACGAACGTCTGATCGAGCGCTGTGTCGATGAGGAAATCTCGATCGGTGATTTCGTACTCTCGGGTGGCGAAATCGCGGCGCTGGCCTTGATAGATGCCTGCGTCAGGCAGTTGCCGGGAGCGTTGAACGACGATGCATCGGCGGTGGAGGATTCGTTTGTGAGCGGCCTGCTTGATTGCGCACACTACACGAGGCCTGAGGAATATGATGGAATGCGGGTGCCGGAAATTTTGTTGTCCGGCAACCACGAGCAGATTCGACGCTGGCGCTTGAAGCATGCGTTGGGGCGAACCTGGCTGCGGCGACCCGATTTGCTGGGGCTGCGCAGTCTGAGCAGTGAAGAGGCGCAACTGCTTGAGGAATTCAAGCGCGAGCGTAATTAACAAATCGCGTGCATCAGGCGAATTTTAAAAGCCTGCTCTACACGAAAGGCCACTGGCCATGAAATGAAGGGAAACAACATGAATCTGATTGAACAGATTGAAAAAGAGGAAATCGAGCGCCTTGGCAAGATCGTGCCCGACTTTGCTCCTGGTGACACCGTTATTGTCAGTTTGAACGTGGTTGAAGGCGAGCGTAAACGGCTGCAGGCCTTTGAAGGTGTCGTCATCGCAAAGCGCAATCGCGGCCTTAATTCCAATTTTATCGTGCGCAAGATATCGTCCGGCGAGGGCGTCGAGCGTACCTTCCAGACCTATTCCCCGCTAATCGCCGATATCGAACTGAAACGTCGTGGCTCGGTGCGCCGCGCCAAGCTCTACTATTTGCGCGAACGTTCCGGCAAGTCGGCCCGCATCAAGGAAAAACTGGCTCCCCGCAAGATTAAGATCTGATCTGGGTTACAGAGGTCGAAACGGGGCGCTCTGGGGATCCGGTGCGTCCCGTTTGTTTTATGATGTTGCCGACCGATTAGGAGAGAACATGACCAAACTTTTCCTGCGGCTGACATTCCTCTTTTTGCTGACCTGGCTTTCAGTTGCCTGCTCGACCAATCCGATAACCGGGCGCAGCCAGTTGCTGGTTGTATCGGAACAATCCGCCATTGCCGAGTCGGCTCAGGCTTATCAGGACATGATGGGCAGTCTTGACAAGAAGGGCCGGATCAGCACTGACGAAAAGTTGAATCTGCGCGTCCAGTTGATTACTGATCGCCTGATTGACCAGGCGGTGAGCTATCGTCCCGTAACGCGCAACTGGGCCTGGAGCGTCAAGGTCATTGACGAGCCGAAGACCGTCAATGCGTTTTGCATGGCTGGTGGCAAGATGGCCATATATACCGGCTTGATCGAAAAAATCCATCCAACCGATGATGAAATCGCTGAGGTGATGGGCCATGAAATTTCCCATGCGCTGTTGCAGCACAGTCGCGAGCAGATGTCTGAGAAGGCGGTAATGGGTGTCGGGGTTGCATTGATCGGCGCTTCGGCAGTATCCAGCGCTGATCGGCAAACGCGCGAGAATGTCGCCGCACTTGGTGCCATGACATTGATCATGTTGCCGCACAGCCGCCGGGACGAGGATGAGGCAGACAGGCTCGGTATCGAGCTTGCAGCCAAGGCTGGCTACAACCCGCATGCGGCGGTGACACTATGGGAGAAAATGCTCAGCGAGAGCGGTAACAACTCCAAGTTCGATTGGTTGAGTACGCACCCCGCCTCGCGCAAACGAATAGAGACATTGCAGGCACTGGAACCAGAGATGGCAGTCTATTACCGGCAGGCGAAGAAAGGCGAGCCACCTTTGCGTGCGTGGACGTCAACCTCGGCCAATGAGCGAGTCATCGATATGCCGGCTGGCGCTAAAAGCAGGTAGGCTGCCCCATTTCATGCGAGAAAACAATTTTATGGCAGGCATACACGCTACCTGAGTAAAAACTGAAATCGGCGGCATAATGATGCAGTCTCGGCAGGTGAAAGCAGCAGAACATTACCCCAGTTAACCATGCATCTTGAACTCGTCTTTCTCTGGCACATGCACCAGCCGGACTACCGTGACCATGTCAGCGGCGAGTTCGTGATGCCTTGGGTTTATCTGCATGCGCTGAAGGACTACAGCGACATGGCGGCGCATCTGGAGCAGCATCCGAAAATCCATGCGGTGGTCAACTTCGTGCCTGTGCTGCTCGACCAGATCGAGGACTATTGCGATCAGTTCGATAGTGGCATTTTTCGTGACCCGCTGTTGCGGCTTCTGGCGGAACCGGATATGGAACAGGTTGGCGCCACTGATCGCAAGCTGCTGCTGGAAACCTGCTTTCGCAACAACCATACAACAATGTTGGCGCCGTTTCCCCATTACCAGCGCCTGCATGAGGTCTACTCCCTGATCGCGCGAGAGAGCGAAGTCGCGCTGGACTATCTTTCCGGCGCCTACTTTGGCGATCTTGTCACTTGGTACCACCTGGTCTGGTGTGGCGAGAGTGTACGCCGTCAGCACCCGTTGCCGACGCAACTGATGAGCCAGGGCGAAGGTTACAGCGCAGATAATCGGCGACAACTACTCAACCTTATTGGAAACGTGGTGAAAGGTATTGAGCCGCGCTATCGCGCACTGCAGGAAGCAGGGCAGATAGAACTTTCCGCCACTCCCGGCACCCACCCGTTGGCGCCGCTATTGCTGGATTTTCAATCAGCCCGGGAAAGCCTGCCCGATACGAAATTGCCAGCGGCAACTGCTTACCCGGGAGGTCGCAGTCGTGTTAACACCCATATCGAGGCAGCGCTGGCTTCCCATGCTCGCCGCTTCGGCGTTGTACCGGTTGGCTTGTGGCCGGCGGAGGGCGCGCTGTCCACCGCCTTCGTAAAACAGTTGGAAAATTCTGCCTGCCGCTGGACGGCCAGCGGCGAAGGTGTGCTGAAAAACAGCTTGAAGCAGCATGGGATCAACCAGATGCGCGCTGCCTACCAACCTTGGCAGATTGCTGAAGCACCTGGCATTACGCTGTTTTTTCGCGACGAGAAGCTGTCAGACCTGATTGGCTTCGAATATGCCAAATGGCATGGCCGTGATGCCGCGCGCCATTTCGTCGGGCAACTTGAGGCGATACTTGCAAGCACCGCGGAAGGGGAAAAGCCCCTGGTCAGCGTCATTCTCGACGGGGAAAACGCCTGGGAACACTATCCATACAATGGCCATTATTTTTTCGAGGATCTTTACTGTATTCTTGAGGAGCATCCGCTGATCGGTACTGCTACCTATGCTGAATGGCTCTCACGCGCGGATAAGCCGGCTTCAGCGGTATTGCCCGGACTGGTGGCAGGCAGCTGGGTGTATGGCACGTTTTCTACCTGGATCGGCAATGCCGACAAGAACCGCGCCTGGGATTTGCTTTGCGCTGCCAAGCAAAGCTACGACCTGGTGCTGGGCAGCGGCAGGCTGGATGCACAGGAAACAACAGCAGCCGAGGCTCAGCTAGCGATTTGCGAAAGCTCCGACTGGTTCTGGTGGTTCGGCGATTACAACCCGGCCCAGGCAGTCGCCAGCTTTGATCTACTCTATCGCCGCAACCTCGCCAATCTCTACCGCCTGCTCAAACTGACGCCTCCTGTGCAATTGGAGATGCCGCTTTCGCGCGGCAGCGACCAGGCGAAGGATGGCGCCATGCGCCGTGCGACATAGGTATTGAATGTTGACGACGCCAGTTCGACTGTGGCCGTCGAACATTAACCCATGATTATCTCCCTGCTTTTTGGCGTCCATGCCCACCAGCCGGTGGGCAATTTTCCCGAGGTCATCGAGGAGGCTCATCTGCGGTGTTACCGGATGTTCCTGCAAACCCTGGAGCGATACCCGGAATTCCGTTTCAGCGTGCATTTCTCCGGCTGGTTGCTCGATGCGCTGATGCAACGCTATCCGGACGACATGGTGCGGCTGAAGATGATGACGCAGCGCGGGCAGGTGGAATGGTTCGGTTCCGGCGATTGTGAGCCAGTGCTGGCGGCCATCCCGCATCGTGACCGCATCAGCCAACTTGAAACACTGTCGAACAAGATCGAACGTCTCTTTGGCCAGCGCCCCGATGGCGCATGGCTCACCGAGCGGGTATGGGAGTCTTCGGTGGTGCCAGCTCTGTCCGACTGCGGTATCCGTTACGTGGCGGTGGACGATTACCACTTTCTCTGCGCTGGTCAGCCACTTGGAAGACTCGACAGTTTCTGGACCACTGAAGAGGACGGCCGCACCCTTGATCTGTTTCCTATCTCGGAGCAGGCTCGCTACCGACTGCCGTTTTCGCCTGCAACTGAGGCCGTGGCCTGGCTTGAACAACTCGCACAGGCGGGGCAAAGTGCCGCGATCTATTTCGACGACATCGAGAAATTCGGCATCTGGCCGGAGACCTATGAATGGGTGTACGAGAAAGGCTGGCTGACACAATTCATCGAGGGTGTACTCAACTCGCCGCTGATCCGTACCACGACCTACGCCGACTACCATTGTGCCCATGCCACGCGCGGTGTTGTTTATCTGCCCACCACGTCCTATATCGAGATGAACGAATGGACACTGCCGGCGCCGGCGGCCCGTAACTTCCGCCAACTGGTGGAACAGGAAAAATCTGCGGGACGCTACGACAACAACAAGCCTTATCTTCGCGGCGGCATCTGGCGCAACTTTCTTTCCCGATTTCCGGAAGCCAACTGGATGCACAAGCGCATGCTGGAACTGTCGGCCCGGCTCGCAGCTTTGCCGCAGGAGCTGCGCATGCCGCAGATGCAGGAGAGTCTGCACCGTTCCCAGGCCAATGATGCCTACTGGCATGGCCTGTTCGGTGGCCTCTATCTGCCGCATCTGCGCCGCGCTGTGTGGAACAACCTGCTTGCACTGGAAGCCGATCTGGATGGCGTGGCGTCGCGTCCGGCCATGGAACGCCGCGATGTTGACCTCGATGGGTGCAACGAGACTTTTCTGCGCAGCCAGGCGCTTCAGGCCGTGATAAGGGATGACGGCAATGCCGCGCTGATCGAACTCTCATCCTTTGCCTGCGGCCACAACTTCGGTGATACGTTGCGCCGAACCGACGAGGTCTACCACGACAAGATCAGCCAGGCAGGGCAGGGCAACGCCAAACAAGAAGGCATCGTTTCCGCCCATGACCGTGTTGCCTTTCTCCACGAGATTGCCCTCGATGATCTGACGCCTGACTGCCGCCCGCGAGCATCGTTTATCGACACCTGGATTGCGCCCAATGGGGAGCCTCATGCGCTTGATGTTTATCAGGCGGGCGCTGCAGGGGTCTTTGTGCTTGATGGCAACGGCTGGCGCGTCGGGAAACACTACACCGTGTCAGAAAGCCGACTGACTGTCCGTTATCGTTGCGAGGGGTTGACCGGGCGCTTCAAGACTCAGCTCAATATTGCCATGCCCAGTTGTGACGGATATTCCGGACGCTACATACTCGCCGACGGCAGCATGCCCTGCGGTTTTGGCCAGGAACTGAAACTGGACGCGGCGACAAGGCTGACTCTTGACGATGAAATACTTTCTGGTGCTCTGTTGGTGAGTTGCCCGT
>JBASWL010000237.1:0-2091 GCA_049276455.1 Georgfuchsia sp. | reverse complement strand
GTGCCGATCCGTGAGGACTTTCCGCGCTCAGTCACCAATCCCTATGGCCGCAGCAAGCTCATTATCGAAGACATCCTCGCCGACCTCCATCAGGCCGAGCCGGACTGGCGCATCGCGCGGCTGCGCTACTTCAACCCGGTCGGCGCGCATGAGTCCGGATTGATCGGCGAAGACCCGCAGGGCATCCCGAACAACCTGATGCCCTTCGTCGCCCAGGTTGCCGTTGGCAAGCGTGAATTCCTCAACGTTTGGGGCAATGACTACCCCACGCCAGACGGCACCGGCATACGCGATTACATCCATGTCGTGGATCTGGCGGATGGCCATGTCGCCGCGCTCGACTATTTCAACCGTAAGGGCGGGTTGCTTACCGTCAATCTGGGCACCGGCCAAGGATATTCAGTGCTGGATATGGTCAAGGCTTTTGAAGCCGCCAGTGGACGCGCAATTCCCTACAAGATCGCCCCCCGCCGCGCCGGCGATATCGCCCAGTGCTGGGCCGACCCAAGCCTGGCGCAGGAACTGCTGAACTGGACAGTGAAACGCGGGTTGGAACAGATGTGTGCCGATGCGTGGCACTGGCAACAACGCTCTCAAAACAGGCCGACAACTTAATGAGGCCAATATCCTAGATTTATGAAGAATCGATCCATTAGCGTCATCGTTGCTGTCCTGCTTCTCATTGCCTCAGCCTGGGTAGGATTTCATCGCACGCCTCCCCGTTATCCGTACATGGTGATGGATGCGGCAGAGAACCTCAGTATCAGTTTCCTGCTCAATGGTCAGAAAAGTTCGGTCGATTGCAAAGCCGCCATCTCCAATTTGTCTGGCGTCATGTTGGCAAATTGTCCTGGGTGCCGAATCCGGCAGCTGCAATGTCTCACGGAGTTAAGCCCGGAACAGGAGCACCAACTCTCCAGCGCCCCCTTGAGTATTCCCTCGGCGCGGATGGTCAATGGCATCACGCTTTATAACTCGCAGGATCCGGCTCTTGCATTGGCAGCATGCCAAGAAAGCGAGCGTCAATCAGCCCACACAGACACAGGCCTTGTACTCCTTAAATGCTATCCGCCGGGAGCGCCCAGGGTACTGGCTACCGATACCGAAGATCTCGACGCAACGCAGTTCGCCACTTCGCAAACCTTTGCTGCACTTCTGCTCTTCTGTGCAGCAATATTCTTGTTCATTACGTGTTGGGAGGCTGGGTCTAAAGCTCTACAGTCAATACAATCCCGCACCCTTCAACAGATCGCAAACCTGCCCAGAATAAAAAAACAGGTCATCATCGCTACCAGCGATGTCATTGTGATTCTTGTTTCACTCTGGCTCGCCTTTGTTTTGCGCCAGGAACATATCGTCTTGCCTGATAGCAAAATCTGGTGGTTATTCATCGTCGCGCCGTTGCTCGCCATCCCCGTTTTTATCAAGCTGGGGCTGTACCGGGCAATCACTCGCTATTTAGGTGTGCATGCAGCTGCGACTATCTTTAAGTCGGTAGTGCTATATATCGCATTGCTTGCACTGGCGGGCTTTCTTCTGCATCTGAATATACCGCGCACGGTATTGGTGGCACATGGATTAATGACATTGTTCTTGATCGGAACAACACGTCTGATTGCGAGATACTGGTTCAACCAACTGCAATTACGGAGTCATGCTTCGACAAATGGGCGCCACAACGTGCTGATTTACGGCGCGGGTTCTGCCGGCGTTCAGCTTGCTTCCGCACTTGAGTTCAGCCGGGAACTGCGCCCCGTGGCGTTTATTGACGACGCCCCAGAACTGCATAAGCAACTGATCAATGGGCTGAAAGTCTACGCGCCAGAATCGTTCCAAGAACTCCTGACGCGCTTCAGCATCACGGAAATTCTACTGGCCATGCCCTCCGCGCAGCGTTCCAGGCGCAACGAGATCATGAAGATGCTCGAACCGCTCGAAGTGGGCGTGCGCACCCTGCCCGGCTTGGACCAGCTGGCACAGGGAACCGTCAAAATCGATGATCTTCGCGAAGTGGGCATTGAAGATCTTCTGGGTCGTGACTCTGTCCCTGCCGACCCCAACCTGCTGCAGAAGAACATCACGGGGAAATCC
>JBASWL010000236.1:0-1884 GCA_049276455.1 Georgfuchsia sp. | reverse complement strand
GTTTGATGGTGGTCATGGTGATTATTTCCGTATATCGACTAGTAGATGGAGGCCACAATGCGACTGATGCAACATGAATCCCTCGATTTTACACCGGGCTTGCAGGGGCATTCTCCTGATTCGAGACAAGGTTTTTCGTCAGCGGGATGCCCCCAAGGCGATTGCATCAAACTGAGTCAAGTCCGAGGAGGGTTTCACGGTAGGAATCGGATGATGCCGCGAGGATACGCCGGGTGTGGATGCCGCCCTTGCGAGACTTATCGAGACGAAACAAATTGAGGACGAGGCGGCGGATGATGGCGAGATTGGCTCCCGCATTCTTCACGCGAGCGCGCATCTGGTCGTCGTTCAATGCCACATCAAGACACCAGTGCACGCGATTCTCGATGCCCCAATGAGCCCGCACCACATTCGCCAGCGCGCTGGCATCGGGGGCGATGCTGCTGATATAGAGACGGCGCTCGTGGCTCGTTTCGCCGTTGATGGTGCGTTCCGCCTCGATGACGCCGAACATTTTCAGATCGGTCCATTGCTCGGGAGTGGAAAGGCATTCCAGTTGGGTGAACGCCCAGCAGCGCCGGACCTCCAGCCGACCGTGATCCTTTTCCACCGACTCGGTATACGTGTGGGGTGTGTTCTTCCATGCTGCAGCCTGGCCGATGTCGAAGAAGGACGTGATCGATTCCGCCAGCTTGGGTTGGTTGTCCTTCACCGCCAGAACGTAGTCGGCCTCCTTGTCCCGGATCGCCTGGGCAATGTTGCCGTGGGTACCCATCGCATCAATAGTGACGATGGTGCCCTTGAGCAGCAGGGCTTCGAGCAGAACCGGAATCGCCGTCAATTCATTGGACTTCTCGGCACAGGCTTCTTGTCCCAAGACCAGTTGCGCCTCGGTGGCAAAGGCGCTCACCAGATGAAGCGCCTGTTGCCCCGTCATCTTGCTGCGCCGACTGGCCTTGCCGTCGATCGCTACCACCGTGCCTTCCCCCAAGGCCGGCAGCACACTGCCGACCCAGCACCGGAAGCCCTTCTCCACGGCACACCGATCCAGCAGGCCAAACAACCGGCCAAATGTGTCGTGAGAAGGAATTCCGCTTCTAAGCTTCATAAATCGCCTCAGCCAGTCGATTCGTTCATTCGCCCACGCTTCGATCCCAACAAAGTCGTCAACCCCACAGATCAACGCGCATACGGTCACCACCAGCATCTCCACTAGGTCATGCTTCGATCGTCCTGCTACACGCGGATCTGGAAGCCCTGAAAAGGCTTCCGCCAACGACAGCCGCTTGCTTGGAACATCCTGCTTCCCTGTCTCCATGAGTCGCCCCAAAAAGACAGGAAACTACACAAATCAGGCGGTTGTGAACAGACCCCTTGCAACTTGTTGAGCGTAAACGACTATTTTCATCGTCTACGACAATGTCATTTGCATTTTGGTGCAATTGCCCTGCATTAATTGGTGTTTACCCACACAATGCGCAGAAATTGTAGAGGCAAAAATATTAGCCACGGAGCGCACAGAGTCCACAGAGAAAAACCTTTCCTTGTTTCTGGTTTTCGCTGTGGTGTTTTTTAAGTTCTCTGTGACCTCTGTAGCTTAATGGTTTTTAAAAGTGCAACGAACGCTTGTCCACCGCCAGCGCCGTCTCGTGCATGGCTTCGGAGAGCGTCGGATGGGCGTGGCAGATGCGCGCAATGTCTTCGGACGACGCACCGAATTCCATCGCGACAACGGCCTCGGCAATCAGTTCCGATGCGTTGTTGCCAATGACATGGACACCCAGTATGCGATCGGTTTTGGCATCGGCGAGCATTTTGACGAAACCGGTGGTATCGCCCTGTCCCAGCGCGCGGCCGTTGGCGGCAAACGGAATCTGTCCGGTG
>JBASWL010000235.1:0-8960 GCA_049276455.1 Georgfuchsia sp. | reverse complement strand
ATCCAGCTCATTCGTAATTTGGAAGTTCCGGGTGTTTCTCGGCTTGATGACTGTTTCTACCGCTTCAGCGATCACGTCCTTACGGAACGGAATGATCTCTGCCTCGGTATCTGTCGCAGCGCTTCCTGAAAACAGGTCAAATTGCAGCGACAGTTGTGCAACGTCCGCCATGGCGGCTTTTTTTCTATTCAAGGTGGTACCCCTGGAAATTAAATAGGCCAGGTCGCGATGACTTGGCCTACACACGGGTCGTGGCCCGATGTTGGTTGTAGGGCTTGCGCCGATGGGCCTGTAGCCCGGTTCGATTCCGGATTCCCGGAGCTGATACAACCTTGCGATCCTTGCTGGATCGACTTGGGGTAAATTTATCTGCGCGTTACTGCTTCGGCCTATGGATAGCGCAGCGTTGTGTTCTCGTTTTCGGAAACAAGCGCTTTCCCTTGGTGCTTACCAAGGGGAAAAGCTTGTTACTTTTTCGAGGGTCAACTACCGGCCCATATGTGAAAAACCCCCGGCCATTGCTGTTATATGGTGTAAGTAGCCGTTACTATTAGGGCTGAAAAATGCCACTCTCGACACTTGAGGGTGGCATTTTTTTGCTTGCGCGACTTATAGCTATGGTGTATTGTAAAAACTAATGGTAACTCACTTACTAATCCGATGAACGGCCAACAACGCTCCGAACAGAACCTCGCCACCTTTCTCTCGTGGGTGGTCAGTAAGACCGACGACGATTTCCGGGAAATGGTGATGCGCGGGCAGTTGTCGCGCCAGGAGATCGCGCGCGAGTGCGGGTTTGCCAAGTCGGTATTGCTCCAGAACCCCCGCGTCAAAGAGGCGCTCAAGACGCTGGAAGCGCAATTGCGCGAAAGACAAGTGCTGCCCTCGCTCGCCGACGCGAGCGAGGGCGGTGCGGCGCCTCAAGCACCACCCAACCCGCGCACCGCTGCCGACAAGGCGCGGCTCAAGCGTCTCGAATCAGAAAACGCTTCGCTGCGCGCCGAACTCGCCCAACTGCGTGCCTCTCTGGATCGCTACCGCTTGATGGACAACGTGCTTTGCAGCACCGGACGGCTGCCACGATGAGCGTACCGAGCGTCACCGTGCGCGTGAGCGCCGTGCGCAGCCAGAACCCGTACGGGCGGGGTGGCGCGATCTTCACGGGCATCGAAGTGGATGAAAAGGGTTGGCGCATTGATGCCAAAGTCCACTACGTCATCAAGGCATCGAATCAAGTGCTCCAAGCCCAGGTCGAATGCGGGCAACTGTGGCGGATCGCCGGCACGCCCGAACCCAATACCATCATCGTCAATGGCTACCGGCTCACCGAGGCCACCATCACGCCGGACTCCATGGAAATGCTGCGCCCCTCGGGTGAGCACATCATCACCCTGCTGGGGCAGGGGCAAGCCTTCGAGGGCATTGGTGAAGTTAAAGCGCGGCGCTTGTGGGAACACTTTGGTGCTGCCCTGTATGACGTGCTCGACCGGGCCGACATTGACCGGCTTGAAGATGTATTGCCCAAGTCCATGGCACAAAAGCTCGCAGAAGCATGGCACCGGTGGGGCGACACCTTTACTCTGCAATGGCTGCAGTCGAAGGGATTTCCCGTCTCACTCGGGCGCAAGGTACTGGACTTCTACGGCAAGGAGGCTGCGCGCAAGATCGAGGACGATCCCTATCGACTTCTGAGCTTTGCCGCCAGTTGGTCAGCCGTGGATGCCCTTGCGCAAGGCACTTTCAGCCTCAGCCCAGCCGACCCGCGCCGCCTTGCCGGAGCGGTCGAGGAATCCCTGTACGCCGCGTTTGACGACGGGCATACCTTCCTCCCGGAAAGCGAGTTTGCGCGTCGCCTGCGCAGGCTATTGCAGCGAGACGATGTGTTGGCATCGGCACTGAGCGAAGCCGAGTCAGCAGGACGCTTCATCCGCCAAGGCGAGCGACTGCACGCTCCCGGTCCCTATGTCATGGAACAGGGCGTGGCCGCGGCCATCGCTCACCGTGCGGCCAATCCCGAGGCCTTGCTTGATGCGGCCGAGTTAGCGGTACTTATCGCCGACTATCAGGCGGACGCCGGCGTGAGTCTGCATCCCAAGCAGATAGAGGCGCTGGAATTGGCGAACGCCAACCCGATCAGCGTCATCACCGGGGGTGCCGGCACCGGCAAGACCACGGTGCTGCGCGGCTTGTTCCGCATCGGTGAAGCGGCTGGCTACACGATCTACCCCATGGCGCTCTCCGGGCGCGCCGCCAAGCGAATTGGCGAGGCCACCGGCCATGGGGCCCAAACCATTGCCGGGTTCCTGAAGCACTTCGATCCGGATGATGCGCCTGAGCATGCCGTGGTCGTAATTGATGAAGCCTCGATGGTGGATTTGCCCTCGGCCTATCGGGTGATCCGGCGTCTGCCGAGCGGCTACCGCGTGGTGCTGGTGGGCGATCCGCACCAATTGCCACCCGTGGGGCCGGGATTGCTGCTGCATGAACTGGCGCACCACAGCAACGTACCCGTAGTGGAACTCTCGCAGGTCAAGCGTTACGGCGCCGCGATTGCTGAGGCTGCCGCGTTGATCCGTAACGGCGAGTGGCCTGACTTGCCCGGCGATACCCGCGCCGATATTGCCTTTCTTTCCTGCGCGCTCGACCAGATCAACGAAACCATCCTGCGTCTCTACGACGAAGATCGTGATGCCACCCAGATTCTTTGCGCCACTCGGCAAGCGCCCGCCGGCGGCGTACGTGCCATCAATGATTTGTGCCAGTCCCGCTGCAATTCCAGCGGCGAAAAGTTGATCGTGTGGAACGATGAATTCGACATGGAACAGTTCCACGGCCTGCGTGTTGGCGATCCTGTTATTTGCCTACGGAATGACTGGGAGGCCGACTTACAGAATGGCTCACTTGGAACGATTCTGTCGGTGGAGCCGCCTTCGCCCAAGGTCGATCCGGGGCGATGCCTTGGGCACATCCTATGGGACGATGGTCAGACACGTGAGTTCACGGCCGAAATCCTACCGCATCTGGAACTGGCTTACGGCATCACGATCCACAAGGCGCAGGGCAGCGGCTTTCGCCGGGTCATCATCCCCGTTCGTCCGAGCAAGCTACTGGACCGCACATTGCTGTACACCGCCGTGACACGCGCCGAACAGCAAGTGGTTCTGGTTGGCGATGTGGACGCGGCAAAGGCGGCCGTACGGGCACCGCGTCACTCGGATCGGCGGCATGTCGCATTGGGCGCGTTGCTGCGAGACCAGTTCGAGAGGGTGACTTGATGCAACACACCACCATACGCGGCAAGGTGCATCGTGACAACACCGGCGTGGTCACGGAAATCCCCATTATCGTGACTGAGCATGGCCCGCTGAAACCTCTCGTCGACTACTTCTTGGCGCATGTCCATGTGCGCAGCCATGCATGGATGACCAAGACCGCGCAAGCGGTGGGACTCCTGATCGACTACATGGCGGCGAACCACGACTGCTTCGATGACCCCAAGGATTTGTTCGAAGCCTTCACACAGCGGCTTTACACAGGAACCGTCGGCGACGATGGCACCGACCCCAGTGGCCTCTACTGGCAAGGTCGCAATCCGGCGGTCGTGCGGGTGCTGGGACAGGGCGTCTCGGGTTTCTCGGACTGGATGGTGCGAACGCAGGGCACCAAGCCGCTCAACCCGTGGCGGCAGGCAACGCGCAGTGAAGAAATGTTGGCCTGGGCAGCCTGGCATCAGAAGCGCGATCGGGCCTTTCTAGCCCATACATGGGATCGGGAGACCGCCTCGCTGGCGATGACTAGCGCCCGCAATGCCCTGCTTAAACGCACGCCCGTCATCGACCATGAGCCGGTAAAGCGCTTCCCTGATGAGCGAATGCACGATCTGCTCTTCCAGGGTTTCATCGTGCCTGGCAAGCAGAAAAGCTCCCGCCTTGAGGAACGGCTGAACCTGCGCGACATCTTGATCACGCTCCTGATGCACTACGGCGGCCTGCGCATGTCCGAGCCTTTCCACCTGTTTGTGCATGATGTGGTCCCCGACCCGATTCATGCGGATCGGGCATTGGTGCGCATCTACCACCCGAGCCTGGGCACCGCGCCACCGGATTGGCTAGACGCTAAAGGCAAGCCCACAAACTACAACCGTCTGGCCTATCTGAATGGCAAGTACGCGATGCGCCCGCGCAACGAATACGCCCTGAGCGATCAATTGTTCGCCGGCTGGAAGGGTAACGCGCTCGACTCCAAAGGGCACTTCATGTACGTCAACTGGTTCCCGCAGTGGGCGGGGGAGTTGTTCTGGAAGCTCTGGCTGTTCTACATGGCGCAGCGGGCGCAACTGAACTGTAGCCATCCGTTTGCGTTTGTGACCAGAGAAGGCAAGCCCTACGCCATCGACTCGTTTGAGCGGCAGCATCGCCGCGCTGTGGAACGTATTGGGATGCAGGTTGCGAAAGCCTTGGGGACTTCGCCGCACGGGCATCGCCATGCCTACGGACAGGCGCTGGCGGATGCCGAGATTGACCCGATCTTCCGAAAGAAGGCACTGCACCACAAGTCGCTTGAATCGCAGGTGATCTATACCGAGCCGGATCGAGCCAAGCTCGTCCGGGCACTGGAGGCCGCTGCCGAGCGCGAGAAAGCAGGCCAGATGTTGCCTCCGCCTGACTTCCTGAGTTACGGCTTCCAAGACGTCGACCCGCTGGGGCTGATGAGCGGCACGACCCCAAAACTGTTGAGAAGAAACTGATATGGCAAGAATCAAAGGCGCCAACCAAAACTTCGACCCCGAGTTCCGCTTCCTGCTGGAACTTAATCCAACGTTCGAAGGCTGGCGGGTGCTGGCGGCCGAGTGGTATCCGACGCAGAAAACTTCGAACAGCAAAGCCGCTGCACTCTCTGCCTTCTTCGTGCGCTACCTGCACGCGCAGCAACTGGACAACCGCCCCGAGGCCCTGTTCGCGGCTAGCACCCGCCTGCCCGACCTGTGGATGACGCTGGAACTTGGCACGCTAGGCGAACGCGAGGCAAAAAAGCGGCATGACACCGTCAGCGACTTCCTCGACTGGGTGCTGCGCACAAAACTGGCAGAGCCCGATGCCGAGGGTCATCGGCTGGTACCCGTTCACCTGCGAAATCCCTTCCGGCGATTTCGACCCAAGACTGTCGGGAAGGATTCAGATCTCACCTTTGCGTATGTCCTCGCCCTCGATCCGCGTATGGTGCATTGGCAAGCACTCGCCGCCGAATGGCTGAGCGCACAAAAAGTAGCGGTCGACCATCGACGCAGATCGCTCGGCAAATTTCTGGTGCAGTATCTCATCGGTTACGATCTGCCTCGCCATCCCATGGTATTGCTGGCTCGGAGTACGCCCAAACCGAACTTCAGAGAGGTGCTGCTCAAGGCTAAAGCAAGAGGGCACATTGGTTCGCTGAGCCGAGTAGAAGTTGCACTTAACAACTACATCGCCTGCTTCCTCGACTGGGTGCTCGCGGAAAAGCTCTCCGTCGAGGACGATCATGGCCACCGGATCGTGCCACAAGAACTGCACAATCCCGTGGCGCGGCTTTCCGGGTCAGGTGTCGCCGCCCCCACGGAAACAACAAAATCATCGCTCTCGATTCGCTACATCAAAGAATTGCGCGCGATGCTGGCTGAGGGACCGAATTTCTGCGATTGGATCTGGGCACAGCAGGCGATGGAGAGCGGAAGACATGGCGGCGACTGGTTCGTCGCTGATCCAGACCTCATCAATCCTGACGACCTGGACTGTGTTTGGCGCGAGCGTGATACCACCGACTACGAGCAGACCAAAAAGGGACTTCCGCCCCGCGTGACCGAACTCTGGTCACCGGCGCGCGCGGTAGCGCTGTACGTGAAGCTGGAACTGCCGCTGCGCTCGTTTCAGGTGCGGATGCTGGACTCTGGCGAAGCCGACACCTGGCGCTACGTGCATGGACCCCAGGGCGGCTGCTTCGTGCTGAACGATTTGCCGCTCGCCACCGGCAGCGCCACGCGACCCTACCAACGCGGCGTCTTCCACCACCACGCCAAAGAGTCCGGCGCGGGCTTGTTCATCAACACCAACAAGACCGCCGACATTAACAAAGCGGCGAACGCCCAAGGCTATGTCATCCCTTGGGCCCACGAGATCGTCTTGTACTGGCTGAACAAACTGCGCCAGTGGCAAGAGCGCTACAACCCGATCACTGAACCGATGGCATGGAGCGAACTGCAAACCAAGCACTTTGGCAATACGCCGCCCCACCCCGAGGTACTGGAAGCGCGCGGCACCGCCTGTTTCCTATTACGCGATGCGGCAACTGAGGGTGATGATAGGCAAAAGCCGCTCACCAGCGATGCGCTCGAACGCCCGTGGTATCTGCTCCTCGCCCGCCTAGAACAACGCTGCCTGGAGCGCAGTGAGACACTGGACGACGGCACGCCCATCCAGTTCGTCGATCATGACAGTGACAAAGGAACACACTACCCCTTGCATGCGCTGCGGGTATCCCTGATCAGCTATCTGGTACTGGACCTTCAGTTGCCCATTGCCGTGGTGTCCAAGCTGATCGCCGGCCACGCGCGCATTATCATGACGCTCTATTACACCAAGTTCGGGCATGCTTACATGAAGGAGGTGCTGGAGGTGGCCGAGCGCAACACGCTTGCCGCCGACCTAACCAGCCACCGGCGCTTTCTAATGGATGCGACAATGGAGCAGGTCAGCCAGCGCTTTGCCAGTGTGAGCGTCGATGCTGTGCGTGCCGCCATCGGGCATAAGTCGGCGGCCAACTTCGTCTTCGAGGACAAGGGTATCTGTCCGGTCGGTGGAGCCATGTGCGATGTTGGTGGGGAGCACATCAAAGAGCGGCAAAGGGAACAGTTATACGCCCCCGTCCCTGGCTACCCACTGGAGCGTAACTGCGTGCGCTGCCGGTTCTTCTTGTCCGGTCCCGCCTTCCTGCCTGGCTTGCAAGCACATTTCAACGCCATCAGCTATGAGGCGCACGAGCGTGCCGAGCGCCTCAATGACCTGTACGAGGAAGTCACCCTGTTGGAAAACCGCCGTGCTGACAGCGAGCGCGACGGCCGGCTGTTCAACGGAACCCGCGAACTGGAACGACTCTCGCAGCGCTACGAAGCGGAAGCCGAGGCGATGGGCAAGCTCGTCAATGACCTTCAGGCCACGCACTACCTGATCGCACGTTCTCTGGAGATCATGAAGGAAGCAAACAAGGACGGGGTGCAACTGGTGGCAGTGGGTGATATGACTGACGTTCAGGTCGCCTTCGCTGAAAAAAATTCGGAACTGCACCAGATCGAAGTCCTTTGTGAAAACGCCGTGATCTATCCCGAGATCGACGCCCGCAAGCCCACCCTACGGCGCAGCCAGTTACTCGACTGCATGATGGAGTTCAACAAGATGCCGCCCATCTTCTTGCGCCTGAGCGCAAAGCAGCAACTGGAAGCAGGCAATGCCGTGATGCAGTTAATTCAGGCACGCACCGGTTCCCTCAAGGGAGCACTTGAGTTTGTTGAGGGGCACCGTCGCTTGTGCGAACTTGGCATTGTCGATGAAACGTGGGACGTGATCGCCGATCAAGTAGCCGGGACGTCTGCCCGAGAAATCATTGATGCGACTCGTGCCAAACGGGCACTTCCGACACACCAAGGAGACAGCCATGCATCCTGATGAACTTCTGGAACAACTCAAGGCCACTGCCTCGCAGCGCAAAGCCAAGAACCTCGACATCATTCATGCGGTGTGCCGGGAGCAGCACGAGCGCGGCAGCGCCGACTTCTCGGTAGCCACGATCTCAAAGATTGCCCAGGAACGCGGTGGCCCCGTCAAGTCGACTATCCACAACAAGACCGGCGACGACTTCAAGGGCTTGATTAAGGCGTGGGCAGACCATACCGGTGGCGTGACCCGCAAGGTGCGCAAGGTCAGAGAAAATCCGGTCTATGCTGTCCTCGACAAGATTCCAGACCCGGCGGTTCGTGCTGTGATGGGCGCGGTGCTGGCCGAGAACAAGAAACTACGTGGTGAGGTGAATGTGCTCAAGGCAAACACCGAAGTGGTCATTGATCAAAGGACGACGAGCGCAAGCCACCCGAAAGAGACCATCCAGATTCTGCCCGCCTCGACCGGCCTCACTGACTCTGAAAAGGAAGCGCTACGGCATGCGATCAGCAACAAACTGATGCAGGACGAAGGTTGGTCGCAGGATGACCATGGACGCATCCTCAGCGCCAAAGGTCGCACGATCTATAAGGTGGGGTATGTGACGGCCATCCGGAAGATCATCGAATGAGTGGAGCGCGGTCAAGTCACCGTGGAATAAATGGAGGGGACCCGCGCAGCGGGGAGGCAGCCGTTTATGCCGCGAAAGGACTTGACGGTGCGGAGCGATCAAATGCTCCGTGGTGGGGGTGGGGTTGGTCTTATAACCCCACCCCCTGCCACGCGGCGAGCGCGGGGTTTGGGGCGGAGCCCCAAGGTTCAATCAAATGGAAGTCGGGCGCAGATTCTCTTCAGCAAAATAGTAGGCTTACTATGGAGAAATTCGCTATGTTACTCACTCACGCGGTAATAGTATCTATTTTACACGGTATAGGCGCAGCTACCGGGGGGTTTTTCTCGTCTGGAATTATCGGTTTCCACACTAATTTCCGGCAACATATACTTCCAGATCGATCACCGTATTCGCCATCGCGGTCAATGCCGGCGTCTGCGTAATAAAAAACTCCCGCTCGTAACCACCAAGGCGCAGTACCTCCCGCTTCATCGCCATGAACATGCGTTTGCGCTCGGGGTCAAGCGGCCCGTCCGCCTCGTCCGAGAACAGTGTGTCGTAGCGTCGTCCAGTGTGCTGCGCCAGATACAGCGCCACTGCCCGGATCAAACATTCGTTGATCCATACCCGTTCTCCGCCGCTCATCAAGCTAACGCTCTTGC
>JBASWL010000234.1:0-2004 GCA_049276455.1 Georgfuchsia sp. | reverse complement strand
ACACCTGCGGCCGGACCCAGATCCTTCCAGTTAAAGTCCATGGCCTTCTCATACCGGATCTCGACCGGCTGACCGTTCAGATTACGGTCGTTGAAGTACTCACCCTTCCAACTCCGGATGCCGGACTTGGGATCTGTGGTCTGCACATACGTGTCGCTGATCGCCTCGAAAACCGTGGTGTCGCCCGTGTCCCGGTAACCCTCCACGTACGTGATCTTAACCATTCCCCCGCCCTTGCGTTTCAGCCCCTCGAGCGGGGTGATCTCATAAAGCGCGCGGATCGCCGAACTGCCGCCTTGATTCGCATGCTGTATGACAGCGTTCTCGCCGATCACAGCGAGCTTCAGTGTCTTGTTAATGTCGAGCGGCAGGACGCCGTCGTTCTTCAGCAGCACCATCGCCTCGCCGGCGACATCCCGGACCGCCTGCTGGTTTGCGGCGGTATTGCGCGATCCGGTCTTGCGTGTCGATGGATCAATCATACCGGCCCGGATCATGAAGCGGAGGATCCGCCGGACCTTGTCGTCGACGACGCTCTCCGGAATCTCCCCGCGCTCGACGGCCTGCCGAAGGGGATTCGCAAAGAAGAAGGTGTCGTAGTTGTCCGACGTGCCCATCTCTATATCGAGCCCGTTCACCGCGGCATCGCGCGTGCTGTGCGTTCCGCCCCAGTCCGAAATACAGACACCGTCGAACCCCCACGCCCCCTTGAGAATGTCGTTCATTAGGTACTTGTTCTCTCCGCACCACTGTCCCCGGAACTTGTTGTAGGAGGTCATTACCGTCCAGGCACCCGCGCGGACGGCCGCCTCGAACGCCGGCAGGTAAATTTCGCGCAGGGTGCGCTCGTCGGCCACCACGTTGACCCAGCCGCGGTTCCACTCCTGGTTGTTCAGCGCGTAGTGCTTCACGCACGCCGCCACATCGTTGCTCTGGATGCCGCGCACCACCTCGGACGCCATCTGGCCGACTTGGTACGGGTCCTCGCCGTAATACTCGAAATTGCGGCCACAGACTGGAGTGCGGACGATGTTGATGCCTGGGCCCAGGAGGATGTCCTTGTTACGATGACGCGCCTCCGCGCCCAATGTTTCGCCGAATCGGCGTCCCATTTCCCGATTCCAAGTCGACGCCAGCGCAGAGCCGGTCGGGAGATAGGTCACGTAGTCATCCTCCCACCCCGCAGGCTCCCAGGAGTTGGCGGCGGTTTCGCGCCGTACTCCGTGCGGGCCGTCAGACATCGCCACACGGGGAATCCCCAGCCGTTCGATCCCGGCGGTATTGAACTTCGAGTTGGCGTGGCAAAGCGAAAGCTTTTCGGCCAGCGACATCTGCTTCAGCAGGTCGTTGATGCGTGTTTCAATTGCCGGCACCGGCGCGAGGTTCTCAGCTTTGTCAATAGCGGTCGCGGCAACAGCTTGAGTTTCTGATTGAAAACCCTGGAGTCCGCCGCATGATATAGTGAATGTTACCAGAAGTGTGACGAAAACGTACTTAAACATATTCATACCTTTGCTCCTTTTTATATAGATTATTTAATGATACCTCCTTTTTCATTGTTTCTCCTTATATTGCCCACGTGGGCATAGTTTAACACATAATTACCCTTTTTCAAGAGAAATTTACCGCTTTTTTTATGGGAATTCTTGGCAAGGTTATACCAATTACACGATTTTTCCAAAAAGGGCACCCACGGCGGCCGTCAACGCCATTGCTAATGCTCCCCAAAACGTAACGCGAACAGCTGCTCTCGCTATGGGTGCTCCGCCGGCGAATGCCGCCAGCGCCCCTAACACCGCGAGAAAAACAAGCGTGACCCCAAAAACAACGGGAACCAATTTCGTTCCCGGTACTACAAACACGATGAGAAGCGGCATCGCTGCGCCGATAGAAAAACTCGCTGCCGATGCCCACGCGGCTTGTAACGGGTGAGCGATGAAATTAAGAGAGATGCCGAGTTCGTCACGGGCGTGTGCCGACAATGCGTCATGGGCCATCAATTGC
>JBASWL010000233.1:0-3989 GCA_049276455.1 Georgfuchsia sp. | reverse complement strand
ACGTTGTACCAGTGCGTAGGAATTTCGTTTTGTTCCAGATAAACGCGAAGAGTTTGCATCACTAACCTTTCCTGTTAACTCACACGGGCGAGGGCATAACGCTACCAGATTGCGCATTGCCAGTGAGCACTCCAATCTCGATTACGTGAAGGTGTTCCTGCGGCAACTTCAGCGCTACTGCCCCCTGTTAATCAACCCGCAAGCCGTGGCTATCGGGCTTTTTCCATTTGCGGTTTAAGCGCGTAGGCAGCCATAGCATCTATCACCAGGCCTGACTCTCCCGCCGGCGCGGCGACGGCAATCGCAATGTGGGGATGACGCACCATGGCATTCGCCGCAAGTTGCGGCAGATCCTTGGCGACATGGCCGCCAGTTGCCAGAAAAACCGGCACGATGTCGATCTCGTCTGCACCACACTTGGCCAGTTCGTCAACGGCCTCATCAAGCGTCGGCCGCATGGACTCAAGGAAGGCTAGCTTCACCAGCGTGCATGGCGAAAGAGAGAGAATCGCTTCCTGAATAGCATGAAATGGCTTTGCCCAATCTGGATTGCGCGAACCATGACCGAAGAGCACGATGCCCTTCACTCCACGCTGACTCCCTGACTTGCCACCGGCGCAGACTGTTCTGCATAGCGATGCGGGATCTGCGGATGCCAGCCGAGCACCGCCAGCATCACGATGAATCCGGCAATGTAACCAACAACAATGAACCATCCATGACGCAGCCAGAGGGCAACAGATTTCACCTCAGGGTACATGCTCGACAGAGCAACACCGGCAGATGAGCCGAACCAGACCATGGAACCACCGAAGCCGACAGCATAGGCTAGGAAGCCCCAATCGTAGCCACCCTGCTTGAGCGCGAGCGCGGTGAGCGGGATGTTGTCGAACACTGATGAGATGAAGCCGAGGCCGAAGGTAGTATGCCATGTTGCTGCGGGGAGCTTTTCCACTGGCATCATCGAGGCGCAAAGTACGAGAGAGAGAAGAAATGCTGCGCCCTTGAATGCGCCTGGCAGTACCTCCCAATCATGGCGCCGGACGCCGACAGTGACCAGGAGTGCCGCCCACACTGCAATGCCGATAAAAGGCAAACTGTCTGCAAGATCAGCAAATTTAGCATTGACGACAATGTTGGTGGCCATGGCAAATGCCAGGATCAAACCAACGATGCCAAGCCGTGCCCAATCGACATGCGTATGTTCATGGCTATGGTGAAGCATCGGAGAATGCCGTTGCTGAAACTTGGCGGCGGGTATGCCAAAGACTATCAGCGCTGTGATGGCGCCAGCATAAGCCTCAACCACCTGAAGCGGTGAAACACCCGCAATCCACATCATGGTGGTGGTGGTATCGCCGACAACTGAACCAGCTCCGCCCGCATTCGAGGCAGCGACAATGGCTGCCAGATAGCCGATATGCACCTTGGCGCGAAACAACTGGTGTGCCATCGCGCCGCCGATCATGGCGCCGGCAATATTGTCGAGGAAACCGGAAAGAACGAACACCACCACCAGCATGGTGAAGCCGCCCATCCAGCCTTGTGGCAGGTACTTTGGCAAGAGTACTGGCAGATGGCTTTTTTCGAAGTGGCGCGATAACAGGGCAAACCCCATCAGGAGACAGAGCAGATTGATCAGCATTACGGATTCATGCAGCAGGTGATGGCCAAAACCGGCCAAGCCAGGACCGGCCGCGAATCCGGTCACGCCAATCTTGTAGAGCGAGATGGCCGTCAATCCCGCAAGACTGATGGCAAGGGTATGGCGATGAAACAGTGCTACGCCGAACAGTGTTGCGGCGAAAAGATAAAACTCGGGGGAAATATCTTGCATCAATGTGCTCGGATTACCGCGTCAACAGAACAGACAGGATCGCTCAGCCGGCAGTCCGGCGCGAGGTCGCCGAACTTTCGATCCAGCGTCTGATGCGGTTGGCATCTCCGACGCGGGTAAGCCGGCCCCAGGAATCCAGCAGCACAATAATGGTCGGCTTGTTGTTTAACCAGACCTGCATCACCAGGCATTTGCCGGCCTCGTTGATGTAACCGGTCTTGGAGAGACCGATCTCCCAGTTATTGTTCTTGGCGCGCACCAGCGGATTGGTATTGCGAAAAACATGTGCTCTTCCATTCATCTCCATACCATATTCAGCTGTTGTGGTGAACTCGCGGATAAGTGGATAAGTATGGGCAGCGGAAACCATCCTGACAAGGTCGCGAGCGCTCGACACGTTGGCCGCAGTCAATCCCGTAGGATCTTCGAAATGGGTGTCGGTGAGGCCGAGCATTTTCGCCTTTGCATTCATCGCCTCGACGAAGACCGACCGCCCGCCCGGGTAGTAACGCGACAAGGCGGATGCGGCACGATTCTCTGAGGACATTAGTGCCAGACGCAGCATTTCCTCGCGGCTCAATTGGGTACCAACCCGGAGTCGTGAGCTTGTGCCCTTGAGGACATCAATATCTTCGTCACCGATCGTCATGGCCTCGTTCAAATTCGGATTGGCATCAAGCGTGACCATCGCGGTCATCAGCTTGGTAATCGACGCAATCGGAAGTACGGCTTCAGCATTTTTTTCGAACAGCACTGCGCCGGTAGTTTCATCCTGCACCACTACTGCAGACGAACGGACCACCAAACGTCTGGAATTTCCCACTATCGCACGATGATGGCGTTTGGCATGTGCAACTTTTCTGTGGCTCGACTTTTTGATGCCATCTGTCGCAGCATCTGCCACGCCGGAGAAACTGCCGGCAATCATCCCGGCAGCAATCACTATTGAAATCAGTCGTTTGTTCATGGCACTTCCTCGAACGGACGACGTAGTGTAGCAGGCCATGATGGTTCTGGTTACCAGAATAACGAAATATTACCTCAGCAAATTAATGAGATATAAATGATACTTAATCTGCAACATCAACCTTTACTGAGGAAACCCCTTACTTCATCCTTGCGCGCCATGGTGTCGCCATAACCCAGTTCGATTAACGCGTGCGTATAGGGCGGCTCGAACAACAAGTAGCTAACAAGGGCGCCACTATCTGGGTTCATCGCTCCGATACCACGCAACAGGGCACGTACCGGCCAAGGCAGGGCGTAAGCATGCTTCGCGGCGAGATGGTCGAGCCGCTGCGAAGGGCTGATGACCAACACTTCAATCGGCCGGAGTGGCGTGCCATTTTGCTGGCGCTCCTCTTCCGGAATCATCGATAGCGTCTGGTTAATGCGGGTCATACGCTCCAAGTCCATCCACAGACTGTCGAGGAAAATGCTCGACAGGGCATGACCGGCGACTTTTGCAAGGGAAGGGTAACCTGGTTTATCCGGGCGATCATGCTCCTCTGCCTTTCGTCCGGCAGCGATGACAAGGATCTTTTCTGCTCCCAGATGAATCGCCGGTGAAATAGGCGCCAGTTGCCGCATGGAACCATCACCGAAATACTCTCGGTGCAACTTGACTGCGGGAAAGACGAAGGGAATAGCACTCGATGCCATGAGATGATCGAGTTCGATCTTGGCATGCGTCCCGACGCGTTGTGATCGCCGCCACGGCTCGATATCGGCGCACCCCTGGAAAAAGCTGACGCTTTCCCCTGAGTTATAGCCGGAACAGGTGATACTGATTGCCCGCAGCGCCTCATGGGAGATGGCATCATCGATGCGAAGTAAATTCACATAGCGATTGAGTAAACGCCGCAGCGGTGAATTGTCGAGCAAGGAATAAGGTGAGCGGTGTGTCAGCCAACCGAACGTCAATGCACCAAGCCAGCGTATTGCCGTCGCAGCAATACCCACGGGGTCGGCTCGATAGACCTGCTCGGCATGAAAGTTGCGCCAGACTTCGAGCAAACCTTCTACGCCCACTGCAAAATTCCTGGCATGCGTGGCCAGCACCACCGCATTGACCGCGCCCGCCGAAGTGCCAACCAGAATCGGGAACGGATTGGTTGCTGACTTCGGCAGTAGTTCGCGTATTGCTTTGAGC
>JBASWL010000232.1:0-25753 GCA_049276455.1 Georgfuchsia sp. | reverse complement strand
TGTCCAGCTTGTAATATGCGCCGAGGTGATCAAGAACAACGCCGAACTTGACGCGCCGCGCCGCCTCAATCTCCTCCGTACTCCAAGGTCCACCCATAAAGCACTCCTGAAATTCACTACTGCTTTTTGAAAACAAAAAGAGGGCAAAGCACACCCCACGCCGTTGGTGTCCATTTCATAGTAACTTGCTCGTCGAGGCATAAAGCTAATTACTTGTGCGTATGCCGGTTTCAACCGCTGGAGCCCGGCCATGGCCGGCAAGCGCAATCAGTGGGTGCTGCGCAAGTACCTGCTGGTAGCGGCCGAGGATGTCATGGTCAAGGGCGTACCGCTAGTAGAACGCTTGTACGTGCCTGAGTTGTTCAGCGAAGGTATCAAGGCCGAAGCCGCGCAACGCCGCCGGGAAAAACTGGCCCTATTGCACCCGCACGACGGCCAGGCCCCGCTGGCCGTCGTGATCGGCGAATTCAAGGCCAGTGAGGCAACCGTGCAAGGCTACCGGGTCTGGATACGGCACATGCCGGATGCACCACTGTTGATTGCCGCCAAGAGTTGGGCCCGTATCGAGCGGGTATTCGCACCGATGTTCGAGGCCGGCGACGCCGACACCGGGCATCGGGTGCGGCTGATCCTGGCCGCGCTGATCCGCGCCCGCCGGGAATATACCTACGAGATCGACGCGGCGAGCCTGATGTTGACGAGCGAACATTGGATCCCGATCGAAGGCGTGCATGAACTGCCCTTGGTCGACGCCTTGGTCGCCCAGCACCGGCGCTTCGTCAAACCGCTGCGCTATGACGCGAAGAGCGCGGCGCCTTTTCCGAATGCATTACTGCTGGATGCGGGACACACGCCGATACCGCTGCACGTGATCAGCGCCTTCATGGACAGCAAGGAACGGGCAGCGAAGGAAAAGGCGATTTCGATGGGAAATGAGAAAAGCTGGGTGTGGTGCACGGATCAACCGATGCCGGCTTTTACTCCAGCGGCGGCCTTACGCCAATAATTCACGTGATGTGCGACTTTTCGAGGGTGAAAGGTGCTGTGTTGAGAAGAAGGCGGGCAAGGTCGGCCGTATTGTGGGTTTGTCTATGGCCTACGCTACGGGGGAGACGGCCATGCCCATCGAGGACTTTATCATCCGTGTGTATTGCGAGGTATGCGCGGCATACGAAAAGGTTATGAAGACGCGGTTGCGGTGACGGGAATTTTCTCTGGCCTTGAGCGATCAGGAAGTACTGGCGCTGGAGTTGGTGGGCGCCTGTCTGAGATACAGCAACGACAAAGCGATCTAGGAATACTTTGTCCGCCACTAGCACGTCTGGTTTCCAGCGCTGGTCGAACGCTCCACGTTTGTCCGGCAGGCGGCGAATCTGTGGGCCGTCAAAGGCAAGCGCCACCGGTATTGGGCCGATACGCTGGGCGTCACGGGGCATGCCGTTCATCTGGTCGATGGTTTTCCGGTTCCGGTTTGCCACTTCCGGCGGGCGCATTTCAGCAAGGTCTTTCGCGGTGAGGCAACCTTCGGCTTCTGCGTCTCGAAAGGCGAGACCTACTACGGATTCAAAGGTATGTTGCTGACGACCGACGACGGGATCATCGAGGGCATCGCGCTGGTGGCGGCCAATATCGATGAGCGCGATCCTTGGTCGATTTTGACCTGCATCGCATCGCCGGGTTGCTCCTCGGCGACAAAGGATTCATCCGCCCCCGCTTGAAGGAGGATCTGTCCCGGCATGGGATCGATTTGCAAACGCCGTTGCGCGACAACATGAAGGAGTCGCGCAGCGCCCGTTTCCGCCACTGGATGATGGCTTCGTGCTGTCTGGTGGAAACCGTCATCGGCCAACTGACCGAGCGCTTCCAGATCGAAAACAATCGGGCCCGCGACCTGTGGCATCTCGTCTCCCGGCTTTACCGCAAAGTCGCAGTTCATACCCTTTGTATCCTGATCAACCGACAACTCGGCAGACCCAATCTCCACTTCGATGGGTTGGTCACCGTCTGAAAGTTGCACATCGCGTGAATTACCTACTAAGAAAATACATAACGCAAACCTACCCATGCCCCTCGCGGAACTCCGGGTCCGCGGAATTGCTCGTTGATCAGGTTGGCGCCATCGAAAGTCCGGCCCGGGCCGGTAAAGAAATTCTCGCCGAGAAGACCCATGTTCGAATAGCGCTTGTCGAACAGGTTCGCTACCCGGGCGAACAGTTCCACGCCCTTGGCCACAAGGATGCGGCCGTCCAGATTCACCACCGCATAGCCCGGTACCCGGCCGCTGACATCTTGGTTGTTCTCGTCGCCCCGGACAAACACACTGCTGCTGTAGATGACGTTTGTGCCAAGCGAGGCGCGATCGCCGAAATCGTATTGAAACCGGAGTTTCAGGTTATGTTGCGGAATACCCGGTATCCGATCGCCGGGGCGCACCCGAATGGCCCCATTGACATCGGCCATCGAATTGCTTGGCGAATTGAGTTCGAACGGCGATTCGAAGGTGGCGTTCACGTAGCTGTAGCGGGCCGAAGCCGTGAGCGCATTCCACTTCGTGCTCAGGGCAAGTTCCAGCCCTGTGCGGAGGGTTTTCCCGACATTCTGGAAGAAACCGGCATTCAGCGCCGCCCCGCCGGAACTGATGAACTGAATGTCATCGGCTAATTCCGTCCGGTAGATTGCTGCGCTCCACTGCGTCTCGCGTGAAAGCTTGCCGCGAAGGCCCGCTTCGGCCGTTCGTGACACCACTTTTTTAAGTGTCGGGTCCGCCAGGAAGTTATTGGGCAACTTACACGGCGCCGCCGGATCGGCGCAGGCGAGTTCGATCGGTGTCGGCGCCCGCATGCCCTCGTTGTAGGCAGCATAGGCGGTCAGGCGCTCGCTCGGCGTGAAATTGATCCCGAGCGCGGGATTGAAGCGGGAGAACGTGTGCTCGCCATTCAATAGCGGTGCCGCGCCAGTCAGGTCCTCGATCTTCACGTTCACCCGGTTATAGCGGCCGGAGGCGGTGAGCGCCCATTCCTCGTTCAGATTGAGCGTATCCGTAAAGAACAAGCCATAGTAGTTGTTGTGGGTGCGGGCGTCGGTTTCCTGCACGAAATTCGTCGTGCCGACTGTTCCCCGTTCGGCCGTGAAGATCGCCTGCTGCGCATCCTGGCTGAATCGCGCCTCGCCGAAATCGCCGCTCGCGCCGAGCGAGAACCGGTTCGTGCGCTGCGCGATATTGCCGATCATGGTCAGTTGCAAGCCCAGGCCATAGCCGTCCTGATCGATCACAGCTCGATCATTGGCGGCCTGCACCGGATCGGTGACCAAGTCGAAATTGTCATTGCCGTTGCTGCTGTAGTTGGCGTTCTTGTACTTCCGGTAATAGAAGTTTCCGCCGAGCATGACGTCGTCGGTGAGAAAGCGGCTGCCCTTGGCGGTGAGAAAGGCAAGTTCGTTCTTGTTCAGATCCGGAAATGTATAGGGTTGGCGAATGTTGTCGAGGAATGACAGGGGGAGGGTTTGCGTGCCCTGGAGGGTGTTGTCCGCCAGCGTGAGGCTAACGTCGAAATCGGTCTTGTCGTCCTGCCAGCCCACTTTGCCGAAGAACTGCTGGACAGTGCTCGGATTGTGCTCGGCCCAGCCGCGATCATCCACGAAGTTGCCGGTGAAGAAATAGTCGAGCTCGTCCTTCTTGCCGCCGTATTCAATCTCGACGCCCTTGCGGCCGAACGATCCGGCGTAGGCCTCGATCGCCCCGCCCGGATACTGGCTGCCGCTCTTGGTGTAGATCGCCAGCGCGCCGCCTAGCGTATTCAAACCAAACGCCGGGTTGGAACCCGGGATTACTTGGATGCTGGAAATGGCTGCTTGCGGAATCAGATCCCAGTTCACCACGTCGCCGAAGGGTTCGTTGATGCGCACTCCGTCCTGGAACACGGAGAGCCCTTGCGGCGTGCCAAGCACCGGGGAGGCGGAAAAGCCGCGAAAGTTGACATCGGACTGGAACGGATTGCCCTGGGCCGAGTTGATTGTTACGCTGGTGGGATTCTGCTCCAAGTAGTCGCCGACATTCGTCTGGTGCTGTTGACCGAGTTCCTTGCCGGTGAATATCTGGACGTTGGCCGGCACGTCGCGAATCGGCACTCCGAGCCCAGGGAGAGGAGAATTGCCGACAACCACCACTGTTGGTGTCTCAAGGATTTCCGCTATGGCAAGCTGCGCCTGCAAGCTGGCAATGATCATGCACACCGCTATCGGCACTGCGCGATGCCAGACTATCGGCAGAGCATCAAGATTCAGCCGCGAGGGATCGAGTTGGTCGCCAGTGAGATCCGGCAGGTACGCGGAAAGATCCAAAATCCGACCGTCGGGTCCGACAAAGCCGGGTCGCTCCGCTCCCGCCCCGAAACGCACCAGTTTCAATTGGGACTCCCGGCATAACTGCGATGGTCCGGGCCGGGACTGCCGCTTGGATTCATCGCCAGATGGCCACCATCCACGGGCAACAGCACGCCATTAACCGCAAGCGACGCGCGGGAGGCGAGAAATATCGCCGGCCCGACATAGTCATCAGGCTGTAGCAGCTTGCCTTGGGGCAGGCTGGCAAGAATTCGCGGTAGCACGTGATCGCGGAATGCCGGGTTTTCCAGATGCGACTGCAAGCCCGGCGTAAGCGTCTGAGCCGGCAGCAACGCGTTGCAGCGAATCCCGCTAGCGGCATATTCAACGGCCAATTCGCGGGTCAGTTGATGTACAGCGGCCTTGGTGCAGCCGTAGATCAGGGCACCACGGCCCAAGGAGGCTACCCCAGCGTTAGATCCAATATTGATCAGGCTACCGCCTTCGCCTCGGGCGAGCATATCACGCAGGGCGGCTTGGCAGCAAAGCAGGTAGCCGGTGACGTTGACCGAGATTGCGCTGGCCCAGTCGTCAAGATCGATCTCATGGGGTGGAACCCGCTGGTTGAAACTAAAGGGAACGTTTACTAGTACATCCACCCGTCCGAATTGTTCGCCTACCGTAGCGAACAGATGATCGATATCTGCGCCTTTGCCGATATCGCATACGCAGGCAAGGTGTACCACGCCGATGGCGGAAAGCTCTGCTGCGGTAGTGGCGAGACCGGCAGGATCCTTGTCGGCGATGGCGATATGGGCGCCGGCCCGGCCCAGTCCAAGGGCAATGGCATGACCGATGCCGCCGTTGGCACCGGCGCCGGTGACAACGGCTACATTCCCGCGCAAGCTAAAGAGAGAGCGAATATAAGACATCATGTGACCGACACAAATAGCTTAGCGCGAGGGGCCAGCTCCAGAATCGTGATCACTCCACGCTGGGCGTCTAGGCGAACCCGGTCGCCATGACGCAGGCATTTTGTGGCACCAGCCATCACCAGAGCAGGAATGCCGGCCTCCCGCGCCTGACAGGCGCAGTGGGCGAGAACACCACCGACTTCCACCACAACACCTCCAACAGTTCGGAAAAGTGGCGCGAGTCCCAGATTGGCTGAGGTGGTGACAAGGATCTCGCCACCGCTGAGTTCGGGAGGAACGATGTCCAATCCCCCGTCATCCAGTATCAGACAGTGTACTATCCCTTCGGCAATGCCGGGGGCAATGGGATTTGCGGACATGCTTAGAATCGAGACTTCGCCGTCCGGGAATGCCATAGCCTCGATAACGTCGGCATGATTGCCAAAAATAACTCTGGGAAGGGGGCAATTGCGGGCTACCCAGCGTGCCAGTTGGCGCTCATCGCGGCGATCCGCTGCCTGCGCCCGGAAGCTGTCGCGCGTTTCCGGGCGCAGGCTGAGAATCTCATCCGGCATCAGATGGAACAGGGTTTCCGGCGGCAAGTCCAACCGTCGCGCCATGGCCTGCAGCAAGGGGCGCAATGGGGCGTAGCGGGCCGCGAGATGGAACTTGAGGGTTTCCCGGAGGGGTAGGAAAAATTGCGTCATATGCAGATCTTGCTGCAGACCGTTTAGCACTTCCGGGTTCTGGCCGTAACGACGGCGAAGCACGGCCTCGGTTCGCCGCCGGCGCCGTTCCTGGCGCGCGAATTCGTGGCTCGGCTGGCGGCCGCTAGCGAGCAGTTCCGCTACTTGCTGCGGAAGGCGCTGCGGCGTTTCATTGAGACGCGGATGGAGCAATTCCAGTTCGTTGCTGGACATGTGCCCATAGCGTTCCATGTATTCGGCATGGCTCAGCTTGCCGGCTGCGAGGCGTTCCAAATCCAGTCCTTGCTCGGTGATGAGGCTTCCGGGTAGGCCCTGAAGCAGGCTGGCGTAATAGCGCTCGGCGCGTTCCGGAAGCAGTTCCTGCAGGCGGCAGCGGAGGCTGCCGGCAAAAAAGAAACCGAGGCGAGCGACGATCACGAAGCGCATGCCAATCTGCTTCAGAAGGGAAAAACAAGTCCTGAGCTCGGATTGCAGGGCTGCAAAGTCCAGGTTTGCCAACTGCGCAGCGGGGAGCAATCGTTCCTGTTGCAGCAGAGGTAGCAGGCGCTGCATTCGCTGCCTCTGACTTTGCCCCTGCTTCAGCATGCGCATGCGAAATGCGGCGGCGGCGGCGTTGCCGCCGGGAGCCGAAGCCACCAAGCGTGGATACAGTTCTAGTTCAGGATAGCTGGCAAGCACCGGATTCTGTTCCACAGCCTGCAGCAGTTCCAGCAAGGGAATCGCCACCCCACAGTCATAGGTGGCGGCATCGATCTCCAGATTGAAATAGGCTTGGCCACCTACTAGCACGAATAGCCCCTCTCCTGCATCGGTTGGAAGGCGATAGCCGAGTCGACGCCGGCCCCTGACGATGGCGCCATCGCGCCCGGCGAAGATGTGGCAGAACAAAGCGAAGCTGAACATGGTCGGGGTCGGCAGCAACTCGCCGATGTTGCCGGCACTGAGGATCACCTCGTGACCGCGGATGATTCCTTGCCGACGCATCACCTCGATGTGCTTGGCGAGGCGTTGGCGTTGGCTCGCAAGATAAGCCACCACATTTGGATTCTTGCGCTGCGCAGTGAACGGAACTGGCCGCGCTTGCAGCAGTACCGGTTGGCCACCAGTGATGGCAAACTCGATATCTAGGGCTTGCGTCTTAGTATCCCGAAAATGATCAATGACCAGGCGCGCCAAGCCCGCCAGACGACGGATCTGGAGGGCACTCAGCGCTGGCTTCTGCCGCTTGCGCAGCGCTACCGGACGTTCGCCCGCAGCGGTCAGCATGGAGGTTTTGCAGCTCACCACCTGTTGCAGCAACTCCCCAGTGGGTGTGGCGTGGAAAAGATCACCGCAGACGCGCCCGGACGCGAGGGGCTCACCTAGGCCCCAGACAGCATTGATTACCAGACGGTCGCTGGCGCCGCTCAATGGGTCTGCGGTGAACAATACCCCAGCGGCGCTGGCGGCGACCTGTACCTGGACCAGGATCGCCATGGGCGGGGCATCTTCTTCTCGCCGTCCACAATTCACTCGCAGGGACAGTCGCGCTTGCCAACAGGCAAGTATGGCGCGAAGCAGATCAGCTTCGCCACAGACGCCGAGCAAACTGGTATATAGTCCTGCGCCGCTGCGCTCTGGCTGATCCTCATCTCCTGCGGAACTTCGAACCGCCACAACAGGCGAACCCAGACGAGAATATTCGCACCTGATAGCCGCAGTCAGGTCGACAGGTAAGTCATCAACCTTGCTCCAGCCCGGGGGGAAGGCGTTGCCAGGGATGCAGAATCCAGCAGGCACCGGCAGGCCGGCGCGGGCCAAGCGTGCGAGATTCCAAGCCTTAACCCCGTAGTATGATCGATCCTGCTCGGTGATTGCCGCAAGGGGTCGGACCAGAGTGGGGGGGCTTGGGCTGCCGCTGTCGAGCGTCGCGCTGCGTGGACTGAGTCCGCTCATGGCTGCGATTCAGACCATAGCCAGCATGGCCTGATCGATTCTATCGTCGTCGCGCCGGCCCCGCTCCTTTTCCCAGCGCCCCTTGATCGCGGTCCATTCCTCGGCAAAAGCGGAAATGTCCTGGTTGCCGGTAAGGACGTGATCGAGGACGCGGCGATAGAAACCGACAATGGACACCACCAAGCTCGTCGAGCGTTCGCGGCCCGGGATCTTGAAGCGAGCGACACCACCAGCAATGTATTCAGGGAGTTCCCACAGCAACAGTTCGGGACTGCCCTTGAGCACCGGAGAATCGTGATGGGTATGCTCTGCCACCATCAATTGCCACTTGCCGCGACAGATGCGGTAGCAGCTGCCGCCGCGCGACGCGCTGCCGACGAAATGATCCTTTTGTTTCGCATCGGTCTCATGGCGGATATGAAAATAGCTGCTTGAATAGCAACGGCCAGGGCAAATGCGGCCGCGATGCTGGCTCTGGAAGAGGAATGCCTCCATCAACATGCCGGGGCAGTCCTTCACCTCCGTGAACTCTGCAGTTCCCCAGCGATAAGGTAGGACCACCAGGTTAGCCCCCATCTCCCGGTAAAAATGAATATCCTCAAGATTAAATACGCCGGCAGTGACACTAACGTGAATGTCCAGATCCGGAAAATGGCTGCGCACTAGCCGGATGCAACCGGGGTCGCAAATCATGACGCCGCCGGCGCCAAGCTTGGCGCAGAATTCCACCTTGCGCAGGAAGGCCTGAATTTCTTCTGGGCAGGGCATTACGTTGATCGCGATGCGCACATCCTTGCCGACGGATTTTGCATGGGAGAAGAGGTCTATCATCTCGCCATCTTCCAACTCGTCGGTGGTTGGGCGACGGCTCCAGCCCTTGGGGCCGACATAGACCGAATCGGCGCCATGTTCGAATGCCGAGATCGCCATATCCAGCGTGCCGCCTGGCGCCATCAGAACAGGTTGTTGTTTAGGGTACACGAAGCCTCCTTGGGCAAAATGTTTGGATCATGTCAGGGCAGAAAGTGCGCATGGAAAACGCCCTCAGGAAAATCAGTAATTGATAGCGGGTTGGATGCGACCGCGGCATCCAGTAGCTGTCCGCGCAGAGCCTTCAGGGAGCGGCGGCAGTCTGGCCCCCAAGGGGGAATATCAGCAATGCGACTGTTCCAGCGCTGGCGCAGGATGGTAAGTGGCGCCAAGGCCGGCAAACCGCTGCCTAGTTCGTTAGCGAGTGCTATCCAGGGACCATCTTCCCAACGCATCACCTCGATGGCATCGCGAGCGGCAGCGATAAAGGCGGTAACCCGCTCCGGCTGTTTGCTGGCGAGATCCTCATGCACCACGAAAAAGGTCGTGGGTCCAACCTTTGCCTGAATTGCACCAGCAAGATCGGGAATCTCCGCAAGCACGCGATGGCCGGTGGCGATCAGCTCGGGAGCCCGATGCCAATGCACTAGGGCAGCATCCACGGCACCGGATTCGAGCGCGGCATCGAGGGCAGTACGATTGTCATATATTTCAATTCTGACCATTTTCTCGAGCGCAAAGTCTGCAGTCAGGGCACAAGCGGCACGCAGAATTCCCCAGTTCTTGTCGCAATCCGACAGCACGCCCAAGCTGTGCTCGCGCAAGGCTGAGATATCGTTTCCTGGGATGCCACGGCCCAGCATCAGCGTGCCAAGAATCTGCCCGTAGGGCATCACGGCCGTCACTGGCAAGCCGCTTGCCCGCGCCTCTGCGAGTACCAGCCAGTCACCATCGACTACGTCAGCATTACCCTCGGCAACGCACTGCAGGGTGCCATGGCGGTTGCGGCCTTCATTCAGAAGACGAAGCTCGAGACGAAAGCCGCGGGCGGTGTCAAAGCCCTGGCGCTGGATGGTGCGCATCAACCAGCGCGGGCTGCCGCTGCCTTCGAAGCCGGCGCGCAGGACTCCGCTCATGCACCCTGCCCGGCAAGTTTCCCAGAAATGCCATAAGTTTCAGCTCGTGCCATCAGCAAGTTTGTGCGCCGCCCCTTGGCACTGATCCAGCGCTGGCGCAAGTCGACCAGTTCCTCGACAAAGGGTTGGATATCGTTGTCACCGCCGATGACATGGTCGAGGGCGCAGCGGTAGTAGCGCACTAGGTCGCGGATCATTTCGGTCGGGCGCTCCCGACCGGACAGCTTGAAATACTCGACGCCGAGGTGCACGAACTCCGGCAATTGCTCGAGCATCAGCCGTGCATCCCGACGCAGCTTCAGGGTCTGGCTGAGTTCATCCTCGGCACCGAACTCCCAAGTGGTTTGACAGACGCGGTAGCACTCTTTGGCCCCACGATTGGCACTGCCGTAGAAATAGTCCTTGCCTTCACCAGGCTGCCATTCGCGGAAGCGCAGATAGCTGCTCATGATGCATTTCCCTGGACAAATTTTGCCGGTTTGCACGGTCTCAAACAGAAAAACTTCAAGCCCGATATCGCTACGATGTTTGGCCGCTTCGACCTCCGCCCCCCCCCAGCGGTAGGGCAGGATGATCTTGTCGGCGCCGATGTCACGATAAAAGGCGCAGTCGTCGGCGTTGCAGATGCCGCTGCCAATACTGACGTGAAGCACTGTTCCTGGCACCGCGTCACGAATGCGGCTGATGGCGCCAGGATCTGTGACGATAAATCCGGAGGCTCCCCACGATGCGTACTGCTGCGCCTTAGCGACGAAGGCTTCCATTTCGAAAGGACTGGGATAGGTGTTGAGCACCACGCGCAGTTCTCTATCCCGTGCCCGTGCATAGTCTATTGCGGTACGGATTTCGTCGTCAGTAAGTTCCGATTCGGCCGGTCGCCTGCTCCAGCCACGAGGACCCACATAGAGGACATCGGCCCCGGCATCCACGGCAGCTACTGCCATTCCGACCGAACCGGCAGGAGCCAGTAACTGCGGCCGGTGCCCGGTCACGGCGGCCATCAACGACTGTCCGTCGCGGCCTGCACAGTACAGCCGGCGGATTGCCCGGCGCAGCCGTTTTGGCGGTCTTGGCTACCGACGTAGCGTTGGCCGGCGCTCTCGAAATAATAGCCGTTGCACAGGCCCTTGCGTGCCAGCGCGCCGAGATGGCGCAGCCAGAGGGCCAATTCATCTTCTCCCGCCGACTGACCCGCTACCGCTTTCTCGAGCGCCGCACGATAGATGGCGCCAACCTCGGAGACATAAGCCGGCCCTTCACCATGGCTCTGGATATAGAAATATGTGATGCCGCTGGCCAGCATCTCTGGCAGGTGTTCGATCATGCACAGATCCTTGCCCGACAAGGTCATGCGCCCGGTATCTTTGAGCGACCAGTCGTTGGTGCCGCGCTCCAGCCAGTGGTCTTTGGAACAATGGAAGTTGCATTCCGAGGTACCACCATCAGTGTGTTCCATGATGAAGCAGGTTTCGGAAATAACGAGAGGTATTTTGCCGTGCACCGGCACCAGGACTTCGATCGGTGCCTCCTTCTTGATGTAAATGATTTCCTTCAGCGAAAGCTCAGGATTTGGATAGACTCGGCTTACACCGTAGTCCTTGATTACCCGCGCGGTTTCGTGGGTGTACAGGTTGCCGAAGACACCGAGGTGAATCGACGCTTGGCAACCCATTTCCCGCAGCACGCGCAACAAACCCATATTGTGCACTTCGTAGCCGTCAAAGGCCAATTGCATAGCTACGCGCAGATGCTCCCGCACCCAGGGCAGGTCGTGGTTGCTGGGCACGGCATAGAGCCGCAGGTAGCATTTCTTGCCTTGGGCATGGATGCTCTTAACGGCTTCCGCCAAAACGGCGGCATTGGAGGAGAAATTGTTGGGGTACTCGGCGCAGGAGAAGTCGCCCAAGTAGATGGCGTCATAGGCACTGATGTCGGTAGCCTGCAGGCCCTTTGGATTGGCGAGATTGGTTGAGAGTTCGAACATGAATGGTTCCTTTTCGGTTTCTTTCTTGAGTGTGGGTCAGGCAGCATTTATGCTGTAGGCTTGATTCAGTGGCTCTGTGCCCGCAGCGTGTACGGCTTGACGCAGCAATCGGTTGTCGCGCTTGCCGCGCTCGGTACTCCAGCGCTCGCGCAGTCGGTCCAGTTCCGGACCAAAGGGGGTGAGATCCGGGAGATCCGATTCGAGAATGCGATCGACCGCTCGTCGATAGACGCGGACTAGATCGCGGACCAGTTCGACGGAGCGGTCCCGCCCCGGCACCTTCAGGCAGTCAACGCCGGCTTTTAGATATGCCGGCAGTTCTTCCAGCCACAGGGAGGGATTGGTCTTGATGGTCATCGGCGCATCAAAATCCTGATCACCGACGTTGAATTCCCACTTGGTCTGACATACCCGCAAGCAGTCGCCCCCGCGGGAAGCAGAACCGAAGAAATGATCCTTGCCCTGTTCGTCGAGCCAGCGGCGGAAGCTGAAATAGCTGCTCATCATGCATTTCCCGGGACAAATCTTGCCGCCCGAAGGAGTCTTGAAAAGAAACACCTCGATGCCGACCTGCCCCTCTCCCTTGATCAGTGCGATTTCCTCAACGGTGAGGCGATAGGGCAGCACCACATAGCTGGCGCCGATTTCACGGAGAAACTTGACATCCTCGTAGTTGGTAATCCCGCAGCCGACGCTGGTGTGAATATGCACATGAGGTAGCTGCTCGTGCACCAGTCGCATTGCACCGACATCGCTTATCATGAACCCTTTCGCGCCCCATGCGGCATACTGGTGTACGCGCTCGAGGAACATGTCCATTTCAATGGAACTGGGCAGGGTGTTCATCACGATGCGCACCTCCTTGCCAAGTCTGTCCGCATAGTCGATGGTTGCCCGAATCTCGGTATCGGCAAGTTCGTCCTGGGAGCCGCGACGACTCCATCCCAGAACGCCTACATAGGTCGCTTCAGCACCCTCATCCAGTACCGCCTTCGCCATTTCCAGGGTGCCCCCAGGAGCCATCATCATTACCATGCCTTCACTCCTTGCTGTGCTTATTGATCGGGTTGTTAATGCGGTAGTCATTCAAAGCACACTGCAGCGCCTTTAGACAGCGAGCATTGCTCGCCGGCGTGCCGACGGAGATACGAATGTGGTCGGGCAGGCCGAAGGGCCTGCCGCTTTTAACCAGTACGCACCGCGCTTTCATGGCTGCCGTAATGTCATCTGCATTTCCGGTGCGTACCAGCAGAAAGTTGGCTTCCGATGGCACATACTCCAACCCGAGGTCGGCACAACCGCTCGACAGCGCGACCAGTCCGGTACAATTGACGGAGAGGGAGCGCGCGATATGATCGTCGTCCGCAAGACAGGCTAAGGCAGCGGCTTGCGCCGCACTGCTTGTGTTGTAATGCGGGCGCAGGCTCTCGATCTGTGCGGCCAGTGCCGGGTGGGCAGCCGCATAGCCGATACGCAGACCAGCGAGAGCGTGCAGCTTCGAGAAGGTTCTCACCGCGACTACGGGACGGCCGTTTTTGAGCAGGGCAATGGCGTCCGCAGCGTCGGGCCGCCGCACATAGTCGTGATAAGCCTCATCCACCAGCACGACTGCTTGATCAGGCAGACGGTCCAGGAACCGATCAAATTCTTCAGTGCCGAGAATGGTCCCCGTCGGATTGTTCGGATGGCCGAGGATCACTAGCCGGGTTCGCCTGCCTATCTGTTCCGCCATTCGATCAAGATCAAAACAATAGTCTGAGGTTAAGGGAACTTGTACGATTACTCCGCGTGCTCGCTGGATCGCCGATCGATAGGGAAGAAAGGACGGGGTGGCGATCAGCGCTTGATCCCCTGGTGCGAGAGTGGCGCGCGCAATCAGGTCAAGAAGTTCGCTGGAGCCGTTGCCAAGAATCAACTGGCCAACATCGACGCCCAGCTGATTCGCCAGAGCCACCCGCAATGCTGTGCCGTGGCTGTCAGGATAGCAGTGGAAGTTGCCCGATACATCTGCCACGGCAGCCAGAGCGAGCGGCGAGGGACCCAAGGGATTCTCGTTGGCAGACATATCCAGCACCCCATCCTCCGGCAGGAATACATCTGAGGCACGGCGATAAATTTCATTGCTTGCGTCGGCCAGACTGCCTACAGCTAGTTTAAAAGCGACATTTTGCTCATCCATAAATTGTCACAACTTGCGTTAAGGCAACAGCCTAACCAGACGAAATCCAATATAGTCAATTGCGTCATCTGCTGTATATCCCAATCGGTAGGCTGATCGAAGAAATTTGGGGGGGCTGTACCACGATCCGCCACGGAGGACGCGCAATACACAATCGGACAATTTCATCGCACTACCGTCATCGGGAACCCCCTCGTAAGTCGGTTGATAACAATCATGCACCCATTCCCACACATTGCCATGTACGTCGTACAGTCCAAAGGAATTCGGCGTAAAACTGCCTACTGCCGTCGTTCCATGACGGAACTCACCAGTCGGTCCACCATTAAAGGAAATCTTTGAATTGTAGTTGGCGAGACCTGGGTTGATAAAATCACCCCAATAAAATTCTGTAGTTGTCCCTGCCCGTGCCGCATATTCCCATTCGGCTTCCGACAATAAGCGATATTGCTTACCTGATTTCTTGTTAAGCCAACGAATGTAGATTTGCGTATCGTTCCAACTAACGTAGACGACCGGATGAACGTCTGTCTGCTCGATTCCAGGCGTTCTCCAATTGTAGCCCTCTCCCCTTCGCTCAACATCAGTACGATATCCCGTCTCCATGACAAATCTAGCAAATTCTCCCCTTGTCACCTCGAACATTCCAACTGCAAAAGAGTAGGTTATGCGAACCAGATGCTGAGGAGATTCGTCGCGACGGAGGTTGGTATTACTGTCTGATGAGCCCATGTGGAATTCGCCGCCCGGTAAACTTACCATCTTAGGACACTCGGTGCAGTCCCAGATTACAGTGCCAGTACCTACTTTCTCGACTGAGTTGGGCTCGTTAGATTTTTGTTTGCTGTGCTGCAAATACGCCTTCTTACGCTCTCCCCACCAAGGATCGTCAACCTGAGCCAGCGTTGCAACACTTGACATAAGTAACACTAGAGACGCTGCAGCGCGACACAAGAGTGGCATTTTATTAATCATTATCCTATCCCTCACTCACTCTGGAGCAATGCACATAATGAGATCCTCGAGCTATCCAATAGTGGTTTCTACAGCTACCTTAATCCAACGGCAATACAATTATCTCTATCGACTGAATGTTTCATTTGTTGGAAATCTCGATGATTAGGCACTTACCCCTATTCAAGCCGCCATCTGAATTTGAAGTTAACCCACGACTTCTCGGGGTGACCGTCGCTCGCTGCCGGTTTGTAAAGACAATGGCTCAGTGCTAGACGAGCAGCTTCGTCAAGCTGGGGAAAGCCGCTAGAGGACTCGATGAGGCTATCGATGACATTCCCATCCGCCGAAACGAGAAGCTTCAACACTACCGTGCCCTGCTGCTCTTCGGGTCGAGCGCCAGCCGGATACTCAGGTCTTGGACATGGTCGCTTTATGTCAATTTGGGCAGTGCGTAGCTGCCCCTCTCCTTGTAGGCCTTCGCCATAACCCTCCGATCCTTCCCCAGAGACGTCACCGCGGTCAATGGTAATGGCGAGTGGTGAAGGTGTAATCGTGTCCGGAAGGCTCAGCTGAGGCGGATTCACCTTTGGCACTTTTGTCACAAGCTTTTTCGGCGGCGGAAGCTCCCGCTTTGGGGAAACCTTGTCTTCTCTAATTAGACTAATTTGTAGCGGCAGCTGGTGAAATTCAACAGTATTTTTCGCCAATACATTAATTAGGCCATATATCATCAAGACGTGCAAAATGACGACAAGTACAATTCCTATGAGTTGTCGGCCAGTATTCTTAAATGCTGCTGGGTAGCCGGTAACTGTCTCCATGTAGTTCGGCAGATTCAACTCTTAAGTGCAACAGCGTTATGACGCAAGGGAAGCTTCTTCCAGAAAACTTTGTTAGGTATTTTGAATCCGATAGTTTGGACAGTCACCACGGTGGAATAAGCCAAACGTGACATTCTAGTTTTCTGGAGTCAGCAACGAAATGCCAAGCTTGGCACGTCGAGTAAGCCAAGGACTTGGTCGGTAGCGTGGATCCCGGTAGAGCGCATGCATGCCATCGAGAATCGCCAGCACGTTAGAGGCGCCAAGTGCGTCACCCATTGCCAGTGGTCCTTTCGGATAACCTAGGCCCAGATTAACAGCGCGATCGATATCATTCGGCGACGCAATGCGTTGCTGTGCTATGTCGCAGCCGATATTAACTATCATCGCCACGACACGTTGGGCGACGAATCCTGGGCTGTCGTGAATCACGGATACTGGGATCCCATCCGCTGCGAACAAACCGTGAGCAGCCTCGCGCTGGGAGGCCGCAGTCACCGGCGTTGTCATCACCGTGCGGCGCCTATTCAAGAATAATGTGTCTAGTGCCACCGTGCGTGTAGGATCAAGTCCTTCGGCAAGCGCAGTTGTGGTGGCATCCGTGCCGATCGGCAATACGACGCAAAGCGAATCCTTAGTGGGAAGGATGCCCTCATCGATGGTTCCCCCTAGAGTCTGAACCAGCGTTCTTACTTTATCGTGACCGACTTGGTTGCTACGGCTAATCCAAACCAGCGCTGGGCGCAGCGTTGGAATGCTGGATCCCGGACTAGGCTTTGCCTGGCCATCGTGATATTCGTAGAATCCGGCACCACTCTTGCGTCCGAGCAAACCAGCAGCAAGACGCTGGCGGGTGATTGGAGATGGACGGTAACGCGGTTCCTGGTAATACTGGTTATAAATGGACTCCATCGCAGGATGGGAAACGTCCAATCCGGTTAAATCGAATAACTCGAAAGGACCCATTCGAAAGCCAGCGGCATCGCGAAGAATTTGGTCGATTTCAGCAACATCGGCAATACCTTCGCCAACGATACGGAGTGCTTCGGGTCCGTAACCCCGCCCGGCATGATTGACAATAAAGCCCGGCGTGTCTTGGGCGTGCACAGGCGTGTGTCCTATCCTCTCGGTGAGTGCAGTAAGCGCATCGCTCGCCCACGTCGCAGTAAGCATGCCGTCAATCACTTCAACGACTTTCATGAGTGGCACCGGACTGAAAAAATGCAACCCACCAACGCGACTTGGCAGGCGACAACCGGCTGCTATTGCCGTTACCGATAATGATGATGTGTTGGTCGCAAGCACGCAACCGTCCTGCACAATATTTTCGAGGTGATTGAATAAATCACGCTTGGCCCCCATATCCTCAATAATTGCTTCAACGACAATATGACAAGGTGCCAACTGCTCCAAACTGGAAGCGATGTCGACGCGTGCCATGCTGGCATCGACATCAGCTGCCGTGAGTTTGCCCTTCTGCGCAAGTTTGTCCAGTGTCTGCCGAATGAAGACACGTGCTTCTGTGGCAGCGTCAGGGCGTGCGTCATACAGAATTACGCGCACTTCTGCTTGTGCAGCGATTTGCGCGATACCTCTGCCCATAAGGCCGGTGCCGACGATACCAAGAATAAGATCCTTTCGGGAAACGTCAAGCATATTCATTGTCCTTGAAAACTTGGTTTACGTTTCTCTAGGAAGGCTTTCATACCTTCCTTCTGGTCATTGCTGGCAAATAGTAGCTGGAATGCTTTGCGTTCCAGCATCAGCGCTGTCTCTAGCGAAGCGTCCTGTCCTGCGAGCACAACCTCCTTGATCTGAACAGCGGCGAGCGGCGGCATGGCGGCGATTTGCATTGCCAGTTCGATGGCCGTCGCCTGCACTTGATCATCGGCAACCACCTTGCTGACCAGTCCCATAGCCAAGGCCTCCGTCGCTGACACAGCCTGGCCGGTAAGCAGCATTTTCATTGCATGGTACTTTCCAATTGCTCTAGTGAGGCGTTGAGTACCACCGGCTCCAGGCATGACACCGACCTTAATCTCGGGCTGACTGAAAGAGGCATTCTCTCCTGCGATGATGATGTCTGCGTGCATCGCCAACTCGCAGCCGCCACCCCAAGCGTAACCATTGACCGCTGCGATAACCGGTTTCGGGCAATTAGATATGACTTGCCACATACGTTGAGTATTGCGCAACAATATTTCGATCGCTCCGCGTTCCGAGAGATCCTTGATATCGGCCCCTGCGGCGAATACTTTGTCTCCTCCAGTCACGATGATGCAACGCGTGTCTGTATCGCAACCCAGATTGCCAAAATGCTCGGCTAGCAATTGACGTACAGTCATGCTGATTGCGTTGCGGGCCTCTGGTCGGTGTAGCCGGATTGTAGCAACGCCTTCAGACGGTCTCTCTACAATTACTTCATCCATATATGCCCTTGTTTGTCATATTCATCAATGTACATTTCCGACGATAGAGCCTCTAAATTATGTATATATAACCATCGTTAGCGGCTCACCTGGCTCAGTAGGATGCCGGCAAATCGAGAACCTTTTCTGCAATAAAACACATAATCAATTGTTCTGTAATCGGCGCTATCCGGGTAATCAAGACTTCGCGTAGCAATCGCTCTACATGGTACTCTTTGGCATACCCGAAGCCGCCGTACGTGAGTACGGCCTGCAAACAGGCATCGTAACCAGCGCGCGCACCGAGAAATTTCGCCGTATTTGCTTCCGCGCCGCAACTCTTCTTGTTATCGTAGAGCCAAGCGGCCTTCATAGCCATAAGGTACGCCGCCTCGAGTGCCATCCAACGCTCGGCCAGCGGATGCTGAATGCCCTGATTCTGGCCGATGGGACGTCCGAACACGATGCGCTCTCTAGCGTAGCCAGTAGCTCGACGCAATGCATCCTCTCCAATGGAGATCGCCTCACATGCGATCAGGATTCGCTCCGGATTCAGGCTATGAAGTAGATAGCTAAAGCCTTTGCCTTCCTCACCTATGCGGTCCGATTCTGGAACAAACAGGTCGTCTATAAATGTGGCATTAGAGTCAACCGCTTTACGTCCCATCTTGGAGATTCGTTTGATCTCAATTTTATTGCGATCAACATCGGTGTAAAAGATGGTCATGCCATCCGTCGGCTTCTTGCAATCTTCCAAGCGAGTAGTGCGCGTTAGCAGCAGTATTTTATTGGCAACCTGGCCCGTTGAGGTCCAGACCTTCTGCCCGTTGATGACATAGCCGCCAGGTACCCGCTCAGCAAAGGTCTTGATAGCGGTCGTATTCAATCCAGCATCAGGCTCGGTGACGCCAAAACAAACTTGATCGTCGCCGGTGATCAAGCGCGGGATCCATTGTTTTTTCTGTTCATCCGTTCCGAATACAACGATTGGATGTGGGCCAAACAAATTGATGTGTACCGTCGATGCGGCGGCCATGCCCCCCCCGTTTGAGGCCACCGCGCGAATCATGATCGCAGCCTCCGTCACGCCAAGACCGGCGCCGCCGTATTCAGTAGGCATGGTGATGCCGAGCCAGCCAGCATCCGCCATTGCGCGATGAAATTCCTTAGGAAATTGGCCGCTTTCGTCGCGCTCCAGCCAATAATCGTCGCCAAATTGTTTTACGACAGCTGTCACACCATCGCGTATGGCCTCGTGCTCCGAATTGAGAGAAAAATCCATGGCAGAAATCCTTTTATGGTTTTGATAGGTAATGCTATGGTGAAGTTAGCATGCAATTTAGGTGTTACCAATTTCCGCCGCAGCAAGCGTTTTCAAAGCTTGAAGGAGGTGTGGGCGATCGTACATTTTTCCATCGATTCCGATCGTGCCGATGTCGGGGGCGGCTGTGAAGGCGTCGACGATTGTTTGTGCCAGTGCTACATCCTCTGTGCTCGGTGTGTAGCATCGGTTGATGCACTCCACTTGATCTGGATGAATCGCTAGTCGGCCGACAAAACCGCGGCGACGCGATTCCCCACAGTCTGAAGCTAGCCCATCACCATCGCGATAATTGGCGTAGAGCGTATCGATGGCAGAGGTTTCCGCAGCACCAGCCGCGAACAAAGACATCGAGCGAGCCATGAGATATGCATGTGAATATTGACCATCTTGTTCACGGTTTGTGATGGCACCAAGTATCGCCGACAGGTCTTCAGCGCCCCAGGTCAAGCCGACGAGCCGATGAATGCGTTGTGCGTAGCTGTGAAGATTAAGCATACCCTTGGCAGTCTCGGTGGCTACAACGACAATCCGGACAGTTCCAATCTTCATTCCTGCACGAATTTCAAGTGCATCCAGATAAGCACCAAGTCTAATCACATCCTCGGCACCATCCGCTTTAGGAAGAACCACTCCATCAAGCCCGGGGGCCACGACAGCTGCCAGGTCCAGCAGAGCCTCAGAGCTGCTCAATGGATTAATTCGTACAAACCCCTGCCATTTGCGCCGTCCGCAGGTGTCACTCAAATAGGTCGCAGCAAGTTGTCTTGCAATCGGCTTGCGACCGATAGCCACGGCATCCTCAAGATCTAATATGAGGGCATCGGCAATGGAAGCACGCGCATTTTCTAACTTTCGTTCGTTATCGGATGGAACAAAAAGCATAGATCTAAGTTTCATTTTGTGGGTCCTTTTAACATCAATGCCTGCCTCAAACAAAATGCCACTTCTTCGTCGCGCTGATTGAAGGCTTGGTGCTGGAAGCTGACAATTCCCTGATTGGGACGCGATTTGCTTTCGCGCCTGTCAACCACGGTCGTCACTGCTCGCAGCGTGTCTCCAGCGAATACCGGCTTGGGGAATCTCACTTCTGTCATGCCAAGATTGCCGACGGTAGTGCCAAGCGTCGTGTCCTGAATGGAAAGACCTATCAATAGGCCTAATGTGAATATACTGTTGAAAAGTGGTCGTCCAAATTCTGTTTGCTTGCAGTATTCGGCGTCGATGTGAATCTGAGCTGGGTTGTAGGTCGCAGCACAGAACCAGGTATTGTCAGCTTCGGTAACGGTACGCCTGATCTCGTGCACAAAAATCCGTCCTGGTTCCAACTCATCAAAATATTTTCCGGCCATTATTTCCCCTTTGTCTTAGTTGCAGTACTGGATTTATCTCTTCAGAGGCGATGTCGGATATTGGCCCACTGCTCGGACAGGTTTTGCTGAAATGACGGCGCAGCTAACTCAATTATCCGTTCGGCGCGCGCATGTATTGGTAGTCCGCGTAGATATGCGATCCCATGTTCAGTGATGAGAACGTCGACAGCATGACGCGGCAAACTTACCAAACTACCATGACCAAGCATCGGAACGATGCGGCTGACCTTGCCTTTCGCAGCGGTCGAACTGAGGCAGAAAATGGCGCGGCCGTTGCTCGACAGTCGTGCACCATGCACAAAAGCGGGCATTCCGCCGATTCCCGCTATCAGTTGGCCGTCCACACACTCACTGTTAACCTGCCCCAACAAGTCAACTTCTACAGCCGAGTTGATCGATACGAAGGATGGGATTTCCGCTATACGTCGCACATCGTGAGTTTCTGAGACTGGGCGAAAATAGAAAGTGTGGTCTTCGCCGAGTCTTGTATAAAACGCTTCACTCCCTAAAGTTGTCCCAGTTACAATTGAAGCATCACCAGCAATTACCCCGCAGTCGATCAATGGCAATACTGCGTCGGTAATCATGCCAGAATATATGCGCAAGTTACGGTGCCCTCCGAGCGCCGACAGAACGTTGCTTGGCAACTTGCCAATACCTAGCTGTAGTGTATCGCCATCGTGAATCTGTTCCGCAACACTTTGAGCAATTACAGAGAGTTCTGGTGATGATATGCCCGTCACATTTGTCACCAACGATGATTCAGATTCGCAGATTAGGTCGCAATCACTCAAGTTAATCTGAAACGAACCGAGGGTCTTGGGCATGCGAGGATTGACGTGGGCAACTTTAATTCTCGCTTGCTGCCACACTGCTGGCAAGAAATCGTAGGTAGTACCAAGGCTCACGGCTTCCCGGGTATCCGGAACACTTACTTGTGCTATCGCCACATCAATTTTCGCATTCATCAAGTCATTGAGTGCACCTATGTAATCTAGGGGCATTAAGTCCACCCGTCCCTGGTCTATCGCGGAGCGCAGATGCTGCTGCATGAAATACGCGCGTTGCGTCGAACGAACACTTAGATCGACATAGTTGTTTTTGTTAACGCCAGGAAAATGAATCCCAATGAAACGTACGCCGGTGGTTTTCTGGGGTGCGCGCTTCAAAGCCTCAAAGAAAGCTAATGATTCACCTGATAACCCTGGCACAAAAACCGTCATGCCGGGCTCCAAGAGATCAACCACAGAATCTAGTGTCGCAAGGCGCGCTCTTCTCGTCAACATAGCCATTCATCAAAACGTGCTGTGCTAATCGCAGGGCTTTTCATCATATTATCGGTGTAATTATTGAGACTTCCGTAATTCATGACATCATCACAATGCAGTCTGCATCCAGTAAGCGGCGATGATCGAGGGACGCTTTTGAGCGCTTTTGAGTTTGTTGCGCGCCGTTGTGTGCAGTTCCCTCAGATTGTTGGGGCAGTAGTTGGCCAGCGCATGTCGCTTGAGCCAAGCCCACAGGTACTCGACCGGATTCATGTCCGGCGCGTACGGTGGCAGAAAGGCGATTTGGATGTGCCCAACCAGGCCGTCCAGATATTCGCGCACCAAGCGACTGCGATGCGCCCTCAAACCATCCCAGATAACCAGCAGCGACTGCTTCAAGTGCGCCTTGAGCGACTTGAGGAATTCGACGATCTCTTCCTTCTTGATGCTGCCCTCGTACAGGCGGAACATACAGTTAGTACGCGTGAGTCCGGCAATGACCGAGACGTGAGTCCAATTGAAGTGAAACTGAATGATAGGCGTCTGTCCCTTGGGTGCCCACGTGCGCACTCGGGTTGGCCGCTCGCTGATGCCGGACTCGTCGACAAAGACGATCAGACGGCCTTCTCGCTGGGCTTTTTTTAAGTCTGGGCCAGGTGCTGTGCTTCCAAGTGCGCACAGCGTCTTCGTTGCGTTCAATGGCGCGCTTCTCAGGTTTCTGCGGACTGAAGCCCAACGAACCCAGGATTCGCCAGACCTGTGTCTGGCCAAAGTGTACACCATGCAAACGTTCGATGACGGCACCCACGCGCTTGAGTGTCCATAACTCGGTACCAAATCCGTACTCGGTCGGACTGCGCAGGAGAGTTGCTCGCACCGCCGCCAACTGCTGCTCATCAGGTTGGGCCGGCCGACCTCGTTCTGGCACGGCGCGCAGGGCACCAATGCCGCTTTCATCCAGCAGCCCTTTCCACGTATACACAGTTTGCCGCGCCACACCCACTGCCTTGTCTGCGTCTGCGCAGCCTTTGCCCAAGAGCAGCATTCGACCTGCCTTCAATTGTTTCTTTGTTTCTTCGGTCAACCGTAGTTTTGCCATGACAACATTCTCCAATATCACTCTTGGAGAAACAACGTATCAGAAGCTCAAAGGTTGTCATAATTAGAGGAAATACAATAGCTGACATCAAACTCATTTCTAAACATGCCATTTCTGCGTGTGCAGTAGAGCCAAAATTTCCCGCAGTTCCAACTTCGCAAGCCCGGAAAGCAATGCCGCACCAAACTTCCCTTATTGCGGACGACTGACCGTTCATTGGTGGGATGTAGATTCCAGCAACTGCAAACGATACGAAAAGACTAAGCCAACTATACGTTGAATGAATTCATTATTCGGAATTATTATACTGTATAGTGAATATTAATTTGAAAGAATAGTGTTGTCAACGTGACCGCTGCACAATTGACCCGACTTGTTTTATCGGACCAATTCGATCTGGAGATTCGTGGCCCCGGTTGTCGAACTGATTTCGCTACTCCGGCGGAATTCCGCCGGAGTAGCGTACTGCAAACTTGAATGCGGCCGGACTTCATTGAAGTGAATCCGCCAGTCTTCAATGACAATCCTAGCCTCGATCCGGTTGCGAAACCATTCCATCGCCAGGCACTCGTCCCGGAACTTGCCGTTGAAGCTTTCGTTGGTGCCGTTTTGCCAAGGCTTGCCGGGATCGATGAAGGCTGTCTCTATCTGCTGTTCCAGCGCCCAGCGCGGTGCTGACGAATTCCGGGCCGTTGTCGGATCGGATATAGCGTGGTGCGCCATGCACGCTGATCAACCGGCTCAGGACGTCAATGACGCGGCGTGACCGGATCGATCCGGCCACATCGATGGTCAGGCATTCCCGGGTGTATTCATCGACCAGCGTCAGGCACTTCAACTGCTGACCATTGGCGCAGGCATTGAACACGAAGTCATAGCACCACACTGAATTTCTAGCGGCAGGCGCATGCGGCCTGGATCGGCTTCCCGCAACGCGGCGCCGGCGCCTCTTGCCGGGTACCTGCAGACCCGCCTTGGCCCAGAGCGACGCACACCGGTCCTTGCCGAGCACGATTCCATCACGGGCCAGCATCACGCGGATGCGGCGCGATCCGAAACGCGGATATTGGGCGGAGAGCGCCTTCATCGCGTCAATCACCGGCGCATTCTTGATGGGCATCTTTGCCTTGTACCCCATGCATGACCGAGCGACCTGCATCAGCGCACACGCTCGTCGCTGGCTCAATCCCCTTTCTATTGCAAAACGGGTTTGTTCCCGGCGAACTTGTGCGCTCACCATTTTTTTGTGGCGATCTCCTTCATCACTTCGATCTCAAGATCCCGCTCAGCTACCAGCTTCTTTAGCCGCGTGTTCTCGGATTCCAGCGTCTTGAGCCGCTTCACATCACTGCTGACCATCTCACCAAACCGCTTGCGCCAGGCGTAGATCGATGCCTCGCTGACGCCGTGCCGTTTGGCGACATCGACTACCGAATCCCGATCTGCCTCGCGCAATATCCTGACGATCTGCTCTTCGTTGTATCTGCTCTTCTTCATGCCAACTCCTCGTCTGAGGAGCCAATATCGCTAGATCAGCTTGGTTCTAAAATTCCGGATCAGGTCAAATACACGTGTTGACAACGCGATTCTTTCTGAATTATACTTCGAGATAGCGTAGTTAGTTTCCGTATATTGAATTGCATTTCTAGTCAGAATAAACTAAATAACGTGTTACGTGCTACTGCTGATATCTGCCCCCACCAATGAACGATCAGTCGTCCGCAATAAGGGAAGTTTGGTGCGGCATTGCTTTCTGGGCTTGCGAAGTTTTTGGTTGTTGACAGCTTGATTGATATTAAATGGAGCTACCTACTACGGGATGCATTAAAGGGCGGACGTAGCACTATTTCAATAGACAAAGTTCTATCGTCATGCCTGCCTCGCAGGCTCATTACTGTTAAGGAGCATTCATATGAGTAACGAAAATACGATTAAAGATAGTGATCCGGTTTTTGATCCGATCAAACTTGAGCAGATGGATGTTTCCAAGGACTATCCGATGGAAAAGGAGGACTTTGAGAAGCTCTATAACAATAACTGTTACTGTGAGATGGCGCACTGTAATAAAAATGGCTTCCCAATCGTTACGCCAATGTTCTATGTAATCATTAACGATGAAATATACGTGAGCTCTATTTCAAAGTTCCGCGCAAAACCACAACACTTTGAGACGGATCCCCGTGTTTCGGTCATGATACATAACGATGGTGCGCAATTGCGGCATCAGAAAGCCATATTGGTAACTGGTCGCGTTGAATTGATAACCGAACAAGAACTGATGAAAAAAATTCATTGGGCCATGATCGACAAATACTTTACTGATCTAAAAACTGAAGAAATACGCAATCTGGCTTTTAAAGCGATACACACCCCTCATCGCGTGGTCATTCGCGTAAAAACGAATAAAAGAATCAGTTGGGACTTTGGCAAGATGGTTCAATCTTATTGCCCAGGCGCCTGGTTCGGTGATGCTTATAACATGGTCAAGGACTTGTAAGATTTATCAGACGTTACGAAC
>JBASWL010000231.1:0-6064 GCA_049276455.1 Georgfuchsia sp. | reverse complement strand
GAAATGGGGTGGATAGAAAGCGTTAATAATGCGCGACGATAATGGCGAGCGGTCTTCGTCGACGATAGCGATCGGCGCCTTGTGCAGTGATTCGGGCATGCCGGTCGCTGTCAGGTATACCAAACCGGTGAAGGAGAACAGGATCAGCACCAACATCAAGGTATCGCGCCCGAGACTGCGCAATTCCTTGACGCCGAGATAAAAGATGTTAAGCAGGGTGTGCATGACTAACGCTCCTGTTTATTCAGCAGCAAGACGCTCAAGGCGACGATCACCGGAATGGCGAGGGCGAGCGGCAACAGTGACGAACCGAGATCGGCAAAACCCAGCGCCTTAGAAAAGGTGCCGCGGCAGATGGTCACAAAATGCGTGGCCGGGAAAATCTCGCCGACAAAGCGCGCGCCACCCTCCAACGACGACACCGGGTCGATCATGCCGGAAAATTGCTTGGATGGAATGATAGTGGCAATCGATGTGCCGAAAATGGCGGCTATCTGGCTGCGGGTGAATGCCGAGATCAACAGGCCGAGGCCGGTCGCGGCCGTCACATATAGCAGTGCGGCCACGGTCAGCAGCAGGAAACTACCCTTGATAGGCACGCCGAAAACGGACACGGCAAGCCCGCAGACTAAGAAGAAGTTAACCATCCCTAAGGCGATGTAGGGCAGTTGCTTACCGAGGAGAAACTCCAGCCTGGTGACCGGCGTGACGTACAAATTGAGAATGGATCCCAACTCCTTTTCGCGTACCACACTGAGCGCGCTGAGCATGGCCGAAATCAGCATCAGCAGCATCGGAATTACCGCCGGCACGATGGCCGGCAGGCTCTTGACATCGGGGTTGTAGCGAAAACGCGTCTCTATGGTCATCAGCCCGGCGGGAATATGTTCCGTTGCATGACGGCGAGCCTGTTCCATCAGCCAACCCTGATGCATGGCCTGCACATAGCCGATCACGTTCTCGGCGCGGGTGGGCATCGCGCCGTCAATCCAGGCACCGATCCTGACGGTGTCGCCGCGCTCCAGATCACGCGCGAAGTTCGGCGGAATCTCCAGCGCCAAGCTCAGTTCGCCGCTGCGCATACGACGGTCGAGCTCTTCATAATCAGCAATTGCCGACTGGGCGATAAAGTAGCGCGAGCCGCCGAGGTCTAGCGCGTAGTTGCGGCTGAGCATGCTCTGATCGCGGTCGAGCACGGCAAATCGCAGGTTTTCGACATCCATGCTGATGCCGTAACCGAATGTGACCATTAGAAACAGCGTGCCAAGCAGGGCGATCAAACCGCGAAGTGGATCTCGGCGTAACTCGATGGCTTCGCGGAGGGTGTAGCTAAACAGGCGTAACAGGCTGAAGCGAGAGATGGGTTGAGCCGCGTTCCTGTTTGTTAGTGGAATAGGAGGATTAGAATGTAGGCCGGAATAAGTTCGTCCTGCGCGAGCAAGGGCAAGCGTTTCCGGCAAGTGCTCGATTTTTCCGGAAACCTTCGATTCCGCTGACGCTTCATCGAATTTACTCCCGTCTACATTTTGAGCATGGAATCCCCCCATCGACTCGTCTTCGAGGCCGCTTGCTTCCTTCAAGTAGCCGATGAAGGCGTCTTCCAGCGTGGCGTGGCCACTGTTCTTGACGAGTGCGGCAGGACTATCGCTGGCCAGTACCTTGCCTGCGTGCATCAACGAGATGCGATCGCAGCGCTCGGCCTCGTTCATGAAGTGGGTGGAAATGAAGATGGTGACCTTGTCGCGCCGCGCGAGTTCGATCATCAACTCCCAAAAACCATCGCGCGCTACCGGATCAACGCCGGAGGTCGGCTCATCGAGAATCAGCACTTCCGGTCTGTGGATCACCGCAACCGCCAACGACAAACGCTGGCGGTTGCCCAGCGGCAAGGCATCAGGCAAAGTGTCCATAACCGTGCCGAGCTGGAAACGCTCCGCCATCTCCGCGACGCGCGCGGGAATCTCAGCAGCGGGCAGATGAAACAGTCGGGCGTGCAGCTCCAGATTCTGGCGCACAGTCAGCTCGGAATACAGCGAAAACGCCTGCGACATATAGCCGACACGCTTGCGCGTGGCCAGATTACCGGCATCGACGACTTCGCCAAACAATAAAGCCTCGCCTTCGGTCGGTTGCAGCAAACCGGTGAGCATTTTCATTGTGGTTGACTTGCCGCAGCCGTTGGAGCCGAGAAAGCCGAAGATCTCGCCGCGTTCTATCGCTAAACTGACTTTGTCGACGGCGACAAAACCATCGAAACGCATAGTCAGATTGTGCGCCTCAATAGCAATGTCATGCGTACCACTGGTGTCGCGTGGCGGAATCACCACTTCCTTGTGACCCTTTCGTTTTGCTTCCGGCAGCAGGCTGATGAAAGCCGCTTCCAGGCTATTCGCACCGGTCTGCACACGCAGTTCCGACGCGGTGCCGGTAGCAAGAACCTTACCGTCATCCATTGCCACCAGCCAGTCAAATCGCTCCGCTTCGTCCATGTAGGCGGTGGAAACCAGTACGCTCATGCCTGCACGGCGTATCCGCAGCCGATCGATCAACGCCCAGAACTGGGCGCGTGACAGCGGATCCACGCCGGTGGTCGGTTCGTCCAGTACCAGCAGGTCGGGGTCGTGGATCAGCGCACAGCAAAGCCCAAGTTTTTGTTTCATCCCGCCCGAAAGTTGACCGGCGGGACGGTCGCGGAATGACGCAAGTCCCATGCTTTCCAGCAGTTCGGCGATGCGTTGCTGACGCTCTACCTGCGCGAGGCCGAATAATCGACCGAAAAAATCGACATTCTCGAACACTGACAGGGTGAGATAGAGATTCTTGCCCAGCCCTTGCGGCATATAGGCAATGCGCGGACATACGGCACGCCGATGGGCGGCGTCGCTGATGTCCCCATCCAGCACTTCGATTTTGCCGGTTTGCAGCTTGCGCGCACCAGTGAGTAGCGACATTAAACTGGACTTGCCGACGCCGTCAGGGCCGATCAAGCCGACCATACGGTTGGCGGGAATATCCAGGCTTAGATCATCCAGGGCAAGGTTATTACCGTAACGCAGGCTGACGCCCTGCACGCGGACAACTGACTCAGTGTTCATTTTGGCAATTTGACTACCAGTTCGGCCGGCCATTCGGCGGCCGAGTCGAGTTTGACATAGGCCATGCCCGGCACACCGGTCTTGACCTGTTCAATATGCTGCTTCAATAGCTCCGCATCAATACGGGCGCGAACTCGGAACATCAACTTAAGGCGTTCATTCTCGGTTTCAACCGTTTTCGGCGTGAACTGGGCGACACTGGCCACAAAACTGGCTTTTGCAGGGACGACATAGCCAGGCAAGGCGTCGAATACCAACCGGATGTCGCTACCGGCTGCAACCTTGCCCGCCGCCTCGGTAGGTAAAAAGAAGGTCATATAAACGTCGGTCAAATCCACCATATTGAGCACGCGCCCCCCGGCGTCCAGCACTTCGCCGGGTTCCGCGACCCGGTATTGTATGCGGCCGTCGCGCGGCGCCTTCAATTCGCTGTCGTTAATATCCGCCTGCAGGCGGGAAACCGTCGCCTTGACCGCCTCAATGACCGATTGCGCCTGCACTACTTGCGATTTAGCCGCTTCGATGCCTGCCTTCGCCGCCGCGACCTGGGCGACGGCGGTACTGATCGCGGCTTTCATGCCCAATACACGAGCACGGTTATCGTCGACTTCTTGTTGCGGGATGGCACCTTCGACAACCAATCTTTGGGAGCGATTCAGCCTCTTTTCGGCGGCATCGAATTCGGCCCGACGCTGAGCGACAACCGCTTGGGCCGCGTCGTATTCGCTCTCGCGTTGCTCGACGGTGGATTTTGCCGACTGATAAGCGTTTTCGGCTTGGCGGACCTTGGCTAAGGCTTCAGCTTGTTGGGCTTGCAGCACTTGCGTATCCATGTGCGCCAACACCATGCCGGCTTGAACAAAGTCGCCTTCCCTCGCCATAATGTCGACAATGCGGCCCGGAGTTTTAGTCGCGATATTGATTTCAGTGGCTTCGATCCGACCGTTACCGGCTACGATACCGGCGGGCAATCCAGTGGGGCGCAAGCTCCACCATAACGCACCCGCGGCCACAACGACAATGCCGATTAGCATGATCGCCGATGTGATGTGTCTGTTCATGGATCCCTCTTGGAACGTTGATTTACTTAGGCAATGCGTTCGCTCCACCGCCCAGCGCTTTGTACACTGCAATCAGGTGAGTGGATGTCGCAGCTTGAGAACGGGCCAGCTCCATTTCGGCAATATAGAGGACACGCTGAGCATCCAGCACGTCCAGAAAGGATATTACACCTTCTTGGAAACGCAATTGCGATAAGCGCACCGATTCCTGCAAATCGCTTACTGCGCGAGACAACGTCTGCCTGCGGATTTCTTCTTTAAGATAACGAGTCAACGCCGTTTCGGTTTCCTGAAGCGCATCCAGCACCGCCTTTTCGTAGGTCAAATAAGCTTCTTTTTGCTTGGCTTCGGCCAAGTCGATACCGGCCTGAATCCGGCCGAAGTTCAACAAAGGCTGCATCAAGTTGGCGGCAGTGCCGTAAGAAAAAGCCGCCGATTTGAACAGGCTTTCGATGTCGGTATTACGCAGGCCCAAAAAAGCCGATAACGATATTTTCGGAAACAGCTCGGCTATCGCCGCCCCTTGCATTGCCGTGGCCGCGGCAAGCCGGCGTTCGGCAACACGAAGATCGGGGCGATTGCGCAGCGCATCGGCCGGCGAAGTTAAAAACGCCTGGCCCGGCGCCGCGGGTACTGCTCCCGGCTGGTTAAGAATGCTTTTCAATGTGCCGGGGTGTCGCCCCACCAATACTTCCAGTTGGCGCAAGGTGGCAATTAGATTGGCTTCAAGCGCCGGAATCTGCGAAGAAGTGTTTTCTGCTTGAGCGCGAGCCCGTACCACATCATGGCGCGCACTAACGCCTTCATTGAAGAGTTTCTCTGTCAATGCCAACGTGTGTTGTTGTGATTCCAGATTCGAATGCGTGATGCGCAACTGGTTTTGCAGACTACGAAACTCGATATAAGTACGCGATAGCTCGGCGGTTAGAATCACCAGCGATTGGCGATACTGTTCGCCCGCCGCCTCAAGCTCGGCGGAGGCCGACTCCAAACGCCGCTGCTGACGACCGAACAAATCGATTTCCCACAGCGCGTCGAAACCCACTTCGAACATGTCGTATTTGATGCCGGACGCCAAGCCGGGAAAAGGATTCTCTTGACGCTGTACGCCCGCTTTGGCGCTGACGGTCGGGAACAATTCGGCACGGGTGCCGCGACGTTCCGCACGGGCCTGGTCAATGCGTGCTAATGCGATTTTAATGTCCAGATTACCGGCCAATGCTTGATCCATCAGCTTATCCAGCTCAGCGTCGCCGAAGTTTTTCCACCAGAATTTCAGGTCTTCCGGATCGCTCGGCGGCAAACCAGTCGTTGCGACTGCCTGCCATTGCTTCGGAACGCTGGGTGGTTCGGCATAGTAATCCGGGCCCATCATACAGCCTGTCAAAGTGATTAATATCAAGAACCAGCCGGTTTTATGCCTCATAGCCATGTCCTTTCAGGAAGAAGGAAACCACTGAGGCGATCAGCTGTTGTTTTTCCTCGTCGCTTAAACCGGTTTGCAAGCCCAGCAGGCAACGGAAATGTTGATCACCTTTCAGCATGTCCAAAAATAGGTGGCTCGAAGTTGCCAGATCGGTGATGTTCACAATACCACGCTCATGGAGTTTGGCCAGGTAAGACGACATTAGCCGCAGCACCGGTTCCGGGCCGGAACGGTAAATCAATCCACTCAGCTCCGGAAAATTTTGTTGCTCGGCAATGATCAGCCGGTAAAGTTGCAAGGCAGCGTCGGCATACACCAAATCGACGAAAGCGAGGGCAATCGCACTTAAACCAGCGACAGGGTCGTCAGCTTCGGTTTGCACACTGCTGAGTGTGCTCAATAGCGCTGCACATTGGCACTCCAGCACCGCAACGAACAGCTCCTGCTTACCCTTAAAATGATTGTACAAGGTGGGTTTGGAT
>JBASWL010000230.1:0-2501 GCA_049276455.1 Georgfuchsia sp. | reverse complement strand
CACTACCACATCATGCCCGGAACAATCTTCTTTGTTCTCGATCCGGAAACCAGTCAACCCCTGCCACGCAAAGGCAGGGTAACCGGACGTTTGGCCCACTACGATCTGGTGCCTGATACCTGGTGGGGCGGGTTCATCACCGGCGATGAAGTGACGATGAACTGGGATGCGCCCTGTCCCTGTGGCAGAAGCACGCCCTATCTGGACAAGAAAATCCAGCGCTTTAGCGAGAAAAGGGGCGGAGACGACAAAATAACCTGCGCTGCGACCGAAGAGTCCTATCAGGAAGCGATGGACTTTTTAACCAGGTCCGAACATCAGGCCTAACAGTTGGAGATCTGAGCAATGCATCAGTACAAGAGTGGCATCGTCATCCGTGGCGAATATATTGACGATAATCTTGTGTCCTTTGGTGGCCGTAGCGAGGGGATCGAGTTCTTTTCTCCCGATCCTCACAAATACGTTGACCGGCTGCCGTTGGGAAACCCGGTCAAATTGTCGGATCTCTACCAGCTAAGCTTCGAGGACATCCTCGATTACCTGGTCGAACTGGGCAAGAAGCTGAATTTCGACACCAATGCGCACTTGCAGGAGTCCTATGAAACCGCCTGCCTGACTTCGGCGCTCACGCCCCCGCTGATCAAGACCCAATATCAAACAGTCCAGCATCTCTTCGCACGCGGATTGATGCGTGAAGCCGCGGAACAGAGTATCGGCATAGAACAAATGGAAGGCTGGAAGACCACCACGCTGGGGGATGGACGAATCCTGAGTATTCGGGCATTCGGCGCCCGCGCCTTGCACATCATTGCTGGCAACTCTCCGCTGGTCGCCGCCATGACCGTGATGCGCAATGCGATCACCCGTAGTGACGCCATCATCAAGAGTCCTTCGAACGACCCATTTACCGCGTTGGCCATCGCCCGAACCATGGTGGATATGGCCCCCGATCATCCGATCACCCGACACTTGAGCGTGGCCTACTGGAAGGGCGGGGACGAAAGTATCGAGAAACAGCTGTATCAACCGCACGTGATTGAGAAGCTGGTTGCCTGGGGCGGCCTGGCTTCCGTCAAGCATGTGACCAAATATGTACAGCCCGGTCTGGAACTGGTAACGCTGGACCCCAAGCGCAGCATGAGCATTATCGGTCCCGAGGCGCTGCGGGACGAGGCGACGCAGCGTGAAGTTGCCAAGCGCCTGGCCTCCGACATCGGATCCTCCAACCAGGAAGGCTGTGTCAGCGCCCGTGTGGTGTATGTGCTGAGCGGGACCGACGAGCAAGGGATCGCAACCCTCAATGAATTTGGCCGCCGCGTTTATGAAGCCATGCTGGCGCTGCCTGCAACGCTAAGCAGCAAGCCCAGGACGATGAACCAGGATCTGAAGGCCAGCATCAACACGGCCAGACTCAATGACGAATGGTATAACGTGATCGGCGGTGAAGACGACGAGGGAGCCATCATCGTTTCGCAAATTCCCGAACGTGTCGACTTTGCGACCCTGCTGGCCAATCGTGTCGCGAATCTTGTGCCTGTAGGCAGCATGGAGGAAGTGTTTGCCGCTGTCGATGCCTACACGCAAACCGTGGGCATCTATCCCGAAAGCCTGAAGAAGGAATTGCGCGACCAACTTCCCCTGTATGGAGCGCAGCGGTTGACCTCCCTGGGTTATGCGGGTTCGTTGTCTCTTGCGGGTCCTCAGGATGCCATCGAGCCGCTGCGCCGCATGTGCAAGTGGATCGTCGAGGAAAGTCTGGATCCGAAGATCGTTCCCCCCCGCTGGGAAACAGGGCTGAACATAAATGCTGGAAAGTACAAATAAATCATTGCTCTTCAGATATTCCTGATTCGGGCCCAATCGCCAGATTTGAGGATCTGAAAGCTGATAAATTAATCGCTGGCAACTGCCAAATATATTTTTCAAGGGGATTTCAATGAACGACGACATCATCAGAACCGAGGCCATGAAGGCAGTCTGCGATATCTGCGACACCATCATTAAAAAGGTGGATCGCGCCTACATACTGGACTGTGCCAAGAAGAAGGAGATGCCGGAAAAGCTGTGGCACCTGTGGGCCGACACTGGCCTCCTGGCAATCGGTTTGCCCGAGGAATATGGCGGCGTGGGTGGGAAGGTAAGCGAAGTCGTTCTGGCGCATGACCTGCTGCATCGTGCGGGTCTGCTGCTGCCGCTTTCCGTACCGAACTACATGTCGCGCACCCCGATCCTCAAGCATGGCACAGAGGCACAGAAACAACGCTATCTGCCGCCGACCGCGACCGGTGAGGAATTCTTTGCCTTTTGCATTACCGAACCCGACGCCGGCACCAACACTTTCAAGATCCGCACCAAGGCGCAACGCCAGCCCAGTGGCGACTATATTCTCAATGGGCAGAAGTGTTTCATCACGGCATGGGAAGAAGCTGCCCACGCCCTGGTGGTCGCGCGCACGTCGCCGGTTGATGCGGCCAAACGTACTTCGGGCCTCACGCTGTTCA
>JBASWL010000229.1:0-9500 GCA_049276455.1 Georgfuchsia sp. | reverse complement strand
CATACTTGACGAACAGGTGGCCCAGCAGCTTCTTGCCGAATTCGACGGCATGAATGGTTTCGTAGTGCTGGATAAAGTCCTCGCGACTCATGCCGGGTTTCTTCTTCATTAAGATTACGATCTTGATAGTCATGTTTCTTCTCCTTGGATGAATAAGTTCAACTCGCCTGTTGCTGTTTCTTGATGACCACGCGGCACGGTTCGTACCGGGTCACCGACATCATTGAATTGACGACCCCAGGCCTCGTACACCATCAGATCCTTGCCGACTTCCCACCATACGGGCGCATGCACACAGTAATCGGAAAAAATGCGTAGCCGGCGTTGAAATTGCCGAAATTTAGGCAGGGTATGGGTTTCGAGAGATTGGCAGAAGCCACCTGATGGGTGAGTCGAAGCTGAAGCTGGCGGAAGGCGATGAAATCGCTGTTGTATATCCTCGTAGCAAGTTTCCGCCACGTATTCGGCCAGGCTGGCGGTGGTGCGTGCACTCGCGCGGGTCTTGGCATCCATCGAACTTCCCGGAACCGTTGTATCCGTCAAAACGTGATCATTCGTTGAGCTTGCGGGACTAGGCGGCCATGCCGGCCAGATAGCCTTCGCGAACGGCGGTTTCCAGGTAGCGCGGCGAGTTGGCGTCGCCGATCACCTTCACGTCCAGGCCACGCTCGCGCAGTTGCTCATAGAGCTCGCGATTGGGCCGGTTATGCGAGACGAAGACGACCGTGTCGGCCGGAATCCGGCGTTGATTGGCGTCGCTGGTCAAGGCCACGGGCCCCACGACGACGGCGCCATCCTCTATCGCCAGTGCGCGGGTGCGGATCGCATAGTGGAAATCCTTGTCCTGCATGCGCTGCTCGAAAGGTTCGTTGGTGAGCGACATCTGCACCAGGGGGGCGAAGGCGCGTTGCCGCGTGACGTAGTTGACCGACAGTCCGAGCTTGACGAGATGCTCGGCGGCCGCCAACCCTTCGTAATGTCCGACGTCGTCGATGACCACCGCAGTCTTGCCGAGCTTGCGCGGCGGCGACAGGAACAGGTCGACGCTGGAGATGACGTTGGGACGTTCGAAGTTCCTGATCGGCTGACCCGGATGGGAGGCGTGAATGCCGTCCATGCGGGGTTGCGATCCGGTGGCAACGATTACCGCATCGACATCGCTCACGTCTTCGCTTTCGATGTAAGTGTTGAGGCGGATATCGACGCCGAGACGACGGATCTCGGCTTCGAGCCATACGGCGTAATCCATGATGCCGTGCCGGGTCGGTGCCATCGCCGCGGCACGCAGCATGCCGCCGAGGTGAGGGGCCGCTTCGGCCAGGGTGACTCGATGGCCGCGCAGCGCGGCGATGCGGGCAGCTTCCATCCCTGCCGGTCCGCCGCCGACGATCAACACCTTGCGTGGCTTGGCGGCAGGGGACAACTTGTCCTCGCCAAGGAATCTTTCGGACCCGACCTCGGGATTCACCGCGCAGCGCATATGGCCCATGGGGGTGGTGACATTCGGTACGCAGGAATGGAGACAGGCAATGCAGGGACGCACGCGGTCGACCTGGCCGGCTAGGCTCTTTCGCACCAGGTCGGGATCGGCGATGGTGGCCCGGACCAGCCCCACCATGTCGGCATCGCCGTCGCGTATGACCTGGTCCGCTTCCTCCATCGTGCGAAAGCGGCCGACCACGATGGTCGGCAACTTGACGCCGCGGGTGATGGGCGTACTGGTCGGCAGTTCGTAGCCCATCGGCTCGTGCATGCCGCCGACCATCTTCGGAAAGCTGTTGTAGTTGCCCAGGGAAACGCTGACGTAGTCGATCAGCCCGCGTTGCTCCATCATTTGCGCCAGGCGCAGGTTGTCCTCCACGCCGAAACCGTTGACCGTATCGTCGGGGGCGAGGCGCGCGCCGACCACGAAGTTCCTGGAAACGGCGCTGCGTACGGCGGCCACCAGTTCGAGCGTGAAACGAACCCGATTTTCGAAGCTGCCGCCATATTCGTCTTCGCGCTTGTTGGTATTGGGCGACAAGAACTGGCCGGGCAGATAGCCGTGGGCGAGGTGTATGTCGACGCCGTCAAGGCCTACCGATTCGCAGCGGCGCGCACATGTGGCGTAGCTTTCGACGATCTCGTCGATCATCGCCCTGGTCATGGGGATGGGAACTACCCCGACCTCTACGCTCGGGACATCCGAAGCCGACCAGGGCGGCGAACCGTCGGGCGGCAGGGCGTGATGGCCGGCATGCCACAGCTGCTGGAATACCTTCATTCCGTACGGCCTTAGCCTGTCCATCAACTTCAGATAGCTGGGTTCGATCGCGGCGTCGTAGAGATTGACCGAAAATGCCGTCGTCGGATGGACCGAACCGATTTCCAGGATCGACAGGGAGACGCCGCCGCGCGCGCGCGCCTCGTGAAAGGCAATCATGTCGTCGCTGATGATGCCCTTGCCGTAGGCGGTGCCGTGAGCCGGACGGACGATACGGTTCTTGAGTTCGATGTTGCCGATCCTTATCGGCTTGTCGACGTGCGTGTAGTGCATGGTTGCGCTCATCCTCCGTTATCGTTGTCCGGGAGAATCCTACGTATCGCGGTAGACCGCAGTCAACGAAAATAATTGAACGCGAATTCAACTAATGGCCGGCCGCGGCACTTCGATTTCGCCTAATGCGGAAATGGCCGCTGCATGTCCACCCCGGCAATCTCAACGACTAGCCTGGCTCGGCCGTCAGGCCTCGGCAGCAGCGTCTTGTCGCACCAATTGGACGACTTTGGCGATCCACGACTCGCGGTTCGCGGACATTGGATTGGCGTCGCTATCGGTGAGTTGCCAGACTGGGGCTAGTGCAAGAGGCGCCATGACCAGACTCAGGATGATCTGCGTGGTGGGAACGGGATCAAGGTCTTGCTTGAAGGCGCCTCTGGCGATGAGATTCTTGACCAGCGCCTTTGCGCAGGCGAAAGGCTGCGAGCCGCCTCTGCGAAGATAGACTTCCCGGATCGGCGAGCCCTGCCGCAATATCTCGACGAGCAGGATGGATTGTCTTTCGGAAGGAGTGTCGGACGGGTAGTAAGCGTCGAAAAGCCCACGCACGAGAATTTCAGTGGGGTCGCCGTTGCCAGCCTCGATGGCGGCTTCGATCTGCTTCAGGCATTTGGCCGACCTGGCGATTTGCGCCTCGAGCAATGCGGAGAAGATTCCGTCCCTGCTGCCGAAATAGTAGTTCACCATTCCGGAATGAGTGCCGGCCAGTTCGGCAATTTCGCGGCTGGTCACGTCGAGATGGGACTTCTTTTCATGCCAGCACTTCTCTGCCGCGGACAGCAGCATGTCCGATAGATTGCGCTTCTTGCTTGCGGCCGGACGTCCTCTCATATCTGTCTTCTCCTATGGCAACCGCGATCACGAGACCAGGCACGACCTATGCATCGCGCAAAAAGTTCCCGCGAGCTCTTCAGCCCGAATTACCAGTCCGCGAGCGGCGCAACGAATCGTCGCCCGAGTTCCTCGATGCCATCTGCAAGTCCGGGCCCATCGAGCGGCAAGACGCCAACCGCCAATAGATTGAATTCGGTGATCCCGGCTTCGCGATAACGTTCGAGGACAGCCATCGATGTATCAGCGAACACGGTGGCAACGATGCGCAGGCACTCGGGGTCGCGTCCTTGCTCCGCCGTCAACTGCTTGAGCCTTAGCACCCGGCTGCGCGCATCATCGACCGGCAGATTGAACGCGTACCAGCCGTCCCCGGCCCGGGCGACTCGCTTGAGCGCGGCGTCGCTTTCACCGCCAATCAAAATGGGGATGTCCTTGTTGCGGACTGGCTTGGGGTAGCAGTAGGCGTCGTCGAAAGCGATCGTCTCGCCCGAGAAGCGCGACATGTCGTTTCGCCACAGGGCACGCAGAACGTCTATATGTTCGTCCGTGCGCCTGCCGCGCCCTTCCCAGTCCGCGTTGCAGGCGTCGTACTCTTCCTTGCACCAGCCGACACCGACGCCGAGTACAACGCGCCCGCCGCAATATTCGTCCAGCGTGGCCAGTTCCTTGGCCAGCACCACGGGGTTGCGTTGCGGCAGGATCAGGATGCCGCTGCCGACTTCGATCTTGGTGGTGGCCGCTGCGGCCCAAATCATCGTGACGACTGGATCGGCGATCGGCATGCGCGGATCGGGAATGGGAACGTCCGTACCGCTGATGGCGGCATACGGGTACTTCGACGCCGGATAGGCGCCGAACAGAACGACGTGCTCGGCCGCCCAGAACGCGCTGAAGCCAGCGCGTTCTGCCGCTTGCGCGGATTGCCGGACAAACGCGCCGGTCGCCGTGAGTGCAACGCCAGCGCAGGAAATGCCGACTCGCATATCTGTCTCTGCCCTATTTCTTCACGAGAGCATCCAAGAGCGGCACCGCTCCCGCTTTGGCTTCGCGGCGCAGGTTCGTGGTCTGCAGAACAAACTTGACACCTGGAATGGTTTCTTGCGCTTGCGGGTTCCCACCCCACCAGATGATTCGACAGGTGCGTTCGCGAATACGCCAGCCGGCCGAAGTCTTGACCAGTTTGTCGTCGTACCAACCGTTTCCTTCCCAGAAGTCGCCACCGTCGAGGCATTTCCGGATCAGCCGCCAGTGTCCGTAGGTCGTGGCACAGGCTTTGTCGCCGTCAACCTTCACCAAGTGATTAGTCATCACATGCTGTGTGCCATCGAATGGGTCGTGAAAGGCCTCGAAGTCGCGCTTGAACGTTTCGAGATCTTGCCAGATGGAAGTGGGGCCGTAGTCACATCGCATGTCGGGTGTGAACACGAGATCGAACAACTCCCAGCGCTGGGTATCGATGCCCAACGCATAAAGATTGATCACCTGGATAATCGCTTCAGTATCGGACTGGCTCATGGTTAACTCTCTCCTCTTTGAGTTATAAAAATAAAGCTTAACGCAAAAAACTGGCCGTGCAGCAAAAAGAATTTACCAATCGGAGACAAGGTCAACCACACGGCAGCCCAACTCGTCCTTGCCGGCAGAACTCAGGATGGCAGGGCGATCCACAGGCGCTCCGGATCGCGTCCTTGCTCGCCCCCCAAACTTGCTGCAGCGGCAGGAGGCAGCGTTAGGCGCTAATCACATCGAGTCGCAGCCGGGTCAATCGTAGCGTCTTGATCCGCCATTTGCCGTCGATACGTACATAAGTCTCATGATAGTGACCATAGCCGATCATCTCGGCAATCGGACTGTTTGGGCCGAAGCGCAGGCGGTCCACCATCGGCCATATCGCGCTCGCTGTGTCCTCGCCCGTGATCTCTATCTCCCCGATCGAACCGTGATGAACGGAAACGATGCCGATCAGGGAATTGGCAATAAGCTTCGCGCAATGGTCGCCACCGCGCTGAATGGCTTCCGTCACGCCCTGGGATGCGTTATAACCAGTCGCCGGGTCGGTCGTGGAACCACGATAATCAAGCTCGACATCGTCGGCGAAAGTTTCGCGCAGCAATGTTTCGTTCTTCTCGTCGAGTCCCCGAAAATAGCGCGCCTTGACCTTCCTGATCTCTTCGATCGCGATGAGTCTGCCAATGTCGTCCATCAGTGCTCCCCCTTTCTTTTGTGCATTACTTTCGAGTTGGTTAGGCTACCACAGCAGGCCTTAATCGGCCTGCGCTATGCATTTGTCTTTTTCACGCCATCTGCGCCCGGATGCGCGGCGGATCTGGATGGAAACTCATCGCCGCGTGGCTGGCGGGTGAGCTGATTGCCGCCACTCACAGGCAGATTGACGCCGGTAATAAAAGCGGGGCCGGCTAGCCACAACACGGCATTGGCATAATCCTGCGGCAGTCCGACGCGACCTAATGGAATCTCGCGCGCGTGGATTTCCTCTACTCCCGGAATGGCGAAGAGCTGTTTAGTTAACTCGGACTTGATGGGGCCGGGGAGAATCGAGTTGACGCGAATTCCGCGCGGCCCGTATTCCAGTGCCGCATAACGTACCAGGCAGTCCGTTGCAGCCTTGGCGCAAGCATAGGCAAAGTACGGCAGAAGCGGTTGGGCCGCACTGGATGAAGAAATCAGGACAATCGAGCCGCCATCATTCATCGCGGCTGCCGCATACTTAACAAAATAGACGTTGCCGAGATAATTCACGTCAAGTGACCGCTGCATGGCTGTGGCTTCGGCTTTGGCGATCCGGCCCAACACCGGTTGTGCCGCGGCATTGACGGCAATATCGATGGAACCAAAAGCGGCAGCGGTTTCCCGCATCAGTGCGGCGATCTCTTCCTCGCGGCCGGCGTCGCAGGCCACCGCATGGCCGCCAATCCGGCTTGCCAGGATTTCGAGCGGCGCCAAGCGGCGCGCCGCGACCACTACCTTCGCTCCTTCAGCGGCAAGTGCCTCGGCGATAGCCCAGCCAGTTCCCTCGGCGGCCGAGGCCCCCAGCACAACAGCAACTTTATCCTTGAGTTGTCCCGATGTCATTTATTGATCTCCAATGCATTATTGAATGCTCGGATGCTCATTGATCCGGCTTTAGCGTACCTGAAATAGAAATACATGCTGTCTTTGGAATATTATATTGATTAGAACGACAAACATGAGATCGCTCTCCCATCAGGTTGTACGCATTCAGTTGTAGGCGGCGATGGCTATTGCGGTCCAATCCAACAAGGGAGGATTAGGCGAAAATGGACGGCGTTACTGAAAAGATACTCATTGCCGTAAAGGATTTCCTTGGTCGCGCGATGTCAGCCGATGCGCTTACGGGCGATTGGCTCACCGAAGCACATATGGCGGTCACAGCACTGGAGCATGAGATCGCACGCGAACGGGCTGACGAAGCGTTCATGCTGGATGCGGGCGAAAAGGAGCGTCAGTTGGTCGACGCGCTAAAAGCGATTGCCGGGAAGACAGCGGTTGCAGCGTTATGTGGTTCCGTCGCAAGGAAATGGACCGACACGTGGTCTCGGCATGTCGGCGTCGATGTTTCCATGACCCTCGCCGGGATTCTAGGCACCGTGGACCTGAGTGAAGATCAGTACCGTGCCGTGACGCAGAAGCTGAAGGATTATCTCATCGGCTACTACGCCCACTTCGATCCGGCCATTGCGGCAGGTACGGCAAGCACCTACAAAGGCGGACGCCGCGACGATATCTCGCACGCGGCAGTGGAGCGCGCCGTCATCACTGCGCCGGGACTGGAGCAGTATCTGAACAGGCGCTTTCCCGAGCGTGGTTCCGCTAAACTCGTCGAGTTCCGCAAGCTGACCGGTGGATATTCGAAAGAAACCTATCTGGCGAAGACGCTTGACTCAGGCGGAGAGCGACGGATTGTCCTGCGCAAGGATGGCGTCGGCTTGCCGACGGGAAGCACCGTGGTCGACGAGTTCGACGTGATTGCCAGGGCTCGCGGTGCCGGTGTCCCTGCGCCCGAGCCGCTGTGGATGGAACCGGATGAAAGCATCTTCGGCACGGCGGTGATGGCCGTCGGCTTCATCGGCGGTCGCACGGCCAACGCCTGCGTGCCCACCGAAGCGGCAGCAAAGCGGAAATGGGCGGAGAGCTTCGCCGAATGTTTGGCGCGGCTGCATGCCTTGCGCCCAGCCGATCCAGAACTCGATCTTCCCACCAGCCTGGGCAGGGATCTCGACGCAATCGAACGGCTGATCGTCGAGCGGGAGCGCCAGCCGCATCCGGGTCTGATTCTCGGCATCGACTGGCTGAAACGGAACCTGCATCGCATGGAGGGTCGTCCGGCATGCCTGGTCCATGGCGACTTTGGCTTCCATAACATCATCATCGACGAGGACCGCATCGCCGCGGTGCTCGATTGGGAGTTCTGCCATTTCAGCGACGCCGCCGAAGACCTGATATTCGTACGGCCTTTCGTGGAGCAGCTGGTGCAGTGGCCCGATTTCATGGCGATGTACAAGGCGAACGGTGGTAAAGATTATGCAGACGACGTCGTCAAGTTCTTCGATGTCTGGAAAGAAGTGCGCAACGCGGAAACATGTCTCGGTTCGCTCAACAGCCTGTTGATGCCGGGCGTGGATGACGTGAAGCTTGCTGTGGCGGGTTGCGTTTTCGCGCCCAAGTTCGAAGTAGCCGGCCTGGATGCGATCCTGGACCGTCAAGGAGGAATGGCATGAGCGACAAACTTAACGACGAAATCGCCTGGGTCTCGGATGCGACGGGATTCGGCAAGGCAAAGCCCAGCGACGATTTCTATCACGGCAAGATGGGCGTATCGGGCTCGACGCTGACCGAAACCTGGTGCTGGGGCTTCCAGGTGCCGGAAAAGGATATCCATGCTTTCATCTACATCTACATGCATCCCGCGGTTGGATCGGTCACGGGCGGCCTTTGGGTACATAAAGGCAATGTGCCACATGCGATGTTCGCCGACTACCACGACATGCATAGCAATATGTCGGACGACATCTTCGATCAAGACAAGAACATCCGGCTTGCCAACGGCTTGTCGATCGACTTCCTCGATCCGATGAAGAAGCAGCGCATTACTTACGAGAACAAGGCGCGCGGCTTCAGCATCGACCTGGAATACACGGCATTCATGGATGCCGTCATGCGTTCCAACAACAAGCACTTCGAGCAGGGCACGCACTGCGTCGGCGAGCTCGTGCTCGACGGCGAGCGCATCAAGGTCGACTGCCTGTACAACCGTGATCGTTCCTGGGGCGAGCTACGGCCGGAGGCGGAATTACGCGTGCCGCCGTACACCTGGATGAATGCGCTCTTTTCAAAGGACTTCGTCTTCAACATAGGCTGTCACGACGATCCCGCACTGAAGCCGGAATGGGCCGGGCGTTACGACGTGCCGCCGGACAAAATCGTCAAGGATGCCTGGATCATGAAAGACGGAGTGCTGCGAAAGCTGCCAAAGGTCTCGAAGCTGACCAAGCGCGACAAGCGGCTGGCGCCGCTTCACAACGTCATCCACGCCGTTGACGAAGACGGCCGCGAGTACGAGTTCATGGGTGAAGTGGTGGCCGGAGCGCCATGGAATCCCTGGCACAATTGCCATTGCCACATCACGCTGACGCGCTGGACGTCGCCGCAATTCGGCGGCGTCGGCTGGGGCGAGACGCAAGAGGTCCAGTGGAACGACTATCTCCAGGCATGTCTGCCGCGGACCTGAGCTGACCGGGATACGGCGCTAAGCGAACAGCTTCTCGAAGCCGCCTTCGAGCCCGGGAACGGAGGCGGCGAGCCTGTCGCCGTCGTAACTGATGGCTTTCGTCGGGATGAATTCGATCACCACGCGTTCCGGAATATCGAGGTCCGCGGCGATCGCCGCAATGCGCTGCAGGTTGTCGCCACGGTGCAGCCTGCGCGCAAACGCCTCGTAGAACCAGCCCTTGATTTCCGGCGCATCGTGGGCGTGCACTCTTGCTTTGCCCTTGTAGGTGATTGCCTTGCCTCGTCCCATGTCCGTCCCCGCGCTGGAAATGCACACGCAGGACCGCGGGTCGCGGCGAATTGCCGCGACCCGCGC
>JBASWL010000228.1:0-1848 GCA_049276455.1 Georgfuchsia sp. | reverse complement strand
CCCACGCCACCGGGGTGGCGCTTTATCATGGAGTAACTTGCTGATTGGGACATAATCGGTTACAGTCAATCCGGCATCCGGGATGAGGAGGCCGTATCGCCACTGGTGCTTCATGCCCGGTCGTTAGCGTGGTCCGGGAGCTGGCGAATTTATCATTGGTGTAGCATTTGCTATCCCGTTCAGAAGAGAGCCTTATTCGACAGCTCCCCTTTCCGGCCATGCCGATTACTATTTCGGAGGTCGGATTGATGAAGCAGAAGAAGCCGTTCAAAAAGGGGCACATGAAGCTCCCCAAGCATTTGCAGCACATCAACGTTCATGCGGCGGGCATCGACATCGGTTCGAGGAGCCACTTTGTAGCGGTTCCTGAGGGAACCGATGAGCAGCCGGTGCGAGAGTTTTCCACCTTTACCGGCGACCTTGAGCGTTTGGCCGAGTGGTTGATTGCCTGTGGTGTCACGACGGTTGCGATGGAGTCCACCGGTATTTACTGGATACCGGTTTTTGAAATCCTTGAGAGCCACGGGCTTGAAGTCAAGCTGGTCAACGCCCGTCACGTCAAGAATGTTCCGGGTAGAAAGAGCGACGTTCTGGACTGCCAGTGGCTGCAGCAGTTGCATACCTATGGACTGCTTCGCGGCGCTTTCCGGCCGGTTGAACAGGTTTGCACGCTTCGCGCTTATGTACGGCAGAGGGTTACTCTGGTGCGCAGCGCAGCGTCCTATATTCAACGCATGCAGAAGGCACTGGCCCAGATGAACCTGCAACTCCACAATGTGGTGACAGACATTACCGGCGTGACTGGTATGCGGATCATCAAGGCAATTCTTGGCGGCGAACGGAACCCCAACGTTCTGGCGGCCATGCGCGATCAACGGTGCAAGAACAGCGAATCAACCATCGCGCGTTCCCTTAAAGGCAGTTATCGTCCGGAGCATCTGTTCAGCCTGCGCCAGGCGGTTGAACTCTACGAGTTTCACCAGGAGAAGATCACCGACTGCGACCGGCAGATCCTGGAGCAGTTGAAAAGCTTCGATATCCAGGACACCCCGAATGACACACCGCCTAAAAATGTGGAAGAAGCGCTACAGCGTATGTCGGGGGTTGACCTGACCAGCATTGACGGCATCGACACCAACACGGCCCTCAAGATTGTTGCCGAGATCGGCACGGATATGACCCGTTGGAAGACGGCCAAACATTTTGCCTCGTGGCTTGGCCTCTCTCCCGGCGCCAAGGTCAGTGGAGGCAAGGTCTTGAGCAGTGCAACCAAACCTGTTGCCAACAAGGCAGCCGCTGCTTTGCGTATGGCCGCTTTTACGCTTTTCAATTCAAAGAGCGCCTTGGGAGCTTATCTTCGACGGCAGCGGGCACGACTGGGGGCGCCCAAGGCAATCACCGCCACGGCTCACAAGCTGGCCCGTCTGGTCTATGCCATGCTCACGCATGGAACCGAATATGTCGATGCCGGACAGGAATATTATGAGCAGCGCTATCGGTCGCGAGTCGTACAAAATCTGAAACGGAAAGCACAGGAACTGGGGTTTGAATTGGTGTCCATGCAAGAAATTACCACTTCTGCGTGAGTCAATAATATCAACTATATAAGGTTAAGTTACTCAGAAGCGTCCCAGGCCCCCTGTTGGCGGCCACATATTGGAAAGTAACGAGTTTGGTGATATATTCCACTGGCAGCCGGGTAATCCAAGACCGAATAGTCATTGGTGTTTTATGCCCGTTCTAGAAGCGTGGTCTGGGGACTGTGGTCATATCATTGGTGAAGCGTCAAGCTATCCCGTTTGTAAGAGTACGCAATATGTCACTCCCTATTACCCGGCCGCTTTTAAT